>QUFC01000002.1 GCA_003478355.1 Lachnospiraceae bacterium AM48-27BH
CTTTCAGATAAATCTCAATCTCTGCTGATAAAATTTTCCTGCGATATTTCACAGACCACACCACATGGTAATTAATATTATATACACAAGTTCTCGAATGTATTAAATTTTCTTTCATACACATAGTATACTACTATATAGAAAGAAACGCAAGCAAAATCGAACAAACTTTCGATTTTGCTTGCGTTTCAGACACTTTCATCTCGGCAATTGAATAACCGAGGATTCTCGCTTATTATCCTAAAAAGAGGATTAAAAATGTTACATTCCTAGTTTTCTTATCACAAGTTGCTTCATAAATTCGTTGCATAATTTAGATATTCTGTGTATGCTATAGTTAGTAGATGGGCTATATGCCTATCATGTGGACTGACACATAAAATCTGAATTTCTCTCCGGACTTCGGGTGCCGGACAGTTGGCTGGCAACGGAAAAATCAGTCATTAAAGGAAGGTGTCATCTGCTACGGCAAAGGAACCTTCCTTTTAAATTTGCCAAAATGCAATAGATATAAGGATTTCAATTATGACTAAAAACAGGCAATAGTGATCACCACAAAATGAGCCAAACAGTATCAACATCTTGACATGTTCTGAAATCATCGGCATCTCTATTTCCTAAAATTGAAATGTGCGGTCGACCTCGGGCATTTCCGTGACCGGCCTCATGTGTTTTATATCTACAAACAGGTGAGTAAATTCTGTGATTGTATAAAGATATACATTTTCCATTTTGGGGAACATATCCAAAATGGACTTTATGCTATAATCCTTGTATCTAAGCCATTTATTAACCACTAACTATAAAGTACAAAATTTTTCTAAACATCAGGACATCATTTTCTATACATCCTGCTCTTCTGCTTTGTCATCAGTGATTGCTACGTTTTCTCTATTGTCTTCCGCATCCGGATTCTGGGCTTCTTCTGAGGAAAAATCATCATCTGTCAGCTCAAATCATGAAGTAAAACAAACAATTCCGGCCTTATCCAGAGAAGCCATTACTACCGGAATTAAAATAAGCTGAAGAATAATTGCTGGAATAGAATTTACAAAAGCTATGGTAATAAAAGCCTGGAATGTAAAAGCCCCACCTGTTACTCCTAACATAATGACCTGCGCAATTCCCCATACAATACGTCCTGCTAACATTGCTGTGATCAGACTGATATATACAGCCATTGTATTCTTGCGTGGAAAACGACTATATACCAGAGCAATTACGAAACCATAAGTTCCTAATTCAAATGCCATACCTGTTGCGTTTGGGAACAGAGCGGGCATTCCAAACAGGACGGAACGCACTAATGGAAGCAAAAAGCCGACGATCAGGCCATATTTCCATCCTACGATCAAGCCACAGAACAATACTGGAATGTGCATCGGGGAAAGCATCTTGCCAATGGCTGGAATCTGTCCGATCAAAAATGGGAGCACAATTCCAAGGGCGAAAAACATCGCGGATATGGTTAAATTTTTTGTATTTTCTCTAGTCATAACGGATCTCCTTTATGTGTTTTTTATCTTTTGCCTTCTAACTTCTGTTCTATTGCAGTCAGTTCAGCAGGTACACAAGTCTGTCAAACATTTTCATCATTCTATAGTAACTGCTCTGCAGCAGCTTTTACAATACGGAATGTCTGATCAAAGGTTTTATGATGCTCTTTTGCCAACTGTCTGACACAGTCATATTCTGGATATGCTTTCTTCATTCCTTTATAGGAACAGATTTTCACCATTGCTTTTCCCAGTTCGGTCTCTACTTCTTTCATTTCTCTAGGGAGTTCACAACGTTTTAAATCAAAGCGGCGGATTCCGATGGTGGTCGTCTCATAGAATACAATCTCTTCCATCTTTCTACATCAGCTTTTTTGCAGATCACATTCAGCTGATAGGCTGGACGGTTCTTTTTCATAAAGACAGGTGTATAATGAACATCTTTGGCTCCGGCATCAAACAACTGATCCATCACATATCCTAACTCTTCCCCACTACAATCATCGATATTGGTCTCTAATTTCACAGTTCCTTCTTTTTCAGCAGGGGCTGCTACTGCGTCTGTTCCAGACTCTGCTTTTTCACCTTCTGTTGTTTCAAGAATCATCACTCTCAGGATACTCGGACGATCATACGCACGTTTTCCAGCACCCAGACCCGTTTTTATGATTTTGAAGTGTTTTGGAAGCTTTTCCTCTGTGCGGATTGCTGCTGCAATTGCTGCACCGGTTGGTGTTACCAGCTCTCCTTCTGTCTCCGTGATCTGCAGATCTAATCCATGAGCCGCTACGATATTGACAACTGCCGGAACCGGGATCGGAAGGAGTCCATGCTGACACCGGATCATTCCATGTCCTTCTGCCAATTCCTGGATCACAACATCCTGGATTCCAAGATTATCCAGACAAACTGCCGCTCCGACGATATCCACGATGGAATCTACAGCTCCAACCTCATGGAAATGGACATTTTCCAAAGTTGTACCATGCGCTTTGGCTTCTGCCTCGCCTAGAATTGTGAAAATCTTCACAGCCAGTTTTCTTGCAGTATCAGAGAGCTCCGCTTCTGCGAGAATATCCATTACTTCATGCATTCCACGATGCTCATGCGCATGATAGTGTTCATGATGGTCATGATCATGAGTATGTTCTCCTTCGTGACTGTGGTCATGGTGATGATGTTCGTGCGTATGATCTCCAGATTCTGCCCCGCAAGCATGGACATGAGAATGCTCATGATCCTCCTCGTGGCTATGTTCGTGATAATGCTCATGGCCTTCTTCATGACTGTGTTCGTGATGATGCTCATGGTCTCCCTCGTAGCTATGTTCGTGGCTGTGATCATGAGCATGGTGATGATTGTGGTCATCATGGCTATGATCGTGACCATGAAGGTATTCCATATCATGATCATGGTTTTCATGCTCAGCATCCAGAATGACATTAAAATCACAGCAATCAAGCCCAGATTTGCTTACACGGGAGATCTCAATCCCATAACCGCTTAACGGAAGGCTGGCCAACGCTTTTCTTAATACAGCTTCATCGGCTCCCAGATCCAGAAGCGATGCAACTGTCATATCACCACTGATTCCTGATGCACATTCAAAGTACAGTTTTTTCATATTCTGATACTCTCCTTTTTTGATTTATCATTCCAGGCAGAAACAGGAAACCTGATCTTCCGACCGCCTGAATATTCCAATAACTTTTAATTTCTTCTAACTTTACTCATAAGTAATTCCTCTCCAAAAGAAAAAGATCACCAAAACAAACAGAGTTCTCTCTGTGTCTGGTGATCTTCCTGATCACAATCTTATCTGTCGTATCGATTGTATATTGACATCAAATCATAAGATTTACCTTAAATTCGATTTATGTGATATGCAATACAGCTTCTACTGTCAAAAAACACTTCTGTGCCTTCGTCAAATCAACTTTCTCAAGTATAACACAGAACGAATGTTTCTGTCAATCGTCGGCACAGTTCCTGATCTGATCCTGATAGTATCCAATCTAGATCCGATCTTAATCCGAACACTTTTTTACTTCCTGATACATTATCGTCAGATAGTTTCCGGCATGAATTGTATCATCTTTTAAAGAATTCATCTGACGGAGCTTTTCTACATATTGTACGATTGTCAAATCTGTATCTGGCGCATACTGCTCTGCAAGATCCCAAAGAGTGTCCCCGGTTCTTATTCGAACACTCTTATAATAGGTAAGACGTACCGTCTCCTCCGGTCCCTCTGCCATGGCGTTACCTAACGCATCACCGCACATTCCAGAACCCAAAATCAACAATACCGCTAATAACAGGATTATCACTTTCTTCATACTCTGTCCTCCTCGCATATATGCCCATTCACGAACAATATTCCTCTATCGTTTCTTTATCGAACACGTGTTTGCTTACAATCTTATTATAGGATGCGAACATATGTTTGTCAATGTTTTTTTCGTATTTTCTCGAACAAAGGTTTGCATTTTTGTAAAACCTATGGTAGTATAAGAATGAAAGAATATATGTTCGTGAAACGGAGGTTATCATATGGCACAGGGCAAGATTACGCCTAAACAGGAAGAAATATTAGAATATATTAAAGACTGTATTTTGAAGAAAGGATATCCGCCGTCTGTACGTGAAATATGTGAAGCGGTCTCCTTAAAGTCCACATCTTCCGTACATTCCCATCTGGAAAGTCTGGAAAAGAACGGTTATATCCATCGCGATCCGACAAAGCCTCGTACCATTGAGATCATTGACGACTGCTTTAACTTAACCAGACGTGAACTGGTGAACGTTCCTTTGGTTGGTACCATTGCTGCCGGTGAACCGATTCTGGCGCAGGAACGAATTGAGAATTATTTCCCGATTCCAGTAGAGATGCTTCCTAATGAACAGGCATTTATGCTTCGCGTAAAGGGTGAAAGCATGATCAAAGCCGGTATTTTTGATGGTGATCAGATCATTGTAAAACAACAGAATTACGCAAGAAATGGGGAGATTGTTGTTGCTATGATCGATGATGGCGCAACCGTAAAGCGCTTCTACAAAGAAAATGGGCATTACCGCCTTCAGCCAGAAAACGACGCTTTAGATCCGATCATCGTAGATCACGTTGAAGTTCTTGGCGTTGTAATCGGTTTATTCCGAATCATGCAGTAATCATGATAATAAAAGCAAATCAGGCGAGTTTACATAAAATTATTATGTACTCGCCTATTCTGAATTCTATATTTCCTAATGGAAATTCTATGTTTTATTTGCACAAATAAATAAAATAACCGGCATAACACAATAGCATAACGATTCCGCAATTTTTACGAAGTTCTTTATAACGAATGGTTCCTGCCCACAACAGTACACCACTGAATATCGCAACGATTGTATCTATCACAAATTTCTGATCAAACGGAACATTACAGATCAGTGCAGTTGTTCCAATTACAAACAGAATATTAAAGATATTACTTCCCACAATATTACCAATGGCAATATCCGCAT
Organism: Lachnospiraceae bacterium AM48-27BH; assembly: GCA_003478355.1. Lineage (GTDB taxonomy): Bacteria > Bacillota > Clostridia > Lachnospirales > Lachnospiraceae > UBA3402. The sequence goes on from QUFC01000002.1 coordinate 5,007, forward strand.
TTCCTCTTCTGGCTGCAGTAACGGAAGTCATCAGTTCTGGAAGTGATGTTCCGAAAGCAACAATTGTAAGACCAATAAATCGTTCGCTCATTCCAAAATATCTTGCAATCTCGGTTGCTCCCTCTACTGCAAAATCGCTTCCTTTAACCACCAGAATTCCTCCAATTATGATACCTAATACTCCCTTCCATAGAGGAAGCTCTTTTATCTCTTCTTCATCCTGGACTGATCCTTTTTTAGAGATCACGAACAAATATCCAAGAAATATAAGAAACAACAGCCAGAACAAAATGCCCTCCAGGAAAGTGATCTGATTTCCTGTTATTCCAAATGCCATAAGGATTATGGTAATACCGATCATAAACGGAATTTCATAGCGGAATGTGGTTTTCTGTATCCTTACATTAGTAAGAACTGCAGTAATTCCAAGAATGATCAGGATATTTAAAATATTACTCCCGACCACATTTCCAATGGAAATCCCCGCGCTGCCGCTTAACGCTGATGTGATACTGACTGCCGCTTCCGGCATACTAGTTCCCATAGCCACGATCGTTAGTCCGATAACCAATTGGGGAATCCCAAGTTTTTTAGCAATTCCCGCAGCCCCTTCCACGAACCAGTCCGCGCCTTTCACCAAAAATACAAATCCTACTGTTAGTAACAATACATGTAACATCATTGCACGCCACCTCTTTCTTGTTTTTTGCCTGCAGTAGGCATAAAAAAAGAGACTTCTACTGCAGACATTACAGTAAAAGTCTCGCTATTTAATCACTTTCCGAGTTATTGTCTCCAACAACTGTACTGACGGATAAGCGAACACGTATGGCTAGCTACTCCCTTTTCTTTAATTGGATTTTATCAATATTTTTTTCAAAAGTCAATCATTTTCTGCTGGTTCTGGCATCACTCGAAGAGCACCTCTTCTGGTTGTAATAATTGATGCTGCTGCATTCGCAAACACAAGCATCTCTTCCATATCCTGTCGGCTCAGGTTTTGATATCCCTTCTTCAAAATCTGATGCAGCATACAGCCCATAAAGGCATCTCCCGCACCGGTTGTTTCAATCGTATTTTCATTCAAAAATGCCGGAGCCTCTGTCGTCTTCTCTCCACAATAAGCACGACTGCCGTCTTTTCCCAACGATAAAAGAATCAGAGAAATCTGGAATTCTGTCCGAAGCTTTCTTATGGCCTTCTCATAATCCTGTTCCTCGCTCTCCCATAAAGGTTTTCTTAAGTTCGGACCAAAAGAAATCCAGACACCCGCTTTCTCAGCTGCCTCAATAGCATTCATGGTTGCCATTTTCACCGGCTCATCTGTAAGAGAAAGGGAGCTGTAATCCAAAACCATCCTGACCAACTTTACCAATAAAAGCCGTTTTCCTTCCCAGCTTTTGTAACATGGCAAGCACATTACATGGGGCTCCTCCCGGATTAGCTTCAAAAATCGGATTTCCCTGTTCACTATATCCATTTTGTGTAAAGTCAATAAGTAATTCGCCCATTGCTACAACATCATATTTTTCCATTACTTTACCTCAATATCATATTTGGTTACATCCAAATGTGTGTTTCCATTACTTGCAAAACTAATTCCAGAAGCATCTACCGGTGTATAAATCAGTGAGGTCATTACCTGTTCCCCATCATTTACGAATATCTCCACAGAAAATCTGTCTACTAAAATTCTCAGGTTTATCACATCTTTTTTATCTGAGACATACATACTGCGTGTACTTATTGTATCCTTCTTGAAACCAGAATGAGTCCGGTCAAATGTAAGTGTTTTTTCATCCTTGTCATAGATTATTTCTGAATAGTACTTTTCATCCGCAGCCAGTTTTATTCTAAATTTTCCATATTCATTTCCTTTAAGAGCTATTTCCAGATCGATACTTCTTCCACTAATGCATTTCAATTCTGTCTCTTCGTGAATACAAATATTATCGTAACTTATAACATTGCTGCGATAATTTTCAAGCTCACGCACTGGCTTCTGACAAATTCTTCCTCCCTTCATTGATAACTCTCTCGGAACAGTCATCATACCAGAATATCGCTGAGTATCCGGATACATCGGATTATCCCATGACTGCATCCAGCCAATCAAAATCCTTCTTCCATCCTCTGTCTCCATAGTCTGCGGTGCATAGAAATCAAGTCCATAATCTACGCACTGTACTTTTTCTCTCGTAAACTTCAGCATTTCTTTGTCATAGCTCCAATCAAAAATGCTGTATTGTTACCATTGTGAAATTCCAATCCTTCTGCTTCCATTTCCTGTGGTGAAATCATAAGAACCTGTTTTCCATCTAAAGGATAAAAATCCGGACATTCCCACATCCTTCCTATCTTATTTTCACTACGATCTAAAATTCCTGCAAATTCCCATTTTTCCGGTTTTTCTGCACAAAACAACGCAATTTGACCGCTTCCGTCACTATGGCGGCTTCCGGCAACCATATAGTATTTTCCATTTTCCTTCCAAATCTTCGGATCTCTAAAATCTTCCAGACTACTGCCTTCTGGTAACATATCCGCAGTCACAACCGGATTATTTTTAATTTTTTCATATTCAACACCATTTCCTATTGCAACGCATTGATTCTGGCGGATACATTTTTCTCCATTTTCAACTACTTTTTCCTCTACACCTGTATAAATCAGTATCTGCTTTTCTCCATCTTCAATAGCACTACCGGAAAATACACCAAAATTGTCATAGTCCTGATCTGGTGCCAATGCTGCCGGAAGATATTCCCACTTGATAAAATCCGCACTTTTTGCATGTCCCCAATGCATAGAATCCCAATGTGTTGCATACGGATAATACTGGAAGAATAAGTGATGTTCCCCTTTATAGTCAGAAAAACCATTCGGATCATTCATCCAGCCGACCGGATTTGAAAAATGATATACTGGTCTGTCATCCTGTGCTACTTTCATACTCTCTTCAAGCTCATATTTTCTGGCTTTTTCTACCATTTCACTCATGTTTATCACCTCTGTATTAATTTTCTTCTGATAATGACTCTATATATGCATCAAAATATTTCTGTTTGATCTCCAGATACTCTGAAAGTCCATAGTCCTCCATTTTTTGCAGATAGCTTTCCCATTCTTCTTCAATTCCACCATTTAAAATCCAACTTGCTTTCATTTGTTCTGCATATTTTTTGATATCAGTATCATTTTTCCTCTTCGTTAAGACCTAGTTCATTACATATTACTTGCTATCCATCATACCTTATTCTTTCTACCAGCGTTTCCTTTTTCAGATTACTGCTTAAAACGCAGGAAAGTACAATCTGCAACAGACCGACCAAAAAAATCATAATAAAAATTGGTACGATTGGAACATGATAGATATTCATTCCAAATATTCCATTATGTTTTGCATAGGAAAAAAGTGCATAGCCGAGCGGCAGACCAATGATCAAAGCTACGCATATGGTGCCAACCGTAAAAATCAGCCCCTGTAACTGCAGGCATAAATTTAATTGTTTATTTGTCATACCCACAGCCTGTAATACACCATATTCCTGCTTTTTTGTCGTAATATTCATGATCATGGTGTTTGCCATATTCATAAAACCGATGAGTCCTACAACCGCTATAAACAGATAACAGCCGAGCTTCATCATGCGGGCTGCTAATTCTGCATATTGTAACTGTGCATGATAAGTATCCATTTTTATATGCGAAGTATTAGAAATCAAAGTATTCAGACTCTGTTCCACAGATGCCACATCTTTTTTATCACAGTCCACCCACAGATAGCCATAGGCTGTTCCCCTCGGATTCATGGAACGATATACACCTTCCGGAATGACAAGATAAGTGTCCGCACTTACAAAAGATCCTGCAATCTTTCCCTGATAGGTATAGGTTTCACTTCCATTCTCAAAGTCAAATGCAATGGATTCACCCGGAGCATATCCATCTTGTTCCATCCACGTTGACCAGCCAAAGAAAATATCACCATTCTTTACCGCCTGATCATAGTCCATAGAGCCAATATCCCCTTCTTGGCGCATAAAATCAAAATCCTTTTTACTCACAATATCAGCCGGAAATCTTGTTCCGTTCAGATTTACAGAGACAATCTCTCTCGTCATGACATCTGTCACTCCTGGAATGCTTTTGATTTCTTCAATCAGCGAATCATTCAATGGATCATCCGTCAGAATCGTATCCAGATTATTCTCCGGATATCTTTCATCGTACTCAGCAGAATAGTCAAGCTGCAGTTCAAATTGTCCATGATTAACGGAAAGACGTGCTTCATGCTCCGTGTCAATATTTCCCACATAATTAGAGATAATCACAAACAATACGCAAGAAAAACCCATTGTGAGGATAGTACCAATAGTTCTTTTGGGATTACCCGTTACATTTGCCATTGCCATAGAAAACACGGTGACATTTTTTCTGCCATTTCGTTTTCCTTTTTTGTGTGTTTCTGCATTTTCTAAATACCGTGTTGCTTCGATAGGTGAAATCCGTGAAACAATTTTCATTGGTTTACGCAGCGCCAAAGCAACGGTAAAAAATGGCACGAAAATACATAGAAGCATAACAGGCAGGGAAAACAGTGGCATCTGCTGATTTTGGACTCCCATAGAGCCAGTTCCGGTTGATACAAGGTTTCCCTGTTCTACCAGCCAGTTAAAACCGCATTTTGCAATCAGAAAACCAAGAAGCAATCCAACTGGTATTGAAGAAATTGTCAAAAACATACCCTCTCTGAAGATTAGTTGTTTCATCTGCTTTTTTGTCGCTCCCAGAGCCTTGATTTTTCCATACTCCTGTATCTTGTTGGCAATACCGACCTGAAAAATATTATAAATGACCACAACAGAGAAAAGTACAATTGCAAGAATCAAAACCCCGCATACCGCAATCGTTTCATAACTCGGCTGCAAGACCCATTGCAAATAGAGATCATTGACTATAACGTTTTTTTCTTCGATCCCACAAGCTGCTGCAATCTGCTTTATAACCGAATCAATATTATTCATAGATACATTTGCAGAATCATTTAAAGTAAAATAAATATTATACTGTCTGTCATTCTCTGCGACGTGCTCATCATAAAACTCCTGTGACCCGAAAGCAACATAAGATGCCTCGATGGTATACTCATCCCGATCATATAGGATTCCGCTGACAACAAATTCTTCCGGCTTATATTCTGACTGCATCCCTGCGCGGTAATCCAGTGTAACCGTATCTCCGATCTTTACATCACCATACCCCATTGCACGAAAAAATGCTCTTCCTGCGGCAATTTCCTGCATTTTTTTCGGATACTTTCCTTCCTTCAACTCATATTCTTTATTATAAGGAAGCATTTTTCTTGCAGTCTCATCCATGCAGACAAACCCGCCTTTTTCATTGCCTTTTATGATACCTTCGGTGCACATAGTGCCTGTAGCATCTATTTCCGCACGGCGGTTTACTTCTTTTAACTGCGACCCATCTGCGGAAACAAACAGACCATAATTGCTTCCATATGATCCTGCCGCCTGACTTTTCTGTAAATGAATTACCCCATTTCCCACAGTACTGATGATAACAAGCAGCATCGTGGTCAGACAGATTGCCATCATGATCAGTATACTTCTTGTCCTGTTCCTTTTGTCATTGCTATATGCAATCCTGCTTATTGTCTTCATCTGAAATCCACCACCTGTCCGTCCTCAATCACCAGAATACGGTCAGCGACCTGTGCAATTTCGTCATCATGGGTAATCATTACAATTGTCTGTCCATATTTTTTTGCTGTCATCTTAAGCAGAGCGATTACCTCATCACTGGTCTTAGAATCAAGATTTCCTGTCGGCTCATCTGCAAATATAATTTCCGGACGATTCACCAGTGCTCTTGCAATTGCTACTCTCTGCTGCTGTCCTCCGGATAGCTGATTTGGCAGATTATAAATCCGGTTTTCAATCCCCAGAGTTGCAATAATATCATTTACATACGCTTCATCCACTTTTCTTCCATCCAGCCCCAGTGGCAGTACAATATTTTCCCAGACATTAACAGATGAAACCAGATTAAATGCCTGAAAAACAAATCCGATTTTTCTTCTGCGGAAAACAGCAAGGGCATCTTCCTTCATCCTGTATAAATCTTTCCCTGCTAAAGTAACACTGCCTTTTGTCGGGGTGTCTAGCCCTCCAAGCATATGAAGTAATGTACTTTTACCGGAACCTGACTTTCCAACAATTGCGACAAATTCTCCCTGCTCAATCTGAATGTCCACCTGATTGACCGCTTTGACCTGATTCTCACCTGCGCCATAAAACTTACAAAGCTGCTTGGTTTCTAATATCACACTCATGTGTTGCCTCCTTTTCATCTTACATCCAAATTGTATCAGGGCAATCTTTCATTTCACTTTCAAAAAACGAGCAGAAGTCTTACAGAATTGTAAGATTTCTGCTCACTTAAAATTTAACCAACATATGGTAATTGAATCACAAACGTGCTTCCTTTTTTCTTTTTGCCGGAGGTTACCATAATCGTACCTGCGTGTTTTTCGATAATTTCTCTCGATAGAAAAAGTCCGATTCCTGTACCACTCTTTTCCATGACCTCCTTGGAACTTCCTCTGTAAAATCGTTGAAAAATTTTGTGATACTCATTCTGCGGAATACCAATTCCCTGATCCTCAATTTCCATTCTTACAAGATCGTTTCTTTTTTGTAACCGGATAAATATTTTTGAACCACACGGACTGTACTTGACCGCATTATCCAGAACGTTGATCACAGCTTCACCAAGCCACCTTTTATCCTGCATAATCGTGCATGTTTCCAGCTCTTTTTCATAGTCAAAAACGAATTCCATTTCTTTCTCATCCGCTTTAGGATAAGTGCGGTTCACAGCAGATATGACAGTATCCATAAGCGGAAGTTTTTTCTTATTAATCTGAATCAGTCCAGTTTCCATCTTGGATATTTCAAGAAGCGACTGCAATAATGTCTCCAGTCCATCCAGAGCACTCCGACAACGGATACGAAACTCCTCCTGTTCTGTGGCACTTAAGTCATTCTGCATCAGCACACTAAAACATGTATCCAAAGCTGCAACCGGTGTCTTTAACTGGTGAGAAATATCAGAAACCATTTCTTTCGTGTTCTCCTTTTCTGCCCTTGCTTCTTCCTTTATCAACTGAATATGATGTCCGATTGCTTCAAGCTGGTCATTCAATTTTTCCAGTTCTGCATGATTTTCCGTTTTCAGTAAATCATCAAATTTATTTTCACGGAATCTGATCAGAATTTCTTCCAACTGGTCTAAAATTTTCTGATGACACGCATCTTCTTTTTTCTTCCAATAAAGTAAAAAAGTCAAAAGAAGCACGCATATCACAGTGCTTACAGCACCGGTCACCATAACCTGATGCCGGAATTGCGAATAAAATGCATTCCCTTTATTCCCCCAGTATCCATATTGCTCCAATAATCGCCTTCCCTGTTCGTTGGTTTCAATATCCTTATCCTTAAGCAATTCCGAAACAGCATCCATCCCGGAAAATTCTTCCTTTGCAGCAATCTCTGTCATAAGATTCATTTTATATTTATAATCTTCATAAAACACATACGTGGTAAAGCAATTTAATATTGCAAACAATAATATGACAGGTAATACCAAGGAGAGCACTACTGTAATCTTCTTGCGATATCTCTTTGTCACCGCCTTACCTCCTGATTCCATATATACCCAAGACCTCTGATATTCTTTATATAGACCGGTGCAGCCGGATTGTCTTCGATTTTCTCACGGAGTCTTCTGATATTGACAGCGATTGTATTTTCATCCACGAAATCCCCTTCCAGATCAAACACATTTTCCAATATTTGTGTTTTTGAAAGAATCTGTTTCGGATTCTGAAGAAAAAAAGTCAGCATTTTCAACTCCGTTTTTGTCAGACTGATTTCACGACTCTTTATCAGGACTTTCATTTCTCCTGCGATAAATACGATATCTCCCGAAATCATCTTTCCGGCTTCCGTTTTCTCCTGTCTGCGGCGGAAATGTGCTTCTATTTTCAAAAGAAGTACCGAAAGACTAAACGGCTTTGTAATATAATCATCTGCCCCTGCTTCATATCCCATGACCTGATCCATCTCCTGATCTAGTGCTGTAAGACAAATAATGTATGTATTATAATTGCATCTCATCCACCTTACAAATTCCAGTCCATTCCCATCCGGAAGATTCACATCACAAATGGTAACATCCACATTATGATCACTTGCAATTCTTTTCGCTTTTTTCACTGATTCTGCTGAAAAAACCTCATATCCGGATTTTTTCAGTGAAAATGTAATTCCACGATTTAAATTTTCATCATCTTCAACCACGAGTATACCTGGCATAGCATATGCACCTCTCTTTATTAACTATTTTTCCTCTTCGTTACATATTTGTTCTGCCTCAATATCCTCGGTAGTGACTTTCCCTGTAATATCCCTATAGGCTTCTTTTATTCCATTTTTGACCGCCCACTTAATTATAAAATATAATGCAAATTTCTGTTTGTTTTAAAATGGGCAACTCCGATTGGAATTGCCCACTCATTGCACTAATTATGCGATTTTTTCTTGCTTGCACTTAATTTTGCATTAATTGATGTAAGTTTGATGTAAATCGCTGTTTTTTAGTTTTTTATCAAATGAAGTACGTCCCGTCTATTCGGTAAAACAGTACATCTTTACATCACGTCGACTGGCGTCTCCGTGCGTTTTTCGCCTTATGTCGGTGTTCGCAAGCGCACACCGCCGCAAGGCTCAGTTTCTCATCTTAATAGAGCTTTGCACCTGCCGGAATGTGGTCATCAACCATCAGAAGATGAAGCTTTTCTTCGCCTTCTTCTTCATGAATAGCACTGAGGAGCATACCGCAAGAGTCAATGCCCATCATCGCTCTCGGTGGAAGATTTGTGATAGCAATAAGAGTCTTTCCAACCAGTTCTTCCGGCTCATAAAAGCTATGAATACCGCTTAAAATGGTTCTGTCTGTGCCTGTTCCATCATCAAGAGTGAACTGTAACAGTTTCTTTGACTTCGGTACTGCAACACACTCTTTAACTTTTACTGCACGGAAATCTGACTTGCTGAATGTATCAAAATCAACCATTTCTTCAAACAATGGCTCGACTTTTACCTTAGAAAAATCAATCTTTTCAACCGGTTTTTCAGCCTCTGCCGGAGCTGCTTCAGAAGTCTTGGAAGCTTTCTTGTCAGCGTCCAGGGACTTCATTGTGGGGAATAAAATTTTGCTCTCTCCATCCTGCCCCATGCCGCTCTGTAAGGGTTCAAAACTCGCACAATACTCGATTCGTGAAACTTTTTTCATTCGTCTTGCGTCCTCTTGTGCCGTCCTTTTCGCCTCAAAAGTTGTAGAAAAATTGTAGAAAGTTGTAGTGCGTCTGTTATGGCATATTACTGGCACAGGAATGGCAGCATTCTGCTATGCTATCCCAGTATGCCGTATCCACCATAATCTCTACATGAAGAACGGCTTGTTTGTTTAATTGCAGACGCATACATATTATATGATAACCTCCAAGCCCATCCAAGTCAACGGTTTTTATTGAAACATTTTATGACTTTTATTTCCCTACCTTTAATGATTAGTAAAGAGGAGACTGCCATGCCTGAATACCAACTTCAAATTAAACAAGTGGTAGATTACCCACGATGCCGGATTTATCGTGAGTTCATCCACAAGCTGATCAACGACCGGAGCATCCGCATAAACGGAGGCTCCGGCCTTTTTCATTTTACTGTACTTTGCAGCTATGCAAACTTCCGCACCTCATACCGCCGTATTGACGGGATCAGTTATACAGTCTCGCCCGGCGAATGGGTGTGCACCGTCAAGGAACTGTCTTGCTGGTTCCGCACCCGCTTTCATCGGCAGGCGCTGTCCATGCTGGATACCCTTCAGAAGCAGCACTTGATTTCCTATACACTGCTGGGCCGTGGCAATGTAGTCAAATATAAAATCCTCCACTGGGCCCGCCACAATTCCGCACTGGAGTACAATGCCCCATGCCAAAAGGATACCGGTTTTTTCTTCCTTCCAGTCTCTGTTGCCCTGGAACTGGTCAGCTCTGCCCGCTGCTCTGAAATGGACATCATTCTGGATCTGTGGATATCCGCTGTCTACAACGATACGCAGGTGCAGGGGTCAGAGGTCGGTCCGGTAGCCTACTTTCGCAATGGTACAGGAAACCCGTTAGTCAGTTATACCGAACTCTCCTGCCGCTGGGGGCTGTCACGCGCCACCGTATGCCGGATACTGAAAAAGCTGGACAGTCTTGGGTATATCTCTATCATGTCGTTTCCCGGCCGGCATGGAAGCGTGATCTACCTGCAGAACTACCTGTCCACCATGTTTGAGATTTCCGATGTTTTAATCGACAAGGAGGAAGTTGCCATGACCTTAAACATTCATCTGGAGCTTCCGGAAACTGCTGAAACCGAAGAGAGCCATTCCATCTCTGAGCATGAGGTCATTGTTTTGGATGCACTTTCCAGCGTTTCAAAATCGCACATTGAAACGATACTCCGCAAGATGGCTGACATCCTATCTACGCAAGGGATTTCCTGCTTTTCCTGTCCGCTCTCCCGCTATAAGTTATATCCCTTATCGGACGACTGCTGGGAAGAGTTGATTCCGCGTGCGCGAGGGAAATCTACGGCCCACTTTGGTCTGACCATCCTCTGCGGCACAAACGCTTCAATCGCCACTTTTGAACTTACACTCACTCCCTTTGAGGAGCACGAAAATAGGAGGAACCTGAAATGAGAAAATTTGTTGAACCTGATGTTGCTGATAATCCCCTGTACCATGACACCTGGAAACTGCTGAAAAAATACCGGGATGTTGTGTGGAGCCTGGAGCTTTCTGTCCAGCATGTCCGCACCAAGTTTGAGATCGAGTATGGCACCTCCATCGAGGATTTTCTGGATTCAGTCTATCTGGCTGGCGCTGATTTGGCCGGAAGTGACATCGAGCACCATGCCAAATGCATTGAACGCAGCCACAAAATGCTCAAGCTGCTGGATTCCGCAATCGAATTGCTGCGTACCAAGCACAAAAACGGTGAGGCATATTACTGGCTGCTGTACTACTCCTTCCTCTCGCCGCAGCAGCTCAAAAATGTTGAGGAAATCATCGAGACCCTACGACCGCATATTCGTGACATCAGTTTCAGAACCTACTACCGCAAACGCCGGGAAGCTATTGAAGCCCTCAGTTCCGTCCTTTGGGGCTATACCTCCAAGGACAGTTTAGACATGCTGGAACAGTTCTTTCCAGAGACAAAATCACCTTCCGGACAATCGGGCAAATAATTGGCACAATTCGGGAACAAAATTGGCATGGTTCTGCTCTTTCAGTGTAAATACCGATGTGTTAAACTGAATATGCTCAAACTTGCACCCAAAACCGAACAGGACAGTAACGGCACCTTTCATCAGGGTGCTTTTTTGCTGCCCAGATGGACGCCCGGCCATTTGAAAGCCCACATTTGTTTTGACAGGTGTGGGTTTTTCTGTTCCCTATTGAGCATCAAAAAATCATTCAGAATTGGAGGATCGCAAATTGAAGAAAACGAAAACCCCTCAAACTCCGCAGCTTCAGGAGCCGGATACCCAGTCCAAGCGCAGGCTTTCGCTGCCCAAAGTGGCTTACAGCGCCTTCCTGTGTGTGATGATGTCCATGATGTTCTGCCAGCCGGCTTATGCGGCAACAGATGTATGGACCAAGGCCAAAGAGATCATGCAGGATGTATACACCCAAATCCTTGCCATCTCCACTATCGCCGCCATCGTCACTGCTTCGGTAGCCTTGCTGCTCATGAACTTCTCCCGTTCCGGACGGACGGTAGATGAAAGCCGCGCCTGGCTCAAACGAATCTGTATCACCTGGGCTATCCTCAATGGCTTGGGCTTTATCATGGCGTATGTGACACCGCTCTTTAGTGGTGGACAATGGACAGGCTGATTGACCGTCTGACTGCTCGCCGGAAAGGAGGCTTGCATTTATGGGCATTTTAGACGGCATAGTGGAATGGATCGCAGAACAGGTAATGGCCGGTCTTGATCTGGTGACCACATCGGTTTTGGGTGCGCTGGGCTGTGATATGGCTGTATTTCTGCGTTATTTTCCCGCAGCAGAGACTATGTACTCTGTTTTCGTGGCTCTGGCAATCGGGATCATCCTGCTCAACTGGGTCTGGCAGTTATTCAAAAACTTCGGTCTTGGCGCAGGTGTGGAAGCAGAAGACCCGGTAAAGCTGAGTATCCGTTCCGTTATTTTTATCCTGCTGACGCTCTTTTCAGATGAGATCGTCAATATTGTTCTTACCATCGGCGGCACCCCCTACCACTGGATCATGGAGTCCGACCTTCCTGCATTAAGCTTTGCAGATTTCAATTCCGTGATGCTGGTCATCATCGGTGTGTGTGCCAATGGGGCTGTGGCGCTGATTACCTTGATTTTGGTTCTCATCCTGGCCTGGAACTACCTAAAACTTCTGTTCGAGGCAGCCGAACGGTATGTGCTGCTCGGTGTACTGGTCTACACGGCTCCTGTGGCTTTTTCTATGGGCGCCAGCCAGACCACAGCAAACATCTGGAAATCCTGGTGCCGGATGCTTGGCGGTCAAATTTTCCTATTGGTCATGAACGCCTGGTGCCTGCGCCTGTTCACAAGCATGGTGGGGTCCTTCCTTGCGAACCCGCTTTCGTTGTAAGGAGGTCTTATCCTTGAAGAAACTCAAAAAATTTTTGTTTGCGGCCTTTACAGTCGCAATTCTCTCCTGCCTGCTCTGCCAGCCGGCTTTTGCCGCTATCTCCGAAAGCGATGTGCAGGCTCAGGTAGACGCTGTGGGAAAAGAAGCCGTTTCCGGCAATGTGTTTATCTGGTTTCTCTGTGCTATCGGCTTTCTCAAAGTCGGCCAGAAAATCGATTCCTTCCTCTCCAGTCTTGGTGTCAATGTAGGACATACCGGCGGCAGCATGCTGGCTGAGGCTATGATTGCTGCCAGAGGCATCGGCGGCATCAAGAACTTTTCCAGTCACCACTTTGGCGGCGGGAGAAACAGCAGTTCCACCAATGTCAACGCAAACGGTGGTAAAGGCAGCGGCGGCTTTGGGGCAGGGTTTGCCAGCGGCGGTCTTGCTGGAGTGGTGAGCCGAAAAGTCACAAACAGCGCCATCAAGACAGCCACCACAACTCCCGGCTCCAAGCCTTCTGGTCTTGGCAGTCTTTTAGGCGATGCTGCAGCCGGAGGGATCGGCGGCCATATGTACGCTTCTTCCGTCAGTAAGGGCGGCAATTTTGCCAACAATGTAATCGGCAGCGTAGCCACGGGTAGTATCAGCCAGATGGGTTCCATTTCCGGTGAAAAAGCCGCCGAAGCCCTGCACTCTTACATGGGATATGCGGCACTGGAATCCGGAGCTGAAAATGTTCCGACCTTCCAAAATGTCGAAATTGGCGGCGGCCGCATCACCGGCACAGAAGTGACTGCGGAACATCCCGAAGGCATCTCCTTTGGTATGTACCACGCAGACCAATATGTTGCCCCGGAAGGCCAGTACACCACCGTTCATGCCGTGGATGGCACAGCATGGTATAAGCAGTACGCTGTGGATGCTGTTGACAAATCGCCCTATATGGCTCCTGACGGTTCTATCGCCTTCAACGAATCCATTGTCAAAAAGCTGCCTCCAGCCCCGAGGAGAAAGGACAAGATATAAATGCCAGAAGATCAAAAAAGCAGTTTTTCCGAAGCTGTGGAGACCGGCGCCTCCGCAGCGCATACCATCCGCGGCGCAATCAAAACCGGAAAAGCTATTTCCTCCGCTGCCAAAGGCGCTGCCGCAGGCGGTCCTTACGGTGCAGTTGCAGGCGCAGTGTGGGCAGGTCGGAAGCATATCGGAAAAATCATTGTGGCAGTCATTGCCCTGCTTATGCTGCCGGTATTATTTGTTCTCATGCTCCCCGGGCTTATTTTCGGCGGACTGACCAATGCTTTTTCGCCATCTGACCCCGAAATTCCGATTTTGAATAGCGAAACAGCGATTATTGAGAACGCCAACGAGATCACCTTTACCCTCAACGGCATCTTGGGCGAGGCACTGGATGATGTACTTGCCCGGATCGAAGCTGACTTTGCGGCATCGGGAGCCGACCATATGGAGGTCAAAAATGCCTATTCCGGCGGTCCCATTTATAACGCCAACCTGTTTATCTCTCAGTATTGTGCGGCCAAAGACAAGGATTTTGAAAGCATTTCTCTGAATGACCTTGCCGCCACCCTGCGGGAAAACAAGCAGCATCTATATTCCTACACCAGCAAGCAAGAGATTCGTGAGAGCACCGTGACTGATCCGGAGACTGGGGAAGAAACAACGGTGTCCGAAACATGGATGGTCTATACTGTCCGTTACAACGGTGAGTCCTATTTTTCTGATGTTGTATTCCAGCTTACCGATGACCAAAAGGAGCTTGCATCTGATTACGCTTCCAACCTAAGCCTGTTCTTGGGCGATGGTCTGCTGCAAAATCTGGAAGCGTGGACCGGAAACAGCATCACCGCTCTGGGCGATGTTACTTTCACCGACGGGATCACACCTGTTGTTTACTACAATCAACTGGATGAACGCTATGCCGGTAAAGCATATGGTACGGACAATATTGGCGGTTATGGCTGCGGCCCTACCGCTATGGCAATCGTGGTGTCCTCTCTGACGGACGATATGGTTAACCCTGTGGAGATGGCCGAGTGGTCTTACAACAACGGCTACTGGTGTAAAAGCAGTGGTTCTTACCATGCGCTGATACCTGCCGCCGCTGGGGAATGGGGCTTCCGGTTTCCGGCTGTACCACTGCGGAACCACAGCGCATCACAGACGCACTGGCTAATGGTAAACTGGTAGTAGCAATCATGTCTGAAGGCCACTTTACCTCTTCCGGTCACTTCATTGTCCTGCGTGGCGTAAAAGACGGCAAGATCATGGTGGCTGACCCTGCCAGTTACACACGGAGCGAACAGCTCTGGGATCTGTCCATTATCTTAAATGAGGCCAGCCGGCGCGCTGGAGCTGGCGGTCCGTTCTGGATTATCGGCTGATGTGCCCGCCCGGCTTCGGAAACGAGGTTAATCATGAATCATAAAATCGACCGAGATACCTACATAATACCACCGAATTTCATCGAGTCAGGCACCTTCTTCGGTGGTATGTTCAAAGCCCGCAATGTGATTGAAGCCGGCATCCTGGCATTTGCCATTGGTGTGCCGGTTTTTTCATTGCTCCCTCTTGG
Source organism: Lachnospiraceae bacterium AM48-27BH (assembly GCA_003478355.1). Classification (GTDB taxonomy): domain Bacteria; phylum Bacillota; class Clostridia; order Lachnospirales; family Lachnospiraceae; genus UBA3402. The sequence goes on from QUFC01000002.1 coordinate 20,370, forward strand.
CCTGACTGCCCGTATCATCGCTTTGTGCCTGACCGCACTGCCAGCAGCATTGGTGGCGCTTATCGGAGTTTCCGGTGAGAGCCTTTCCTCTTTTCTGCTGATTTTCATAAAGTACCTGCGAAATCGCCGCATTGTAGGCGGTAACAGCGCAGAAGATGCGGTTCCTGCGGCAGAGCATGGCGGCAAGCATATCAAAAAGAAGGTACACAAGCCCGATAAGGCTCCCAGGCGGTCACGGCGCTCCGGCAGAGAGGATTTCCCAGCGGAGTTTGATGAAGTTCGTGGCTACGAGATCCGCCAAAAACTCCGTCCTGTGAAAAAGCAGAAGCCTGCCAAAGAGAAGAAAACCGCCAAGCAAAAAAAGAAGGTCTCCAAGGAGCGCAAAGTAAAACGCCCTATCCGCACTCAGGAGCCGAAGCCCGCCTGCCTTAACCCGGTAGCAGATTATCTGCCGATTTCCAAAATTGAAAACGGCATCATCTACACGAAAGACCACCGCTATGTCAAGGTCGTCGAGGTAGTACCCATCAATTTTATGCTGCGCAGCGCCCAGGAACAGCGGAACATCATCTATTCCTTTGTATCCTACTTGAAAATCAGCCCCATCAAGCTGCAAATCAAGGTACTGACACGCCGGGCAGAGATCAACCGCCATCTGGATACCGTTCGGAAGGAGATGGAACAGGAGACCAATGAACAGTGTCTGCTCATGCAGGAAGACTACCTCCAGTTCGTTCAGCAGATCGGTTCCCGTGAGGCAATTACCCGACGTTTCTTCCTGATTTTTGAATATGAGCCGTGGAGCAACACCAAGCGCTCTGATGAAGAAGGCGAGGCAATCAATGCCCTGCAAAGTGCAGTCCATACTGCTACCAACTACCTCCGTCAGTGCGGTAACGAGGTCATCGTTCCGGAAAACTGGGATGAGTTTACGGTAGATGTCCTCTATAACCTGCTCTGCAGAAATGAAAGTGCTGTAAAGCCGCTCTCCGTCCGGGCACAGGAGGTTGTGGCTGAGTACCTTGCCAAAGGGCGCGACAGTGAGATCGACCATATCCCTGCCACCGAATTCTGTGCGCCAAAAAGCATTGACTTCACGCATGGTCACCATATCTGCATTGACGGTCTGTATTATGCTTATTTGCTGGTGCCCTCTGATGGCTACAAAACGCAGGTTCCAGCCGGCTGGCTCAGTCTTATCGTCAATGCCGGTGACGGGATCGATATGGATATGTTCCTCTCCCGTCAGCCCAAAGAAACCATCATCCAGAAAGTCGGACAGCAGCTGCGTATCAACCGTTCCAAAATCAAGGACGCCAGCGACACCAACACCGACTTTGATGACATTGATGGCGCTATCCGAAGCGGGTACTTTCTCAAAGAGGGCCTTGCCAACAACGAGGACTTCTACTACTTGAATCTGCTGATTACCATTACTGCCTCCAACGAGGAAGACTTGGAATGGAAGGTCAGCGAAATGAAGAAGCTCCTGCTCTCACAAGACATGAACGCCTGCACCTGCCATTTTCGGGAGGAACAGGCGTTTTTATCTGCCCTGCCATTGGTGGCAATGGAAAAGAAACTGTATGAGCGGGGTAAGCGCAACCTGCTGACAGGCGGTGCCGCAAGCTGTTATCCCTTTACATCCTATGAGATGTGTGATGATAACGGTATCCTGCTGGGTGTCAACAAGTACAACAGTTCCCTTATCATCGTGGACATCTTCAATTCTGCGGTCTATAAGAACGCCAATATGTCGATCCTTGGCACGAGCGGAGCCGGCAAAACCTTTACCATGCAGTTGATGGCGCTGCGAATGAGGCGGAAAAATATCCCCATTTTCATTGTTGCGCCCCTAAAAGGCCATGAATTCCATCGCGCCTGCTCCAATGTGGGCGGCTCCTTTATCCAGATTTCACCGGCCAGTCCCCACTGCATCAATGTCATGGAGATTCGGCGGGTAGACCGCTCGGTGAATGAACTTCTGGACGGTCCAGGCATCCAGTTATCTGAACTTGCAGCAAAGATCCAGCAGCTCCACATATTTTTCAGTCTGCTGATCCCCGATATGTCTCACGAGGAACGACAGCTTTTGGACGAAGCCCTTGTTCGTACCTATAACACAAAAGGCATCACTCATGATAACGCCTCTTTGGAAGACCCTGCACAGCCCGGCCAGTACCGTGAGATGCCGGTGCTTGGTGACCTGTACGAAATTTTGAAAACCTCCAAGGAAACGATGCGCATGGCCCACATCCTAAACCGTCTGGTAAACGGAAGCGCCAGCACCTTCAATAAGCAGACCAATGTTCGGCTCGACAACAAGTACACTGTTTTGGATATTTCCTCCCTCACCGGAGACCTGCTCACCGTAGGTATGTTTGTGGCGCTGGACTTTGTTTGGGACAGAGCCAAAGCCGACCGTACAGAAGAAAAAGCCATCTTCATTGATGAGTGTTGGCAGCTTCTATCCGGTGCCGGTGCTGCTGGTGTAAGATTGGCCGGCGATTTTCTTTTGGAAATTGCCAAAACCATACGCGGTTACGGCGGCGCCTCGATTTTTGCAAGCCAGGATCTTGCCGATTTCTTTGACCTTGACGGCGGCAGATTTGGTAAGGGCATCATCAACAACTCCAAGACCAAGATTATTCTGAATCTGGAGGACGACGAAGCCCAGCGGGTACAGGAAGCCCTGCACCTGTCCGATGCTGAAACAATGGAGATCACTCACTTTGAAAGAGGTCACGGTCTGATTTCTACCAATAACAACAATATTATGGTGGAGTTCAAAGCCAGCCCCCTGGAAAAGGATCTGATCACTACCGACCGCCGCGAGCTGCGTGAAATCGTAGAGCGAAAACGCCGTGAACAATCCACATCTGCCGAACAGCAGATATAACAATTTGAAAGGCGAGGTGATTCCCATGTGCAACTTTCCTGCCAGACGCCGCTATGCGTCTGCTTTGCGTCTGTATTACGCCTAAAAGCCAGTTTTGCCAGCCAGATCATCCTTTGGGCTTACACTGACTGGCTTTCCTTCCTATTTAATGCGTCTTGAATACGCCTATATTACGCCATTGGAGGTGATACCCATGAAGACCAGGGCTGAAATCTATGGAAATGAAGCTGCGGCTCTGCTGCGGATCGTCACGATGTATCCCGGTCTCAATATGCAGCAGCTTCTTTGCTTTCACCCTGGCAAAGAAGAAATCATCAAGACCCTGCTCTCCCATCTGCAAAAGCAGGGCCGTATTTTTCAAACTGATACAGGCGGTTACTTTCCGTCTGGTTGGGCAGCAAAATCGGACAGCTCCCTGATACGGGCTGCCTGGGTACTCTTGGATTTTATCGGGCAGGTGGAATACCATGCTCCCGGTGATTTTCCGGTCAAGCTTATCTTCTTTGCAAACGGTGAACTATACGAAATCGTCTACGCAGCTTCCGGCCAGGAGGCCCTAATCAACCATGCGCTTCGGGATGACCGCAGCGGTGGACGCCGCATCATTTTGATCGATAATCCGGAAGACATTCGCCGCATTGACTGCCCTGGCATTTCCGGTTTCTGCACCGTGGATGCAGCGGGCCAGGTGCATTACTTTAAAAAAACAGGAGGAACTTGATTGGAACGAAAAATCATCTCACACCGGATTGGAAGCATTCTTGATGATATATCCCGTTTGAGCAATGCTCTTTACGCGATGGATACCACGGATATTCAGCGCTATCCGGACAACTATGAAGTCTTATCCACTGATGCCGCCCTGCGAGCAGAGAAAATTGCCTGCAGGCTGCGGCATTTGATATATTCCAGCACCACCATCCGCAAAGGCGATTACCTGACATCCGCCGGTATTGTACACGGAATTGAGGTTGTCTATGAGGACGGTGTACTGGATGTCACCCTGCCTGGCCTGCTCCCAAAACGCAAGCAGAGGCAAAACACTGAGTTTCTGCTCGACCCGTTCTACTTCTCATTGGAGCAATACGCCAAAGAGCATCCCATGCCCCACTTCAGCGATTGTGTGGTGTGCTTTACGCAGGTTTATGACCAGTGCCTTCCCACCCGGCGTATCCGTGACTACGACAATCTGGAAGAAAAGCAGCTTCTGGATGTCCTCTCCACCTTCGTCATGGCTGACGATACCGGCCTGCTCTGCGATGCCTACAACACCGCTGCGCTGGGCGAAAAGGACTGTACCAGAATCAGTGTCATGGAAAAAAAGCGGTTTCCCGCCTGGCTTGCTGAGCATGAAAACACCCTAAAATCCATCTCGGATTTTTGAGCATTTTCAGCCATTGCTTGTCCGACCTGCCGCAACATCGTATTTCGCCCCGGATTTCGGGGCTTTTTTCTGTCGTTACACCACGGATTTTTACCGAAGTTCCTTGCAGTCTCGGTAAAAGCCACACACCACAAGGAGGTGATCACTTGGGAAATTCCCACAGCCAGACACGATGGCGTACAAGCTTCTCTCTCTGACTGCCATCTCCGGCGAGTTCCCCACAGACCAGCTTAACAGACTTCCCGGCAGTCCATATTATCTGGAGTCTGTTGTCACTGCACTGAAAAAAGACGGGCTGCTGCGTACCTATTACCGGGATAAACTGCGCGGCTACCGTCTGGGGCCGCGAGCCAAAGCCACTCTGCTGGAAAGCCGACCGGACAGGTTTGCCAGCTACCTGACGGGAGATACCGACACCAACCGTTTGAAATGCGAAATTGACCGAAGACTCCGGCTACACCGCCTGGCAGAAACCTATGTGACCATGGATAATGCGGGTGTATGTGTGTATCGGGATGAAAAACCGGCAATTTTTGCGCCGGAGGGTTACGCTGGCGGCAGGATTGTCTATCCTGCTTTTTTCAGTTCCAGAGAAGTGAAAGAAATGGGGATCGACACCACGAAGATCCGCAGTTCCCGCTCCACTGGAATACTCCTTGCGCCCTCCGGCATCTTCGTGACCTACAACAGCAGCAGCGCCCTGATGAAGTGGCGCTACAAATCGGAAATGCGGGTCAAGGCATTGATTTGGAGCGTAATCTGCCAACAGCGCCTGTCCCCACAGTTTCGCCATGAGGATGTTCATGGACTGATTCTGGGCAACAGCATGGATCTGGCTTACCAGATTTTGACCAGCACCGGAGGACGCAAACATGATTTCTTCATGCTGGATGGCAGCTATGAGCATTTTCTTTATCTTACCAACGACCATCAGGGGGAGGTGATACTTGCACTGTTGTGCGACCCTGGGAAAACTGCGGAGCTGGATCGCATTCTGCTCCAAGGTCTTACTGCGAGGCAGCCCGGACTGGCTATTGAGCATGACGGCATTTCACCGGATGGCTCACCAGTCCTGTTTGGCTATTTCTGCGATCTGCCCCGTATCGCACGCTTTAACACCTCTCTCGAACTATCCGAGCGCCCGGGCACACTGATCTGCTTTGACTTCCAGGCAGAGGTACTTCGCAGCTACTGTGGTTCCCAAGTGCGCTTCCAGACCATCGACTTCACAAAATTCGAGGGGAGGTTGTTCCCATAAACAAGAAAAAACTGATTGTGAGCCTGATTGCAGCGCCCTTTGCCACTCTTACAATCCTATACGCAGGCGGCTTTCTGGCGCAGCTTTTGGGTAACTATGCAACCTGGAAACAGGGCGGCGGTATTCCCGGCGATGGTACTTCACCGCTGGCCGCTTCGCCCGACTTCCTTCTCTGCCTTTCCTCTGTGCTCCGACCGCCTTATGGCGTGTATGGCATCTTGATCTGCATTGGCTTGTTAGCAGTGCTGCTCATCATGGTCATGCGCATGGGATATGGTGATGCCGGCGAGTATGATGAAGACCGTAATTTCTCCTACTCCGCCAAAGGCACTTATGGCACCTCCGGCTGGATGTCCCGCAAAGAGATGTCCGGCGTACTGGATCTGGTGCCCGATCTGCGAAAACACAAGGGTGTTGTACTGGGTATGCTGGATGGCAAAGCAGTCTGCATACCGGAAGATACCAGAATCAACGGCAATCTGGCAGTCTACGGCGCCAGTGGTTCCATGAAAACCCGTTCGTTTTGTATGAACCGTATCCTTCAGGCCACTGTCCGAGGCGAAAATGGCGCCAGAGAATCATTGATCATCTGCGATCCCAAATCGGAATTGTACGAGAAGTCAAGCGAATTTCTCCGCAGCCGGGGCTATTGTGTCAAGGTATTCAACCTCGTTTCGCCTGAAAACTCAGATTCCTGGTGTTGCCTTGCCGAAGTTGAGGGACAGGAACTAATGGCCCAGCTTTTTGTAGATGTCATCATCAAGAACACCACAAACAACGGCAAGAGCGACCATTTCTGGGATGCCTGCGAGATGAATCTGCTCAAGGCCTTGGTACTGTATGTGGATCAAGGCTATGCGGAAGAAAACCGCAACATTGGCGAAGTCTACCAGCTGCTGACCCTCAATGGAGAATCCCAACTTGACACATTGTTCGAGGCGCTTCCTTCCACGCACCCTGCCAAAGCACCCTACAGCCTGTTCAAGCAGGCCAGCGACACAGTGCGAAGCGGCGTGATTATCGGTCTGGGCAGCCGCCTGCAGGTATTCCAGTCTGAACTGATCAAAAAAATTACCGCTAAGAATGAGATCGATCTGGAGCTTCCGGGGCAGCAGCCCTGTGCCTACTTCCTCGTTACCAGCGACCAGGACAGCACCTTTGATTTTCTGGCCTCGCTGTTTCTATCTTTCTGCTTCATCAAACTGGTGCGATATGCAGACCACAACTGCGAGGGCGGCAAACTGCCTGTGCCTGTCCATATCCTTGGGGAAGAACTGACAGCGTGCGGCACGATCCCAGACCTCTCCCGCCGGCTCAGCGTAATACGCTCCCGGAATATCTCCATGTCCTGTGTGTTCCAAAATCTCGCAGGATTGCAGAACAGATACCCGCAGAATTTGTGGCAGGAAATCATTGGAAACTGTGACGCGCAGTTGTTTTTAGGCTGTACAGACCAGCTTACTGCCGAATTTATTTCTGCCAGGACAGGGCTTGCCTCTGTAGCAGTATCCAGTAAATCCAAACAGCTAGGCACCTGGCGTATCTCCAACTATACACCGGAGTTTCGTGAGACCTCCGGTGTTGGAAAACGCCCTGTACTTACTCCTGATGAAGTCCTGCGGCTCCCTCTGGATCAGGCGCTCATCATCATCCGCGGCAAGAAGGTTCTGCAGGTAGACAAAATGGATTACTCCAAACACCCGGAAGCCAAGTACCTGCGTTCCTGCAAAGCATCTGCCCATGTACCGGAATGGCGCCGCTTGGAAGAAGAAGCCGCCAAAACACCGCAGCCCGCTCCGAAACCGGCTCCGGCAGCAAAGAAACAGGCAAAGCGCAAAGCCACAAAGCCGGCATCCCCCACAGATAAATCACCCAAAGAGGCTCCGGCTCCCAAATCTGCTGGTACGCCGGAAGGCATTATTACCACAGACAAGGATTCCATCCTGTCTTGAACAAAACTATCAAATTCATAGGAGGTTTTAATCTATGGCAACCAAGAAAAAAGAACTTCTGGAACAGGACGCTCCTGTTACCGAAACCGTTATGTCGGAAGACGAAACTCTGCCGGCCGATACCGCTCAACCTGAATCCCTTCCTGCAGACGCTGGCGATGGTCTGGATTTGAACGAACTGCTGGGGCAGATGGATCAGCCCCAGGAGGACACATCTGCCGAAGATATGGCTGAGGATCCCCTTCCTGAACTTACCGAGGAGGAAATGTTCGGGGATACACCTGCTGAAACAGACGATCAAAGCGCTGCTCCCACTGATATGCCGGAAGACTCTGATGTGCAGCCGCCTGATGTTTACGAAGATAACGCCGACGCTGTGCAGGAACCCCCTGCACCTCCCAAGCCCAAGCGTACCAGCCGAAAGAAGAAAGAAGCTGCTGCTCCTGAAGAAACTTTTACAGAGGAAGTTCCTGCCGAAACAACAGAGTCGCCGGATACAGCCGAAACCATTTCTGTTGCGGAGGAACCTGCTGTGGAGCCTGACGTTCCTGCCGTGGAGGAAGCTGCCGCTCCTGCACCCACTCCTCCTCCCCGGCGTCAGCCCCGCCCCCAGCGCGGCGAGGCCCCCGTCCTTACCATCCGCAGCCGGGATGATGTTGAGACTGCCGAAGACCGTGATGATGTAATCTGGCATGAAATCCATAATGCCTACCGCACCCGCAAGATCATCACCGGCAAGCTGGGCGGCATTGAACAGCTGGACAACCGCAAGACGGTGGCAGTTGTGGATTACAAGGGGTTCCGTGTCATTATCCCTATCAAGGAAATGATGATCAATCTGGGTCGCAGCCCTTCCGGTCAGGAATACGCTGACCTTATGCTGCGCCAAAATAAGATCCTTGGCAACATGCTCGGTGCTGACATTGACTTCATCGTGCGTGGTATCGACTCCAAGACCCGCAGCGTAGTTGCCAGCCGCAAGGAGGCCATGCTGCGCAAACGCCAGATTTTCTATTTGGATACGGATGCTGCCGGTATGTACCGTGTCTATGAGGGGCGCATCGTCCAGGCGCGTGTGATTGCAGTGGCCGAAAAGGTTGTGCGCGTGGAAGTCTTCGGCGTTGAAACCTCCATCCTTGCCCGTGACCTTGCCTGGGACTGGATCGGTGACGCCCATGAGCGTTTTTCCGTAGGCGATGAGGTTCTGGTCCGTATTCTCAGTGTGCGGCGCAACAGTCTGGAGGACTTGGGCATCAAGGCTGACATCAAGAGTATTTCCGAGAACACCGACAGGGACAACCTGCAGAAGTGCCGTATCCAGGGCAAGTATGCCGGCCGTGTCACAGATGTCCACAAGGGCGTTGTCTATGTGCGCCTCTCCAATGGCGTCAATGCGGTAGCCCACTCCTGCTATGACTACCGGATGCCCGGCAAAAAGGACGATGTATCTTTTGCCGTCACCCGTCTGGATATGGAGCGGGGTGTGGCCGTAGGTATTATCACTCGGATCATCCGCCAAAACCTGTAAGCAAAAGAGCCTGGGGAGCAAAATAAACTGCTTCCCAGGCTGCCTTCTATCATTGGCTCGCCACTTTCTTTATATTAGATTTTTGACAGCCGCACATTACTTATGTGTAATTTAATGTGTGGTTGTCATTTTTGATTGACAACCACATATCCTCTCCACACGACTATCCTCTTAACCCCTCTATATAGATTTTTATTTTTCATTTGCGTTGATTTTTCACAAAAACGCGGATATAATATATTATAGCAAGGATTTAGGAGGTTGGTTTTATGCTGATTCAATTTAGTGTAGAGAACTTTCTCTCTATCAAAGATAATGTCGTGTTATCCCTGCTTGCCAGTAAGGATAACGAACATCCGGAGCACCTGATTGTGGACGGAAACAAAAAGCATTTGAAGTCTGCCGTGATTTACGGCGCCAATGCTTCCGGAAAGTCCAATGTCTTGAATGCGTTTTGGTTCATGGTAAATTATGTGCTGACTTCGCATAACCAGCAGCTCCACAAAACCATTGAGCGTTCGCCGTTCAAGTTTGACCGGGAAACACCCTCTCGCCCCAGCAGCTTTGAGGTCATCTTCACCACAAATGGCATCCGATATGCGTATGGCTTTTCTGTAACAGACAAAGCTGTTATCGAAGAATATCTGTATTACTATCCCAATGGCAGGCAGGCACTCATTTTTGAGCGAAAAGACACAAAAGATTTTCGCTTTACCGTTGATGTCGATGAACAAAACACTCTCAAGGATCGCACTTCGGCCAACAAGCTCTATCTGTCTGTCGCATCAAACTGGAGCTATTCCAAAGTGATTCCGGTTCTGGAATGGTTTGCTTCCTGCCAGATCATCACGAAAAATTCTGTTGCAGATGCCTACGGCCTTGAAGCAGAACAACTCAAAGATGATGATTACCGGCATGTGATCGCCTCTATGCTGCGTGTTGCAGATTTTGGCATACAGTCCCTTCAGATGCGTGATGCAGAACCCGCTCCTTCTCAGCACAATGATATCTTTACCAATATTGAGGCCATTCACACGGTACAGGATACAGAGGGAAATACTTCTTCCTACGCGCTGAACATGGCAGAGGAATCTGATGGCACCAACAGTTATTTCAAACTGATCGGTGTTGTAAAAAAGGTGCTAGATGAAGGAACCCTTCTTGTCGCTGACGAGATGGACGCTCATCTGCATCCTCTTCTGACAAAGCATCTGGTCTCGCTTTTTAACAGCGTGGAGTTCAATCCAAATGGAGCCCAGTTGATTTTCACATCACACAACACCAATCTTCTTGACCTGGATGTACTGAGGAGAGATCAGATTTGGTTTACCGAAAAAGACGAGCAAACAGCGGCTACCGATCTGTTCTCCCTTTACGATTTTTCCATCCGCAAGGATGCCAAGGTGGAGAAGGGCTATCTGATTGGCCGTTATGGTGCGATCCCCTTTATCAAGGGAGGGCTGTAAAATGGCACGTGGAAAAATTGAAAAGCGTGGACAGCGACGCAGAAAAATAAAGCCTGTCATTCTGATTGTAACGGAGGGTTCTCAAACTGAGCCTAAGTATTTTGAACACTACCGCAACCGTCAGACAAACATTGATATTCGTGTGGTCGGCAGCCGCACCAGCGGAGGTGAAACTGATTACCTCAGCCTGATCAGGAAAGCCGTGGAATATCAGAACAAAAATCAGATTTCCGTATCAGAGGGAGACTCTGTATGGGTAGTTGCAGATGGAGATGTGAACTACAACAACCCTGACCCCATCACTGCAAAGGACAGTCTGCTCTCCAAGGCAAGGAAAATGGCAGATGCGAAGGGGATTCAGATTGCACTCTCCAATCCCTGCTTTGAATTTTGGTATCTGTTGCATTTCCAGTACACCACCAAATTTTTCAAAGACTATCCCGCAGTGAAAAACGCATTGACCACTTATCTCCCTGATTATGAGAAAGCTGGCGATGTATATAACCAGTTAGCAGAGCATACAGCCATTGCGATTCAGAACGCCAAACGTGTAGAGCAATACCATCTTCAAAATGACAGCAGCAAACCGTTTGGAATTGCTGTCAATCCATTTACCGACATCTATCAGCTGGTGGAATCACTGCTGTAATGTTTCAAAGAAACATGGTTGGCACAAAATTGTCTCTACATTGGCACAGTCCTGCCCTTTCGCCGTAAATCCATATCTGTTATACTTGATACAGTCAAAACTTTGCATAGCAGCCGCTCCGGTTTGGAGCGGCTGTTTTCAATTTCAGTAAAGGTGGTGGTTTCTATTCTCTTTCAAAAAGCCCGGAAAATGCTGAACAACGAGCGGGGCGAGGCCAACTATTTCAGTACGGTGGTCTTTATCTTCATCGCTGTCCTGCTGCTGGCCTTCATTATCGACCTGTTCAGCATCATTTCCACCAAGCAGGAACTTGACCATGCCGCCGATCAGATGGTCAAACAAATCCAGCTTTCCGGCGGCGTCAACGGCGAGACCGATGAGCTGTTTGAATTTTTGAGTTCTCAGATCGAAGGAGCCGAAAATATTTCCTACTCCATTGACGCTACCTACACATCACCCAGGCCATCCGGTATGACAAATGCCATCCAGTTGGGCACCCCCTTCTTCATTACTATCGAGGGAGATGCCAAACTGGGCGGGTTCTGGAATTTTGACCTGGTAAACATCACAGTGGTTGCCCGTGGCAGCGGCGTCAGTGAGCACTACTGGAAGTGAGGTGACCTATGAAACGTATATTCCTGCGGCTGAAACAGCCGCTGCGAAACGAACGGGGCGAGATCACCTTTTTCGCCTGCTTTTTTGTGGTAGGTATCGTGATGCTGATTTCCTTCCTGCTCCTGTACGCTTCCATCCGGATCACCTGCATCAACATCCGCAACGGCGCTAAAATGGAGTTAAATAACCTCAGCGGCACGATTTATGCAGACACCTACCGCTCCCAGCGTGAAACCAACTTTGAAGAGTACCTAAATACCCTTTACTCCAGCAGTGACTATACCGACATGCTGGAGGCTACAGTGGCAGGCGGCCTGGACTCCAAGATTCCGCTTTCAACGGAGGATTACAAGGTTTCCAACATCAGTCTGGAGTTCAATGTAGAGGATGGACGGGTTGAGTACATCTTTTACTGTGATGTGGAGTTCTATGTGCAGATGTTCGGTCACAGTTATCCGGCTATCACCCAACGGGTGGAGCTGACAGGCTACCACAACACAAAATTCTAACAATACTGTTGAAAGCCCGGCACATTCTACCGTATAGGCTTTATATAACAGCAAAAAAGGAGTGTATGTAAAATATGAAGGAGTTTTTCCAATCCAAAGGCTTTATTGTTTCCTCGCTGGCTCTCCTCTGTGTCACTATTCTGGGTGTCTGCTGGTTCGTAAGCCGCGACCGTACCGGAGATTTTAGACCGGATGAATCCCCACCCAGCAGCGTCACCGGCGCTTGGTCAGATGGCGGCACACAGACAGATGGTGATAATGGAGCAGATGCTTATGCTCCCGGCCAGTCCACAGATGCCGAAGAAGAATATCCCAAAGTAACCTCCCAAACGGAGGATGAGGTTGTGATCGACTTCACCGATACTGAAAAGCTTGAAGAAACGCCTCCTCCGGTGCCGGAAGGTAAGACCGAAATCAAAGATCCTGGTCAGGAGCATACCGTCAATCCCGACCCGTCAGTTCCGGAGGTCACTGCCCCGCCCGCCGAGCAAGCGCCGCCCAGCAATGAGCCGGTTCCAGGCTCCAGCAACGGAAATGGAGCTGTATATGATCCGGTGTTTGGCTGGGTTGTTCCCGGCAATGTACAGCAGTCCACCGGTGACAGCGATGGAGATCTGAACAAACAGGTCGGCAATATGGGCTGATTTACTACAACTGAATATGGCACTACTTGGCCGTCACAGGATTGTGGCGGCCTTCCTATTTTCAAAAGGAATGGAGCGTGATGTATTTGAAACGACTTCTCGCCTTCCTATGCTGCTTTACCCTTGTTTTCTGTCTATTCCCCTCCTCTGCCTTTGCAACGGGCGGAAATGGAAACATAGATGGCGGCGGTGGCAGCATGGGTCACGGCACAAGCAGCAACTTCTGGAATTCAGGCAACGATGGCGTCCGTATTACTGTTGTTGACGCATCCAGCGGAACTGCCGTATCTTCTCCGCTGGACTTTTCAAACCGGACACAGAAGACCAATCTTCTCCATTTTGGGAAAGTCAACAAACTGCAATACCTGGGCGGCGCCGGTCTCTCCCTCCAGTCCGGCGTTGCCTATTCCTGCATTAGACCTACACAGTCTATGCCCACAATCGTCAGCAGTAAGGGGCAGAGCAACATCGAAGCCATCAAACGGTATTTCTGTTCTGAATATGCGTGCATGATGGTCGCTCAGGCAGCCGGAGTCGATTATGAGCGGATGATTGCCGGCGAGTACAAGCTGCTGATCGAGCCCATTGCCTATTTCACACACAACGGCCAGTACTACTGTATGACAGCTACTGAAGCCGGCCTGTATGATCAGATGTCCGGCGGCAATCTGCGGAAAACCATGACTTCGCTTACCCATAAAAATCTGCCGCTGTCAATGTTCCTGGAATTCAGCGACCTTGGCATCTCCGCCTGGACAGGCAGCACCACTGGAAAGCAGAACAATTCCGACATCATCAGCACCCTTGGCGTTGGTATCGTCTGGTTTGATGAAGCTCCGCCGGAAGGAGAAATTGAGGCCCCTGATGTCGAATACCGAGTAGATACGGATGTGATCACCGCCGTCACACTGCGGACAGATCAGGATCTGACGCCGGATAATCCGGCATCGGTTACCTTCCATATCCTCGGCATCACCTACCGGGTCAATGATATAGTGATCCCAGCCGGTGACAGTCAGGTAGTCTGGGTCAAATGGCATACCCCCTCCACCCCACAGACCGTGACCATTACAGTATCTGTCAGCGGCGCCTATACCGCTCAGGATACCTTTGTCGCAAAGATCGTGGATCTGAATGAGCACATTCCGCCTGACCCTGTGGCAACCGACACGAATCCCGGCTACTCTGTGCCGCCCCTCCCCAGTGAAACGCAGAAGCTCACTGCCAACTGGGGCGTCTGGAGCTGCTACTGGGTGCCTGTATGGGTATGGTGCGACCACGGTGAAGATGGCGGGCACTGGGTTGATGAAGGATATTGGGAATACGAATATACGGGCTACTCCGCTTCCATCAGCGGCGAGATGTCCCTAATGCCAGACGATATTGTACCCACAGCATCCGGCAAGACGATGAAAAGCGGGTACGGCGTTAAAACCGAAGTGCGGGCAACGCTGTCCACAGATGCCCCGACCAGCCACATTACTTATCCTCAAACCGCTTTTTCCGTATTTCCTGAGTTCCAGTATCAGACCTATCTGCGGCTTCTGCAGCGTTCCGGCGGCCAAAGTGCAAAATTCATCTTCAAGCCCAACGAGTTTTCTACCTATGACCGGACAGTGCATTTCACACCGCTGTGGTTCCCCGATGCCACCGACTACACCATCTATACACAGGTGTGGGATACCTGGACTCCTGACGGCATGTTATCCATCAACCTAAATGACTATGTTTCGATCCAAGGGAGCCTTTATGATGACTGGTATACCAATCGAGAATAACCTCTGGACAGCTTACCTGCTTACCATATTTTTTGTGGTGGCCGGCTTTGCTGTCTACGATGTGCTTTACAGACGGGTGCCTGACCGGGCACTCGTCTTTTTTATCCCCTTAGCTGCCTTGGCGCCGGTCCTGCAGGGGTATTTCCTGTTAAATCATGGGCTCCCGCCGCTCTTCCTCTGGCCGGTCGCTACCCATGCCCTGGTAGGCGCCCTGCTCGGCTTTTGTATTCCATTGGCAGCTGCACTGGCAACAAACGGCACTGGCCTGGGCGGCGGGGATATCAAGTTCTGCGGGATATTAGGGCTGGTCTATGGCCCTTCCGGCATGGCACTGGTCTTTCTGACTGCCGCTGTTACCGCAATGCCTGTGATCTTTCTTCTCAGGCGGCTTTATCGAACTGGGCAGCCCCTTGCTGTCCCGTTCCTGCCATTTCTCGCCTGTGGCTGCTGTACAGCGACCCTGGCCCAACTATTTTAAGATAGGAGACAACGCTTATGAAACTGAATAACCGATTCATCTTCGGTATCCTCTCTCTGCTGTTGGCGGCAGTTATCGCCTTCGTGGCACTTCCAACCATCGCCCGTCAGACCAATGGAAAAGAGGAAATCGTCCGTATCACCCAGCCGGTATTGAAAGGCGAGCAAATCTCGTCAGAAAATGCCGAGGTGGTTGAGGTAGGGGGCTATAACCTCCCCTCCAACATCGCCCATCAGCTCTCTGATGTAAATGGTCTTTACGCTACCGCCGACTTGGCTGTGGGTGACTATATCCTTACCAGCAAGATCAGCTCTGTACCGGTTTCGTCCGATGTGGCGCTCAACAGCATCCCTTCCGGTAAGGTTGCTATCTCGCTGACCGTTAAAACACTTGCTTCCGGCCTCTCTGACAAGCTTCAGCCCGGTGACATCATCCGTATTTACCACTTTCTTGATACGGCGGCCGAAGTACCGGAACTGCGTTTTGTCAAAGTATTGTCCGTCACAGACTCAGACGGCATCAATGTGGATAATGCCAAGGAGCCCACGGAGGATGAAGAAAAACAGCAGTCAGCCACCATCACTGTGCTGGCAAGCCCTGAACAGGCGAAGATCATTACCGGTCTTGAAAATGACGGCGTAGCTCATGTGGCTCTTATCTCCCGCAACAATGACAAACTGGCAGATGAGCTGCTTGCCGAGCAGGATAAGACTCTGCAGGAAATCTACTTCCCCGAAACTTTGATTGAGGAAGAAGCTGCAGATACGGAAAATTCTGACGCTGAAGGTGAACCCCAGGAAACGGTAAATGCAGAGACTGCACAATCCACCAATGAAACTGCACCCTCGGCAGAATAATCAAATCAAGGAAGGAGGATCTTCGTTATGGGTAAAGTTATCACCGTCTGGGGAAGCCCAGGCAGCGGCAAATCCATGTTCTGCTGTATTCTGGCCAAAGCCCTGACCCGGGACAAGCGGAAAGCCATCATTATCAATGCCGATATGAATGTCCCTATGCTGCCGGTCTGGCTGCCGGAGCAGATCATCCAGACCAATACCTCTATCGGCCAGGTTTTGAGCAGTGTGGAGATTGATACATCTCTGGTTGCCAGTCATGTGACAGTGCTGAAAAACTATCCCTTCATTGGGATGATGGGCTATGCGGCAGGAGAAAACCCGCTGAGCTACCCAGAGGTCAAATATACCATGGTACTGCAGCTCATTCATGCTGCCGCCAAACTGGTAGATTTCGTCATTCTGGACTGCAGCACCAGCATGACCAATGTGTTCACTCCCGCCGCCATTGAAGCCGGCGATGTGGTCATCCGTATCCTCACCCCGGACCTAAAGGGCATCAACTACCTGAAAGCCCATCAACCTCTGCTTGTGGACGAGCGCTTCCGGTTTTCTGAGCATATGACATTCGCCGGTCTGGCCCGTCCCTTCCACGCCTTGGATGAAATGGGCTATATCATTGGCGGGTTTGACGGCCTGCTTCCCTACAGTAAGGAGATCGACCGATGTGCTACCGAAGGCGGTATGTTCAAGGCTATCACCTACTGTAACCCCAAATACACTGCTTCACTGAACAAGGTACTGGAAATTCTGGAGCAAATGGAACTGGCCGAGCAGTCAGAGGATGATGCGGCGTATGAATGTGAGGAGGATGCCGATGAGTAATTTGAATGATATATTCTTCACACCGGCCGCCAATCAGGAGCTGACCTATGACCAGGTACTGGAGGATGTGCAGCGGTATTTTGCCGAAAACCATGCTTCCACCATTGCCGAAGCCGGGGAAGGCAATGCAGAGCGTGCCACAAGCCTGCTCAAAGAACTGATGGAACACTACATTGTCAAGCGAAAGTATGCCCTTGACGGGCTCTCTACAAAAGAACTGTGTTCCAAGCTCTATGAGGATATGGCCGGCTACTCCTTTTTGAAGAAATGGATCTATAAACCCGGTGTTGAGGAGGTCAACATCAATGCCTACAACGACATTGAAGTAATCGAATCCAGTGGGCGCAGCATCAAGATCCCTGATAAATTCAGTTCGCCCCAGCACGCCATCGATGTGATCCGCAGGATGCTCAACGCCTGCGGCATGGTCATTGATGACACCATGCCCAGCATTGTGGGATTTCTGGACAAGAACATCCGCATTTCGGTGGACAAAACTCCCATTGTGGATGCAGATGTAGGCGTCAATGCCTCCATCCGTATTGTCAACCAACAGACCGTCAGTGAAGAAAAACTGCTGAACTCCGGCAGTGCCACCGCTGAAATGCTTCACTTTCTGACTGCCTGTATCCGATATGGGGTGTCCGTCTGCATTGCTGGCTCCACCGGCTCCGGCAAAACCACGATCATGGCCTGGCTGCTGTCCAATGTGCCCAATAACCGGCGCCTTATTACCATTGAAGAAGGCAGCCGCGAATTTGATCTGGTCAAGCGGGATGCGCAGGGCAATATCCTTAATTCCGTAGTACATCTGCTGACCCGCCCCAGCGAGAACCCTGCGTTGAACATCAATCAGGATTTTCTTCTGGAGCGGGTGCTGCGTAAGCATCCGGATGTCATCGGTGTAGGTGAAATGCGGTCAGCGGCAGAAAGCCTGTCCGCAGCCGAAAGTTCCCGTACCGGCCATACTGTATGTACCACCATCCACTCCAACTCCTGCAACAGTACTTACCGCAGGATGATGACCCTTGCCAAACGCAAGTACAACATGGATGACTCCATCCTCATGCAGATCATGGTAGAGGCGTATCCCATCATCGTCTTTACCAAGCAGCTGGAGGACCGTTCCCGTAAGATCATGGAAATCATCGAGGGCGAGGACTACCAGGACGGGCGGTTGATCGCCCATTCCCTATACAAATATGAAGTGGAGGACAATGTAACTGATGACCGTGGTGAAACCCGTGTGGTGGGGCACCATAAAAAAATCGGCTTGATCTCCGATTCCTTAAAAAAAAGGCTGTTGGACAATGGCATTTCCAACAAGGAATTGGAAGAATTCATGCAGCCGCCAAAGGAGGTGGGTTAATTGCAATGGATCTATCTTATCTGTTTTATCCTGCTCAGTGCCGGGCTTTTGGCTCTGTTTGGTGTGAAGCCGGGTGATTTTATTGACGCCCTCTTCCGCTCCCAGCGAAAATCCGCCACCTTGTCGGATGAACTGAATGTTCTTCTGGGTACACCAGCCAAGGGCTTTTTTAATCAGGATTACGAACTGAAACAGATCTTGAAGGGCACTGGACGGGCGGACCGCTATGAAGCGGTAAAACGACTGTCCCTGATCCTGTTCGCTGTGGGGGCTGTACTTGCCCTTTTGATTGGGAATGTGTACATGGTGCCCATTCTGGGTATCGGTTTTTCTCTTATACCGATCTGGTATCTGCGCAGCACTGCCGCCAGCTATAAAAAGCACCTGAATGAAGAACTGGAAACCGCTATTTCCATCATCACGACTTCCTACCTGCGTACCGAGGATCTGATCCGTTCTGTCAAGGAAAACCTGCCCTATATCAATGAGCCGGTAAAAGCCAACTTTGAAGCCTTCGTTTATGAAGCGGAACTGATCAATGCCAACATCACCAGCGCTATCAACAGCCTGAAGATGAAGATTCCCAACCGGGTCTTCCATGAATGGTGCGGCACCCTCATCCAGTGCCAGTCCGACCGCAGTATGAAGAATACCCTTCCTACCATCAACCAGAAATTCTCCGATGTGCGTGTGGTGCAGTCGGAACTGGAGGCAATGATGCAAGGGCCGCGACGTGAAGCCATCACTATGATATTTCTGGTTATCGCCAATGTGCCGCTGCTCTATTTCTTGAATGAGGATTGGTTCCACACCCTTATCTTCACCACACCGGGCAAAATTGCACTGGCGATCTGCGCAGCCATCATCCTGTTTGCGCTGACCCAGATCATGAAACTGAGCAAGCCCATCGAATATGGAGGTGACAGCGTATGACCTTTCTGGCGCTCATCGCCATCATCTTCTTCGGTTTTGCCGTTTACAACCTGACCTGCGCCTTTGTGGACATCCCGACCAAGAAGACCTCACAAATGATGATGCTCTCCCGCAAACAGCAAGGCACCAAAAACGAAAAGCTGCTTGATGTCTATGTGACAAAAATCGCCGGTTGGATCGCCCCTTATTTGCGGCTGGACCGGCTCAAGCGCAATAAGGTGCAACGCGCTTTGGACATTGCAGGTCTGCAGCTTACCCCAGAGGTCTATACGGCCAGAGCCTGGGTAACTGCAGGGGCAGTTGGCCTGTGTGCCATCCCCATGGCATTTCTTATTCCACTGCTGGTGCCTATTTTGATTGGCCTTGCGGTGGCACTGTGGTTTTCAACCTACTATGCAGCCTTTGATTTTGTTAAAAAACGCCGCAAACTGATCGAGGGCGAGATTCCCCGATTTGCTTTGACCGTCGGACAAAGCCTTGAAAATGATAGGGATGTGCTTAAAATCCTGACTTCCTACCGCCGTGTGGCTGGGAAAGACTTCGGTGCCGAACTGGATCAGACCATTGCTGATATGAAGACCGGCAACTATGAAAATGCTCTCATTCGATTTGAAACCCGCATTGGCAGCCCCATGCTATCCGATGTGATCCGTGGCCTGATTGGTGTCCTGCGCGGTGATGACCAGCGGATGTACTTCAAAATGATTACCTTCGATATGCGTCAGATCGAGCAGAACAATCTGAAAAAGGAAGCTGCCAAGCGCCCCAAAAAGATTCAGCGCTACTCTATGATGATGCTGATTTGCATTATGATCATCTACCTGGTGGTGCTCTGTACCGAGGTTATGAGTTCGCTCGGGGCGTTCTTTGGCTAATCGGCATCCGCCATGGTACTTCCGGGCGTTTTCATACCTGCTCCTCATATGGAAGACAGATACACAGGGAGGTGAGCATTTGTACCCAAGCGATTTTCCATAGCGGTAGGCACATCATTTCTTTTCATCTGAACCGAGCCGAACTGTTTCATCAGCCCGGCTTCATTTTTTACAGGAGAATGCCTATGCCCAAAAAGAAATTTTATCCGCCGAATGATACCGGCACCAAAAAACGCCGCTTTCGTTGCTTGCTGTTCCAACGGCCTAAAGCATATCCGAACCGGCCCCGTTCCAACAAGAACAATCTGATCAAGCCTATCCGCCGCGCTTAACAGACGGTGGACTTGATATACCATCCACTCAATCATCAAACATATAACAGGAGGTTACCCATGAGAAAATTCACGACCCGTATCTATACCAAAGCCAACTATCTGCTCAACTGCGGCCGTATGGCATTGTCCAATCAGCGCGGCGATTTTTACATTTCGGACGCCGTCAAGATCATTATCGCCGTAGTTTTGGGTGCGCTGCTCCTGTCGGCTCTGACCTCATCTTCAACGATACGGTCATCCCCCGCATCACTGAGGAGATTGAAAGTCTGTTCTCCTAAGCACCAAATCAGGGGCCAGTTTGCAGAACTTCTGCAGCTGGCCCCCTTTTTATTTTTAGAAATGCAAATGTACTGTAACGGAGGTGAAAGCATGAATCAAAAACCGTGTCAGTTCTATTCCTTTCTGCAGGCAGTCCGGGGTAACTGGCGTAACGCCCTGTTCATCCGCTGCAGCGGTTCACTTTGTCCAATGATCCGGCAGGCATCCTGTGAGGGGTTCCTGATGGCAACAGACGCAGGCTGTCAGCCGATCTTTCTGTCCGTCCAGACAGTGCGGAAGCTGAGTGGAGAAGCAGTAGACCCCGAAGAATGCTCTGCAATTCTGGAGTGCCGCTCGTTCCGGACTGCTTATACCAAGTTTCTGGAATGGCATACCTCTTCGGACCATGTATGTCCATTTTTACAGCTATGCCCAGACCGGGATAACTACTTCGGATGATTCTGCCTGTTAAGACGCAATGCCGCCGTCATCGGCGCGTAATGGAGGTGATTTTATTGAAACAAAAGCAAATCAAATGTCCGTACTGTCATGCGCACGCTTCTCTTCGACCTGCAAGCCTTGTGTATGGATCTACCCCGCAAACCAGAGGGAAGTACCTGTATGTCTGCGACAGATGGCCGGCCTGCAATGCCTATGTCAGTGCTCATGAGCGCACACTGCTCCCAATGGGGACACTGGCGAATGGCGATCTGCGCCACAAACGCATTTTGGCCCATCGTGCCCTAAAAAAACTGCAGCAGGACTGCCATATGGAAAAATGGGAGGTCTATATCTGGCTGCAAGCCAAGCTGGGGCTGGATGCGCGCCAGACTTACATCGGCCAGTTTTCCGAATATATGTGTGAGCAAGTCATTTCCCTCTGTCAGCAGGCTCCGGCGTACACATCCGGGCGTGCTGCCTGAACGGAGGTGAAGCCTGATGAAGCAAAACTTTAAGCTTACCAAAGACCAGCAGACTCTGGTAGAAAAAAACTTGTCCATCGTTCACTGGGTCATTGTCAACAACATCCATGTAAATCCCGGCATCTGTGGTTTGGAGTATGGAGATCTGTTTCAGGAAGGGTGCCTGTGGCTCTGCAAGGCCGCCTTTACCTACCATGCCGGACAGGCACAGTTTTCAACCTACGCCAAAAAGGTTGTGAAAAATGGACTCCTCTCCTACTGCCGCAAAATATGTAGTCAGGGACGGTACATCAGTCGGCTAATCATCGGAGAACAGGGCGAACTGGCTGCAGATGGAGAACAGATAGACCAGCCCGACGACCATTTTGACTCCCACCTTTCTCGTCTGGAGACCCTTGATCTGCTGGAAGCCAGCAAACAGAACTATCAGGGCGTTGCCAGACTCGGCATCGAAGCGCTAGCACTGAAGGTTCAGGGAATGCGCATTACAGACATCGCCGCCCTCTATCAAGTCCCTCCTTCCCATGTGGGTGCCTGGATTTCCCGCTCACTGGAAAAACTTCGCAACGACCCTGACTTTTTGACCTGCCTGCTTTGATTTGTTGAAAATCAGCATCAATAACAGTAAGGGATATGTATAAAAAGGAGGTATCGAAATATGGCAATCAAAACCCTATACACTGCGGTCGGCCGGTTTGAACGAAGGACAAACGGCTGCAACCGCAGTTGTCCAATCATCCTGTTAGGCGGTCAGGAATACATGGTCGATATGCAGGAAATGGTGATTTGGAGCATGCTCAACTGGAGAATCCTGCGCTGGGATGACATCGCACAAGAATACGAAAAGCTAGCCACCGCATCCGGTTACTGTACCGAGCGTTCTTGGGAAGACTGTACAAACCGACTGCTTACCCGCGGTCTTCTGGTATCCGGCAGCGGTGAAACAGAATACGATGCTCTGTATGACCTGCTTGGTTCGCTCAGCATTATCCCAACCAGCGGACCGTTCTTCCTCCGGCTCGCCTCTTTTGTCAAGCTGACGCTGCTGGCACATGTTCCGGTATCCGCTGCGCGGAAACTGTTCCAGAAAGATAAACGCACCAAATACGAAGCTCTGGTCATGCGCCTTGCCGGACAAGCCCTGCTCTCCACTGCAGAGATCATCAAGTGCATAGATAAAAATATTTCCCGCCTCCCCAATGAATGTGCGCTTTTGGATTCCCTCTACGGAGATGAAACGACCACCAGTGACAACATTGCAAGCATGGTCAAAATCAGCCAGAGCAGCAAGCCGGTAACATTAGCCGTTGCCAATCTTTATCTGCGGCAGCAGATTATCTTTGAGAGGGTATGAGCATGATGAAACAATGGACTCTTTTTCCCACTGTATTGCAGCGAAAGTTTCTGCTCACTCTGCTGGCCGGAATCGCCAGTGCGGGAATCAGCGTCATCATCTGCGTGGCGACTAAAGATCATATCCTGCTGGCATTGGGGATTGTCGTACTCTGCGCCTGTCTTATATCCTGTAGAGGAATCTGGGCGACTGCAGCACATAAGAACTACGAGGTAGTGGAAGGCATCTGCGCCGGTATCAGTACACCTATGCTCCGCCGCTACCGCAAAGTACATCTGATAGACAGCCATGGCATAGAGATCACACTGCTTCTCAGTAAATCGGCCCTGCTTAAAATAGGCGAGCCCTACCGATTTTACTTTCAGAAAGGGTCACGGCCTGTCGTTGGAAATGACTATCTGGACGCAGCACTTTCAACGAACAGCTTTTTGGGCTATGAAGCAATCAGCGAGCCGGAGGAGCATCCCGATCCGTCCTCTGAATCCTAAAAATGCGAGGTGGTTTTGAGCCACCTCGCTTTCTTAAAGGGCATTTTGCAAATCACAATGACCAACGCCTGATTTCCTTATATTTTGCAGAATACATTCCTTCTGTCCCTATTTATTGGGTAGATCAAGGAAAGGAGGGTTTCCTATGTATAAACCCCATACCATTGAACAATATAAAGTCTATCGCTTTCTGGAGGAAAACTTTGCGCTGGAGCATTTCCTGCTCGCCCCTTTGTCACGCTTCGGACTGATACTGGAGGACAAAACCGGTGAGAAAATCGCGTTTGCCTTTCTCAATAACTGTGTGCAGGAAATACCCGTACCGGCTCCAGCTGCTCCGGAAACAGTAACCGCTTTTCTAAAACAATTCCGCAGCCTTACGCCCCGCCCAGTCATCCATGACTTTGAAGCGCTGACCCGCTGGTGGCTGAACAATCCCAACCCGCTTACCTACCAGCAGGCACTTGGTATGTCCGATATTCTTTACCGCCATTTTCTGTCCCATCCTTTGATCAGTGAAGATGAGACCCTTCGGCTGGCACGCAAAGGACTCGTTACCGAATCGGAATATAATGACCTGCAGCTATGGTATTTCAACGGCCATACAATGTCCTGCTGGTTTGGTCCTCTGGGAGTAGATGGTACCGGCAGCCTGTACGGTCTGATCTTTGACTATCAAACGGCATCCCCAACAAAGACTCAGTTCTACCTATTGGATGACTACTACCGTGTTATGAACCATCTTACAGAGTAAAACCTTTTCAACTACTACATATCGTACTTGTCACTGGCTACAAATCTATATATAGCGTTTTACATCTTGACAGGCACAAGATGCAGTGCTATACTGTATCTGTAATTGATTTTTGTGCGTATCCCATTTGGGAATACAGGTCTTTTTGATCTGTACCGTAGGCCAAAAGCCTGCATTGCACACGCTGTTAAGTTTGTATGCAAGTGTCAGTGATTTTTTGCGCCCTTTTAGGGCCGAAAAACTACTGGCACTTTTTTATATAGATAATAATGCCAATGGCAGAAAGGAGTGTTATGGCACAGATTTTTGTGTTCGGGCGCGTCATGAACGACCTTGTACCCAAAGAAAGCCAGTCCAAACAAAGCTATGTATGCTTTGATCTGATGGAACGCACCAAAAACTGGACGCAGTTCTATCAGGTATGGGCCTGGGATGCAGATGTCACCCGGCTCATGCAATTCAAGGTCAAAAAAGGCAGTATGATCTGGCTTGCCGGCTCACAGCGGCTGGTAGATGTTCGCATGAAGGACGGTAAATTGGAAAAGAAGCTGAAGGTCAGTCTAAATGACTTTGGTTTCCTCCCCAAACAGCCCGCCGCAGCGAACAGACAGGAGAATGACCCGGACATTACTGCGGAACCCGCACCGCCTCTCACAGAGGTATTGGACGGCGACCGTGAATCCCTGCCGGAGTAGTTTACTTCGGCGCCCAAGAGGGACCGTATCAAGTTTTTCAGAATGAAACTGAAAGCTTGGTGCGGTCCCTCTTTTTTTGTTCTCCAACAAATTCAGAAAAAAGGATGGTATCAAACATGAATAATGACAGAGGACTTTTGAGCGGTAGCATCACGATCCTGATTGGTGCAGTCATCGCAATTATGGCTCTGGTACGCGGGCCCTGGCAGGTTTGGCTGCTTCTGGGCGTTTTCACTCTCTGGGGACTGTGGGTAGTTTTGATCCTGCTGCTCCCCTATATGCAGCAGGCTAAACGGCGTCGCCAGCGTCAGCAGCGCACCAGACAGCTCCATGCAGAAGGCATCCAGACAAGAAGTTTTGAGATCCCTGATCTGGGTAGCACCAGCTCCGATGACCTGCTGGTTCGCCACACCAACCATCGTATTCTGGCATATCTGCGCTCTGCTTATCCGAAAGCCACCTTCGAGTGGTGTGAAAAGCAGCCGGAGCAGCTGATCCGCAATGGCGGTACCGGCCGCATCCGTGTGTTTGGCATTGACGAGTTTGATCACGCTGATGTGACACTGGATCAGAACGCCAATATCAAATGCGATATGGTCAAGATCATTCCGCTATCCAAGGTCGGCGGAGAAACAAACGAGGATGATGCAACACCTCCGAACAGGCAGCCTGTTGATCCCCGTATCTGGTATGAAACGCAGGGACGCTCTGTACTGGAAGCACTGATCTCCGACCTTAATTCCCGTGGACACAGCAAACTGACGCTTCGGGAAGACGGTGATATCTGCATTGAGCAGGGCGAAGATGCTGTTTCTCAGGAGCATCTGAACAACTTTCCCCAGAAGGTCTACTGGCCCCGTCTGACAGAGGTACTGGAAAGCAATGGTCTGGCGGCTGAAGTCACTGCCCAGGGTATTCAGGTATCCTGGTAATGCTTCTGCTGACAAAGAACACAGAGAAAGGAGTGAACTTGACGAATGAAATCAGGACTTACCATCGTGGAAATGGCACAGCAGATTGAACGCCAATCCAAACTCAAGCAAGACTATTTGCTTGATACCAGGCGACTTCAAGTAGAACCTTTTGGTTCTCAACTTTATCTCCACACCTTTGATGACCACGATGACCCACTGGTGGAGCCATTGGAGATCAACCAGATTGCCATCGGCAGATCGGCACACATCTGAAGATTCCGGCTGCTTACTATGACCGTATGCTTTCCGATTATCCGGAACTGCTGGCAGAGAATGTGAATTCCTGGTTCCAGCGGGAACCGACCCAGCGTATGGTCCGCACCCTGGATGGCACTGTACGGGCGTTTTTGAGCAACCGCTATCGCCGCATTGACAACCTGGACATTGCAGAAATCGTCCTTCCTGTCATTCAGCAAATGGAGGACGCCTATTTTGAAAGCTGCCAGATCACGGACAGCCGTATGTACATCAAAGTAGTCAACAAGCGGCTTGAAGCCGAAGTTGTACCCGGTGACATTGTGCAGTCCGGCGTTATCATCAGCAATAGTGAGGTTGGACTGGGTTCCGTCAACATCCAGCCTTTGGTCTATCGGCTGGTATGCAGTAACGGCATGGTCGTCAACGATGCCCAGACTCGCCGCACTCACATCGGCCGGGTCAATGAGGCAGATGAAAACTTCCAACTGTTCTCACAGGAGACATTGGCCGCTGATGACCACGCATTTGCCATGAAGATCAAAGATACCGTGATGGCCGCCGTGGATGAAACGCGGTTTACACGGGTAGTTGGCATGATGCGTGAAGCCACAACCGTTCAGATGAATACCACTGATATTCCCGGCGTTGTCCGTCTGGCAAGCAAGGATTTCAATATCACCGAGGAAGAAAGCACCGGCGTTCTGCAGCGTCTGATTGAAGGCAAGGATCTGACCCTCTATGGGCTATCCAATGCCGTAACACGCTTTAGTCAGGATGTGGACAGCTATGACCGCGCCACTGCCCTGGAGGGGATTGGATACAATATCCTGTCCATGCCCCGGCAGCAGTGGAACCGTATCAATCAGATGGTCGCCTGACCATCTGCAACCATCACATTTTTAAGGAGGAACCACTATGTATAATCAGAACAGCGATTTGATGAAACAGGAAAAATTCATGCTCCCCACTATGATCGAAGGCGATTTCAGCGCCGAGGAACTGGCTGAGGACGCCGATGGTCTGCAGATGAGCTTTCAGCGTGTCAAGATTCCCGCCGGCGGCACACTCCAATTTGAGATGCCGTCCGATGATCCGGACAATCCCGACTATGAAAAGACTCTGGTAGGCGTCATTCTGCATAACCACGCCACCTGCGCCTACTGGCCGGCTGGCAGCGAATATGACGACGATACCACGCCGCTTTGTTCTTCTGTGGATGGCAAGGTTGGCATCGGCACTCCCGGAGGCGCCTGTGCTGCCTGCGTGATGAACCGCTTTGGTTCTGCACCTGATGGCAGCAAGGGAAAAGCCTGTAAAAATATGCGTGTGCTCTACCTGCTTCGCAGTGGTGAGTACATGCCTCTGCAGGTAAATCTGCCTCCTACCAGCATCAAGCCCTTCAAGGAATTTCTGAACCGGGCCTTCATGCTCCGCCGCCGCGCCACTTACGGCAGTATCGTGCAGATTGGTCTCAAGCGTGAGAACAACGGCACCAATGACTACAGTGTTGCTACCTTCAAACTGCTGCAGGATTTCCAGGGCGAGGAGCTGGCTCAAATCCGGCTTACGCCAATAGCTTTAAGGAGCAAATCAAACTCCTGCTCCAGCAGCGTGCCGAGATCACTGAGGAGCAGCGCGACACCGGCTGCGATTATGTAATCGAGCCTGGCGCCATGACCAACGAGCCGGCAGACGGTCACTATACTGTCAGCCAGATCAATGGTGACTGCGAGCAGCTGCCCGCATAAGTATCTTGATGTGACCTGCACCACATGACACATGAACAAAGGGATACCTTCGGTTTAACACACCGGAGGTATCCCTCTTTTTTTAAGGAGGAAAACACAATGTTATGTGAAGTACCATTAACCAAAGAACAACAGGCATTTGCCACTGATCATCACGGACTGGTCTACAAGTTCCTGAATGAAAACCATCTGCCGGAAGATGAATTTTATGATGTAATCATTTTTGGCTATCTCCGAGCAGTGTACCGCTATTTCAACGAGCCAAAGCTTCAGAAATATTCCTTCGCCACAATTGGCTGGAAATCAATGCAGGGAGCTTTATCTAATTACAATCGATACCAAAGTCGCCGCAAGCGCAATATGGAGGTTCTCAGTATTCACGTCGGATTATATCCCGATGGTGCGCCTCTAGAAGATACCATTCCTGCCCATGACCCAATCATGCAGCAGTTGGAAATGGATCTTCTGCTCCACGAGCTGGCCGGCAGAGTCTCCAAGCAGCAAATGGATATTGTTCATCTGAAACAGGGCGGCTATGGTCTCCGTGAGATTGCCCGCACCCAGAAGGTTCCCATGCGGCGCATTAAAGAGTTGCTGGCTGAAGTCCACGATGTGCTGCTGGATATTTGCTATGGATGAACCCATTACAGATAAGAAATACCCTTACATCCACATTTTCAAAAAGATTGGAGGTCAAACCGAATGAAGAAAGAAAAGAAACAGATCGTTTTGAATGGCTCTCTGCTGCGTCCGCTGTCTGTTGGGCGTGGTGCGCTTCTGCACGCCGGAGGAAACATCTACCATACTTCGCGTGTGGTGACGATTCTGGAGGAGTCGGAGGATTGCGTCCGTTTTGAAACGCAGAACTCCCACTACCATCTGTCCATGTCCCCTTTTCCGCTGGCGGCTGTCAGTCCGCTCCCTGTGAGATTGGCCGCATGTGCGTGAAGGGACTGTAAATGGTTTGGAACAGCCGGCTCCCGCTGACTATTCCACAAGTTCTGGCCGTGGCGGATACCATTCCGTCACGGCTCTTTTTATGGAGGAACAAAATGAATGAAGAAATCATGAATGAGATCCAACCAGTCCGCCCCAAAGACCAGTTTCCCTTTTCCTGCCGTCAATGCGGGGCATGCTGCCGCAATATTGAAGGCTGTGTAATGGTGGAAAGTCTGGATGCCTACCGTCTGGCTCGCTATCTCCGAACAAAAGGTGAGCTCATCGAAGGAATAGAGGATTTCCTGTTCCGCTACTGCGATCCGGAACCTCTGACCGAAGAAGGCTTCCCTATCTATATGCTCAAGACAAAAGCCCCAAACGGCTCCTGTATCTTCCTTATGGATGGGCGCTGTTCCGTCTACCCTGCCCGTACCCGTACCTGCCGTATCTATCCTCTTACCGTAGGTCCAGGGGAGCGTGGCCGTGATTTTGAATACTGCCTGTGTCTGGACCGGCACCGGAGCCACTTTACCGGCAGCCGGGTATCCGTCAAGGACTGGTTGTATCAGAATTTTAAGAGGGAAGACAAAGAATATGTAAAGCGGGAATATGAGATTGCCACCGAACTGGGCAAACTGATGCGCGCCATTGACCCTGCCATGCGGCAAGGCATTGTATTCAAGGTACTCTACTACCGCTATTACAATTTTGATTTAGACCAGCCTTTTCAGCCTCAGTATGAGCAGAATAACCGACACCTGTTAGCAGACCTGCACCGGATTGCCGGGGAACAGTAAAAGGCAAATGGCTTTTAGAAAGGGGGCCTTATTTTATGAATTTACACGAAACAGCAATGGGGCAAAGATTTTTTAATGTTCAGCTCCCCGCACTGATTAACACACTCAAAGACATTGCGGCGGCGCTTTCCCGCCCTGCACCATCTGCTATATCCTTTCCGGCAGACCCACGCTTTCTCACTTCGCTCTATTACGGCGAATATGAAGCAGATGTGTTCAAGCCCGATAAACGCCTCACACCTTTTAACCAGACAGTACAACAGAAAGAAAAAGCTCTGCTTCCGCTGCTCTCCAGCGAGGCGTCCATCGCTTTTGAACAGTATCAGACTGCGGTACAATGCCGCAATTCTGCTGTATTGGAGCAGGCATACGCCTCTGGTTACCGTACCGCTGTGCAGATGTTTGCGGCAGGCTTAGGCCCACAGCCGCCAATACCGGAACATGAGGAGGATAGCAATGGATGAGAACAGACTGCCCGAACTGCCCCAGGAATCTTTTCGGCCAATGATCGCACAATCAGTCCAACTGGAACAGTTTTTGGGGGAAGAACTGATTTTTTGCTTTCGGGATCTTGATGGCGTCCATACCTTTACTACCTGCCATGGCGATATCTACAAAACAGTCAATGCACTGCGGGACTATGTCCGGCTTTTGGAATCGGTGTGCGATCAGTGGGAGCTGACTGGATTCCATCGTGCTACCTATGAGTACCATGCCGAAAAGCTTCGTAAAATTGCGGATAAGCTGCAAGCTGGTATCGGCTACGACTATGACAAAGCCGTGGAAAGATGCAAAAAGAAACGAGCCAAAAAGTCCCACAGCAGCGATGTCGGGGAAGATGCCCTTCTGCTGACAGTACAGGCTGCCAACAAGTCCGCTGACAATAAAAAGGAGGCTGCGCCTTATGAGGAAGATACCCCTTGGGAACCTGAACTCGAATAACCCTATAAAAACATCTGTTAAAAAGTATCATGCAAGCGTTGCCCGGCAATCTTCCAGAGAACGGAACCGATTGCTGGCCTGCAAGAGCTTTGCGTTTATCCACGCCAATGTGCATAAGCACTGCCGCCACTTCCGGCGCGGATAGCCGCCCGGAAGCTACCCACGGAGGATGCCTATGGAACGAGATGAACTACGCACCACTTTAGTGAACCATCTGGAAACCCTGCGGCGCAATCTGCAGGTCGTATCCATGGAGGTGCTGAAAACCAAGTACAAAAAACCATTTGATGCCCTGCGGCAAGACATCTGTAAAGCCGCTACCGCCTATACCCGCTTTCTGGTATTTGACGGTATGCGGATCAAACACAAATACTTTGATGAGGCTGTACCCTATATCGATACAGCTGTGAAGCAAACCAAGCGGCTCAAACAGATTTCAGATGCTACCTTTCAGCGTCAGGATATTGACGAGATCGAATCACTCGCCCTTGCCCTGCGCAAAGAGATAGAAGCTACTCTGCAGCCCTTCTATATGGGACATATGTGCCTTTATGTGACGCCGGAATGCTTTGACGACCCGCCCAAGACGCCGGAAGTCTACAATGATGCAACCGCCTGTGTCTGGCGGGATGGTACATGGCAGCTTCTGGAGGATACCAGCAAAGGGTTCCTGCTCTTTGTTCAATCCAAATTCAAGGAGGAAGCTGCCGCATGAAAAAGACATCTCAGCAATATCTAAACAGCGAAGCACACGGTTATCTCATGGAGGCCAAAGCCTGCAAGCTTTTGCTCAAAGACTTGGAGCGCATCCGCGCCAAACTCAGGCGGCACATCGAAAAGGAAGCCGCAGACCGCGAGGCAGAATTTGAAGCAGCTATGCAATACCATAGCGAAAGCGACATCCAGGAAGCCTACGGCTGGGAATTTATCAGCGAACAGCAATATGAACGCTATCTGGAATTGTTCCGTCAAGGCCGCAAGGCGATTGATGAACACAGCCCCACTGTTACAGAGCTGGCACTTTCCATCCTGAACCGCATCTTTCAGGATATTGATAGGGACTGCAGCCAATGCGAGTTTGAAGCCCTGTCGCCGGAAGAACAGCTTGCCGAGTTGAAGCGTGCTGAAGAATCCAGGCAGGCATGGAGGCAGTATATCGCCAGTCTGAAAGAAATGGTCGGCTCCGCCGCTGCGCAGGAATGACCATTAAAAATCGTTGCTGAAGTGTGCTTTGCAGACTGCCTACTTGCAAAATCAGATTTTTTCGGCTAAAATAGGTATATAATAATATATCAGCCGAAATCGAGAAAGGAGGAACGCCTGTGTATATCACCCGACACATGGAAAAACCGGTAATGGAGCTGAATGAACAGTATCCTGTGCTTCTGCTTACCGGCCCAAGGCAGGTTGGAAAAACCACCATGCTGGAACATTTGATAGAGGTCGAGGGCAAGGGGCGCAAGAAGGTCTCTTTGGATGATCTGACGCTGCGGGAACTCGCCAAGACGGACCCAAAGATGTTCTTCCAGCTGTATCAGCCGCCGCTGCTCATTGATGAAGTGCAATACGCACCGGAACTGTTCCCATATATCAAAATCATGGTAGATGAACGCCATCAGCCCGGCGATTTCTGGCTGACGGGTTCTCAGCTTTTCAAGATGATGGAGGGCGTACAGGAATCTCTGGCCGGCCGGGTGGCTCTGCTCCACCTCTCACCGCTTTCCCAGAGTGAGATCATGAAACGGCCCCCTGAACCACCGTTCAGCCTGGAGCTGTCTCTTTTGTCAGAACGGCAGAACGGACGCCAAATGCTGAACACGCCAGAGGTCTTTCAGCATATCCATCAGGGCGGGATGCCTGCCCTGGTCACAGGAACTTATTCCAATGCCCCCATCTTCTATTCCAGTTACATTGACACTTACATGGAACGGGATGTGCGGCGGCTGTCCAATGACATTGACAGCTTGAAGTTTTTGCGCTTCCTGCGTTCTGTTGCCGCCAGGACTTCCCAACAGGTCAATTACAAGGGCATTGCCGATGATGCGGAGATCGACCAGACCACAGCCAAAAACTGGCTTCATGTTCTGGAGGCGCTGGGGATCATCTTCTTATTGGAGCCCTATTCCAATAATGTCCTCAAACGCACCGTATCCACACCCAAGCTCTACTTCTACGACTCCGGCATTGTCTGCTACCTGACCCGTTGGAGCAGCCCGGAGACAGCCATGGAAGGAGCCATGAGCGGCGCACTGCTGGAAAACTATACCGTAGCGGAAATCATCAAGACCTATCAGAACGCCGGTCAGGAGCCTTTCCTGTACTACTATCGGGATAAGGATGCCAGAGAAATCGACCTGATCCTGGAGCGGGACGGGAAACTATTTCCCATCGAGATCAAAAAGATGGCCTCGCCGCCAAAGAAATTGACGAAGGTGTTTGACCTGATCGACAAGTCTCCGCTGCAGCGCGGCACTGGTGCTATCCTGTGCATGGCTGACCAGTTGGGCGCTTTTGATCAGAACAATCTGATTGTGCCTATCTCTTTGATTTAACCAGGAACCCTGCCGCATTACCTGCGGCTTATAACCGAAAGGATCGACAGACTGCATTTAGCGGCCTGCCGGTCCTTTTTTCGTTTAGGAGGAAACACCTGATGATAAAACGACAAATATCTTTTCTGTTTGAAGATCCCGGATTCTGTATAGATGTATTCTGCACCATTGCAGAACCGGTACGCTACTACAACCGGGATACCGAAAGCGGCGCATGGTACAGCTCTACACCGGACTGGCATGAAATGAGCAGTCTCATCCGGGAAGACCTTATCTTTGAAGTGATTGCAAATGGTGTAGTCTGTGCGCTGGATGGCAATGGTAACTTTGAAGGCAAGAAACCCTTCGTGCCTTTCTACCAATTCCGGCAGTCGCTGGTGCAGTCCGTTCGTGCACAGCATCCGCACCTGCAGGATCATGAAGCACTGAGGGAAAAACTGCTTTCCCTGCCGGATGCCAGAGAAACAGTTGGGCATGGTTGGTACTGGGAAAACTGGCTCTTTGCCACCGATGTTGAGAACACCGCTGAGGAAGCAGTAGACTCAGCCGAATGGCTAAATAGTCAGTTCCACATTCTGGCTGTCCGCTATACCCACAAGCCCACCGGCTTTGTATTTACCAACTACCGTTTCCGGGACAAAAGAACCGAAGCCAAATCTTCCGGACATGACCTACTGCTCTATGACTGGAAAGACCAATGACCGCACTGCGTCAAAAAATGCAGCACCTATACACAAGGAGGATACAAAATGAAAATCCACGAAGATCGTTCCCATATGAATATTGATACCAGATGGTTTGAAAAAGGCTATGCCAAAGAAGACGTCCACTCCCTGCGCCTGCAATCCCTATGCACCGAAGCAGAGGCCGCAGCCAACAAACAGTTTTATGACAGCCACACCTGCGAAGAATGGGAACAGTATATCCGTCAGGCAAGTTTGGAGAGCAGCGCAGCAATGAAACCCGTCATGGAAGCCATCGCACAGGACTTTGTCTGCTACCAGTATGACGAAAATATCCCTGTGTCCTATGGCAGCGACCGATGGGATCTGTACTTCTGGTGTAATCCCTTTAGCGGCGCCGCAGACGCATCCGAACGGGATTTCTCATATTTCACGCTGACCTTTAACGAACGTCAGACGCTGGAGAAACGAAGAAAAGTCTGTCAACAGGTGCTGGAGCTCCTATGCTCACGCTTTCAGGAGCATCCCCATCTCCATGTAGCCGTACAGTATTCCATATGGTTTGACCATCCAAAGATCCACGATGCGGTGGAGCGCGCAAAGCCCCGTCTGCATGGCCTGCGCTGTATTCAGGACCAAAAAGAAGGAAAGCTGCTCCTGCAGGACGGTGCCCTGCTCTTCAAGCCAAAATACGCAAAGAAATATTCCCGCACGCTGAGTCAGAGCCAGATTTTGTCTCTTAGTTGGGAACTGGGCGTGGCGGACGAAGAACCGGATATCGATGCGGCACCTGTTACCTTGCCTTACAAGAAATTTGGCGCCACGCACCCCATCCAGCTGCAGGTGACTTCCTACCTGAATGGAAACCTTGCCATACAAATGGTGACATGGGAAAGCGGCGACCCGGAACCCTGGGCGACTCTCACCGTCAACCTGCCCGGCCAACGGCAAAAAGACCATGCCTTTATCGACACCAATGCCGATTCAGAATTTCCCACCTGGCTCATCCGACATGGTCTGGCTATCCCAACCGGTCGCACCATGCAGAGTGGGTTCTGCACCTATCCTGAATATCGTTTTCGTGCCAACCGGCTGCAGGAGCTGGACCCGGAAGGGTATGCAGGCTACCTGAAAAACTTTGAAAGGCGGTGCAGTGCATGAAATATAAGGCAGTTTATGATGTACTGAATGAAAGGCGGCAGACTACCCCCGGTTTCTGTTACCATGACCGCAGCGGCTGGCGTGCTTACCCCCAGACCTACATGACCATGCAGTACCCTTTATGGATTATTGCTGAAGATGCTGCCACGGGCAGGCGTCTGTGGATCACCCAGGAGGTCACCCGATTTAGCATTTCCATTCGAAGGATGGATGAACAGGGGCGTAACTATGGCCCTACCTATCGCATTACTTGTGAAAACAGGACAAAGCTGGCTCAGGTTCTGCGCTATCAGTTCGAGTCAAAGACTTTGGCTGTGTAGCTGACGATGACCAGAGAGGAACTGCATTCCTCTCCCTGCTCCGGTTTCCTTGTCCGGAACACACACTAAGAAGCACCGGCAATCTGCATTTTTGCAGGCGTCCGGTGCTTCTTTGGAGGAAAACGCTTATGAATACTCTCGCATTTACGCTGGGCGAACACCGATCCCAGCTGACTTTGAAAATCAGTACATATCCCAACGGCAATCTCGCCATCAAGCTTTATGAAAAGGATCACGGCATCCTGATTTTTTGGGAAACCCTTACCACCAACTTAACCGGAATCCGCCCCGACCACTGCGCTTTCATCAATATAAAAGCCGCAGACGGACTTTTTCCGGTCTGGCTGTCAGACAATCACCTTGCGGAACCTACCGGGCAAATTCTTGAATCGGATGGCTGCCTTTACCCTGAATACCTGTTTTATGGCAAAAAATTGGATACCCTGGATCATGAGGGGCATACCCTCTACATCCGGCAACAAAAAGGCGAACTGGGACGCCGCTTTGAGCGGCTGTATATTGCCCTGCGCCGGCTGGCACGAGAAATCAACGGGTTTAGCTACACTGATTACAGTGGCTGGCGGTGTCCGGATGGAAGTTCCACCACCCTGCCCCTCTGGATCGAGGCATCTGACCCTTCTCATGGTCGCAAATTCATCTTCACACAGAAAGGACCCGCACTCCAGACTACCATCCGCTATGCAGATGGTACGGAGAAGCAGCGCATCTATCGGCGTAAAGAGGACATGGCAGCCGAGCTGATGACCATGTTTCAGGAGGAACTTCGTGTCTACCCTCCCTGGTCTGAAAACCGGAGGAAACGGTACGAATATGAAAGACAATAAAATAGGAGGACATCATCATGAAGATCCGTATCTATCCCAAATCCCTGTTGGAAACCGTATGGCAGCAGGACAAACTGCTGTTTACCCCAGAGGCAGAGCAACCACCCTTGTGTCTTCGGTGTGGTCAGCCGCTGGACCGCAGGCTGGTCATCAACGCCCTGAGCCGCTATGCAGATGTCCATATCTGCGAGGCGTGCGGTATAGATGAAGCCCTGCGTGATGCCAACCGTTGCCCACTCCCTCTAACAGAATGGGCAGCTGTCAAAAACGGTTTGAGCCAGCAGCAGACCGATTTTGAAGATCCGCTGCTGACTACTTCCTGCACCTTTGAAGATCTGTTTCAGCAAGGCTCCCGTCCTGCCAGCGAGATAGCCTATTCCCGTTCTGATTATGATGGCTGGAAATGGTGGACCACCTGGCATCAGTGCCAAAAGGATACGCCTGTTCTGGAAGTTGCCCGTGAAATTGATGCTTTTCAGAATGCGCTGTTCCAACTGCCGGAGTTTCGGAATTTGGACACCCTGACACGGTTCTGCCGAGGGTACGCCCAGCCCACCAGCGAGCCCACCGAATTCAATCTGTATTCGGAAACTGCCCACTTTTATATCTGGCTGCGGCTAGTCACCCGGCATCGAGATTATAATGCCTATGTGCATTACTATCTGAAAGGTTAAAAAGTTTGCAACGCACCGGATACAGTATGGCTCTGTATCTGGTGCGTTTTTCTATGTACTCCCAAGTATATACGCATAAAAATATTACCTTTGTAAACTCATTTTGACCTCTATGATATAAAAGCCACCACAAACTTGACAGTGTAAAGATAATGAAGTACAATATAGACAGTGTAAAGATTGGAGGATTTAGCATGGCACAGCAACGACAAACTTATCATCACAAAGACTTGCGAAATGCTTTGATTGAAACAGGTATTCAGCTTGTAAGTACAGAGGGAGTAAATGCTTTTTCTTTGAGAAAGGTGGCTGCGGCGTGTGGTGTCAGCCATGCTGCCCCTTACAGCCATTTTCAAAATAAAGAAGAACTGCTTGAAGCAATGCAACTATTTATCACAGATAAATTTTCTAAACAATTAGAAAGTGCCGTTCAAAAGAATAATAATGTTGTAGAAATATTGAAAGATATGGGGATAGCCTATGTGTCTTTCTTTGTAGATAACCCTGCTTATTTTCAATTTTTATATTCGCAATCCAACATAAAAATTGACTTATCGTTATCGATACCAGACGATCAAAACTATAAACCCTATATCATCTATAAAAATATTGTAAGTAAACTACTAGAGCAGTCGCACTATCCAGAAGAAAAGCAAAATGATATTATCATAACCATTTGGGCTTTTATACATGGTGTTACCTCATTAGCCACCATGAATAATGTAAATTATGATAATGACTGGAGGGAGAAAGTCATTGATTTTATGGATGTTTTTCAGCTTCCTTTTATAGATAATACAGGAGAAAAAATATGATTGGGATTTATTTTAGTGGGACGGGAAATACAAAATATTGTTTAGAAAAGTTTGTTGCTCTATATGATAGGAACATTGAAATAACTCCTTTAGAGGATGAAGGTACAATAGAAAAAGTTGCACATCATAAAGACATCATTTTTGCCTATCCAATCTATTACAGCAACCTGCCTAAAATAGTACGGGATTTTATCTGTGGAAATTCTGATGTATGGAAGGGAAAACACATTTTTATTATTGCAACAATGGGACTGTTTAGCGGCGATGGTGCGGGTGTATCTGCAAGATTGTTTAAGCGATACGGAGCACACATATGGGGTGGACTTCATTTGAAAATGCCGGATTGCATTTGTGATGTAAAAGCCTTAAAGCGTACTCCAGATCAAAATAAGCAAATTGTCATACAAGCAGAAGAATGTATAAAATCAGCAGTGTACAATTTGAAAAATGGCACTCCAACTAAAAACGGTTTAGGCTTTTGGTGTCATATTGCAGGTCTGTTAGGACAGCGGCTTTGGTTTTACCGTAAAACACAAGCGTATTCAGACAAAATACAGATAAATTCCGACACTTGTATAAAGTGCGGCAAATGTGCATTGGTATGTCCTATGAATAATTTGTCATTATCCGAAGGTAAGATTGTAGCAAATGGACGGTGTACCTTATGTTATCGGTGCGTAAATCAGTGCAGCAAGAAAGCAATTACTATTTTAGGAAAAAAAGTAATATCCCAGAGTTCTATCTATGATTTTGGGGATTAGCACTTTACATTTTACGAGGAGGTGAGCAATATGGGAAAACTTCTGGTTCTATCACTTTCCGACTGCGAAGAACATATTTTTAATAGGGTCATGGCAGCAATCATAGACGAACCAGAGCTTGACCGTATTGCTCTCCCGCTCTCTGCTGCCTGTCTCTCCTTCCCCGATCTTGAAATTCGACTAAAGGAGCAGACAGTATCCTGCAGAGGTCAACTTGTTACTCTGACTCACCATGAATTTGCAGTTCTTGTATATCTGGCTCGTCACCCTGGCTGGATATTCTCAGCCAGCCAGATTTACGAGGCTGTATGGGATAGAGACGGTGAACGCTGCGGCACCGCCGTTGCCAATGTCATCAGTCAGATCCGGCGCAAGTTGACGCCGGATACACCAAAGGGTGGCTATATCCGAACTGTACTGGGCAGTGGATATAAATTTGAATCCGTGATATAGGAAACGCCGGACATATGCCGATTGGCTCTGTCCGGCGCTTCGTTTTATATAAAACAAGGCTACAAGTATTACTTCCTTGCGTTGATTGAGCCAAGAAATTATAATTGAGTAATCATAGGAATCCACATAACTTATATTCCATGAAAAAGCAGCAGAAAATGGGGTGTTACCCCAAGTCAGATCAATTATTTGTATGCCGGAGGGCGTATCCCCGGCGCTGTGAAGATGGCTACCATTTGGCTGATTCCCAAGGATGCAGAGAAGCCGGCAGACCGCCGTTTCAAAAATACAAAAAAATAATCCTCTCGTGAGGTTTCTGTGACATTTGGATGCTACACTAAGAATGAAGGAGTGTGATACAATGCGAATTTTAGTAGTCGAGGATGACCGACTTTTGAATAATACTTTGTGCTATAACCTGGATGCTGCGGGCTATGTCGTGGACTCTGCCTTGACAAAATCAGCAGCCAGTGATTTTCTGACCAAGCAGGACTATGACCTGATCGTGCTGGATGTAAACCTGCCGGATGGGAATGGCTTTGATTTCTGCCGTGAGGTAAAGGAGCGCCGGCCGGATACGGCAGTGATCTTCCTGACCGCAAATGATATGGAGAGCGATATGCTCAAAGGCTATGAGCTGGGCGCAGAGGACTATGTGACCAAGCCATTTCCTATGAGCGTCTTTCAAAAAAAGTTGTCCGTGGTGCTGGGGCGGCTGGCGAAACAGTCTGGCGGCGATTGCTATGAGGATGGCGCACTATCCATCAATTTCTCGGAGATGACTGCTTCCCTGTCCGGTAAGCCGCTGGTGTTCACTCCATTGGAATACCGGCTGTTGAAAATCATGACCAAAAACCCGCAGAATGTTTTGACCAGACAGGTGCTGCTTGAAAAGCTGTGGGATGCCGATGGGAACTTTGTGGATGAACACGCCCTGACTGCGGCCATCAGCCGGGTGCGGAACAAAATTGAAACGGAGGGCCGCCAGTACATCAAGACAGTGTACGGCATGGGCTATATGTGGATCGGAGGGGCGCTGAAATGAATATGCGAAAACTCTCCATCAACAAAGCCTGCGTCCTTTTGGGAACGCTTTTGCTGCTGTCGGTTGGTGCAGTCTGTGCCGCTGTTTATCTGCTGACCCAGAATATAACCGCTGTCCGGTGTGTGTTCCTGTTCAGTCTCTTTGTACTGCTCTGCGTTATCTTCTTTGTGGCGCTGATCCGCCGGAAGCTGGTCCGGTTCTCCGATGCCTTTTGTGGTCAGATGGATGATATGCTCTCCGGGGATATCCAGCCGAAGCAGACGGTCGAGGAAGAAAGCCTGTTCTATAAAATCAACTACCGGCTGGGGCGGCTGTACGAGGTCATGCAGGAAAATAAAAACAGCATCGCAAAGGAACGGGCTGACCTGCAAGAACTGATCTCCGACATTTCCCATCAGGTCAAGACCCCGATTGCCAACTTGAAGATGATCAACAACACGCTGCTTGAAAACGAGGTTCCCCCGCAGAAGCAAAAGGAATTTCTGACAGCCCAGGCCAGCCAGCTTCATAAGCTGGACTTCCTCATGCAGGCCATGATTAAAACCTCCCGCCTGGAAACGGGAGTCATTTCGCTGGAGCAGAGACAGCAGTCGATTTACGATACCCTTGCCGCTGCCCTGGGCGGGATTTTGCTCAATGCCGAAAAGAAAAAGATAGATGTGCAGGTGGAATGCCCGGAGCATTTGGATGCACGCCATGATAGAAAATGGACAAGCGAAGCCCTGTTCAACATTCTGGATAATGCTGTGAAATACACCCCGGCAGGCGGGCAGATCCGTGTGTCGGTGGAAGGCTGGGAAATGTATGTGAAGATCGACATTGCCGATACCGGCATCGGCATTTCAGAGCAGCACCAAGGGACAGTTTTCAAGCGGTTTTACCGGGAAGATGCGGTGCATGATGTGGACGGTATTGGAATCGGTCTGTATCTGGCCCGTGAGATTGTGACCTTGCAGGGCGGTTATATCCGGGTAGCGTCTGAGGTTGGGAAAGGCTCAACCTTTTCTGTTTTCCTGCTCCGAAAGTAGAGCAAGCACACCCCGAAAATTGAAATGTCACAGGTTCGTGACATTTGGGGGCTGAATTTAGCGGAAATTTTTTGTGGCTCGTGACATTTCTGTGAGGTTTGGTCGTTACAATGGGTCTAAGTTAAAGAAAGGATGGTGTTCTCTATGAGCATTTTGCAAACGACTGAACTGAAAAAATACTACGGCACAAAGCCGAATATCACAAAGGCCCTGGATGGTGTGAACCTCTCTGTTGAGCAGGGGGAATTTGTAGCGATTGTTGGAATCTCCGGTAGCGGAAAATCCACTCTGCTAAACATGATCGGCGGACTGGATGTGCCTACCTCCGGCAAGGTCATTGTGGATGGGCGCGACCTCTCTACATTGAAAGACGAGCAGCTTACTATCTTCCGCAGACGAAAGATCGGCTTCATCTTCCAGAACTACAATCTGGTGCCGGTGCTGAATGTCTTTGAAAACATTGTGCTGCCTGTGGAGCTGGATGGAAACAAGGTGGACAAGAAGTTTATGAAAGAAGTGGTGCGGATGCTGGGGCTGGAGGATAAACTGAACAATATGCCCAGCAATCTCTCCGGCGGCCAGCAGCAGCGTGTAGCCATCGCCCGCGCTCTGGTATCGAAGCCTGCTATCGTTCTGGCGGACGAGCCAACAGGCAATCTGGACAGTATGACCAGCAGCGATGTGCTGAGCCTGCTGAAAGTTACCAGCACAAAATTCCACCAGACCCTTGTAATGATTACCCATAATAATGAGATCGCCCAGCTTGCCGACCGCATTATTCGGATCGAGGATGGTAAGATTGTGCAGTAAAGGGGGCGGAACTATGAATGACATTCTATTTGGCAATAACAACAAGGCTGTCATCAAAAAGCTGGCAAACCGCAGTTTTCGCAGTAACAAAATGCGGAATGTGATTGCAGCCATTGCGATTGCCCTGACAACTTTTCTCTTTACGGCAGTCCTGACCATTGGCATGGGTGCCAGTGGGACGCTGGAATACAGCATGGCAAAAATGATGGGATCATCTGCGGATGCTCTGGTACAGGGACTTTCCGAGGATCAGCTCCAGCAGTTAAAAGAAAACGCCATGTTTGAAAAGGTGGGCTGCTGGATACCAGTCGAAATTATGACCAACACAAACCGGCGTGTTGCAGAGGTCGATTATGCCGACCAGACTCAGTTGGAAATTCGGATGCTGACACCACGCACAGGCTCTGCCCCTCAAAAAGCAAATGAGGTTTTGGTTTCTGCCAATATACTGAAGGATCTGAACATCGAAGAAAAAATCGGGGCAGAAATTCCTGTTGAATTGAAGGTTCGTCAAAGTGGTCAGGTTTATCATTTTGATATGGTCGTATCCGGTATTTACGACACACCAAATGAAAAATCAGAATCGGTCATTGTTTCCAAAGCATTTCTGGAAGAAAACGCAGAAATGATGAGCGATATTGCTTTGGGGCGTGTTGGCTGTGGTATTTATACAGCCGATGTAGTAATGCGGGATAGTTATATGGTAAAGGACCGCATTTCAGAGCTTGTCCGCAATATTGGCGGTAATCCGGACGATGTCAATGCAGCTAACGCGGTTCGCGTTGCTCCTAATCCCATCGTTTCTAGTGAAAGCGGCCTTATGATGTGGCTGGTAGCCGGTGTTTTCGGTATCCTGTTCATGTTCTGTGGGTATCTGCTCATTTACAATGTATTTGAGATTGCTGTAACAAATGATATTCGCCAGTACGGCTTGCTGAGGACTGTGGGAACAACTTCCAGACAAATCAGGCGTTTAGTCAACCGGCAGGCACTGTACTTGTTCCTGATCGGTACGCCATTCGGTCTGCTTTTCGGCACATTGCTTGGCCGCAGTATTCTGCCTATTGCACTCCAGATATTTGCTGTTGATTTCAGCGGTGGAAATATTGAGGTCGGCACACTCCCATATTTGGGAATTATCGCAGGTGCAATCCTGTTCTCAGGACTCACGGTTTATATCAGCACCAGAAAATCGGTAAAGAAAGCCTCCCGTGTGTCACCTATCGAGGCTATCCGCTATGTAGAGCAGGACACGGTTTCCATAAAGCGAAAAAAGACAATTTCCGGGGCAGTCATTCCTCGCATGGCGAAGGCAAATCTTCAGCGCAATAAGCGCCGGACAGTCTTTATTGTGATTTCTCTGACTTTGAGCATTGTCCTCTTGAACTCGGTGTTTATCTTCAGCGGCAGCTTTGATGAAGATGCCTATATCGAAAACCAGACCCGAAGTGACTTTATAGTATATAGTCCAGGCATTCAGGCGGCGTTTGGAAATGACTTTGGGCATGATAGTGCTGTTCCAGAGAAGGCAGTGGAGGAAATCAAGGAACAGCCCGGAGTCACAAATG
The DNA here is from genome assembly GCA_003478355.1 of Lachnospiraceae bacterium AM48-27BH. Classification (GTDB taxonomy): domain Bacteria; phylum Bacillota; class Clostridia; order Lachnospirales; family Lachnospiraceae; genus UBA3402. Next base: position 63,506 of record QUFC01000002.1, read on the forward strand.
AAGTCTACCTGTACCGGAACACTTTTGAAGATGACCATATCTCTTGTGACTGGGGAACTCCCTATGTGGTTGATAACACATATAAGGAGCAGCGAATGTTGCCGGAACACCTCAATTTAGGTGTTTACCAAACAGAAAATTATAGGCATACTGTTGGGTTGACTGCGGATAACCACCCCCTCGGAAATGTATTTGGCTTTTCGGAAAACTTCTTCAATCGGCTGGACATTATCGAAGGTGAAACTGATTTATCTGTCTTAAAAGACAAACTTTGGAATGGTAACAATGTAATTTTAATGGGCGAATATGACGATCATGGTAACTTTGGTGGGGCAGATGCCGCCGATTATTGTGGATTATCAGTTGGAGATACCATTCAATTTTATGAAAATGGAACTCCAACCGAGGAGTTTACCATTATCGCAAAAGCCGTAGCTACTAATAGCGATATGACTATGACTGGCGGCGGTTCAAATATTGCACAAATAATAGAAGGTCCTAAAATTTTTATGGCTGAAAACAAATTTAAGGAGATTTATGAAACGCCTACCTTGTATGGTTTCCTTTTTGATGTAGAGGAACAGTACCAGCAGGAGATGGAAAGCTATCTGGCGCAGGATACAGATGTTGCCTATACCTCTATCCTGACGATGAAAGCAACTGTTTCTGGTGTTAAAAATGTCGTTCTTCTGATCGGCGGAGTGATCGGCGATGTGTTTGCCCTGGTGGGACTAATCAACTTCATCAATCTGGTTATGACAAACATCATTACCCGCCGGCACGAGTTTGCCACCATGCAGAGTATCGGTATGACGAACCAGCAGCTCCGAAAGATGATGATTTCTGAAAGTTTCTCCTATGTGCTGCTGGCCGGGATTGTCGGTACGCTGGCTGCTGGTGTGCTTGGCATGACATTGGTAAGGGCTTTTGTAGAAATCAGCCCAAGCAGTATCATGATGACATTCCAGATGACCTTGCTGCCTGCACTGATTATGCTGGTTCTCTTTTTGGTACTGGCATTTATTGTTCCCGTTGTCGCACTTCGGCTCTTTAACAATCGAAGTGTTGTAGAACGGCTTCGGGTAAATGAATAAAAGCAAAGGGGGGTGGACAAGATGAATGACATTCTATTTGGCAACAATAATTCCAAAGTGATTACCAAGCTATCCAAACGCTATTTCAAGAAGAATAAGGTCCGCAATCTGGCTGCGCTGCTGGCAATTATCCTGACTGCTTTCCTATTTACCTCTATCACTTCCCTGGCGTTCAATATGGCATCCTCCATCCAGCTCTCTCTGCAAATGCAGAAAGGCAGTAAAGCGGATGGCACTTTAGGGTATATGACGGAGGAACAGTACGAGCAGCTTGTAAACAGCGATTTTGTGGAGCAGGCAGGCCACCGGCGTATCATTGGCTATGCAAGCAATACTTCCAGCCATTCCATTGAGATCAATTATGCGGACAGTGTGCAGCAGGAGCTGACCTTCTGTGTGCCTACTCACGGAGCAGCACCGGAGAAAGCGAATGAGATCGCCACTACGGATTTGGCGCTGAAGGCGCTGGGTGTAGAACCAAAGGTTGGCGCAGAGGTTCCGTTGGAATTTGAACTGCGGGGGAAAACTTATCATTATGATATGGTGCTTTCCGGCTGGTGGGAAGCAAGCAATGACTCTGTGAGCGTTGCGACTGTTTCAGAGCAGTTTATAAAGGAAAACCCCGATGTGGTCCAGAACACTTATGCGGTAGACCATGAAATGTCCGGCGTTACTTTTTCCGATGTCGTGCTGAAGAATAAAGCAAATGTTCAGCAGCAGTTGAATGAGTTCGTTTACTCCATTGGCGGCAATCCAGAGGATATGGGCGCAGACAATTTCATTCTCGCCTCCGAAAATCAAATGTCCCAGGGATTGACTTCATCAGAGTCCATCGTGTTTGCTGTTGTATTTATCCTGATGTTTGTCGTGTGCGGATACCTGCTGATCTACAATATCTTTGATATTTCCGTGATGCAGGATGTTCGTCAATACGGCCTGCTGCGGACGATTGGCACTTCCACACGGCAGATCAAGGGCATTGTGAACCGTCAGGCAGTCTGGCTCACGCTGATCGGGCTGCCCATCGGTCTGATCGCCGGTTTCTTTGCCGGTTGGGTGCTGCTTCCTGTCGTGACAGAGATCATCAGCCTTGAATCGTCTATGCTGGGTACATCCGTATCGACTTCGCCGCTGATCTTTGTTATCGCCGCTCTCTTTACAATCTTGACCGTGTTTATCAGCACCCGGAAGCCTGCAAAAAAGGCGGCAAAGATTTCTCCTCTGGAGGCGATCCGCTACACCGAGCAGAACGCCTATAAAAAGAGAAGCGCCAAGCGTACCAATGGAGTAAAGCTGTCCCGCATGGCCTTTTCCAACCTGGGGCGCAATCGTCGGCGTTCAGCGTTTATCATTATTTCCCTACTTCTGTGCATCGTCCTGTTTAACTCTATCATCATTGTGACGCAAAGCCTTGATGAAGAAAAGTGGGTAAACCGTGTTACCAGAACAGATTTTAATGTCTATAACTCCGCCGCATTTAATGTAATGGAAAGCGTTCAGCACCATGAAGATACGCTCTCACAGCAGGCGGTGGATCTGATTGCCGGACAGCCTGGAGTTGAGGATGAACGCTATCTTTACCGAAATACAAAAGACGATAGAAATGTGTTGGTTGACTATGGGTTTGAAGATTTAAGCGGCATAGAGCTATTCCATGAGGAAGAAGGCATCGTAAATCAAAGCTATCAGGGATATAGCCTGTACACAAGTTCTGATACCGAAAGGCGCTATTTTGGTAATGTGATGGGAGCCTCCGAAAATTTCTGGGCGGATATGCGTATTTTTGAAGGCGAAAAAGATGCTGAAACCCTAACGCAGAAAATGGCTACCGGAGAATATGTCATTATTGGCTGCCCCATGGACAAACTGACAGAGGAACCAAGGAACACTCCGCTGACCGATCAGTTACAGGTGGAGAGAGCATTTCCTTCTACAAAGATGGGGAACTGGTCAAAACCAGCACCATCCTTGCAAAAGCGATCCTCGTGGGAACGGAAACCGAAACGCCGACAGGCACCACCGCCCAGGCACACATCGCCGCTGATGCTCCTTTTGTATATCTGCCGGACACTGTATTTAAGGAAATCTATGACGCTCCCACGCTGCTGACTTATGGATTCAATGTGGAGGAATCCTTGCAGCCGCAGATGGAAGAATTCTTGAGCAGCTATGTGAGTGAAAATACTTCGGTTGCCTATACTTCCACCAAGTTGTTGAAAGAGCAGCTTGATTCGGTCCGCAGCATGATTCTGGTTATCGGCGGTCTGATTGGCTGCATCATGGCCTTTGCAGGACTGATCAACTTTACCAACATGATTATTACCAACATCATCACCCGCCGGCATGAGTTTGCCACCATGCAGAGCATTGGTATGACCGGCAAGCAGCTTCGACGCCTGATGGTCTATGAGGGCATCTACTATGCCGTAGGTGCGGACATTATCGGCGGAGCAGTCGCAGCGATCCTGGCAGTCACAGTGCTAAAGAGCGCATTGAATGGCCCTTCCATGTGGTTCTTTACTCTGAATATTACATTAGTTCCCGTTCTGGTCATTGGCGTGCTTTATCTGCTGCTGGCTGCGGTCATTCCGCTGATCGTTCTCCACTTCTTTAACAAGGGAACTGTGGTGGAGCGGCTGAGGACTTCAGAATAAAATATCACAAAACAAGTGAGAAAGGATGTGAGCAAGATGGGGAAACTCGTGATTCTGTCCATTACTGACCATGAAGAACATATAATCAATAAAATTATGGAGTTTATTGCGGCTGAGCCGGAGTTTATCCACCTTGCACCATCTCCACCGCAGTCTACGCTTTCCTTCCCTGGTCTTGAAATTCGGCTGAAGGAACAAACTGTATATTGCAACCGTATCCTTATCACTTTGACTTACCATGAATTTGCAGTCCTTACATATCTGGCTCGACATCCAGGTTGGGTATTTTCCGCTCATCAAATCTATGAAGCTATATGGCACAAAGACGGTGAGCACTGCGGAACTGCAGTTGCCAGTGTCATCAGTCAGATCCGTCACAAGCTGACACCAGACACGCCAAAGGGCGGTTATATCCGCACTGTACTGGGCAGTGGATATAAGTTTAACAGCTCTCCCTTTTAAGACAGCAAGAAAGGCTTCGAGACCGTAATGATCTCGAAGCCTTTCTTATTTCCATGAGACATGAACACTATAACTCAATCAACTATAATTCGTATAAGAATGCTGGTTTCAGATAATATTTAAAGAACTAATCCATTCTTGGATTGCTTCCACCAGTACATACTGCTGACGCAAGACGGCCATACCTGTTTCCGGAATGCTGGGGGTGTTTTCTTTTTCCCGTATATTATCTTCCAGATAGGATTTTAAGACACTAATATTTTCCTGAATCTCTGCTATGCACGACTTTTGTTTTTCGGGCGGCAAGGAGTCCAAATTTACAATAACAGCGTTGAAGTCAAGAAAAATGTTAATCGGCTTTGCGGAAATCTCAAACATGAGGCGTTCAAATTCTGCTTCTCCGGCTTCCGTTAGGGAGTAAATTGCTTTTTCTGGCATCTTTCCTTCCTTTACGATTTCGCCTCGGATTAGCCCTTTTTCTTCCAACTGAATTGCTTTTTTATAAATAGACGGGGTACTGATTTTTACCCATTTTGATATTTTTCTATATTCTACTAATTTTTGAATATCGTAGGCACTCATTGGATCCTTTTTCAAAATTCCCAACACGATTAAATCTATGGTAGCCATGTGGATCACGCCCTTTCGCTATGTTCTCTGCATAAAATATTACCGTCAAAGCCGCTATAAATTATAGTAGTAGATTTTATACTTTTTGTCAAGGGAAATCGCTTCTCTCCTCTTGACATCTACTATAAATTATAGTAGTATATTCATTCAGCAGTATACTGTAATTTATACCACTATAATTTACATCTTCAAAGTGCGAAAGGAGTATTAACAATGAGTGAACATAACAACAAACTTGAGCTTTTGGGCAGTGCGCCTATCCCCAAAGCTCTGATGTCGCTTGGCGTGCCGATTATGATTGGGATGTTAATCAATGCCCTATATAATCTGGTGGATGCCTATTTTGTGAGCGGACTGGGAAAAAGTCAAATGGGAGCCATTTCCATCGTTTTCCCGTTAGGACAAGTCGTAGTTGGATTGGGACTAATGTTTGGCAACGGTGCTGCATCCTACCTGTCAAGACTTCTGGGACGAGGCGATAAGGATACTGCCAATAAGGTGGCAAGTACCGCTCTGTATAGCAGCCTTCTGATTGGTGCTATTATCATCCTTTTCTCTACACTCTTCCTTAAACCAATTTTAACTATGTTAGGCGCGACAGAAACTATCATGCCGTATGCTCTGACATATTCAAGAATTTATATATTGTCCTGTGTTTTCAATGTGTTTAATGTAACCATGAACAATATTGTAAGCAGTGAAGGTGCAGCAAAGACAACTATGTGTGCGTTACTGTTGGGCGCTGTGTTGAATATCGGATTAGACCCTCTTTTTATTTACACTTTCAACATGGGGGTTGCCGGTGCAGCAATCGCCACTGCGATTTCTCAGCTAGTATCTACACTTGTTTATCTCACATACATTCTGCGAAAAAGAAGTGTATTTTCTTTTAGCTTAAAAGCATTTTCTCCAAATGGGCAAATGATGGCGGAAATCTTGAAAATCGGTGTACCTACTTTGGTATTCCAGTTGCTTACAAGTCTTTCTATTGCTCTGATTAACCGTGCAGCCAGCGATTATGGCGATTCGGTTATTGCAGGCATGGGGGCGGTCACGCGAATTACTTCTATGGGAACGCTTGTTGTCTTTGGATTTCTGAAAGGGTTTCAGCCTATTGCCGGATTCAGCTATGGGGCAAAGAAATTTGATCGTCTACGCGAAGCAATCAAAACCTCAATCATTTGGTCTACAAGTTTCTGCTTAGTCGTGGGCTTGGTGATGGCTGCTTTCTCCACGCAGATTATCTCTCAATTTACCGAGGGAGATGTTCAAATGATTTTAGCCGGTCAAAAATCTCTGTTTGCGAACGGTCTTACATTCATTTTTTTCGGTTTCTACACGGTATACTCCTCTCTATTTCTTGCTCTGGGCAAGGGAGCGGCAGGTTTCTTTTTGGGATCATGCAGACAAGGTATCTGCTTTGTTCCTGTCATTTTGCTGCTGCCTATGGTATGGGGAATGAACGGAATCCTATATGCCCAGCCCATTGCAGATATAATTTCCGTAGTAATCACGCTGTTTATGGCAATACATCTTCATAAGGAAATATCCATAGCCGAAAGTCGTACTAAAACAATAACCTAATTTTACTGTAACGAAAGCCCTATGTTCGCTGACAAAAGGAAAAGTCATCGGACACTAAATACAAGCATACAGGAGAGGATACACAATATGGGAAAACTCTTGATAGTGTCCATTTCTGACCACGAAGAACATATACTCAACAAAATTATGGAAATTATTGCAGACGAGCCAGAGCTTGACCATATTGCTCTCCCACCCTCTAACGCCAGCCTCTCCTTTCCACACCTTGAAATTCGGCTAAAGGAGCAGACGGTATCCTGCAGCGGTCAACTTGTTACTCTGACTCACCATGAGTTTGCTGTCCTTGCTTATCTGGCTCGCCATCCTGGCTGGGTCTTTTCTGCCAGCCAAATCTATGAGGCTGTGTGGGCTGCGGACGGTGAACACTGCGGTACCGCTGTTGCCAGCGTAATCGGCCAAATCCGACGCAAGTTGACACCGGATACGCCGAAGGGCGGTTATATCCGGACTGTACTGGGCAGCGGATACAAATTTAACAGTTCTCCATTTTAAGTCAGCAAGAAAGGCTCCGAGGCCATAATGATCTCGGAGCCTTTCTCATTGACTTAAATCTTAAACAGTTTAATCGCCTTCAACAAAATAATGCTCAATTCCTGGTACAGATCCTCATCCAGCACACCATCTATAATGGCATACTTTAACAGCAATGGACGATACATCTGTAAAATCGTCGTAATGGCATTCTCGTTTCCCGCCTTGGCGCTGAGAAGCAGGCATTCAAAATTCATCTCTTGTCACCTCCTTCAATGCTCTTTCTGATTTTCTGGATCGTCCTGTAGTAAAGTGCAGCTGCCCCCTTGTAGGAAAGTTCAAACTTTACTCCCAAAGTCTCAAAATCTTCTTCCTCCAGCGTTCGAGCCAGAAAGATCTGGCGCTCCCGTTCATTGAGTTTCTGAAGTGCCTCCAGAAGCGCTCCATTTTCAATGACATCCATAAGCGGCAAATTGTCTAAAACCACTTCCTCTGAGCTGGGTTCGGATTCGTAAACCACTTCCGAACTACTCTCTATGCTGCTGCGCTTATAAAGCTGGATTAAATAATCTTTTCTGCGGCGCTTGACCGCCGACACCAAATATGCTGTAAATCTGAATTGCAGGTCATCTTCTGCCTGTCCATTGTTCCGTTGCCACATGGCTTTACCTCCAAAAGTCTCAAGAATTTCTATGAATTTCCTGAGCTTCTGGCGGTGACCTGCACCGGACAAAACCTGGCTGTGATAAACAAAAACAGCCAGCTTTGTACCAATGGACAAAACCAGCTGTTCCCTGAATTGCTGCATCGAGCAGTTCAATAGATACCATCCGAGCAGGTGGAGGTTTTTCTTTATGTGGAGAAAACTCTCTCGTCCTGCCTCGACGATATACCCCTATTGAGAGCCGTTCATGAAAAGCCGTGTGTCCTGGAGTTATGAAAGCAATGAACTGCTCGATGTTGTGGAATCCTTTTTCCATAACATCGTTACTCCCTGTCCGCAGTTATGCGGACGGCACACAGGCGGCCTGCATCATCCCCTTTCTTTCGCGATATGGCAGCGCAACGCTGCCGCCCTGCTGATAATTGTTAAATTGTGAAATAATACTTTTTTCAAATGCTATTTCAACTATTCTATGAATCTATGAAATTAAAACAAAAGGCGGCCTTCATCCTTATTGTCAGGATAAAGACCACCCTCTTCTTCCGATTTTCATTGGATACTGTACTGATCTCATACCCCCACCTCCACTTATCGAGTTTTCATTGGTTTTGGGATCACTGCCATAATTACAGTGTAACTGACAGTTTTCGGAAACTTTTGGAGTAGCATTGGAGTCGCTTTCGAGTAAAAAGAAAATCATTCGACATTATATGACAAAACAGGCTCTAAAACGGACACACTGCTTTTCAACCTCTCTCAGTGTCCCGCTTTAGAGCCCTTCCTTTATTTTTTAGTTATATCTTCCTCTGTTACCTGGGCTGTATCTGGATGGATATAAATGATCTGGAGTCCTTTCTTCTTGGCATAGTTGACCGTCTGCTGGGTTCCGGACCGCATATTGTGTGCATTATCATAGACAGCTATCATATGCCCGGCCTGCTCCACCATATAGTAATTGCGTTTCTTATAGCTTTCGCTTGAGGGCATTTCGCCCAGCACTAAGACCTTCTCAGCATATCTGCAAATAAAATCCATCCTCTTTCGGTGCCAGTCATCCCAGTCTGCATTGTAACCCTCAAAAGGGAGAGCCAGACACAATTCCACATCTTGATACGCTTGCTGCTCTTTCATACGTAGCAGGAGCTCCGCTGCCCACATATCAACGCCCATTGCTCCTCCAACCCAAAAGCATCGTACTCCCTGATGATAGAGTCGTATGAGTTGCTCCTGCAGACACTTTTTAATCCGTTGGCAGCGTTTATCCTTTTCATTATATTTGAACTTAAATCTGGTCGGTCTGTGACCTGTAATCACACACGAAAAACTGTTCATATAATTCTCCTTTCCTGGCGTACTCCTCTGCATATTATACTTGCCATGGACGAGATAAATCAACCATGACCGCTTAATAATCCATGTCATAGCGGATAAAATGTAACTATAGCATGGAGGTGACGCATGGAAAATCTACTGAAAGATATGGGTAAACGGATCTTCGACCGGAGGAAACAACTAAATATGACCCAAGAAACTCTGGCAGAGCTGGCTCATGTCACACCACAGACCATCTCCACCGCAGAATTGGGTCAAAAGGCTATGCGGCCTGAGACGATCCTCAAAGTCTGTGATGCACTTCACATCAGCACCGAGTATTTGTTGCGAGGCGTCATCACAGAAACAGATTCCTCCCTTCTTATGGAGAAGATTTCCACACTAACACCCAAACAATACAGGCATTTTGAAGATATTTTAGACAGTTTTATCGCGGCCATACAGGAAGAGGCATAGGAGCATCGCTGGCTCCCATGCCTCTTTTGATTATCCCCGGCTGCGGAATGCAGACAAGGCACCAGCAATCAGTCTGCGTGTCCTATCGTCCATTTCCGAATCATCGTCCACTTCCTGTGCAGTTGAAGGCATCACAGGCGCTACGGGCCCCTCAACCAATCTGGCTGTGATCGCCTGCTCTTTTGCTTTTTCCTGTCCCATACCTTCCTGCCGCAAAATCTCTTTGACGATAGCCACTACCGCTTCTTTGCTGATAATAGAAGCATTTAGTGGCTGCGGCTCCTGCCCAAAGTGCTCATTATAGTAGACCACTGCATTTGCCACATATTGCGCTTTTGTGCGGGGACTCTGTAACTCCAGTAATCCAATGGCAGTCTCGTGTATGGGATCGCCCTCATTAAAGCGCAGCGTAAACCGTCCTCGTTCTTTTTTCTCGCCCATACCATCACCTGCCTGCTGTTTCAATCCGGTACAGATACTCATAGCCATCCGCATTTGCATTGATTTTCGGTACGAAGAATGGTGTTCCCACCTTGCCCGAAGTTTCGATCTGCCGCTTCAAAAGAATGGCGCCACCGCCTACAAATACTACCTTGCAATATTGCAAGTCCAACATTCGCTCCCGCAGCGTGCTGAACAGGTCATTGATAAATTCCTGCGCCATCTGTTCTGTCAGCCGTATGGCTGCATCCGGATATTGAGTCTTTTTTCCCATCAGTATGGCATCCACATCTCCTTCATCCAACAACAGATCCAGCTCCGAATTCACCTTTGAACGCACCTTATTGTACAACAGGATCACGCCATTTTCTAACGAATCACAGGAGGTAAGGTCAATCTCTCCGTTTTTCATCAGCAGATAGTCAGCAGTAAACCCACCAATATCCAAAATTACCGCCTTTGGCTCTTCAACAAGCGCGTGAAGCATGGTGGCCGCCGCTGCATATGCCTGTGGAAAGCAGGCCACATCTTCAATATAGATGGAATACGGCTTGCCCTGCACCTCAAATTCTACCATTCCCCGCTGCCCAAAGTATTGTGTAAACCGCTCCACCTGGGCGCCAAAGTGTGCCGGCGGCAACCCTACTGCCAGTTGGATACGCTGAACCTCTGAGGAATATGCTCCCCTCGCTTCAATCTCACCAGCCAGAGCAAATAGGGTCAGGATAAAGAAGCGATCGTCCTCCGTTTTATCTTTCCGATAAGGAATCCGCTCAGTAGACAGCGTATAGTAGGTATTCTGATACCTCAGCACATTCTGTCCAAAGGGACGGGTGACACTCTGCTTAAGACCGGACACAAAGGGGTTGCAATGAACCGTTTTAATTTGTTTGTTGCCATGATCAACGCCAATAAGCATATGTAATGCCTCCTTTTTGCTTTATACATATCCTTTACGCCTATATGACGCCTATTCTCAACAATCACACACTATTTTTATGAAAACAAAAAGCAGGAGACCCATCATAAAGGTTTCCCGCTTTTGGCTGCTTCATAATGTGCGCAGCTAATATATATTTGATTGTTCTATTCTGCCATACCCTGCGGAACTTCAAATTTGTATCCGCTCCCCAAAACAGTACGGATATAACCCGCTTTCGGCATATCCGGTGTCAGTTTTCTGCGGATCTGACCAATGACGCTGGCAACGGCTGTTCCGCAGTTTTCACCATCCTCACCCCATACTTCTTCATAAATCTGCCCGGCAGAAAATACCCAGGACGGGTGGTTTGCCAAGTATACCAATGTCGCAAATTCCCGATGGGTCATAGAAATTAACTCGCCGTTTCGGTGTACCGTTCTCTCCTTCAAGCGAAGCTCCAATCCCGGAAAAACAAGAGTATTACAAGGATGAGATGACACAATATGGTCAAATCCTGGCTCGGCTGCAATAATCTCCATAATTCTGCTAAGTATGTATTCTTCATGGTCTGTTACCGACAATACAAAGATTTTTCCCATATGTCCCTCCCTTATTCATAATTAGAATGCTGATACCCTGCAGCCAATATAAAGTTTACTTGTTTATTTCAGTAATAACGACTGTTCCGTTTTTATCCAGCAAAGGGGTAATCCCCGTATCATGGACAAGGTAGTTTACACCTGTTTCGGTGTCTACAACAATACTCAAGGAAGTTCCCTGTGTATAGATTGTTTCAAAGCGCTTTTCTTTGTTTGCCATAGTAATCCACTCCTTTGCATAGTGTAAGGTATCAGCATTTCTAATTTATTACTCTATGATAAAGGCCAAATGTTGCAGAAATCTCCTAACCGCTTTCTTTTTCGGCAAGAAAACAGGCGGAATTGCTTCATTTTTGTAGCAATTCAATTTTCATCTCATTTCAGGCCGAAGAATAACCCGTTTGAATAAGAACATTGTTGCACCAAAATAGGTCAGGTAGATTGCACAGAATAGCAGAATCGTCACCAGACCATAAAGAGGTACAAGTCCCTGCTGCAAGATTGCCTCTCCGAAAAAGAACTGTGCCCCTGCGATCAGCAAAACTGTCAGCAAAAGCGGGAATAGCAGTGGGATCAAAAAGACTGTGGACAGTTCCCTGCGGATTAGGGAAGCCTGCCTATGACTCGGTACACCCAAACGGTCAATGACCGCATAATTCTTTTGGTTTTTGTCTATGGCAGAAAGCTGCTCAAATGCAAGAACCGAGCAGGATAGGATGATAAAAATAATGCTTAAATACAATCCGCAGAATGAAATCGCTGTAAATCCAGTCAGCGAATTGGCAATGCCCCACGCCTTTACTGTAACACCCATCGTTACTTTTTCCGGGAGCTGCTGACCGGACTGCAATTCCGGCTGCCATTTCCCACTGTTCAGGAATTGCTTCAAGTCGCTTTTTAATTCCGGGTATCCGCCATCTTTCAGTTTCAGTGCCAGACGGATTTTTTCTCCAACTAATTGTGAAGCTGCTTCATCCGGCAGAACAAGCACATATCCCTTCGTTCCGGCCATTTGATACTGCTCCATCGGCTCCGTCAGGATCGGTGTTTCCGCAACGGTCAAGGTCCAACCATTGAATGTGAGCTCCGGCTGCTGCTTCAAGCCCTGCCGGATTCCGTCCATATAGTTCCATGTATCACAATGAACCAAAAATTCGTTTTTGCCCATGACAACAGGAGAAAGCCCCAGGATTTCACGCAGATGGTTATAGTCGGACAAGGACAAGGCTTCAATCGGTTTTTCAGGAACTGCATACAGATAATAGATCACAGAATCCTCGACTTCACAATGCTCCTCTGTAAAGGAAACGATGGAATCCATGCTGGATTTCTCCAAAGGTGCATCAATCGCCACGCCTGCATCATAGGGATAGTAGGCTTTCATGTTGGCTTTGTAGCCTGCCCCCATGGTAAGCCCCACAAACATGGTTGCCAGGGATATGGTTAAAAGAATCGCCACCACAGCCATTGTCCGGCCAGCAGAATGGATGCGCCGCCCAATCTGCCCCAAGAAGAACAGATTTTCTTCTTTGTACTTATGGCGCAAATTTTGTTTTGCAAATCGGTGCAGCAAAAGAGGTATCTGGCGATGCAGCTCGTAAACACCCACCAGAATGAGTAGGCAGGCTCCGCCAAGGTACAAAAATGCTTCATTGGTTTGTGTTTGAAGCATCCGCCCAAGCAAAATCACGCCTGCAACCATTGCGGCTATTGAAAGCAATACTACCAAAAGACTATGGCGGAATGATTTGAAATGGTATTCTTCATTCTTGCGGTTATCATACAGCAGATCGATTACTTTCTGATGCCGGATAATCTTTGCTGCTCGGAGCATCCCAAAACCATACATCAAGGCAAAAAACAAAAATGTTACTGCCCATGCCTGGAGAGAAAAGGAAACCTGATAGGTATGCGGCACCTCAAAGATATTTTTTACCACCTGATTCAGCAAACCGGAAAGTCCTGTACCAACCAAAGAACCAAGCAGAAAAGCTCCTGTGCCGATGATGCTGTTTTCAGCAAGGAACAAATTTCGTACTGTCTTTGCTTCCATGCCAATCAGTTCGTAGGTTGCAAATTCCTTTTTCCGTCGTCCTAGCATAAAACGGATCGCATAACCGATCACAAACGAGGACATAAAAGCAACCAGAGCTGACATAAGCAGAATTCCAGTAGTCAGCATCGACATATTTTCTGCCATAGCAAGAACATCTGATGAGAAGCCCAATGCCAAAAATGAGTACATCAATGCCGCAGTCAAGGTAAGCGTCACAAAGTAAATGATATAATCCCGCAGGCTTCTGCGAATATTTTGAATTGCTAACTTCCAGTACATCATCACACCCCCTCAATCTGAATTGGATGTGGATTTGCTGAATAATATCCATGTGCTGATATAATAGCAAACCAAAAGCAAAATAAGTACAGCGACCGTAATGCCCACTTGCAGGAGCAATTTATCAAATCCAATATAAGAAGCAATCTCATTTGAGACAGATTGAATAAAATAAGCTACCACAACGAAGGATACAATAACCGCTACTGTAATCGGTAAACCAAACCACACTCTAAGCTGTTTTCGCATCAATTTCTTTATATCGGATTCCTCTGTCCCCAATTTACGCAAAACTCCAAAACGATATTTATATTTTCCTGCATCTAAGAGTTGCTGCAAAGAAAGTATTGTGAGGCACATTACCATTAAAACCACAGCACCATAAATCATCGCTGTCTTTAGAATGAAGTTCATACCCTTTGTTTCATTGATTTGCAGCGTACTCAATCGAATGGAATACCCAACACCCTTTTCCGAAAGTTCTGGATAGACCTTTATAAACCTGTTTTCTAAGGCCGCTGCATCTGAGTAGGAAAGTTCTTTTGATGTCTGGATATAACGGTTCCGCTTGACAGAAAGAAGGTTTTGACAAACACTATCTGGAAATACATATACAACTTGTGTATAGGAATTGTATAAGGTTTCGCCCATTGCCTCTTGATAACTGGCCTGTTCAGAAAGCGTTAACCTTCCTACATCGGTATCTACCACTGCATGACTGCGTATAAATTCTTCTTGTTCATCCGTTGTTGCAGTTGTATGCCATTGGGTCGTAAACTCATTTTCTTCAAGCGTAATAGCCTCATATCCCAGCATTTCCCTGATAGCATTATAATCGCTAAGAGAAATAGCAACCACAGGAAATTCATGTTTTACACGGTCATGAAAATCTTCACAATTTGGAAGATAAAGGCTAAAGGCACAGTCTGCGCTTACCGCAATTCCTTCTTCCGTCAAAAAATCTGTGACCACTTCATAATCGCCTGTTGGCAAATCCTTTTTTTCGTACACATCATTATATCGGGAATTGATCTGAACATCATACATGGAGCGACTATCCAAATACCCCGTACTCCATTCTGTCAGTACTGGTGCGATAATGAACATAAAAATGGCTATTGTCAGCGTAATGCAAATCAAGGTCATTGTTTTTGTCGTTGTTGTGAGCTTGGATATGATCTGTCCAAAGAAAAACAGGTTATTACCTTGATACCTGTGTGCAGGGGATTTGCTTTTCCATGCAACGATCGCGCTGCTGGACAGATAAATAATTCCGCATATCAAAAAAAGTAAATCTGCAACAACGAACAGCAAATATTGATTGATCGTACCAGCGCCCAGAGTTAGATAATACTTGCTTTCAAAAACCGGTACGAGAGCTGCAAGTACAGTATTTGGAACTGTGCAGGCTAAGAGACCGATAAGCAAAGTTTGCAATGTCCATACTTTCTTTTTGAGTAGCCAAACGAACGACCACAGCAGGGTGAGCGCCGGAAAAATGATATTTCCCCAAAACAAGATGTGGAGAGGAAAAGCAAATCGTGGATCAAAGAAAAAGATCATCTTTTGAATCCCTGTTTCCAACATCCATATAGAAAGCACCAAGTAGATCACAAGGATTGTCGGTATAAACCGGTTCTTCTTCAAATCAGGTTCATTTTGTCTGTCCGCAGACAGCATATCAATAATCTTGATCTTACGAATAGTACGGACATTGAACAGTCCAACCACGAAAAAACTGATTGTGAAAAAGCCGACTGTCCAAAGAACGGTATCGGGGAACAGTGTCCATGTCAGCTCATAACTATGACCATAGGAAGCGAGCAGCATAGCGGACATAAATTGCGAACACAACACACCAAGAGCAATACCAAGAGCAATAGATATAGCCCCCATCAAAAAAGTTTCTGCAAAAAAGAGCCAGCCGATTGTTTTTTGCTCCATCCCCATAATAGATTGTACGGCAAATTCCTTTTGCTTGCGCCGCAGCATATAGCTGTTTACATAGCGTATCAGGAACAATAACAACAGCGTGATCACACAGACCGCCAATTTGATACCATCACTAAACGCTGTAATTTCATAAGCAGTTCCAATATCTGGCTGGTAGTAGCTGCTCGATATAGATAGAAACGCATAAAACAAAGTAACGCAGATCGTCAAGGTAACAATATAGATCAGATAGTCCTTTGCAGAGCGTTTCGCATTTCTAAAAATCAATTTAGCGTACATCGCTCATGCCCCCTCCCATCATGGTGAGGACATCCAGGATTTTTTCAAAGAAAGTCCTGCGGGAATCACCACCCTTACGGATTTCCGTAAAGATTGCCCCGTCCCTCATAAAGAGAATACGATTGGCATAGCTTGCCGAGAAAGCATCGTGTGTCACCATCAGGATCGTGGCTCCGAGATCTTCGTTGATACTCTGGATCGTCGAGAGCAGCATCTGGGACGAGTGACTGTCTAACGCACCGGTGGGTTCATCCGCCAAAATCAGCTTAGGCTGGTTGATAATGGCTCTGGCACAGGCGCACCGCTGCTTCTGGCCGCCGGACACCTGATAGGGGTACTTATCCAGAATATCCGTGATATTCAGCTTTCCGGCCATTTCCCGAACCCGTCCATCAACCTCCCCTGCGGGAACCTTGTTGATGGTCAGCGCCAGGGCGATGTTTTCCGAAATGGTCAGCGTGTCCAGCAGGTTAAAATCCTGGAACACAAATCCAAGATTTTCCCGGCGAAACCGGGCAATCTGTTTTTCATTGATTCCCGTCACATCGGTTCCATCCAGATAGATATGTCCCGCACTGACGGTATCAATGGTGGAAATACAGTTGAGCAGGGTAGTCTTACCGGAGCCGGATGCTCCCATAATCCCTACAAATTCCCCCTCCTGAACGGAAAAGCTGATGTCCTGAATGGCTTTTGTAACATTCCCACCATTTCCGTAATATTTTTGGATATGATCCAGTTTCAAAATTTCTTTCATTGTTATCACCTCTGATCTCTATTGTAAAATAAGAGCGGCTTCGTTTGTATCAAGTTTTCTTACAAAGTTCTAACAAAAATGTAAGAAGTGCAGAACGGTTCTCAGCTCTGCACTTCATGTATTAGACAGTTAATGTGAAAAGAAAGGGAAATGGCTGTGCCATGTTCCGACGACTCCGCCGTAATGCCAATGCCCAGCTTTTCACAAAGCCGTTTGCATAGGTACAGGCCAATGCCTGTGGACTGCTGGACCATACGACCATTCTGACCGGTAAATCCCTTTTCAAAAATACGGGGCAGATCGGACGCAGCAATCCCGATTCCATTATCCTCCACGACAAGGACAACCTGATCCTGCCGTTTATGAGTAGAAATGCGAAGAACCGGCTGTTCCGTACGATACTTGACCGCATTGGCAATCAGTTGGTTTAGGATAAACCGCACCCACTTTTCATCTGAATAAACCGTACCCTGCATTTCCTCCACTTCCAGGCGCATACCACTTTGGAGCAGCAGATATTTGTTATCTGCAATCGCCCCATGCACCACTTGGGACAGTGCCATTTCCCGGACAGAATAATCTTTCTCTGTATGCTCACTGCGGGCATAATAAAGAGCCTGTTCGGTAAAGCGGTTGGTCTTTTCCAGTTCCAGCAGAAGTTCCTTTGTCCAGTCCGTCCGGTGGTTTTCACATAGGAGTTTCATGGCAGTAATGGGCGTTTTGATCTCGTGAATCCATTGCTCAATGTATTCTTTGTACTCCAGGCGTTCCCGTTCGACCGCTCCAATCCGCTCCAACATGGATTTTCCGGCCATTTTCAAAAGCTGATAGTAAACCTGATCCTCGGCCTGTTCCGGCAGCTCCATCACTTCGGAAATGAGGTATCTTTCGGAAAGCTGATCCGCCATATCCAGAAGTTTTTTCATCTGCCGTTTCCGTTTCCAATAAGTGAGGATAAGTCCCGTCAGCAAAATCAATGCCCATACGATCAGGATCAATACTACTGCGGAAACCGAATTGCCGCACACCAGCAGAAATACAGTGAGAGCAGCCATACAAACAAGGTTTGTCAGCAGAAATGGCAGCCTGTTTTTCCAATATCGTCTGCTGTTCATATCGTGTACCCCTGTCGGTGCTTTGTCTTGATAAAATCCGTCAGACCGATGCCCGCCAGTTTTTCCCGGATGCGGTTGATATTGACGCTCAAAGCATTGTCATCCACATATAGCTGATTGTCCCACAAATACTCAATCATATCTCCGCGAGAACAGATTTTTCCACCGTTCTTGAACAGGTAATAGAGAATTTTCAATTCGTTCTTGGTAAGTTCTACGCTCTGTCCATGATAGTCCAAACTGCTGGATTCCAGACGCAGCACCGCATCTCCATAGACGATCTGTTCCCGTTGCTGTGCGGGATAGGCTTTCTTCAGCAGAGAAGCAATTTTCGCAAGCAGGATTGCTGTGTTATAGGGCTTCGTGATAAAAGCGTCTCCACCCAGCATGATGCTATTCAGCTCGTCCATATCCGTGTTGCAGCTTGTCACAAAGATGATTGGCACTTCGGAAAATGTGCGAATCTCGGTGCAGAGAGAAAAGCCACTGGTCCCCGGCAGTTTGATGTCCAGCAAAATCAAGTGTGGCTGTTCGGCTTTGATCCGATCAATCACATCAGAAAAATCTTCCGGAGCCGCCGCTTCATAGCCATTGCTTTGCAGCAGCGTTTTCAATTCATTCCGTATCAACGGATCATCTTCTATTATCAATATTTTTTCTTTCATATCAGCCTCCGTGAAAAAAATAATATTCTATGATATAGTCGCTCATGCTCCCATTGACATTTGCATCAGGCGAATATAAAAATGCAGCCTTAATGCGTTAGGAACCTTATCCCTCAACAAATGAAAAATGGTAAACTTATATTTCTTCAACATCAATGACATGATATCCTTTTTGTTTTAATGCCTTTGCAAACAAACCCATTCCAGAAACTAACTTTCCAGTGAAGCTACCATCATATATCTGATTAACACCACAGGTAGGGCTTCTGGATTGTAATATAACTAAATCAATCTCTTCATTCTGAATTTTCGATAATGCAACTGCCACTGCCTTATTATATTCTAAACTAACATCATTTCCGTTTTCATCAACTACTCTCCCATTCACAATTTCTGCGCAGGGTCTGGGAGTTTCCATTCCTGCTAATACTTCCGGGCAGATAGAAATCACTTCTTTATCTTTTAAAAAATGGATAGCTGCTGAATTTTTGTTGTTTTTCCCATTATATTTACAGTTCTCTCCCATAATACAAGCACTAACCAATACTTTCATATTTGTCACCTCAAAGCCCAATGGCTTGCTCGAACAGTCCACAATAAAGTCCTTTAACGAATAGTCGAGATTACCAGTCTGTCAACGCACCATAGACGACAGTTCAAAAGCAAACTATGTGTTAAAGCAAACTACCCTTTAACCCTTTTTTGAAAACCAGTACAGCTCTTTCGGTTCCCCAAAAAGACATCGTAACAAGTCGATAGCTTTCCTTTTCCATTTCTTCTATTTTTGCATTGATTTTCTCTGTTACATTTTCCACGGTAATTCCTTCTACTAATTCTGTCCGATACATCATATTTTTACCTCCATAAGCACTCAATTCAAAACCAATTCGCTTTTTCTGCTTTGAATTGAGGAGTACCGCCTTCCTGGTATGGATTATAGGTATTGCGATTACACCCAAATTCTTTTAACGCCTTTATTCTATTATCCTCTGTCCATTCAACCAGCGAGATTCCATCAAATTCCTCTATACTTCCATTGTTCATTTCATTTTTGAAATACCACTCCACAATCGTTTGATCTCCCTTATGAAAAAATTGCTTGATTTCCCAAATAACCACCTTGCCACGGGTATTCCATTCCTGAAACCAATGCTTTACTGTTTTTCGGTTGTTATACTGGGGACTCCAGCTTTCTGTATAGATCACATCTTCTGTAAAAATATCATCAATCCCCATATCCTGCTGATTGAGCCACATATCAAACCATAATCGGATTGTTTTTTCTCGTTCATTCATGATATAAACACCTCACCATTCTTTTGTCTTACCTTCGCGTTTGTTCTGCATAACCTGGGTTTGATATACGAGAACAGGAATCAGAGAAACCAGGGCAAGCACACCAAAAACTACCGAACATTTTGCAACCGCAAATATTGCGAACATGAGCAATATCAGCAACCACGGATTTCGCAGATTTCTGTAATAGTTTTCCTTGTCCTCATAAGAAGTATGAAGTTCAAACGGCTTACCGTCATTATCTTTTTCTACGATCAACAGTTCCCGATTAAAGGTGGTGGCATTTGTTGCTATGCGTCCGCCTTTTTCAGCCCATGGCCGTAGGCGTACTTTACCAACAGAGTAGTTCAGGTTGATGTTTTTATAAAATACTTTGTAACCCATCCCCTCTAAAAACTCATGATAATCGGATGCGTTGGCCTCGATTTTTGCCCGATAAACTCCACGCAGTATTTTACCTGATCCGGTTTACACGCCTCAAATTCATACAACATTTTTTCCGCCCGAATCAGACGATAGCCCTTTTCAGACATTTTATTCAGCCAATGTTCCTGGGCAGTCAACAAACCGCCAAAGAAACGATAATACTTTTTGCTCATACTGCACCTCCAATAATTTCATTAGCTACGCCTACAAGTTCATTGAGCCTTATCAGTTCCTTTTCTGCAATTTCTTTTCCTTGCGTTGTAATGAGATATTCTTTTTTCCGTCCCGCACTATCTCCAAAAGGTGCAATCCAGCCTTTTTCCTGCAACGAGTTCAACGCACCATATAAAGTACCTGCCCCCAGCGCAAGCCGCCCTTTTGTATTATCTTCAATAAATTGCATGACAGCATATCCATGTTTCGGGGTATAAAGGGAAAGCAAAATAAAGAATGTCACCTCTGTGAGCGCACCGCCTTTCGCATTGTCTCGCATAACACCTGCCTCCTTATTACGGTTACTGTAATAAATATATCACTAACCGTAATAGAAGTCAATAACGATCCAAAATATAACAGCAAACTTAAAAAGCGGGGCAGCACACGCCGCCCCGCCGATCCTATATGCTTATTCCATCGCTCGCATTTCTTCCACCAGCGATTGATTTTTCTGTCTGCGCATTGTCCAGAAGGACAGAATCACCTCCAGGCCAAACAGCACCAGAACGAACAGCCCCATTTGCAGGAAGGGGAAGGAATAGGGCATTGCTACATGAAAAGTCATTTCGCTGAATTTTCGGGCAGCTATTATTGCAATCGGGAGGCCGACTGCCAGGGTCGCCAACGCAGCAGAAAACGCATAGCAAATTCCCTCATAGATGGTCATTTGACAGAGCTGTTTTCTGGTCAGACCGATGGCACGAAAGACGCTGTTTTCCCTCTTTCTGGACATCTGATTGGAGAGGGTTGTGTTGATGAGATTGACCACGCCAAAGAGGAATACCAGCCAGGACAGCGCCTGAAACCCTCCAAAAACGACCCGGTTTTCCATTTCCTCATAATCCTTATGTATCCCAATGGTATCCAAGTCAAGATCCGGATTGGAAGAAATGATCGCACTCAGACTGTTTTCAATCTGCTCCGCCTTTTTGGGATCGCTGACAATGCTCCAGGAATAATCAAAACAGTTGATCTTTGGCATTGCTTCCTGAAATAGCTCTTTGGTTGCAACCATGCAGGTGCTGTCCAATGCCAGAGGACCATGACCATTTTTAAGCCCATCGTTTATGAGCAGACCGGAAACAGTGACAGGAATCTCTTGATCCCCTATGGTAAGTTTGATAACTGACCCCACATCTACACCGATCATATCTTCTGCATAATCCATATCAAGTGCAATACTATGGGAATCTTGAGGTAAAGTTCCGGACACAAGCGCCGCTTCCATTTGATCCCTGTTTCGGTCACTCAACAGATCACACATTCCGCCGGAAGAACTTTCCTCATTTTCAAACCGCACATGAACCGCCTGACGATTTTCTATCACATCTGTTACGCCATCCACGGCCAGCACCTCCTGCCGAAGCGCTTCATTCAAAGGATTTCCTTTTGACATCACCTCATATTCTGTTTTTTCAGAATGGATATAGATTTTATAATCCCCATCCGGGAAATACTGTCTTGCGATCCGCTCCGGCGAACGAACCAAAAGAATAGAAGCTGTCACCAAAAGGATCACCCCGCCCAGACTCAGGGAAGCCACGATACTGATCGTCTTTTTGCGGTCACGCCTGAAATTTGCAATTCCCATGGAGAGGGGATTTAACCGCATATTCTTCTTATGTGTGTGGGCCTTTCCGCTCTGATTGCCGGTAAAGCGGACTGCTTCAATCGGGGAGATACTGGCGGCAATCTTTACCGGTCTGCGGATCGCAATGGATACCATAAACCAGCCAAGCAGTGCAGTCAAAACAATCGCGGCTGCATAAAATAGCAGATTAAACCCACGGGGAAACAGTGCAAACCCGGCTGCACATCCCAGCAAAATACCGATACCAATGCCAGCCCATCCTAAGAAACGGCCTTCTTTTTTGACAATACGGCGGATCTGTTTTGGCGTTGTGCCGATGGTCCGCAGTTGTCCATAGCTTTGGATTTTATCATTGATAGAAATTCGGAAGATACTTTGTATCACAACATACCCTCCGATGATGACCAGAACTGCAATTCCGGCAACCAGCGCCAGCATACTGACATTCACAGGCTGCTTATAGAACTTCATATAGCTGAGGTTCATGATCGGCATTTCCAGCTGATATTCCTTGGCAATCTCCCTGCTGCGGGCAGTCAGCTCTGTTTCATCCATTTGCTGCTCATTCTTAAAATGCACATAGGCTCGATAATCAGCGGGGTCATAGCCGCTCCATCCTTTCAGGGCTTCTTTGGAAAGAAGGATGGAAGATCCATTTACCTCTTTTTCCTTATAGCCTTCCATAATGCCAGTCACCGTGTATTCTCCGTGAAAGCTCTCGCTGCTTAGCATAACCTTTTCGCCAATCCCGGCGTCTGCAGCATAGTTGGAAAGGAAATAACGGCTCACCACCACCTCATCCTCCTTTTGGGGCAGTCGGCCTTCCAGCAGCTTCATCTGGTCACGGGCAATATACATCGTTTCCTCATCACAATAGATATAGGAGGCATTGTATCCCTGCTCCGCAGGTTCCACAGCCAGCATATAATACTCTCCTACCCTTGAGAAGTCATCCAGCCCCTTCAGGGTGGACACATCTTCCTCAGTAATCCTGGTATAGACCGCCTCATAAGTATCCTCCACATGATTTTTCTCTATCTGCCGGGTAGACAAAGCCATCACAATCGAAAAACAGATCAGACAGGATGCCAGCGCAACGGCGATCACCACCATCAAATTCCGGCGTTTTTCGCTTTTCAAACTTTTTCTTGCCAGTTTCCTGACAATATTTCCTGTATCATTTTCAAATGGTACTGTCATTTTGATCATCTCCTTTAAGTCTTATATTTCTGCTGTCAGCAAAGCGGCGGCTTCACATCGGAAGCCGCCGCTTCTGGTTAGTCCATGGTCTTGATCCGCTCTACAAGGGAAAGCCGTTTAGAGTAACGGACAGCAACCACAGAGAAAATTCCGGTCACGACCAAAAGTGCCAGAACAAAAACAACCGTTTCCATCAAAGGGAATTGATAGGACAGTTCCCCAAAAATATTAAAGCTGCTGATCACATAGTCAAAAATCCAGCCCAGGATTCCGCCAATGCCAACTGACAAAAATACCGTAACCCCTGCGTACCACAGGCATTCTGCGATCAGCATACGGGAAACCTGCTTTCCGGTCATTCCCACAGACTGCAAAATCCCAAGCTCCTGCTGCCTTGCCAGCAGATTGGTCATCAGGGTGTTGACCAGATTTACCATGGAGAACACAAACAGGAATGCCAGCAGCAGATAAACACCGCGGGTCATCATCTTTAGCTGCGATTCCAGGGATGCCGCATGGTCTGCTCTGGAAAAGACCGTCAGCACCGGATTTTCCAGCAGGCTGAAAATAGACGCCCTGAGCGCATCCGAGTCCTCCGATGTATGGACATTCCAAACAGCCTCTCTGTTCTCAATGTCCGGGTAGAGCTGATCGGCCAGTTCTTCTGTAAGGGTAAACAGGCCCCATGCGCCGGTGCCTGATGTCACTGACGGTTTCGCAATCCCCATGACCGTTACTTCTATGGCCTTACCGTCCATGGATTCAAAGGTCAGCACATCCCCGACCGCAGGCGTATAGCCATAAAACATACTTAAAAGATGATCTTCCGAATCAGTCACGATCACACCGTTGTTTGCGGCAAGCTCCTCATAATCTACGCTGCCCTGTTCCAGATTTTCCTCCGGCAGCCATTGTTCCATCTGCTCTCTGTCAAATACAGGGAACTTTAATGCAACACTTTCCTGGGGGAATTTCACCGTTGCGGATGTTACTTCATGGCTGGTGATAGATTCCACACCATCTATGGCAAGAAGCTCCTGACGAAGTTCTTCTGTCAATGGATTTTCACGCGCGATGGCAGGCAATCCTTCCGCGCCTCCCGAATCCATCCAGCTGACCTCATAGTTGCAGTGATCTCCCATGCTCTATCGCCATCTTTTCGGGACTGATGGAGTTGAGTACCGTAGCGGCTGTTACCAGAAACACACCCGTCAATCCCAGAGATACCAGAGTGATGACCGTCTTTTTCCTGCTCCGCCTAAAGTTCATCTGTGCCATGGAGAACGGCGTAATGCGGTGGTTTTTCTGATCCTTCCGGTCTGTTGCCGTTTCATAACCACTGGAGCGGACCGCTTCGATTGGGGATACCCTCGCCGCCATGCGGACAGGCGCATGAATGGACAGAAATACCGTCAGGGCGCAGGCTGCTGCGGTCGCAGCCAGATAGGGCAGATTGCCCATCCAGCTCCAATGTGCCGGGAAAATAGCAAACCCGATAGCCCCTCCAACCAAAAGCCCCAGTGGGATACCGCAAAGAGATAACAGCAATCCCTCCCGCCGCACGATCCGCCGGATCTGTTTTGGTGTTGTGCCGATCACTTTCAGGCGTCCATATTCCCGCATTTTGCCCTTTACGGAAATGAAAAAGATACTGTAAATGACCACGGCACAGGCAACCAGCAAAAGGATTGCCACGGGAATGTAATATTTCATCACACCGGACTTAAAGCCCTGCATATCGAAATAGTTGGAACTGTAAAAAATCTGATCCTCTGAGACATCGTTGGCAGAAAGGAATGCTGCAATATCCGCCTTGAGCTGCTCCAGCTCCATACTATCAGCACCAGTATAACAAAGCCGAAATCAAACAGCGGCTCTCCCTGCGCCATCTCCTCCACAAATGCTTCAGATACATAAAGCTGGAACATACGGGAGTCATTCTCCACATCCATGATACCGCTGACGGTATAGGTCTGCTTTCCGTTTCCAAGATTCACTTCTATGGTCTGCCCGACTTCTGCGGGGATTTCAAAATAATCAAGAAATGCCCGTTCTACCAGAATTTCATTGGCAGCCTGCGGAAGTGTCCCAGTAAAGGAAGGCTTCTTACCCAATTCCATCCAGTTGGCATCCGCATACTCCACAGTCAGAACGCTGTCACCATAGCGGGCAGAACCGTAATTCTGGGAAAGGCCCCAGCGTTCCACTTCCGGGCAGTCTTTCAGTCTTTCAATCGTATCACGGTCACAATTCACCACAACCGCCTGATACTGTCCCCGAATGTCCGCCTCCAGTTTTCTGTCACTTCCCGCTCCTGCACAAAAAATCGCTGCCATCAAAGCGGCTGCCAGAGCGATCGTTACGATCACAAACAGGTTGCGCCGCTTATCTGTCTGAATGCTTCGTGACGCCAATTTTTTAATGACCGGCCCTGTATCATTTTCAAAAGGCAATGTCATGTCTGCCACCTCCTTTATCCAACGATTTTGCCATCCTCAATCCGCACGATACGGTCTGCAAGCTGGGCAATGGCATCATTATGTGTGATCATCACCAGCGTCTGGTTAAATTCACGACTCGTTCTCTGCAAAAGCCCCAACACATCGGCGCTGGTCCTGCTGTCCAGGTTTCCGGTGGGTTCATCGGCAAGGACGATAGCGGGCTTTGACACCAGAGCGCGGGCGATAGCCACACGCTGCTGCTGGCCGCCGGAGAGGTTGTTTGGCATATTCTTCAGCTTATCCTCCAGTCCCAGCATGGACACCACATCCGCCATGAATTTCTGATCCACCGTATCCCCATCCAGTTCCACGGGCAAAACGATGTTCTCATGAACATTTAGGATCGGCACCAGATTGTAGTTCTGGAAAATAAAGCCGATATTGCGACGGCGGAATATGGTAAGCTGCTCGTCGTTCATCTTCGCCAGCTCCTTATCCCGCACCATCACGCTGCCGGAGGTGGGGGTATCCAAACCGCCCATCATGTGAAGCAGGGTGGACTTACCGGAGCCGGAAGTGCCGACCACCGCCACAAATTCGCCCTCCTCCACAGAGAAGTTCACGCCATCCAGGGCGCGGGTAATGTTCGGCTCTGTGCCGTAGTATTTTTTAAGATCAGTTGTCTGCAAAATTTTCATAACAGTTACCTGCCTTTCTTAATTTGTTGAGTATAGAGTAAAGAGCAAATGTTGCAGAATTGTCCTAAATGGCATGAAAATCTATGGTGAATTGCTTCAATTTTAGGACAATTCATTTTTCAGTAAGACTCACACATTTTCATCCTTTAAGACTTCTACAATAATGTCCCTGCGGATTCTTCTGGAAGCCGCCCTGTAAATCCCACTGATGACCATTAACACCAGAACAATATAGGCTGCCAGCCTAATAACGGAAATACCTGAATGAACTCCATGAAAGTCACATCCTGCATCCACATCAAAACTGCGGCGATCAAAAACAGGATCGGCAATCCAATGACCAAAGGCTTTCCTCCAAGGAAGAACCCTTCTATATGCAGTAAACGGTCAAGACCTTTTCTATCCAACCCCACAGAACGCAGCATGGCAAATTCCTTTCTTCTCTGATACAGACTGTTCAGGATCGCCACTGCTGCCGATGAGATTCCAATGATACCAAATAGTGCAGTCAAACTGTAAACGATCAGCATGGTCGCATCGGTCAGCCGCTCTCTGTCCAAAGCGCGCTGTGTCTTGCTGGAGGTATAGAAATCACTCGTCCCCAGATAAGTACCACAGATATGCTCTGCCTGCGCCTGTACTTCGGCATCCAGCCCATCTTCCACGAGAAGATTCATGTAAGTCCTGTAATTGTAAACTGCACGATCCTCTCCGAAATTCTGGATAATCTCATAGTATTGATCCATCGGCACCAGAATGGGCAATGTATAAAAGGCCATATTACGCCCAATCTCCGGCATTTCAGAAAGTGCAGATGACACCGTCACATCAAAACGGTAATCCCCCTGAATGGAGTCCAGGAACTTCTCTGTTACTTCTAAAGACTGACCTTCTTTGAGTTTTAGATATGGGACCATATCTTTTTTGGCTTCATAACCTCTGGAGTCAGGATTTTTCACAACAGAATTGACAATGAGCGCAGCACCCTGTTCAGAATAAGGCACCCCTGACTGCATGAGATAATCTTCATAGGCATCCTGTTCCAAACCGATCAATACACATGGGATACGGTAGCGGCCATCGCGCTTTGCTACATACTCACCAGCCGCTTTTGTGCCAAATCCTCCAGAGGACAGAAATTCTTCCGACAGCTCACTTTCTGAAACCCAGATCGCACAGTTCGCCATCGTATAGGTGGCCTGTTCCTCTATGTGAGGCAGCAGCTTCAATTCCTCCATAAGCGCTGGCTCTATTTTCTGACCAGACTCCATTGTAAGATTGACATTAAAGTGGCTGTCCTGTTCTGCTTTTGTATTGTTAATATCTGAAACGGAAAAAACAGCCAGAAAACTGAACATCAAAAGCATACACAGACTCAGCGTTACCGTACAGGTACGAAACAGCCTCTTATTAGCCGTCATGGAGTTTGCAGAAATATTTCCAAGGAATCCAAAGCACTTTTTCAGGATCGGATGCTTTGCTGATTTTTTCAAAGAAGGATTGCTCCAGCTTTCTTTGACCGCTTCAATCGGGCGAAGTTTTCCCATCTGCCGGGCAGGACCAGAAGCAGCCAGGCGAACCGTCAGGAACGAGAGAATCACGGAAACCACTGCGACCCACGGGGAAAAGGAAGCTGTTATCCGGCTCCCGGTCACTTCTTGCGTCAGGTCAGAGTATGCTGCCAATACGCCATAGGAAAAAAGGTATCCAAGTCCCACAGAAACCAGAATGGGAAGCACAGACAGCCAGCGCGCCTCATATACGATCATCATGCGGATCTGCCTAGGCGTCATTCCAATGGATTTTAAGATTCCCAGCTCCTTTACCTTGCGTTTCGCAGAAATAGAAAAAGCGCCCCGAATGATATAGGCAAATACCGCCATAGATGCTGCCATGACCAAACCGAGCGCAAGCGCAAGTTTGGGAAGGTCACTGCTTAGGAAATGCCCCGGCGCATAAATTCCATACATCCCAAGCAGGGCTGTGTGGTAACGGAAGGGATAGTCACCAAATTCATCCGGCTGCAAGCCAATGTCCTCTGCTATCTGCGGGATGATTTCATAGACTTTTCGCGGCTGCGTCACTTGAAGATAAGCAACGATCCCCGTGTCCTCCGATAATGCGGCCGTGTCCAGCCACCCATACGCAGGGTAGCCATTGTATGCGCTGGAAACAGTCATATCAATCTCACCAACGATGGTGTACTGCACTTTTTCTGTTTTCACAAATTCTTCCCCGCTTTGAATGGGGGAAAGAAAATCCACAGTTGTATTTCCAATCCTGCGTTCGCCCAAATCCAGGTTCAGCCGGTCTCCAATCTCAACAGATGGATTCTGCTCAAAAAAGCTTTTTCCAACCACAATCTCTCCCGGCGCCTGGGGAACCCGTCCGCGCAGGATCAGATTCTTTTCCCGCATACCGCCCCAATAGGCTCCATCACAGTTTTGGATCAAAAGATAGGGCAGGCCGGATGCAGCTGGCAATAAGGCGGTCTGATTATCTCCTTTTACCATGATGGTCTGGATATTTTCGTTATTCTGAATCAAATCCAGCTGGCCGGCATGAATCTCCAAAAGCTGTGCATCCCAATCACCGTAGGCTGCGATCTCCTGCTGCACACTTTGATTCCAATAGCTTTGGACGAATGTGCATAACGAACACAAAAAAGTTGATGCGATCAATATGGCTACCATGATAGAAATGGATGTACGCCGGTTTGCTTTCATATTCTGTTTCGCCAGCCGCTTTACAATCCGGCTGGTATCATTTTCAAATGGTAATGTCATAGTCCTTCACTCCTTTCGCTATCATCCTAACCCCCAAATGTTGCAGAAATAACCCAAATGTTCAACAGTTTGAGAGTGAATTGCTTCCACTTTAGGATATTTCTATTGCTTAATCTATCTCTCTCAACTGCTGCACAATAGACTTTTTCTCCAAAAGATGGATCAGAGCGGCAGCAATTAAAACAGGAAGCAAAATTGCCACTATCATATATCCAGCAAAATGTACTGCTGGGAAATGCCACACCCAAGTATCGTCGCCAACATAATTCAGATAGCGAACAATTCCATAACCGACCGCAGTTCCAATTAGGACAGTGATACAAATGTTCCAAAAAGCCAGCAAGATGCCTTCACACTGTACTGTCTGCCGTAACTGCTTTTTCGCCATACCAACAGAGCGCAGAACAGAAAATTCGTGTTTGCGGGAGAGTGTCGTAGCAATCAGTGTATTTACCAGATTGATAACTGCAAACAGCATGATGAATCCACACAGCCCCCATATCACAAGGCTGGTGCGTTGATACATAGCCTCGCTGTCTTGATAGTAGTCATAGAAAGATTCCATTGTTACCATCGGTGTGGTATCAAGCAGATCATTCATAGTTTTCCGAAGGGCTGGCTCTTGTGAAAGGTCATCCATACGAACCAGCAACTGACTGTTGAAGTTAAAGCCAGATGGCATCATTTGATTCATTAGTTCTTCTGGCAGTAGGAAAAATCCTGTTTTTCCAAAAAGTTTACCTCCACCATCATCTTCAAAGATACCATCGCTGATTTCTCCAGCAATTCTAAACTCTGTCTCCTGCTCCCGTATCCCATCAAACCAGCGGAACTTCACCGTATCTCCAACATGAAATGTCCAGTCGTAGATGTAGTCTGCATATTCATTTCGCAACACCAGAATCTCATGGTTTTCAGACATAGTTGAATAATCAGCCGTGCCAGTCACCAAATATTTTTCCAAGAGGGCCTGCTGATCTGGTGTGAATGGGGTAATATTTTCTTTTTTAGTCACTCCGTTGTATTCAAATTTTGCCTCTAATGTTTTATATTCCGAAACTTCTGCAACCCCCTCCATCTGCGCAATGGTCTGTATCAAATCTTCATTCAAAGGATTCTTTAACTGGACTCCAGTTTGTCCATGCGGGTCATTCTTGATCGCATTTCGGGAAAGCTCAACTTCAAATTCTCCATATTCTAAAAGCCCATGTCTTGCAAGGCGCTCCATATCCAGAGAAGAAAGGAGTGTTGTTCCGCCCATAAACATGATTCCTGCAATACCTAACGAAAGAACAGTTACAATCCACTTTTTCCGGTTGCGGGAACTTCCCATAATAGCCAATGAAAAAGGGGTGATTTTCCGATGTAGTTTCTTTGAAACAGCAGGAAAACTCTCATATCCGGTGTTTTTTGCTGCCTCGATCGGTGAAATGCTGCCTGCAATTTTGCAGGCTTGCTCATAGCCAGCCATATCATGCCATAGACAAGAAGGAAAATTACAATACTGGTTATTGCGGTATTACCCCAGCTCCATCCGTTTGGCTTGAACAGAAAGGCTGCAATCCCACCGATTACCAGCCCCAAAGCTGTACCATAAACACAGAAAATCCTGCCTTGTACCCGAAGAATTTTCTTAATCTGTTTTGCAGTTGTTCCCATTGTACGCAACTGCCCAAATTCCCGCACCTGATTATGCACATAAATATAGAAAATACTGTAAATCACCAAATAACTAACAAAAAGTACAGCAAAAGAAAAGATCA
Source organism: Lachnospiraceae bacterium AM48-27BH (assembly GCA_003478355.1). GTDB lineage: Bacteria > Bacillota > Clostridia > Lachnospirales > Lachnospiraceae > UBA3402. Next base: position 94,357 of record QUFC01000002.1, read on the forward strand.
TAACAATCTGAATATCTTCCCAATTCGGCTCCAGAGAGGAAAGAAAACCATCGTTCGGATCAGAATTTTGCGCTGGAATACCATAGTCAGCTTCAATCTGCTTGGTCATGGCTTCAAATACCTGCTTGGACATTTCATCCGCATGAGCAAATTGAACAGCCAGCGCTGTTACAGAATGCTGGAATTGGCTTCCCGCTTCTGTATATTGTTTGGAACAGAAAAGGGAGTAGACCCGTTCTGTGGAACCACTGTCTGTAAGGCCTACCACAGTAAAGTTTTCCGTATTTCCATCATAAAACGGGATTGTGATTGTTACCCCCAACTCCACCGGAAGCCCCAGTTGCTCCAAATATGCCTTATCCACAGCTACATCATAAAGGTCTATGGGATACTGTCCTTCCACAATTTCATCCATAACGATTTGGCTGTTATTTTGCTCGATATAGACAGGGATCACCAGATAGTTTTCAATCTGCGTATTGGCCGCCTGCATATATATCTTTGAATCCGAAATTCTTTCATCATGCCGCAGGGTCTGCATCTGTTCATCGTTCAGATTGTGATATAACATCTGACTTGACACAAGCAATTCTCGTTTTGCTTCGGTTTCCATCCCAATCACAGCCAAAGCAAAGCCAGACAGCAAGGCAACTGCCAACGCGATGGTCAAAACAGATAAAAATGTTTTAACCCGGCTTTGACTGATACTGTGCTTGGCATACTTTTTGACAATCCGGCTAGTATCATTTTCAAATGGTAATGTCATAGTCATCCACTCCTTTCACTGTCATCCTAACCCCCAAATGTTGCAGAAATATCCCAAAGGCTCAACAGTTTAAGGGTGAATTGCTTCAATTTTAGGACAATTCATTTTCGTGTGTCTTTTTTATAAAGCCAGATAGATATAAGCAAAACCATTGCTAACTGAATTACAACAAAAAACAGCGTCAGCCAAACGCTCTCATAATAAAAAATATCTGTCCAGAAGATCACCAGATCTACCAGAGCCACCACACCAGCCGACCATCTAATTTTTCTTGGAAAGAAGTGCCGGAGCAGCAGCACAACAACAACCGGCGGGATCAGCAAGCAAGCTGCATTGATGAGTAATGTCTTTGTGATTTCCATAAGGCCACCTCCAAATTCATGATGTTGCTGTCAGCATAAATCCCAAATGTTGCAGAATTGTCCTAAAATCCATTGTCCTCTAAAAATTTTTCAAAAAGGCAGCCTGCCAAAACAGACTGCCTCAGAATTATTTTATGGGCAGGAACACGGAAAAAGTTGATCCTTCCCCAACTTTAGACTCGACGGTAATATAGCCCCCCTGCATGGTAATGATCTCACGGGCAAGGTATAAGCCGATTCCGACCCCATCTATATCATGCACCGCTTCATCCCGATAGAAGCGTTTGAAGATCGTGCCCTGAGAATGCTCCGGGATGCCTCTGCCTGTATCCGTCACATCTATCCTCAAATACATTTCCCAATCCCGTACCCTCACCTGGATGCTGCCACCGGCAGAGGTGTACTTTACCGCATTATCCAGAATGTTAAACAATGCTTCGGAAGTCCAACGGCTGTCATGAGATATTGTCAGATCAGATGGGCAGTCCACCGACAGACTGATCTCTTTTTGTTCCATTGGCGCCAGAACACCATTGATGGCGCTCACCAGCGTATCCCCGATCACAGCATCCTGTTTCTCCAGCGTAATGACACCCGTTTCCAGACGGGAAGTTTTCACCATTCCCTGAATAAGAAAATCCAGTTTATCCAGCTGTGTGCCTGTGGCCTGCAAAAACTCCTTGCGCTTTTCTTCTGTCAATGGCCGTGTCAGCATGGTGTCGTTGAGCAGCTTCAAATTAGCGATGGGAGTTTTGGTCTGGTGGGAAATATCTGATACCAGGGATTGCAGTTCTTCCTTTTCTCCCTCTGCCGTATGTCTGGTTTTCTGCATCACATTATAGAGCCGTTCCAGACGGTGGCTGATCCGGGACAACAGTGTTTCCGCTTCATAATCTACCTGGGGCCGGTCTGTACTGTCCATCATGTGATCCAATGTCTGGCACAAACCATCGGTGAACAGAGAAAGTTTCTTTTGAAAATAGTGCAGAAAAACCATGCCCCAAATGTAAAATGCAGCTGTCAAAATAATGCCGCAGATGACAACACGCACATCTTTCGTCAACAGGAAAAAAATCAACAGCAGCAAAGCGGCAGTGAGCAGAGTCCCCGCCACAATTTTTCTCAAAAATGCCCTGACAGATAAATTTTGCAGTTTCATCGAGGCTCACCGCCGATCCACTGATAGCCCATTCCATAAGCTGTCTTAATATATTTCCTCTCGTCTGTTTCGATTTTTTTGCGGATACGGCTGATGATCGTCGTTAGAGTATGCTCATCCACAAAGTCTCCATCAATGTCCCACAGCTTCTCTAAAATCTGCCGCTTGGTCAGAATAATCCGGGGGTTCTTTACGAACAGGAACAGGGTGCGGTATTCCTTCGGTGTAAAGTCCAGGGATTCTCCGGCAAGGGACGCACTTTGTTCGGAGAAGTCGATTTTCAGAAAGCCATCATCAAACAGATCATGCCGGGGTGTCCGCAGTTCCAGATTTGCAAAAACCGCCGCTACTTTTTTGCAAAGCACCGTCACAGAAAATGGTTTGGTCACATAATCCGCGCCGCCGACTTCATAGCCCTTGAGCATATCGCTCTCCTTATCATTGGCTGTGATAAAGATGATATAGGTATGCTGACCACGATTCCGGATTTCTTCACACAGATCCAGTCCGCTGCCATCGGGGAGGTTAATATCCAACAGTGCCACATCAAATTCATTTTCCCGCAGCTTCCTTACCGCACTGTCAAAATTAAAAACCGAAATGACCTCATATCCATCAGAGGTCAGATTGTATGCCAATGTCCGATTCAAAAGCTGATCGTCCTCTACAATTAAAATCTTCTTCAAAGCCTTCACTTCCTTTCCCAATTTTCCGATCATACTGATATTCTAAACATTAAATGTTACAGAAATGTCCCAGCCAAATATTTTTCTTTTTTAATTATAGGATAGCCTACTTTTCTGCACAAGAATAAAAATACAAATACATACAATGGCTTTTTGCCATGTTGAACACATTAAAAACACCGCCGCAAACTATACGATTGCGGCGGTGCTGACTATATATTAAATCTTTTTGTAGTTACATAGGTATGTGCAGTTGAATTAAAAAATCCCACTATTCTGCCATACCCTGCGGAACTTCAAATTTGTATCCACTCCCCAGAACAGTACGAATATAGCCCGCTTTCGGCATATCCGGAGTTAGTTTTCTGCGAATCTGACCAATGACGCTGGCAACGGCTGTTCCGCAGTTTTCACCATCCGCATTCCACACAGCCTCATAGATCTGGCTGGCAGAAAATACCCAGGATGGGTGGTTTGCCAAATATACCAATGTTGCAAATTCCCGATGGGTCATAGAAATCAACTCACCGTTTCGATGTACCGTTCTCTCCTTCAGGCGAAGCTCCAAGCCTGGAAAAACAAGAATATTACGAGGGTGGGATGACACAATATGGTCAAATTCTGGCTCAGCCGCAATAATCTCCATAATTCTGCTAAGTATATATTCTTCATGGTCTGTTACCGACAGTACAAAAATTTTTCCCATATATCCCTCCCTTGAACATACATAATATACAATGACTTAATTTTCCTATTGCCTGAATGCTATTCAACATTCAATTCAATACTTCCCGTGAAATCCTCACATTCAATGCCGATATAGTTTCCGCCTTCAGGGAGTGTAATTGTATCGCTATATGTTCCGGTTGTTTCAAGCAAAGTGACTGCTTCATCAGATCCAGAAATCCAAAATACTTTTGCAGTTCCCTCCGTAACCTCCAAAGTGCAATCAATAGACAACTCCTTACCAGCTTCTCGCTTTATAGAAGTTCCCCCAAACAAATACTCTGTATCTGAAAAATTCTCATAGTCGGCTGTATAGCATCCGGTATAATCATCAATCCCTTTTTCTTTCGTGCCTTGTAAGGACGAATTTCCGGTAAGCGCTATGGAACCAGCAGACTGCACAATATTATTATACTGATCGAGAACTTCATCTTTTGTACAACCGGAAAGTATAGAGACACCACACAGTATCAGGCATAGTGATAGAACTATTTTCTTCACAGGTATCACCTTCCTTTCCTGCGTACAGCACGCTTTCCTCTTCCCTTGGCCTTTGTCTGTTTACGGGCTTTCATTTCTTTTTTGTTGCTGGACATCACTAATAAAAGCACAGCCCAGAGAACCATGATGCCAACCCCAATGACCGCCAGCAAAGGGTTCGGGGCTGTGGTTGTTCCGGCATATTCACTCATGTCAAAGCCCACTAAAATCAGTGCAGCAGAAAACGGATAGATGCTGGCAAGAATGCCGCCTTTGAAAAACATCATGCTGTATCCAAGGAAGAACGCCAGAATGGAACCTCCCAGATATGCCCCTCGGATCTGTCCAAAAATCAGGATTAGGGGCATACAGACCATATAGGTCGTCAGACCCGCTAACACGATCTGTGTACCGCCATGAAAAAATACTTCCGCTGTCAGTCCCGATAATCCAACCGCCAGTCCAGTGATTAGGGTAACGCCAACACTGTAAATTCCCAACAGAACCGTAAGAATACCAACCCAGAAGAGCTTGGCCCCTAACACGTCCGGCATAGAAACAGGAATTGTCATGATGTTTTTCAGCGTATCATGGGTGGATTCTCTGTCAATCAGCCAGCTGCCGATCATCACCAGTGAAATCGGGAAAAACATCTGGGTATTGCCCCATACAACATTCGCAAAAAGCATGGGAAAATCATAGTTTGGATTTCGATACTCCGGCTCAACAATCAACTGGCTTCCATATTGCACCAACGGACAGAGTGCAAGCGCCACCAACCCCACCCAAAGGATCTGACACCGGCGCAGTTTCAGTAATTCCGATTTTAATAAATTCCACATAATCACACCCCCTTAAATCTCACGACGCCGGTAAACCATCGCTATCAGCGCAAGAAATACAGCGGCTTCCGCAAATGCCACGCCGAACACCTGTATATCATTCAAAAAATACGGGCTTATCCGTTCCAGCAGCTCTGCCAGCTCTTCGCTGATGCTGCCATAATCATAAAACTGGAATGTCCAGCGAAACGCCAACGGCCCCGGAAGCAGTGTTCCTGCGTTCAGACCAAAGGGCTGTGTCAGAAAAGCATCGTTGTTGGTGAGAAGATAATTCAAAATAGTATAGAAAAAGGTTATCACGACCGACACGATATAGTTTTTATCAAGAAGGACAACTATCAAAATACAGGGGAGCGCGCCGACCCACATAATCACTCCCTCTCCTATCCCTACCTGAAACAATTTCCAGAATCCCACCGGATTCCATCCCTGGATCAGCAAAACAGCAAGATTTACCAACGCTCCAACCGCCATAAAACCAATGGCAAATATCAGTAAAACCATCATCTTAGAAAGTACCAGCTTGGTTCTATTTACCGGTATGGTAACAAGATTTTTCAAAGTATCATTGTCCAGCTCCTCAAATAACAGATTGGAAGCCAGTATCACAAGAAGCGGCATCAAAAGAAGATATGCGCTGAGCTGAAACAGACCGGACATCATATTGTTCGTAGCATCCACATCCGTGTTCGCATCTGCCAGAAAAATAGCATAAGCCAATGGAAGCAAGGTGGAAAGGAACACAGAAATAAATACCAGCGGCTTGCGTTTCAATTTCAAAAATTCACATTTAATCAGTTTAAGCAATTCCCTCGCCTCCCGTCACACGCTTGAAGTAATCTTCAAGGCTTTCTTCTGAAGTTGCAGCCTCCGATACCTCCAACCCGTTTTCCACAAAGGCAGTTACAATTTTCCCTACGGGCAGCTCCAGGTTGTGCAGGCGCAGATTGTGATCGTCCTGTATGGAGAAATGGCTTTCATGGAAATTGCGTTCCAAAATTCTTGCCGCCTGTGCCGTATCAGAGAGCGTAAAACGGATATGCTTACTGCTTTTTTGCTCCAACTCAGCAAGGCTTTCTTCTTCCAGCAACGCGCCGTGGTCGATAATTCCAATATCATCAGCCAGCAGGGAAATCTCCGAAAGAATGTGACTGGAAATCAGAATCGTTTTTCCTCTTGCGTCGCAAAGCTCCCGAATAAAGGAGCGTACCTCTGCAATGCCGATGGGATCAAGGCCGTTGATCGGCTCATCCAAAATCAAAAGCTCCGGATCGTGCATCACGGCAAGGGCGATGGCAAGCCGCTGTTTCATACCAAGGGAATACTGGGAAAAGAGCTTTTTATCTTTGTAGGGCAGTCCTACCAAATCCAGAGCGTCTTTGACGGCATGATTGTTTGGCACACCCCGCAGGGTGGCAAAGATACGCAAGTTTTCTGTGCCGGTCAGATTGGGATAAAAGCCGGGGGACTCGATCAGACTGCCAATACGGGGCAGTAACTTCTTTTCGTTTCCCTGCAAGGACTTTCCCCAGATTTTGACCTCCCCGGAAGTCGGATTTGTTAAGCCCAACAGCATCTTCATGGTCGTGGTTTTTCCGGCTCCGTTTCTCCCCAGCAGACCATAAATTCTCCCACGCTTCACATGGATATTTAAGTCAGCCACACTCTTTTGTGAGCCGTATTGCTTCGTCAGATTTTTTGTTTCAATGATGTAATTTGTGTTCATATTCAAACCTCCTGTTCTACAAGGTATTCTATCACGCCAACCTTGCATGAACCTTGCCGCAACCTTGCATTAACCTTGCAATTTAGAATCCATCCCCAATAACAAAGGCCCCCGCCGTAAGGACGGGAACCCACCCAGGTTTCCTAAAAGGACAAGGAGCAATACTAAAATGTTTTTTCATAGAATCATTACCAGCCCTTTTTTCTGACTATTTTTTTCTTCTTAGCACTCATTGATGTACTGGGTTCTTTCTTTTTATTTGCAAGAATAATCATAGAAATTAAAAAAGTCAGAACTATTGTAATACAAGCCGGGCTAATTTGGTAAATAACACCATACTTCGCATCACAAGCAGAGTCTACTAAAATCATACTTGCTTTAATCGGATAATAATTTAACAATTTTCCTACAAAAGACCCAAAATATCCATACAAAAAAGCTAATGCCACCCCACCCAAAAAATTATTTGCCGAGCAACAGAATAGCAGAATGATCGGCAAAACTGAAATGTAAATTCCTATATTCGCCCCAATAACACGAATGAACAGATTAAACAGATTGCCAAAATGCACTCCTGAAAATCCAGCAATAATGTTGATTGCCAATGCTATCACGCAGCCTATAAAACTAAAGCAGATTGTCAACAGTAATAGGACAAGTAGTTTTCCAGAAAGTAACTGCCTATATGAAATAGGAATTGTTGATATATTCTTCATCGTATCGTCTGTATATTCCCTTGTTATGATATAACCTGCAATCAACGTAATGATAATCGGGAAAAACAAGGTACAGTTACTAATCATAACCTGCTGCATAAAATAGTCAAATGTCCATGTCTGTCCGTCGTTAGCTGTGGAATAGAACAGCGTCAGTAACGGAGAAAGTACTGTCATAATAATTCCAGCTTTTACTACATAATATCGTTTTATTTTAAAAACTCAGATTTTATTATATTCCCCATATCTTCTACCTCGTCCATTTTTTATAGAAGCGAATGATCAGCCACAAAGAAAGTATAACAGTAATTACCATGATAAAAATTGTATGGAAAGTAGTTGGCACAATCGCATAGGCTTCCGGCAAAAGATTATCCTTTTGCAAATGATTCATCATTGAGCCGCTTGTCCAGTTCATAACACATATAACCGGAAAAGAATTTAAGAAAGCAATTTTGGCATCACTTATAGAAGTCCCAATCGTTCCCAGTATGCCCCAGTTAAAAATGGAATAAAAAAATGCAAGCAGGATAGAAAGCAAAAAACTTTGGTTAAAGTAAATAATTAAAAATACAATCGGCAAAGAAGCTGCTACGATAAGAACTCCAAAAATAAGGCTCATAAATATCTTATAAGCCATACCATAAACCATTCCTACATGAAACAATTTACAAAACAACGCAACAGATAATGTGCTTATCAGACAAAATGTAATGCTGAAAATAAAGAGCATAGAAATTTTTGCCATAATGAGTTGTGTATTTGTAACAGGAATTGTTCTAAGGTTTTTGGAGGTATCGCAATCTCTTTCTATAAAAAACAAAATAGCAGCAATGATACCAATTAGACATGGGAGCAAAAAAACCAAGCCATATCCCAACATCATTGTATAAACATAATCAAATCGGGTTTGAAGATAATGTTCCGTTGTATCTGCACCTGTTCCCGCCTTTGCCATATATGCCAAAATCAACGGAAAAAATAACGATAATGACATCAGTGCGTATAATAATCTTTTCCGCTTTAATTTCCAAAATTCGCATTTTATCAGTTTAAGCAATTCCCTCGCCTCCCGTCACACGCTTGAAGTAATCTTCAAGACTTTCTTCTGAGGTTGCTGCCTCCGATACCTCCAATCCGTTTTCTACAAAAGCAGTCACAATTTTTCCAACAGGTAAATCAAGATTGTGCAGGCGCAGATTGTGGTCATCCTGTATGGAAAAATGGTTTTCATGGAAATTTCGTTCCAAAATTCTTGCCGCCTGTGCAGTATCAGAGAGCGTAAACCGGATATGCTTACTGCTTTTTTGCTCCAGCTCAGCAAGGCTTTCTTCTTCCAGCAATGCGCCGTGGTCGATAATTCCAATATCGTCAGCCAGCAAAGAAATCTCCGAAAGAATGTGACTGGAAATCAGAATCGTTTTTCCTCTTGCGTCGCAAAGCTCCCGAATAAAGGAGCGTACCTCTGCAATACCGATGGGATCAAGACCGTTGATCGGCTCATCCAAAATCAAAAGCTCCGGATCGTGCATAACAGCAAGGGCGATGGCAAGCCGCTGTTTCATTCCAAGGGAATACTGCGAAAAGAGCTTTTTATCTTTGTAGGGCAGTCCTACCAGATCCAGAGCATCTTTGATGGCATGATTGTTTGGTACACCCCGCAGAGTAGCAAAGATACGCAGGTTCTCTGTGCCGGTCAGATTGGGATAAAAGCCGGGGGACTCAATCAGGCTGCCGATACGGGGCAGCAATTTCTTTTCATTCCCCTGCAAAGGCTTTCCCCAGATTTTGACCTCCCCGGAAGTCGGATTTGTTAAGCCCAACAGCATCTTCATGGTAGTAGTTTTTCCGGCTCCGTTTCTCCCCAGCAGACCATAAATCCTCCCGCGCTTCACATGGATATTTAAGTCAGCCACACTCTTTTGTGAGCCGTATTGCTTCGTCAGATTTTTTGTTTCAATGATGTAATTTGTGTCCATATTCAAACCTCCTGTTCTTCAAGGTATTCTATCACTTAAACCTTGCATTAACCTTGCCGCAACCTTGCATTAACCTTGCAATTTAGAATCCGGCTAAAATGACAAGGGTTCCCGCCGCAAGGACGGGAACCCGCTTAAATCTCCAAAGGAAAAAGCAACATAAATTCAGTTCCTTTTCCCGGTACACTTTCAACTGTTATATTTCCACCCATCTTTTCTACTAACTGATGGACAATAGAAAGACCAAGACCGCTGCCTTTTTCAGACCGCCCCTTATCACACTTATAAAGCCGTTCAAAAATGTGTTTCAAATCTTCTTTTTCAATCCCCACACCATTATCCGCCAGCAGCAGCTCCATGTGATTTTCCTGCTTTGACAGGGCAATTTTAATTTTGCCCGCATGGCTGTGAGCAATTACATTTTGAATGAGATTATTGATGATCCTCATATAGCTGTCCATATCCAATCTTACCCGGACAGGCTGTTCGGGAATATCAATGTCATAATCGACCTGTTTATCCTCAAAAATAGGTATCCAGTCGATCAGGATATTTCTTGTCAGCTCTGCGGCCTCAACAGGCTGGATTTCCAAAGCGAACTCGTCGGAATTTAACTTGAACCAGTCAAAAAGCACATCAATATATTCTTTCAGATCGTGAGCTTTCCGGCGGGCGGTTTCGATATAATCATCCCGATCTTTCCCTGTAACAAGCCCTTTATGTGCAGCGTCAAGATACCCAATAAGGGTTGTAAGGGGCGTCCGAACATCGTGGGAAAGGCTCGTCATAAGCTGGCGATTGGTTTCTTCTGTCTGCCGGACAATCGAAAGTCTGCTTTCATAGGACACAACGATCTCATTGATTTCATAGGCAAGAGGCGCTGTCAGTTCATTTGTTGCAGACAAAATACGCCGGTTGCCATTTCCGTTTTTCACATCAACCAGTGCATCGGTCATTTCTGCGATTTGCTTTTTTACGCGCCGAACGAGAAAGATGGAGGTCAGCACAGCCAAAACAGCAATCCCAATGGACAAGAAAACGATGATTTCCATGCTGGCTACACCTCCTTATTAAACCGGTAGCCAATCCCTTTGACCGTTTGGATATACTTTGGACTGGAAGGATTGACTTCTAATTTTTTACGAAGCCGGCTGATGATCGCCATAATGTTACTGTCATCATAGAAATATTCTTCGCCCCATACTTCCTCATAAATCTGCTGTTTTGTTAAAATCTTTCCTTGATGCTTTGCACAGTACAGGAGCAGATCAAATTCCTTTGGTGGAAGTTCAAAAGTGCCGTTTTCCGTCGTAACAGAACGATTTTCAAGGTCAATCTGCAATCCATCAAAATCCAGTTTTTGCGCAGCTCCGATTTGCTGATTAAAGCGGGTGTAGCGGCGAATGAGGGACGCAATACGGGCAATCAGTTCGTCCATGTCAAACGGCTTTGTCAGATAATCGTCCGCACCGGCCCGTAACCCTCGCACTTTAGAAGCACTGTCATTTTTGGATGTGAACATCAAAATCGGCAGGCTGTTTTCTTTGCGGATTTCTTCCAGCGTTTCAAAGCCATCCATACCAGGCATCATCACATCCAGCACCACAAGCTGGTATTCCTGCTCTTTTAATTTCTGCAAGCCCTCTTTTCCAGTATTACAAAAATCAGCTTCTATATGTTCCGATTGCACACTGCGTTTAATCAAAGCACACAGTTCTCTGTCATCATCTATAATTAAAATTTTATTCATGGCTCAGCTCCTTCCCTTGTTTTGTCCGGCCATCAATCGGCTTCTCTGCAGTTTTGGGGATCAGCCAAACACCGGCCATTTTCACAGCGCCGTGGATACGCCCACCCGCACAATAATAATTTACCCTGCGAGGTGTCACGCCCCACTGTTCGGCGGCATCTTTTAGTGTCATATAGTCCATTTTGCACCTCCATAGGACATATTATAGTTCCTTATCTCGAATAATACAAGCTGACTATTGTGATTATGCTTACATAAAGAGCCGCAGATCATCTCTGACCTGCGGCTCCGTTCTCCTATTAACCTGTTAAGTATGTATCCCGTATTTCGCCGTTTGGATGTTCTCTTCGCCATGCAGGATTACTCCGCCGCAGGTCTTTGCGCCCTGTACCATGTAGCCCTCAAAAAAGAAGCTGTAAGGCAAGTAATCATCTGTCAGGACGATGCGTTCGTAGTTGTACCAATTAAAATGCTGATCCAGAAATTTCCCCAGTTTGTGCCGCAGGATAGGATTCTCCACTACAGCCTTGAGATTTTTCCGGCTTTGAAACTCCAGCTTTGGCCGGTTCTGTTCCAGAATGGACAGCAGCCGCCACCGTGTTCTATCAACGGTTTCTCCCTCACCTGCCACATATGAGCGGAACGGCTCATAAGGCAGTCTTATTCGCTCGGTATAACCGGAAACGCTGTCTCTGCCAGCATCCTTCAGCCATGTGAAGGAAAGCTCCAGCACTTTGGCACCGCCTACGGCATCACATATCCGCAATTCTACATAGGAATGAATATCTTTGGTGATCAAATACTTTTTCTCCTCCAGCCGCTGCAATTCCTTTTTCAAAATAATAAAGCGTTGCGGCGAACAGCCTTTTCTGGAACGGGTCTTGACGGAAATGCTATCCTGATCCACATAAACTGTTGCCATTGTCCTATTATTCATACTCCACCTCATTTCTGCTATTTGCCTCTGCATGATGCATGGCAGTCTGCATGACCAGGAAGGGGTGCTCTACATACTCCTCTTTTGCTGAGGTATATGCCGCTCCGCCTAAAGAGTCCAGATACTGCCATCCGTTTTTGGATTTTGAGATATACACATAGAACGGTGCAAGCACATACTCATCCCGTTCATAGCAGCCCAGATACCGTCTTGCAAGTACAGCCACAACGCCCAGCTCTGCCGCTTTCTGTGTTGTCAGGGAAACTGCCAGTTTCATTACTTCCTTTTTTTCAATATCATTGAGTCCGAAAGTATAGATGCTCTCCAGAAACAGCACAGCCTTCTCACCGGCGGCAGATTTTCCGGCCTCCGTATTCTCCTGCGACAGATCAGCAAAAGAAAAATCGACGGCAGGCGGTTTTTGAAATGCACCCTTTGTCAAGCGGAGACAGGCACGAGCCACCACCGCTTCATCCTTTTTCACAAGGACAATCTTCTTATTAGAGTCGAAGGCAGCTAACAGGCACTCCCTCTGGCTTCCAGTACGGTAAGACAGACAGGTACTATGAGGAAGTTCGCCAAGCTGCAGCGTGTGGTAAAAATCATCCTCCTCCCCTGCCAAAAATGCACCTCGCGCCAACGAAAGATTTTTCTTCCAGAGGCTCTCCTGCATCTCGCTGACAGGGTAGCGAATCTCACGCTGCAGGTCACCGGCAAAATATTTGAGTTTATAGAACTGGCCCATCAATTCAGCCTGTACAATCCGTCGCAGCGCTTCAACAGCCAGCTCCTGCCCGTCCAGTTCCCCATAGAGAGCGCATACCATAGCCGCGCCGCCCTGCAGTAAAAATTCCGTGACAGTCTCCCGGTTCTGCTCCACAAAATCGTCTGAAAATGCCAGTTTTTCTTTTAGATCCAGCCAGTCTGCATCTGTTGTCAGAATATCTTTCCGCACCTGCTTCCAATCCGTCATTTCCAGAAGAGCCGTCATATTATTGAGGGCAAATACCGCATCCGACTCTGTAGTGAAATCCGGTATGAATGCCTGCAGCTGCGTATAGTGTTGCAGCAGCCCCATGGCAATCCGCCGGGTCAGCCCACAGATATGTCCAAATGAACCCCGATACCATTCGCTAAACGGCCTTTCCAACAGACATTTTCCAAGCTGCTCCAACTCTGCATCTCCTGTATACTGGCTGACCAGATCCCGTTTTATCAGCTGCCGCAGTGTCAGCAAACGCTGATCTATGGAAAGAGGTGTCAGCATAGTGTATAACCGGACATAAACCTCTTTCTGATGCCAAAGCTGATACATTTCCTCAAAGGTGTACTGCTGCCCTTCTTCCAGAAGCGTAAAAAAGCTGTCGCTGCGGTTCACAGAATCGCTGGCTTTCAAATTCTTCAGCGTCAGGGAATTGATGTTACAGTGCTCACAAAAGCCCGGCTCAAACAATAGAGAGTATCGCCCCAAGGACAGGAACACTTCACTGTTCTGATCCACCAATTCCAAAAAATGCTTTTTTCTATGCTCCACCGCATAAATGAGAATTGAAAACTGGAATTGCCGGACAGCATTAAAATCCAGATGGAGCCTGCCGGCATACAGAGCATTCAGATAACTCAGTTGGTTGCATAAAATTTCTTCCCTCCGTTCCTTGCTCAAAGGATGTGGCTGGGAGATAAACCAGTTGAGGTCATATTGTCCGGCATGGTTGTCCAGCCAGAGGTCAAAAAAAGCAGACAAATCCTCTGCGTCATATTCAAATACAGCCAACAGCCGGCGGAATTTTCCCACATCGGTCATTTTCATCCACCGGAGATCTTTCAGGCGTTCTACTGACAGAAACAGCCGCACACCATACCGATAAAGCAAGATGCAGACTCTCTGGAGCGGACGATTCTGTTCCAACAGTTCCAGAGCTTTCCGTTCATTTTGATGCCAGAAAAACAGATACGAGCCAAGAAACGGCTGCCGCATCATATCCCGCTGGTGCTCCGTCAGCATGGAAAGTCCCTTCCACTCCGCAATGGGAAAAGTCTGCAGGTTATCCAATATGACCTGCTCCTCTTCTTCATACATCACAAAGGGAAAATAGTATTTCAGGTATTCAAACCGCAGGGAAGGCAACAGTTCCAATCTCATGACTGCCAGCACCTGCTCTTGGGGATACGCTGTCAGCTTCTCTCCATACCCGTCTGCCGACTCTAAGACTGAAGCAATTTCTTCATCGCCAATCTCCTGCCTGCACAACACACCATAGAGCGCTGCAAAGTTCGGCACCCGAATCAGTTCTTCCTGTATCCGCTTTGTCTTTCGGATGTGCAGCCGTTCCTGTAATTGAAGTGTCTCCACCTGTCCACATGCCTGCGCTATGGCATCCTCTGAAAAGCTGCCTGTAAGCGCCGGGAGCAATCCGTCATCTTTCATTCTGGTCAATAGGGTCAGATGTTTTAATGTATTTCTCATGCTGCTTCACCTCCGATCATTGTCAGCACCATATTCAAAATCTCATGCCTTGGCCGGGGTTCAGACCTTACCAGTTCACCACACAGTTCAAAAAAGGCATGTGCGCCTTTGGCTTCCATCGTCCGTACACAACCGACAGGCCATTCCACCAGCTTGTCAAACGCCATATTCAGCACCTCGTTCTTCTCGTCCTGATGATAATATCCTCCAATGAATTTAACCAGAGATTCGGCGCTGCCGTTATAAAGTTGCTGCAACTTTTCCCGTTTCTGTATGGTTCGTTTTTCCTGCTCCAGTCGTTTTTCCTGCTTCTTTCTCTCAGCTTCGGCTCTGCGCTCATCTTCCAACTCTTCCTTGGAATAGAATGTTTCCTTCAGCCGGTTGATTTCATAGCCGTTATACTCGCTGTGGAGCAAAAACTGCCGCAACACCGCTGCCAGCGCTTTTTTATCATAAAGGCGTTGGATCTCCGGTGCTTTTAAGGCACTTAAAACGAAGTCCTCATATTTTTCCGGCTCAGTCTGGAAAACTGAACGCTCCACCCAGTCATAGAGCTGCCGATGCTGCTCTGCAGATAGGAATGGACGGCTGATGTATGTTTTATATTCCCTTCTGCTGTAATACCCCTCACTCCTGACAAAGCATTCGTGAAAGTAAAACCGCTCGCCAAAAATCGTTTGAAGTTGGGAAAAAGTGTACTCAGCCAGTAGCCTCTCTACAAACCGGAAACACCTCCAACTTGAAATTCTCAGGGCATACTCCCGCAGCAGTTTCAGTTGTGGCGCATCTTCACCATCTTGCCGATGCTGCTTGAAAAACTCCCATAGATTGATTTCCTTCTTTTCCACCAGAAAGGCAAATACCCGCCTACCGTTCGTATGCCAACTTCTGAAATATTCTCCATAGTCAGCTCCGGTCAGTTCCTGATATCTGGAAAGCCACTGTTTCAAAGGGATCCTCTGCCTGGAATGCAGCATCTGCAGGGTAAACAACTCCATATAGTTATCCCGCTCCAGTTCCTTCGCCAGATCATCGTACTGAGGATCAAACACATCAAATCGGTACGGAAAATCCTTCTGTATCGTTTGATTCATCCATAACAGTGTTTTCGGTGCTGTGGGGTTCAAACCATATTGAACCGCTTCCCAGAGTCCCTGAAATCCTTCGTACTTGACCGTAAAGCTGTTATAGAACCGAAACAGCCAGCCAAGATACTCATAAAATTCTTCCGAAAGATCCTTTGGAGCATTCAGAAGCATCCGCCCACACGCTGTTGCGATTTTCTCGGCAGTGATGCTCTTGGAACTCAACCGGTCCGGCAGCCTGTCCGCCCATACAGCGAGAGAATTTGCCAAAATGATTTCATCGCAGCGATACCCTGCTTTAGTCAAAACCGAAAATTCGCGGCTGTCGGGCTTCATATTCATATACGGCAGTTTCATTAGCGTGCGCAGCACCAGGTCGGCTTTCCCGCGGTATTTCTTTGCCTGCTCTGCATAGAACCGGATGAACCATTCCAGCACACCAAAATCATATACCAGTGAAAGTGTCCGATTTTGTGTGAATAGATAACTGAGTTGGGTATGCATCACCTCATAGCCGCGTTCCCTATCATCAAATAACGACAGTACAAACAGGGCTTCTTCCGTTCTCGTACACTCCCTTTCTGCCAGTTTCTCCAACAGGGCATGGCGCTGTGCCGCATCTGTTTCCAAAAGATACAGAGCGCCCTGCAGGTACACATCTTCTCCGGCAGACCGCCGCAATTTCTGGAGGAACGCTCCCCGCTGATTGCCCACAAACATATTGTCAGACTGGATCGCACAGGTATTTCCCAGCGCCAGGGCCAGAGCGCGGAGAACTCGGACATCATTGCCCAGTTTTTCCTCAAACCGCTCCAACACCTCGCCAGGATAACGCAGATGATATGGTTCAAAATAGCCGGACACATCCGTTTCCACCTGCCATATCTGCATCGCCCTTGTTTGTCGGTAAGTCCTTCTCGCCGTATCGTCCTGAGAAGTCTGTACTACCAATTCGGCAAAGGCATGGTAAAGCTCCAAATCAATAGCCCTCTGATATACCCGGTAAACCGGTATCCTGTCGATATGCATTAAAATTCCTCCTACTTGAAATCTTCCATAAAAGATATGGGGAGAGAGCCGCAACATGGCTCTCTCCCCATTGATCAACTGACAGCATACCGATGGTATGCTATATTTTCTTACTCAGCGCCGGCCATGCTGAAGAACTCCGCAGGTGACAGCACCGTAACGCCCAAATCCCTGGCCTTGGACAACTTGCTGCCGGCATTTTCGCCGCAGACCAGATAATCCGTCTTCTTGGACACCGAGCTGCCGGCATGGGCGCCCAGTGATTCGATCAGGTCATTGATTCCGTCCCGGGTGTAGGGTTCCACCTTGCCGGTAACTACGATAGTCTTTCCTACAAAGGGATTATCCTGCACCCTGTCTTCGCTGTGTTCTGCCACAGCAGGCTTTTGAATACTCATCATAGTCTGTAACTCCTCCCAAATACAAAAATTATCTTCTACACAGAACCAGTCGTGGATATTGTTATGCAATATCTCCCCGAAATCCGGAAGCTGCCGGAAATCATAGCCGCCATAGACCGCATCCCGAAACTCATCCAAATCATAGTGGAACACACGACCCAATACCTTGCTGGCAGTGTTGCCGATCATAGGGATGTCCATAGAAATCAGATACCGTTCAAAGGTGGTATTCCGGCTCTGCTGGATAGCGTCCCAAAGGCGCTGCCAGGACTTTTCACCAAATCCATCCATGCGGACGATTTCAGCCCGGTAACGATCCAGACGGTAAATATCCAGATAACTATGGATAAATCCCTGACCGATGAATTTTTCCAATGTAGCCTCCGACAGCCCTTCAATGTCCATCGCCTTCTGGCTGACAAAATGGACGAACTTTTTCAGCCGACGTGTCTCGCAGTCAGGGTTATCACAGTACAGCGTCTTGATGATGCGATTCTCGCCATTTTCGCCCTTTCCACTTGATTCATGGATGCGGGTAGGCTGTCCACAGCAGGGACAAACATGGGGAATCGTATCCACCATAGAGAAGCCGCCTCTGTCCAGATTTTCCTCCACGTGGGGGATAATCATGTTTCGTTTGCTTACCAGAATCCGGTTTCCAGCCATCAGTTCCAGATCCTCAATAAAGGACAGGTTGTGCAGACTGGCCCTGCTGACCTCACAGCCATCGATTTCCACCGGCGTAAACACTGCTACCGGAGCAATCTCTCCGGTTCTGCCCGGTGTCCATTCGATGTACTGCAGCAGGCTCTCATGCAGGTCATCTTCAAACTTATAGGCCAGACCGTCCTTATAGTGATGTCCGGTGCGGCCGCAGCTCTGGGCATAGGCGATGTCGTTAAACGAAACCACGATACCGTCAATGGGGATATCTTTGTCAGTGGCATATTGCCGCAGCTGATAGATACCGGCTTCCACATTTTCCAGCGTCAGTTTCTGCTTTGTGACCAGATACTTACAGGGCTGGAACCCCAACGCACGCAATTCCCGTAGCTTATCTGATTTCCGGGTCAGGTGCGGAAAGCCCTCCAGCACACCAAACGGCATGAAAACCAGCCGACGCTCCCGGCATGTCTTGGCATCCATCAGACGGATGGAACCAGCAGCCAGATTGCGGCCGTTTTTATAGGGCTTACCGCTGCTGTCCTGCAGGCTGGTCTTCAGTTCCTCAAAATCACTGGGTCTGATAAAGCCCTCACCCGTCACAACCAGTCTCTCTTTGTAGGTGATGTGGGAAGGGATACCGCTGATGGCTCGGGTGTTATGGGTAATGATCTCCCCTTCGTCACCATCACCACGGGTAGCCGCCTCCAGAAGTTCTCCATTCTCATAGGTCAACTTTACAGTCAAGCCATCCAGTTTGAGCATCAGCATCACCTGCTGCTCACCCATGAAATTCAGAAGATCCATACTGCTCTTAGTCTTATCCAAAGACAGCAGCGGGATCTCATGTCTGGTTTTCTCCAGCCTGCTCACTGCAGGATAGCCTACTGTCTGGGTTGGCGAATTTGCCATTTGGATTCCCGTTTCCTGTTCCAGCTCTTTCAACTCGTCAAAGAGTCTGTCATAGACCTCATCTGACACGCTGGGAGCGTTGCGGTTATAATACTCATCCCGATAGCGGTTGAGCCGGTCATTCAATTCCCTCTGCTTTTCAAAAATATTCCGTTCCATTATGCTGCCTCCTTTTCAAGTACCCGGAAGGACATAACCAGTTCTTCTTCCGTATGCTTCTGTTCACTGTCGAAAACACTGCAAACACCGTCTGCAAACTGCCAGTGGGCGGCTCTGCCCCACCAAAGGATCGGGCCGCGGCCGCCGTTGCCTCTGTTGGCAGACGCATCCGGCTGATTCGCTACGGTACTATAAAAGCCCTGCGTGTTTACCAGCGTAATGTTCCGTATCTGCCCAATACACTCCGGCCGACAGTGATCCAATATCTCCAACTGTGTCCCTTCCCGAAGTGTCCTGCGCAGCTGATTCAGATTTTTGATCATGCGATTTTCTCCTTTCCCCGCCCCACAGGGCAATCCTGCTGTGCGGTATGAAGCCCATTTCTGCCGGCTGCATACCTGCCAAAATTCAATTCATGGACAATACGCTGAATGGCGTCATCATCATTCCACGCTGCGTGAAGCGTATTCCGCTCTGGCCCGGCTCCCACATGGACACATACCTTTTCACTGCCAACCTGCAGCAGCACATCCTGTCGCCTGGCGCAAACCACTGCCAGATTTCCAATTTGTTTCATGCTCTGCTCCTTCCTTCTTCATCAATGACCGGACGCCCTCAAGGACGCCCGGCCATTCTCATTTTGTCACGCTGCAGCAGCCAATACCGGAGACTGGATGCTATCCGTGTTTTCCATCAGGTCTGCCATCAGCACATCCGCCAAAAGCCTTCCTGCCAAATGACCGGTATGGATGATGACACGATCCTTCTTCAACTGGATAAATTCCTTCTCACGAAGAATCCGGCTTTCCGCAGCCAGCGCCTTGTCGCTTTCTGTCAGCCTGGCAGTAATCACCCGCTGCCACTTCTGCAGAAACTCGGTCGCCTGCTCAATGTCCTTCTTCTGCCGGTCATATTCCGTCCGTTTCTGCCTCACTGTTCCATCCGGCTCCACTTCCAGCGTGTAATAGGCATGGAAAGGATCAGCCGTTTTACGCAGAAACACCACAAAGCTTTCTCGCCGCTCAATCCGGTCCCAGTAGCGGTCACTGCTGCCTGCACAGTGATGGAGCGCACGCCCCTCGGTAATAATGTCCAGAATACCGTCTGGCACCACTACCATATAATCCGCATCGGCGTACTCATATTTCGCTTTGATTTCCTGACAGATGGCATTAACATGGGGGAATTTCTCCTCCATCTCCTCGGCCTGCAGTTCAATATCCTTCTCCTGACATTTGAGCACCAGATCATCGTGGCGCCGCCGCAGTTTTCTGGTGCGATATACGATCTCATCATATACATTCATGTGCAATTTCTTTGCCATGGAAAGATAATCCTCCCAGGTACGCAGTACCTCATGGCTGTTTCGCCGGAAGGATGGCATCTGACGCCGTACATAGTTATAGACCTGCACCATGCTCATGCGGTCAGCAATGAACTGGACATCCCCAGGCTCAATATCCTGCTGACACATCCACAAAAGGACATTATCCGGGATTTCCCTGCCGATGCCCTTTTCATATTGCAGCCACCGCAGCAGATCACAGCCTCCATTATGGAGTCGAAGTCGCTGAAACCTCCTGCTGTCAAGGCCCAGAGCTTTAATCAGACTCCCGGCACTATGGTTTTTGATTAGTTCGCTGACTGTTCCGCAGGAACTGAAACATTCCTTGGTAAGCTTCGGCAGGTTCACCTTGCTGATCTGTTCCATTTGAGGTATCCGTTCGAGCACAGCCAGATATTTTTCCGGATCAACGCTTTTCTGCTTCCGAATCCAGTTGACGAGCCCTGTGCATCGAAGTTCCTGCTGTTCCAAAGTTGGCAGTGTTTTGCCATAAACCCGTCCATCATGCGAACCAGACCAACTATAAGAACAGGGGCTTCCGGAAATCCAGCGCATATTTCGCTGTTTATACAGACCCCAATAGTAGGTTCTTGGTTTTCTTTCCCGGTCATAAATCGTGCGCCGGATTTCCTGACAATAAAGCTTGGAGTTTGGAAGGCTTTCTTTCCCATATGTCCGATCAGCCTGAAATTCACGAACTACAAAGCCGTCTTTGCATCGCTGGATCAGGTAGGCAAAATGTTTTTCTGTCTGCATATACCCCGCTCGTCCATAGGCTTTGAATACTACCGGATGCCGGCAGCAAATACAGCGGCCCTGTTGATTGTGATGGGGATGTACTTTGATCGGCACTTCCTTTTCGCAGTAGGTACAGTAACCTGTTTTGGCGCCGCCCTTTTTATAGTGGTAGTAAATGTAATTTTGCCGAATGGCAACCTTATCCACCCAGCGGCTCCAGTCCTTTGGAAGCTCCGGCACCTGTTCCATATCCTTATCCCATGGGTCAGTTTCCCGCCGGTGCCGCTGTTCGAGCTGTTCATCACGCACATCCCGCTGAAACTGCCGGATTGCCTCTACCGCTTTTTTATTGATGTTCAGATATGCCTGTATAGATGTCTCATCTTCATCGCTGATCCAGTAGGCTTTGGTATACCAGTATTGCCGCTTCCAGTCCAGTCTGTCCAGCTTGGATTCGCTCCATTTCTGTATCAGGCTGTTATAGGTAATAAACTGCCGCTTTTCTTTATCCAGATACACTTCATAGGCCGGATTACTCCCATCCAGGCGAAGATGCTCCGGGAAAAAGAAAGCCACCTTCAATATCCCATCCTGTTTGATACATCTTAGATAGGTATAATACTCACAGACTTCCCGAACATATCCGTAGTCAGTTTTTTCCTTTCTTGGCAGGTCTGAAGTCGCGATTTGCTTCATTTCATCCGTCGCTGTCAGCTTGGGAAGTGCCATCAGGGCTCTTTTTTTCATCTCAATTCACCATCCTCTTTGTCAAATCTACGCTATACCACACATCAGGCAGTAATGTAACGCCGTCAATCCGGCCCACTGCAACCTGTACGATACTTTCCGAATCCGGTGCTTCCTTCGCAAAAGCAAGGATGTCTCCCAGTCTGCCGGTGGCAACGGGGTCTTTACCCCGTACCACCGCATAGCCGCAGTTCGCCATTGCCCGGTTGGCTGCCACATGGGAGCTCCACACCCTGCGCGGATGATCTGCCATGTAGGCCAAACCATGTAAAAACAGCTCCTCTTTGGTGAGCCGCTTAATCACAGTCAGCTCCGTACAGGCGATTTTGGAGTCATGCTCATCTTCATCGATGTCGCCGCCGGCGTTGACAATATAATATTCCGAATGCTCCAGGCTGGAATAATAACTAAGGCAGTCCAGCGGGTCTTCCGCGCAGTGAAATCCATTTTCCCTGCAATTTGCTTTTTCAGTCGTATTGAGCCCCATCACAAACTGATAGCCACGGCATATCAGCCCGGGGCGAAAACCCTTATAAGCAATCATTCTTCATTTTTCCTCCTTTGCCGGCTCAGCCTGCCTTTGCCATCCCAAAATCCAGCAGCGACATCTGCCCATCCTGAGAAGGCTTTTTTTCCTCCTGCTTGGGTGCCGCCTTGGGTTCCGTCTTTTTCTTCTCTGCCGCCTTCTTGGGTTTGCTCTTTGCAGAGGACTTCCCAGCATACGGCTTGGGAACAAACTTCTCCTCATCCTCATGGTCTTCCTTGGCATCAGGGTCACGGAAATAATCTTCTGCCCACTGATAGCACATATCATCCGGCACATCGCAGCCATATGTCTGCTGTCCGGGACCAGGGTGGGTTCCGCTTGCTTTTAGTTCATCCTGCACATAATCCCATGCCTTTCGGTTGATGTACTGGAAACAGCGGATCATGTTCTTTTTCGGATGCATCGTCAGACGGGCAAACGCCGTATCTTCCATACAGAGCATCTGGATATGCTCGGACACACATTCCTTCATATTTCGCCGTGTCAGTTTTTCCACATCGGTACTCACCCTCTGGGTAGAGGCCGCGATTACTTCTTCATCACTCATCGCTTCCAGACGGGCGATCTGCTCCTGCTCCGCGGCTTTCTTCGCCTGCTGTTTGGCGTCAAATTCCGCTTTGCGCTGGGCTTCAGCCGCCTCATGCTCCGCACGCTTTTTTTCTTCATCTTCTGCGGCGGGCGGTTGTGCCGAATTCCCCTCCTCAGCAGACTTCTCTTCCCCATCAGACGCTACTTCATCCACAGGTTCTTCCTCTGCATCAGCCGAAGCAGTCTCACCGGCAGAAACCGAAGCCGCCGATACTGGGACAGTGTCTGTACCTACAGGCGGCACAGGCAAAGATTCCATCTCCTCCAGCTCAAAGGCTTCATCATCCTCAAAGGCTGCAGACGAATCGAACATACTGTTTTGCTGCTCCATTGCTATTTCTGAAAAAACACCCATTGTAAAATCTCCTTTCGCAAAAATGGCATGGAGCAGGCCGTTATGACCCTTTCCATGCCATTGTGTGTTGCTCACAGCACATATAAAAGTGTGCTGAAGTTGTCAAAACAGTAGCAGACCACGCCAGTATACTGCCTTGACCATTCCTTGATTTTGTCCTGCACCTCCTGCGCAGCCTTTTGATTGCTCATATTCCAGGGTGGAGGTACCGTTACGGTAAAGTAGCCATTCTCCAGACAACTTCTGACATCTGCCGGAAGATTGGAGCACTGCTCATACAGTGCTGTAATCTGGCTTTTCTTCTTTTCTGCAATACGCATCTGACCCCTATCCCTTCATTCCTGTTTTTGAGCAGGCTCCGGAAGTCTTTTACACAAGAATGGGGAGAAGCGTACCGGCGCAAAATCCCGGCAGTCATTCACATAGAAGTATGTGCGTTTGCCTTGGCAGTCCAGTTCCACCACATCAGATGGAGCCAACGGGCGACCTCTGTAATCTTCCGGCAAATGCTCATTAAAGTCCAGGAACAGGCGCCCCAGCACTTCCATGTCATTCTGCCCCTTTGGGCAACAGACCTCTGCGCTCCATACCGTCTGATAGGCGGCGGCAGGCGGCTGTTCATATCCAGCCTTATGTAGCGCATCCAGTCGCTTGAATGCGAATGGTACTGTCTGTGTCTCACTTAGGCAAAGCTGGTAAATGCAAAACCTCCGGAAAACTCTCTGGCTGTCCAGAATATCCTTCAGCGCCCGATTGCCCTGAGCAAGAAATATCTGATACTCTTCCTTTGTAAGCCCCAGATACTCTGTCAGGTCCAAATCTTTCTCCGCTCTGGTGTGCCAAAGCTCGACGCAGCCATCTATATAGGTAAAGTCACACTTACCGCACAGATATTGCTGCTTAAAATTCATTCTCTGCACCTCCTTTTCCTTCTGTTCTTTCTCCCGAAGGGCAAGCTGCCAATCATCAAACCCTTTATAATTCGGATTCCAGGTCAGCTGACGACATGCCATTCCATTTTTCCGGGCCATCAGATAGATCTTAGATGCCCCGTTGGAGGTCATTTGGTTACTGTACTTATCCATATCATGAGCCTCAATGATCTCCTCAGTGCCATTCTGTGCCAGCAGTGCAAACAGCGTATCCAACTGGCTTGTGTTGTTTGCGCCGGCAATCGCCGCAAAAGTCCGGTTTGTCAGGCAGTGCGAGATGTCTGCTTTCAGCAGTCCCTCAATGACATAGACCACCCGAGCAGATGGATTGCCGATAAAATGTACCGGGCTCCCGGATGTGACACCCATATTTTTGGACGAGGACGAAAACCAGATGTATTTGGCTCCTGACTTATCCGGTGGATCATCTTTTTGCTTGAGCGGACTATCCAAAAGTATCTGCAGGCCATGTATCATACCGTCGTATCCCACAGCCGGAATCAAAATCCCTGCGTTTTTTCGGTAGAAGTTCATGGTCCAGCGCCCGCTGTCATCCAGATAAAAGCCGGGCACCCCCTCCACCTTGCATCCCTGTTTCATCAGCCGCTCGGTAATGGAGCGGCAAAGGAATGGGGGTGGAGTACTCTTGAACCCAATCCGGTCGATCTGTTCATCCGACAGTCCCCGTTTTGGGGAGTGCAGATGGTTGCGGTGGGCAGGCTGAAGAGGCAGCATAGCGAGCAGCAGCGAAAGCGTTTGATGAATTTCCTGTCCGCTGGCCCGTTCTGCTTGCTGCACTGTTTTTAGTTCGCCCCTCCTCTCATATCCCGCAAGGTCGGTCTGAGTCCCCGAAACCGGGGACCCAGTGCCAGCCTGCTGGTTTCCTGCCATCTCATATCCAGAGTTCGGCCGTTCCCTGTGAAAATCGTTGCACAGGGCTTCTCCTATTTCCCAATACGCATCGGATGTAGTCGTATTGTTTAGCCGCGCATAAAGCGCAAGCATACCGCCATGCTCATCACAATAATTGCACCGCCAGACATTTTTGACGAAATTCACATTCATCTTACCGCGGCGGTCACCACAAAACGGGCAATCCACATATACACTGTTTGCCTGTCGGCGTCTGATTCGTAGATGTAGAAGTTCCACTACATCCATAATACCGAACGGAAAATCTCCTGGATATGAGTCCATCTGTTCTCCCTCCCTTCTTGGCCCCATAGATGGGGCTGCTTATCATCCGGCTTTCTGTGCGGCCATACCATCGAGCATGATCTGCGCCGCAGCACGAACGATATTGTTGGTGCTCTTGTTGCCGGGGGTGAGGTAGAATTTCAGACTCACCGGACGCTCCTTGGCAACTGTTGCCATGGTCTTTCCTTTGCTCAGACCGCTATCCACCACCACATTCTGCGCTTCTTCAAAGGTCATTACCTTCAAGATGTCTTCTACCGGAGTGCTCTCCGTATAAGAAGGCGCCATAGGCTGATCGGGTGCTTCCTGTTGGACAACAGGCGCCACAGGCAGTTCTTCCGATTCATCCGATTGGAATACGGAGGCGGTCGGCTGCTCAGACACATCATCCTGTTTTGGACTGCTATCCAATGTAACCTCGCGGCTCGGTACCGGCAGCTCCATATTGGGAGCATTCTCCTCTACCTTGCCGGCAGGCAGTGTATCCATATTCTCCTTCTCTTCTGCAACCATCTGTTGGACAACTGGCTGTACCGGAGAAACCGGGGACTGTTCATTCTGAACCGGCTTTGCCGCAGGTTTCTGAATAGGCGCCGGACGAGCAGGCGTATTACGGCCCTCTACGGCGTTCTGAGGCGCTCTTTCCGGCCGGGCATGAACTTCCCCACCAGATTGCCGCAGCGCCGCTCCAGGGGCTTCTACGGGCCTCTGCGCCGCATTTGGCATCGGTTGCCGGATAGGAGCCGTCCCGGAAAGCGGAATACTGCTTCCAAACACCTTGCCCGTACTGTCAACAGCAACATCGGCAAACTGCAGACCGAAACCGGCATCCGACAGCGCAGCACTCAATGCCTCATCCTGGGCAGCCTGTACATAGTCAGTACCTTCTTCTGCACTGTGCTGCGAGATGTAACTGCTGATGGGCTCTGCATCACTGCGGTCCAGATAGACTCTGGCCTCCATAATCGCAAGCTGTTCCGTGATTCGCAGGGTAGTCAGTTTCATGCGGCCCTGTGGGTGACGCAGACGGAACCACAGTTTCTGATAAGGCAATTCCAACTGCAGCATTTCCTCATTGGTCTTTCTGGATACCTTATGGCGCAGAAATTTGAGCGGGTCAAAGCCCGGCACCTTGTTCAGTTCTGCCACTGCCGGAATTGTTTTGTACATCATAGGCATCGGATTACTTTTTTCGTTCATGTTGGAAACTCCTTTCTGACATAAAAATAGGAGACGCCAAGTGCTATTTCTGCATCTGACCTCTCTTTTTTAACTTGCGTTCTTTAATTGTTCTTCCAACGCAGCCGGAATGGGGATACCGGCTTTCTTTGCGTAGGCTTTGAAATACATCTGAATACGCATACCCAGCAGCGTATTCCGCTTGCCGATCTCATTACGATGGATTGCCATAAACAATACCTGTTTCTGCCCAATCAGAACCACCCGCTTTTTGGCACGCGTGATTCCGGTGTAGAGCAGATTACGGTACATCATGATGGTGTGCGCTTTGAGCAGCGGCATAATAACGGTCTCATACTCAGAGCCCATAGCCTTGTGGATCGTAGTAGCATAAGCCAGATCCACATTGCTCAAATCATCTACGCCGTATTCCAGTGTTCTGCCAGCGCCAAAATCCATGCCGATTTTTTTACCCTGGTCAGTGTCCTTAATATACCGGATGAAGCCCAGATCTCCATTAGAGACCTTTTCTGTGTTCTTGGTCTGCATGATGCGGTCATTGACCCGGAATATCCTGGGGCCAAACTTGATTTCCTCCTCCGCAGAGCGGAATGGGTTGACCAATTCACGAATGGTTTCATTCAGCTGTTCCGACGACGCGGCGCCTTCTGAACGGAAAGGTGAAAGAATCTGCACATTCTCAATGCCACTCTCCTGTATCTCCAAACAATACCGTTCTGTAATCTTTTCAGCGGTGTCTTCCTGACTATCACCAGACACGAAAACAAAGTCCGGTCCATAAAACAGTTTGGTATTGCCCTCGTTGATAAATTTGGCGTTATAGGCAATCAGACTGTCCTTCGACTGACGGAAAATCTGATCCAGCACCGTTACCGGGACGATTTGGGTCTCGATGATCTCACGAAACACATTTCCGGCTCCTACGCTCGGAAGCTGATCTGGGTCGCCTACCAGTACGATTCTGGCATTTGCCTTCATGCGCTCAAAGAATTTCTCGGCAAGCCACATATCCACCATGGAAAACTCATCCACAATGATTAAATCGGCCGACAGTGGCTCTGACTTTCTGTTCCGGCTACCCTCATCCTCTTCACTGGTCAGTCCCAGACCACTGTGTAATGTTCGGGCATCCTCAAAGCCGGTACTCTCCGACATCCTGCGGCTTGCCCGACCGGTAGGCGCCATAAGAGCAATTTTGTCATCAGGGTGCAGCCGCCGGTAAACCTCAAGTATCGTCCGCAGCACTGTTGTTTTACCAGTACCAGGAGAACCCGTAATCACTGACAAGCCATGCCTAAATGCTGCATAGACCGCAGCCTCCTGCTGTGCAGACAGGCGCAGTCCCATTTCAACCTTGACCTGTTCCAGCACCGGCGCAATATGCTCTACTGGCATCTGGGTGACCAGACGCTGGGCGATCCGGCGCGCCGTTTCATCCTCTTGGGCAAACACTCTGGGAAGATAGATATTATCCTTCACGGAAACGATTGCTCCATTCAGGATCATTTCCTGCATCATATCCCTGACTTCCTGCTGATGCAGGCGAAGCTCCGGTACAGGTATCTTCTCATTGAGCAGTTTCAGCGCTGATTTCTCCAGTTCTTCAGAACTGATGTACAGATGGCCTCGTTTACTCTTGCCCTCATCCAGCGCACAAAAGACAGCCCCTTTGATACGCATGGGGTCATGGAGATCGCCCCCGCTCTTTTGTACGATTGCATCTACCCGCCGAAATCCAAAGCCGGAGATCTGGCAAAGCTCAAATGGGCTCTTTTCCAAAATCTCTACGCTGGTCGGGCCGAAATATTGATATATTTTCAATGCCGTCTTGGGAGTAATCTTAAACGGTGCCAGCAAGGTCATAATTCCTTGGAGCATACGGTTTTCTGCATAAGAAGCTTTGATGTCCTCCAATTTATTTTCCGTAATGCCCCGGATCTCCAACAGCCGCTCCAGCTGGTGTTCCAGAATATCCAATGTGTCCACACCGAACCGCTCCACAATGTCTGCGGCAGTTTTGGGACCAATCCCTTTGATAAGCCCGGAGGCAAGGTAGCCCTCTACGCCGTTTTTTGTTCTGGGCACAATTTCACGCCACTGCTCCACCTGGAGCTGGACACCATACTTGCCTTTTGCCCATTCACCATCCAGTTCCAACTCTACCGCATCTGTCCGTGGAATCTCATACCCCACAGCTGTAAAGCGGATCAAATGGTCTTTGTACCGCCTGTTTGACCTGGCCTCAGCTGGCACACTCTGGTCTGCGGTTTTTACACTGATGATACAAAACTTATTGGCAGGATTATAAAAAATCGTCCCGTCGTAGGTACCAATACAATTCATCCTTTTTCACCTCACTAAGCGGCCTCCATAATCGAGGCTCTAACACTGAACCGTCTGGATTCGGATACTGTAACAAACTGCTCGTAAATATCCGGATGCTCCAGTTTCAACCGAAGCAGGTTATCCTTGTCGATGACGGACTTGCGAACAGGGGTATAGGTAACCGTATAGTTCACTCCCTCCTGCTCACAGACTGCAGTGCAGCTGGTACCCATTTCCGCAATCAACAGCGCCTTCAGACGCTGAATATCCTTGTCGATTTCTTTGGAGTACACCTCTGCATTTTTCTTTTCATCCAGAAGCCGCAAATACTGCATAAGTTTTGCAGTCATATCCAGGTCAAGTGCAACGGCCGGGGCATTTTTATCTGCCGGGCCAAAGTGTTTGCGTGCGCTCTCAATAATCAAGGCCCCACTTTCTGTATAGGGCGGCGGCACATGGCGCTGCACATGGTTTTCCCAGAAATACTGCTCCAAAAAGACCATCTCAGCCTCATACTCGAAATCACGCTTGACCTCCCGGATAATAACTTCCTCCTCGTTGTTACCATACAGGCAGCAAAAGAAACATCGGTCAAGATCCGTTACTGCCATATAATGACGCCCCTGAGATTCATAGTAGACTGGAACAGTCTCCTTCCCATTCATCCACCAGTTATCTCTGGCATTATAGTTTGTGGTCTTGATCTCAAGGATCGCTGTGGTGCCATCCGGCAGTTCCACAAAGTAGTCCACATCAGCCAGCATCCAAGGATACTGTGGGTGCTGGAACATCTTTTTGATTTGGTAGACCCGATATCCGGTTTTCCGCTCGAATATCTTTGCTACCAGAGGCTCCAGCAAATGCCCCACTTCCATGGCAACCCAGTTGCCTCATCATCTTCCACTGACGCTATGTTCAGTTTGTCGTAGTACAGATCCCTGGCTGTCCGGAATGGAGAAGTGCCAAAGATTGCTGATACATCGCTGCCGCCGATTCCACGGCGCCGGTAATCCAGCCAGTCTTCTTCTGAAAGATCTGCCGTTTCTACCAGCACCAGCGGTTCATGCCGCTTTCGTTCAGCACTATTGCTGCCAGACATATCAAATCCCCCTTCGTGATCTTCGGGGCAAAATAACTGCCCTCGCCATTGGTGCAACATTTTGGGGCCGGAGCGAAGATACTGCCTGTCTCTTCATCTTCCAGTCCATGGAGTGTGCCGGCTTGACCCGCCGACCATTCTGCTTTCTTTTCTGCTTCACATTCATGTACATGACCTGCCTTTCTCAGTTTTGATTTATCCTTAAAGCCCTTTCAGGCTTACAGGCAATAAAAAAGCGAGAATGACAGACGGCATAAAGCCTGGCGTCCATAGTTGCCTATGAACCGATGTCATTCTCGCAATGGTGGGTAAATCCCGTAAAATAAAAAAGCCAGCAATATACCGGCCTGAAAAGGCGCAGTGATACTACTGACACAAGTACAAAATTAACAGCGTGTGCAATGCAGTCATTACTCCGCAACACAAGCCCTAAAGCCTGTGTACCCTGACGGGCAACGCACAAAAATCAATTACATTGCAATTCTAACACAATATATAGTGCTTGTCAATTCAAACATTCTATATATTGATTTTTGGATTTTCTTTAAATTTTCTTTCCTCTTTGCAGAAGTTCTTTCTTCCCCGCCTATTTATAGGATGTATCGGATCATTTGGTAATACCGGATGATCCCTACGCTCTTTTAGTACCTTGACAAGTTCATAACCTCTATGGGGAGTTATACAGGAATTCTGGACAGTGTGCGATGACCACAGAAGCGCGCCCATAATCGAAGTGTTGCACAGCAGCAGCCTGAAATACACGGCAGAACCGTTCTGGCGTAGGAAATGGCCCCATTAGAGTTCTTTTGTTATTTCAATACCTCCTGACCTCAAGACCGTTTTCATTGTTTTTGTTGAAAACCTTCTTCTACAAATCGTAAGGGATCATTGTAATCGAAAAAAGGAGGACGATTATGGAGAAAAGAAAACCGAATGACCTACCGCCGGAGCAGTGCTTGGCTGTTGATACCGATACCCTTTGCAAACTGTTGTGCTGTGGAAGGCACACTGCAGTACAGATTGGGGATCTTGCCAATGCACGCATTACCATGAACACCCGTGTCCTATGGAGTGTCCAGCGTATCAAAGAATATCTTTATGATATTTCCGGCTAAATAACCATGCCTGTAAGGCGCACTACACTTTTATAATCAGGAGGTACCAGTAATGGCAAAAGTGAGAAAAGACAACAAAGGACGAAATCTTCGGCCCGGAGAAACACAACGGGCAGATGGCAGCTATATGTATGTCTACAAATTAGGCACTAAAAAGAAATATCTCTACGACTCCGATCTCGCAAGTCTTCGTGTCAAAGAAAAGCAGATCAACAAAGATAAGGATGATGGCATCCGTACTCAGGAAGCCATGAAGCTTACCCTGAATGATATGTTCAAGGTCTACATGAATAACAACATCAAACTGAAGCCCTCTACCAGAGCAAATTATCTTTACCTGTGGGACTTCTATGTGAAAGAAGAGCCTTTCGCTAACATGCCTCTTCCACAAATCCACAGAAGTGATATTCTCGCGTTTTATACCAAACTGCTGAAACACGGCTTTGCTATCAACTCACTGGAGAGCATCAACACCATTGTTCACCCTACGCTTGAAATGGCCGTGGACGACGATTACATCCGCAAAAATCCCAGCAAGGGCATTTACCGCAAGCTCAAAACGGATGGCAGCGCTCCAAAGCCTAAACGGCGGATCGCACTCACTAAAACGCAACAGCAGAATTTCCTGCGTTTTATTGCCAAGTCCCCTACATACAGCCATTGGCTCCCCATCATGACTGTGCTCCTTGGAACAGGAATGCGTGTAGCAGAATGTACCGGCATTACCAAAAGCGATATTAACTTGAGCGAAAACACAATCTCGGTCAACCACAACTTAATCTACCGGGTCATTGATGGAAAAGCCGGATTTCACATTACCACTCCCAAAACTGAGAGCGGTACACGAATTATCCCTATCCTCTATCCAGAGGTGGCCGAGCAGCTTCGCCTCCAAATTGAAACCATCGACGCATTGTATCCAGACGATCAACTGGTGTTAGGAGGAGTTCACGGTTTTGTTTTCCGCAACAGAACCGGCTCATTCATGAGCGCCCACAATATCAATCGGGCGATTGAGAGAATCAGCGTAACTTACAACATGGAGGAAATGGATCAGGCTGAACTGGAAGACCGTGAACCGGATCTGCTCCCTCATTTTAGTGTTCACAACTTGCGGCACACCTTCTGTACCCGGCTCTGCGAAAGCACCAACGATGTTAAATTCATTCAGCAAGTCATGGGGCATGCCGATTTCTCTACTACAATGGACATCTACACCCATATCACACAAGAGAATATGCAGGAGAAGGCAAAAAACATTAGTGTGAACATGAAGCTGATGTAAAAAGAAAGGCGAATCTGCATTTTATAAGCAGATCCGCCTTTCATATTGCTTCATCCGGTTTCGTAGGGTCTCACGCAAAAGTTGTAGAAAAGTTGTAGTAACGCGATTTTTTGTAGTAAATGACCTCTTTAGTACAGCTTTGCTCCTGCCGGAATACTGTCATCCAGCATCAAAAGATTTAAGCCTTCCCGTCCGTCATACTCGTACACTGCGGAAATCAACATACCCTCGGAATCAATACCCATCATCTTTCTCGGCGGCAGGTTTGTGATTGCCACACAGGTCTTCCCAACCAGCTCTTCCGGCTCGTAATACTCGTGAATACCGCTTAAAATGGTGCGTTTCCGGTCTGTTCCGTCATTCAGTGTGAATTTCAGGAGCTTCTTGGACTTCGGCACTGCCTCACAGGCTTCGATCTTAACCACTCTGAAATCAGACTTGCTGAATGTTTCAAAGTCTACATCATCTGCAAACAAAGGCTCGATTTTCACCTTGGAAAGATCAATCTGTACGCTTGGCGCGGACACGGTTGCATCCTCTGCAGAACCATTTACCGCTGCTTTTTCGGCTTTGTTTTCAGCCCGCTTTGGTTCCAGGGTCTTCATTGTCGGGAATAATAATACATCTCTGATCGCCGGGCTGTCTGTGAGCAGCATAACCAGACGGTCGATACCATATCCAATACCACCTGTCGGAGGCATACCGATCTCCAGTGCATTTAAGAAGTCTTCATCTGTATGCTGAGCCTCATCATCTCCGGCTTCAGCGTTGGCATCCTGCTGAGCAAAACGTTCTCTCTGATCGATCGGGTCATTTAACTCGGAATATGCATTACACATCTCCCAGGTATTAATAAACAGCTCAAAACGTTCTACCTTGCTTGGATCAGATGGTTTCTTCTTGGTTAATGGAGAGATTGCCAGCGGATGATCCATAATAAAGGTTGGCTGGATCAGTTCTTTCTCACAATACTCCTCGAAGAACAGGTTGATGATATCGCCCTTGGTATGACGGGCTTCATACTCAATATGACGCTCATCTGCAAGTTTTTTCGCTTCCTCATCTGTCGCAACCGCATCAAAATCAACACCTGCATATTTCTTGATCGCATCGTTCATGGTAAGACGTGCAAATGGCTTACCAAAATCAATCTCAATTCCATTGTAAGTGATCTTCGTGCTGCCGCAGACCTTCTCCGCCAGATATCGGAACATACTCTCTGTCAGCTCCATCATACCTTCATAATCGGTATATGCCTGATATAACTCCATTAAGGTAAATTCAGGGTTGTGACGGGTATCAACACCCTCGTTGCGATATACACGGCCGATCTCGAACACTCTCTCAAGTCCGCCTACGATCAGTCTCTTCAGGTAAAGTTCCAGGGAAATACGAAGCTTTACATCCTCATTCAGTGCGTTATAATGAGTCTCAAATGGACGGGCAGCAGCACCACCGGCGTTGGATACCAGTGTTGGTGTCTCTACCTCCATGAAATCTCTTCCAGCAAGGAAGGAACGGATCTCTTTGATGATCTTGGAACGTTTGATGAAAGTTTCCTTAACATCCTCGTTCATGATCAGATCCACGTATCTCTGACGATAACGCATATCGGTATCGGTGATTCCATGATATTTTTCTGGAAGAATCTGTAAGCTCTTGCTTAACAGCGTCATCTTCTCTGCGTGAATGGATACTTCACCCGTCTTGGTACGGAACGCATATCCCTCTACACCATAAATATCGCCGATATCGGATTTCTTAAAGTCTGCATATGATTCTTCGCCAATAGCATCTTTTGCCACATAAACCTGAATGGTTCCCTGAAGATCACGGATATTACAGAAAGAAGCCTTACCCATCACACGTTTGAACATCATACGTCCAGCGATGGAAACATGGATCGGCTGCGCGTCCATGATCGCTCTTCTTTCATTATAATCAGCGTTTAATGCCTCTCTTGCCTGTGCCTCATCCATACCTTCTGTATTCAGAGGCGCTCTGCCTGCCAGAATTTCTGCCTCATGAGCCTCATAAAGGGACTTTACCTCTGCAGAATGATGGGTCTGGTCATACTTGGTAATCTGGAATGGATCCTTGCCTGCGTTCTGTAATTCGGACAGTTTCTCGCGGCGTACCTTTAACAGCTGGTGGATATCCTGTTCCTGCTTGTTCTGCTGCTGTGCCATCTTTTTTTACTCCTTCGTTCTATATATATCAATGATTATGATACTCTCTGAATCTCCAGAACCTTGTACTGAATCACGCCAACCTGTGTCTCAACGTCAACCACATCGCCAACTTTTTTACCTAATAGTGCATGGCCGACCGGGGACTCATTGGAAATCTTGTTCTGAAGGCTGTTTGCCTCAGTAGATCCCACGATACGGAATTCCATCTCCTCGTCCTCATCCATCTCCAGAACTTTTACCTGGCAGCCAACGCTGATCTTCTCCAGATCGATCTCATCTTCTACAACTACCTCAGCGTTCTTTAACAGTTTCTCCAGCTCTTCGATACGAAGTTCGATGTCTCTCTGCTCATCTTTTGCTGCATCGTACTCTGCGTTCTCGGATAAGTCACCCTGCTCTCTTGCCTCTTTGATCTTCTGGGCAACTTCTTTTCTGCGGAATACCTTCAGATTCTGAAGTTCATCCTCATACTGTATTTATCCTGCATAGGTTAAAATGTTCTTCTTTTCTGCCATAATAACTGTCTACCTCTCTTTTGGTTCTTATATTGATTGAATGTCACAAATCTTAAGTCTCAGTGCATATTTCAAATGCCCATACATTCAAAATATTATATCTTATGCGTGTCTGCTTGTCAAGGATTCAAAGCATAGGGGATCTGTGACTTTTCGACATGTCAAACGGATGCCTTACACTTCAAAATGTCATGATAAAATTCATCCATCTCTTTCTTGGTCTTAAAGAGTGCCACATACATCTGATCTCCCATGGCCTCCGCCAATGCTTTCGGCAGCCGCTGATCCATCTTCAGGTTGAAGCGGTATTTCTCCCTGATCTGGGCGTCATCGTATACAAAATGTTTTCCATCCCTCCGGCCGGCAAATGCGCAGTAAGCATGGCCTTTTGACCGCACCTCTGTTTTGTCAAAAGCGATCATATCTGCCCAGATCTTATACACATCCAGACTGTGGGCAAAATTCATCATATCCGGAGTAAATCCGCCGCACGGACGCATATTAACCTCCAACGCCACAATACTTCCCTTTTTGCCAAGACCCTCCTGATCCTTCGTCAGACGGAAAAACTCAAAATGAACAAACCGGCTCTTGACTCCAAAGCTCTTCACCGTTGCCCGGCCAGCTTTTCTGGTATCTTCCGGCAGATCCTTCAGAATATAAAAAATCGCATTATCCTCATTGTTGACGATATCCATAATTGAAATCGGCGTAATATTGCCTGTCTCAAAAAGCGGCTCTCCATGAGAATCAATGATAGCATCATAGGAGTTGATCTCTGCATAAATAAATTCTTCCATAATATAAGAAACATCCGTCTCTTTTTCTGAAAGAAAGTTTTTCAATTCCTGCTCGTCGGATAACCGATAGGTATGGGAAGCCCCCACACCATTATCCGGTTTTACGATCACCGGCCAGCCAACCGTCTTGATAAACTCCATACATCCGTCAAAATTATCCACCATATGGTAACGGGCCGTCGGAATTCCGGCCTTCTGATAAAACTCCTTCATACCGGATTTGAATTTGATCCGTGGCATATCACTCTCCTGAAATCCACTGGTAATGTGAAAAGCAGTTCGCAGCTTTGCATCCTGTTCCAGCCAGTACTCGTTGTTGGATTCCAGCCAGTCGATAGGACCATATTTAAAGATCAGAAATGCCACGCCCCGGTAAACTTCATCATAATTTTCCAGGTTACTCACCTTATAATATTCTGTCAGGTTCTCTTTCAGATCCTGGCTCAGTTCATCATATGGCTGATCGCCGATTCCTAGAACATTCATGCCATTTTTCTTTAATTCCCGACAAAACTGCCAGTAATTGGTTGGAAAGTTTGGGGAAAGAAAGACTACATTTTTCATGATCACACCTCATCTAATAAATACGGCAGAAAATACTCTACCTGCTTATACCACCAGTACCAGTCATGGGAACAGTCATAGCCCCAGTAGTCCACCCAGACATCGATTTTCTTCGCCTTTAAGATCCGATCCAGCTGTCTGGTGGATTCCGGCAGTTCCCACGGACCCTGTCCCACACAGATCACTGCCTTTTTCAGGTTGTAAAGCTGGATAAATGGGTGATCCTCCGGCATATCCCCCAGATAGCGGATCGGGGAGTTCCGGTACACTACCTCGTCCATATAAGAGCCAAATCCATACTCCGTGGAATACAGACCGCTTAAAGCAAGAAGCCGGTCGAACAGATCCGGACGGCGGAAATAAAGATTCGCCCCATGAGTAGCCCCCAGACTGCACCCAAACACCATGATTCCAGGATATCCGCTCCATCCATTGCGATCATTGACCATATTTCTCATAAATGGAACCAGCTCATCCGTAATATAGTCCAACCACTGTTCGTATCTGCGGATCCGCCAGTAAGGATCTCCCTTGGTATCAGACCAGGTCTCCTGATCGACGGTGTCGATGGCAAATACCATGACTTTCCCAGACTCGATCCACGGCGCCCAGGTATCTGTCATGTGGAAATTTTCAAAATCGTAAAACCTTCCATCCTGACAGGGAATAAAAAGCACCGGCCGGCCCTTGTGACCATATACTTTACACTCCATGTCACACCCAAGAGCCGGGCTGTAGCTTTTGTAATCATTCATTTCCATACCATTATCCTCCCTTTTCATGCGATGCAGGTGCACTCAGCAGCTTTCTGGGCCTGATTTCACAAAATCGTAAGCATCGAATGATCTTTTACCGACTAGTTTTCCTGGTATCCATACATCAACGTATTCATAAAAAATGGAAGCTGTTTCTCCCAGCTTGCCTCGCAATGAGTTCCCCCTGGAACGATCCGTCCAGAAGCCATCACACCGCGATCCATCAGTGTGGACAAAATCCGGGAAAATTTCTGAATCACCTGGGGGCGGAAATCTCCTTCCTCAGAACCATAATCCATGTAAATGATCGTATCTGGAAGAAGTTCTGCTTCCTTTGCCAGTTTTCCAAGCTTCACCGGCGCCACCCATACAGATGGTGAAAGCGCCGCAGCCCTGGAAAATACCTGATTATACTGCAACACCGCATACAGGCTCATCAGTCCTCCCATGGAGCTTCCGGCAATGAACGTATGTTCTCTATCTTGAAGAGTCCGGTAATCCCGATCGATCATAGGCTTGAACACCTTGATAAACCAGTTCATGGTCTCATCACCACGGCCCTTGAATTTACCTAATTCCGGTGCCTGGAAATCATAAGGAGAATACTCCGAAAGCCGTCCATTTTCCGGACTCCGGTTGCATTCCACTGCTGCAATGATCAGCTGGGTTCCAGTAAAATCCATGTATTCCTTCATGCCCCAGCTTTTTCCATAAGTGGCATCCCAGTCAAAAAACACATTGTGGCCATCAAACATATAAAGCACCGGATATCTCCGCTCTGGTTCCCGGTCATAAGATTCCGGAAGGTACACATACGCATTTCTTGTAATATCCCCCGTTAATTCCGGGATTGTGATCTGCCATTTTTTTACCATTGTGTCATCCCCTTTTTTCACTTTTGTTACGGACAGAACCAGAATCGCTGTTACTATACACAGGTAGGCATTTCCTGCCTTTTTCTAAATACGGCTCTGAATCAGGTTGTAGAAATCTTCCCATGTCTCCGTCTGGTTCACGTCATTTCTCAGAGAAGAAGAATGAGGCAGACCAACCGTATACCAGGATAAATGTTTCCGCATCTCACAGAGTCCCAGATACTCACCCTTAAACTGGATCTGAAGCTGGGCGTGACGCAGGATCGTTTCCTTTAGCTCTTCTTTGTCCGGCGGTCCCAACAGTTCCCCTGTTTCCAGATAATGAAGGGTCCTGGAGAAGATCCATGGATTTCCCTTGGCGCCTCTTGCAATCATCAGACCATCACAGCCGGTCTCATAAAGCATCCGTTTTGCATCCTCCGGTGTAAAAATATCACCATTTCCGATCACTGGGATCTTCACTGCCTCTTTTACCTGGCGGATGATATCCCAGTCTGCTTTTCCGGAATAAAACTGGGCTCTGGTCCGTCCGTGGACTGCAACTGCAGACACGCCGCAGCTTTCCGCGATCCTGGCAATCTCCACGGCATTGATATGGTCATCATCAAAGCCCTTGCGGAATTTCACAGTTACCGGCTTTTTCACCTTTTTTACCAGAGCCGTTAAAATTTCCTCTACCAGCTTTGGATTCTTCATCAGAGCCGATCCCTCTCCGTTATTTACAATCTTGGGAACCGGACAGCCCATGTTAATATCAATAAAAGCATAAGGCCCATCCTCCACCTGAGCAGCGATATCGCTGACGATCTCCGGATCTGAACCGAATAACTGCAGCGCTACCGGTTCTTCTTCTGGCCGTACCTCCATCAAAGGGCCTGTATTTCTGTTCTTATACAAAATGGCTTTCGCGCTGACCATCTCCGTATACATCAGTCCGCAGCCCTGCTCCTTGCATAATAACCGGAACGGAAGATCTGTCACTCCTGCCATAGGAGCTAAGATCAGATTGTTCTCCAATTCAACATTTCCAATCTTTAGCTTCATTCCTGATCCTCAATACTTTCTCCCAGGAACACCACCCGGTAGAATAACTCCAGGGATTCTAACAATTCCCTTTTTTCTAACTGGTACTGACGGATCTTCAAGCCGCTTCCGATCTCATCAAAAAGGTAATCCCCCTCTTCTGCGGAAACCTGGAATTCCAGATTCCCATCCTTGTCAAATTCCAGAGTCAGGATCCCTCCCACATCCTCCGTAAATAATACGCACATGATCTGCAGTTCCTGACGGATATTCTCCGGCAATGCCTTGAACTGTGGATTAAAATAATATTTCTGCTGGTAAGAATTGGCTCCGCAGAGCACGATCTTTTCATCCATGCTGTTTCTCCTTTTTATCTATAAGATTCCCCGAATTGCCATGTGCTTTGCACTTCACAATTCTCTTGCAGGCAAGTCTGCATCGGATTTTCCACCTTTGCCCCTGATATCATATCAAAATAAGGAGATCCTGCTATGCAGAACCTCCCTATATCCATAATGAATGACACCTTTATCTTGTTAACATCTTGCTGATCAGGTACTGGTCTTCTGGAATATCCTTGGTCATCGCCAGTGCTTCCTGGATATCAAAATCCACAAACTCACCATGCTTATATGCCACCAGACGGTTGCTCTTGCCATCTGCCAGAAGTTCCACTGCCTTTGCGCCCATGATGGATGCGTAAACACGGTCTTTACAGGTTGGCGTACCGCCACGCTGCATGTGACCCAGGATGGTTGCCCTGGTCTCAATACCGGTCGCAGCCTCGATTCTTCTTGCCATGGAAGTAGAATGGCCGATACCCTCTGCATTGATGATGATATGATGTTTCTTACCGATCTTACGGTTCTCGATGATGCGGTTGATCAGCATCTGTTCATCACCGTCATAACGCTCCGGAAGAAGGATGTCTTCTGCGCCATTGGCAATGCCGCACCATAAAGCAATGTATCCGGCCCGGCGGCCCATAACCTCAATGACACTGCACCGCTCATGAGAAGTAGAAGTATCACGTACTTTATCAATCGCTTCCATCGCTGTGTTTACAGCAGTATCAAAACCAATGGTATAATCTGTACATGCAATATCTAAGTCAATGGTTCCCGGAAGCCCGATGGTATTCACACCCAGTGTCGATAACTTACCGGCTCCACGGAATGATCCGTCACCGCCGATCACAACCATGCCGTCAATGCCATGCTTCTTACAGATCTCAGCGCCTCGCTGCTGTCCTTCAGGGGTCATGAACTCCATACATCTTGCAGTGTAAAGAATAGTACCGCCACGGTTAATGATCTCAGAAACGCTGGTAGACTCCATATCTACGATCTCCTCCTGAAGAAGACCTGCGTAGCCTCTCATGATACCTTTAACCTTAATTCCTTTATTGATTGCGGTGCGAACGACTGCACGGATCGCCGCGTTCATGCCTGGCGCATCACCGCCGCTGGTCAGCACACCGATTGTCTTTACTTTACTTGCCATGTTATTCCGCCTCCTGAACTGTAATAAAATCCATTACCTATTCTAATTCATTTTCCGAATACTTTCAATACTTTTTTGTACGACTCTGACATTTTTTTCACCAAGTATCTGATACAGATTCCTTAACAGTTCTGCATCACAGCTCACCCTCCAGTTGGCCGGAAGTACCTTCTTGGCACGTTCTTTTGCCAGATAGATCACCACTTGATCCTGCCCTTCCCAGGAACGAAGGGCATTCATTACCAGTTCCTGTTTCTGGTCATACGCCTCCTTATCCGCAAACTGCAGCCATAACTGTCTGGGAAGCGCTTGAAACGGGATCAGTTTCTCGCACACCAGTTTGCCTACCGGATCATCTCCTACGGAAACACGTCCCTGAACAAAAATTTTCTGTTCTTCCTCCAGAAATTCCCGGTTTTTTTCAAAATCCTTCGGGAACACGATCACTTCCACAGAACCAGTCAGATCTTCCAGAGTAATAAAAGCCATCATCTGCCCGGTCCTGGTTGTTTTAATCAGCTTTCCTGTGATCATTCCTCCTATGGTCACTCTGGAATTATCTTCCACCCTGGCTTTTTCAGTCTCTTCATCCACCATGAAATCGATAGCCGCTGCAGTGATATTCTGTTTCCACACCTGCTCATACTCCTGCATCGGATGACCGCTGACATAGATACCAAGGGTTTCTTTTTCAAAAGCCAGAAGCTCTTCCTTCTTAAATTCTTCCACATTTGGAAATGTGATCTGGAAATTTTTCTTATCGTCTTCTGCTGCAAAGTCGAAAAGAGACATCTGACCTTCCATAACACTCTTTTTTTCTTTATTTTTCTGATCCAGCATCTCAGGGGCTACCATGCACTTCTGCCTGCGGTTGCCCGGGAGCGAATCCAGGGCTCCTGCTTTGATGAAGTTCTCCAGCGTCCGTTTGTTGACCTCCTTATTACTCATCCGCTCCACAAAATCATCCATTGAACGGAAGAGTCCTCCATTTTCCCGTTCCTTGATGATCTGCTCTACCACCGACCGGCCGACGCTCTTGATGGCAGAAAGACCATAACGGATGGATTCGCCGGAAACAGTAAATCCACTATAGCCCTCATTGATATCCGGCGGCAGAATCCCGATTCCCATCTGACGGCAGGTTAAAATATACTCAGAAACTTTCGCTGTATTATCCTGGACAGAGGTCATCAACGCCGCCATAAATTCCTTCGGATAGTAATATTTCAAAAAAGCCGTCTGATAAGAGACCACCGCATAACAGGCCGCATGAGATTTGTTGAAGGCATACTTGGCGAAATCGATCATCTCATCATAGATCTGATTCGCTGTTTTTTCATCAATCCCATTGCGGATACAGCCTTTCACGCCCTCCTCATCATTGCCGTAAACAAAGTTCTGGCGCTCCTTCTCCATCACCGCCGTCTTCTTCTTGGACATGGCACGGCGTACCAGATCGCTCCGGCCCATGGTGTAACCAGCCAGATCTCTTACGATCTGCATAACCTGCTCCTGATAAACGATACAGCCATAGGTCGGTCCCAGGATCGGCTCTAGCTGCGGGCAGTCATAGGTAATGGCAGCCCGGTCATTTTTGCCCTTTAAATACTTCGGAATAAAATCCATCGGACCCGGACGGTAAAGGGAGATTCCGGCAATGATATCCTCAAGATTCTCCGGCTTTAACTCCTTCATGAAGCTCTTCATACCGCCACTCTCTAACTGGAACACACCCTCATCCTTACCGGTTCCAATCGATTCCAGTACCTGTTTGTCATTGTAATCAATCTTCTCCATCTCCAGATGGACGCCATAGTTGTGTTCTACCTGTTTTACTGCATTCTGGATCACCGTTAAAGTACGCAATCCCAGAAAATCCATTTTCAGAAGTCCCAGTTCTTCCAAGGTTGTCATGGTAAACTGGGTGGTAATGGTCCCGTCTGCCGCGCGGGACAGCGGAACATAGTTATCTACAGAAGTACGGCTGATGACAACACCTGCCGCATGCATGGAAGTATGCCTTGGCAGTCCTTCCAGACGCCTGGACATGTCGATCAGATATTTCACCTGTGGATCTTCATCATAAGCTTTTTTCAAGTCCGGACTGGCTTTTAATGCTTTTTCCAGGGTCATTCCCAGATCATTGGGGATCATCTTGGCGATCGCATCACAGCGGGCATAAGGAATATCCAGTACACGGCCTACGTCCCGGACGACACCTTTCGCTGCCAGCGTACCAAAGGTAACGATCTGGACTACCTGGTCTTTCCCATATTTGCGGACCACATAGTCGATCACTTCCTGACGCCGTTCGAAACAGAAATCGATATCAATATCTGGCATAGACACTCGTTCCGGATTCAGGAAACGTTCAAACAGCAGA
This sequence comes from Lachnospiraceae bacterium AM48-27BH, assembly GCA_003478355.1. Classification (GTDB taxonomy): domain Bacteria; phylum Bacillota; class Clostridia; order Lachnospirales; family Lachnospiraceae; genus UBA3402. The sequence goes on from QUFC01000002.1 coordinate 137,285, forward strand.
TGATAGCGGATTGGATCGATATTTGTGATCTCCAGACAATAGGAAACGATACTTCCAGCCGCAGAACCTCGTCCAGGACCTACCATGATATCATTGGTCCTCGCAAAGTGGATAAAATCCCACACGATCAGGAAATAATCCACATAACCCATGGTATGAATGACATTTAATTCATAGTCCAGACGCTTCCGCAAGGTGCCGTCATCGTCCGGATAACGCTTCTGCAGACCTTCATCGCACAGTTTATTCAGATAAGACCAGGAATCATAACCATCCGGCACATCAAATTTCGGCAGCTTGGTCACACCAAACTCGATCTCCACATTACAGCGTTCTGCGATCTTATGGGTATTATCCAGTGCCTCCTGGGCATATGGAAAAAGAGCCCGCATCTCATCTTCAGATTTGCAGTAGAACTGGCCGCCTTCATAACGCATCCGGTTCTCGTCCGTGACCTTCTTGCCTGTCTGGATACAGAGCAGGATATCATGGGGAACTGCGTCCTCCGCAAATGTATAATGAACATCGTTTGTCGCAACTAATTCGATACCGGTTTCCGCTGACATCCGCAGCAACGCCTGGTTAACGGTCTTCTGTGCCGGAATCCCGTGATCCTGCAGCTCCAGAAAGAAATGATTCTTTCCAAAAATCTCTTCATACCGCAGGGCAGCTTCCTTTCCCTGCTGGTACAGCCCTCTCTCCAGGTAACGCTGCACCTCACCTGCAAGACAGGCACTTAAGGCAATGATTCCCTCATGGTACTGTCTTAAAATCTCTAAATCCACACGTGGTTTATAATAAAATCCATCTACAAATCCTTTAGAGACGATCTTCATCAGGTTCTGATAACCCTGATTGTTTTCCGCCAGCAGGATCAGATGGTAGTAACGGTCTTCCCCGCTAGATGCTTCCCGGTCAAAACGGGAACCTGGCGCCACGTAGACCTCACATCCAATAATCGGCTTTATCCCTACTGCTCTGGCTGCCCGGTAAAAATCAATCACACCGTACATGACACCATGGTCCGTAATGGCCATGCTGTCCATACCAAGTTCTTTCGCCCTGTCAACCAGCTCTTTGATCTTACTGGAACCATCAAGCAGACTATATTCCGTATGAACATGCAGATGCGTAAATGCCATACTGCTTCTCCCCCTTTCTCATCATGATCGCCTGCGACTGGCTGCCTTTGCGGCATACTTTCTCACCGTCGCTGTGCGATTCTCTCGTTACGTTTTTTGTTCCATACTATTTTCATGAAACGAAAAAAGAATCCTGCAGGGCGTGAACCTGTCCGCACTGCAGAATCCTTTCTTGTATTTCCAGCCCATGTTTGCTTCTGGTCAGCACGATCGCACGGACCTGCTAAACAATTACAAAAAATGATTAATCTCAACCCTCTGTCAAATATTTCTCAATACCTTCGATGGCCTTCTCTTCATCAGCGCCATCTGCGGTAACGGTTACCTGTTCTCCTGGAACCAGTCCAAGGGTCATCATACCCATAATACTCTTCGCATTGACTCTCTTGGTTCCACACTCCACATAAATATTGCTGTCATACTGGCTTGCAACCTGCACTAACATAGCCACAGGTCTTGCCTCCAGACCAGTTTCCAGTTCGATTGCAATGGTTTTCTTAATCATAATTTTCCTCCTCATTTCTCTGAATGACCTGACTGTCATTCCGGTGCCGTATCCTGTTACTGTTCAGACCGTTTCTCTTTTAAATCAGCCGCAAGAATACTTAATTTTCTCAGCCGGTGATTTACCCCTGATTTACCAACCGGCGGATCCAATCCTTCACCCAGCTCCTTCAGAGTTGCCTCTGGACGTTCCAGACGGGCTTTCGCGATCTCCTCCAGATTCTCTGGAAGCCCTTCGAAACCAATCGTATCACGAATATAGACAATATCCTCGATCTGCTTCACTGCCGCAGATACTGTCTTATTGATATTAGCCGTTTCACAGTTCACCTGACGGTTAACACTGCCCCGCATCTCCTTCAAGATCCGGATATTCTCCAGTTCCATCAGAGATATCGGTGCTTCCATCACTTTTAGGATATCTGCAATCTGGCTTCCTTCTTTTATGTAGACAACATAATACTTTTTCCGCATCACGATTTTGGCTTCCATGCCAAAAGTCTTTATGATGTCCTGAAGCTGATGGGCCTTCGCTTCCGCCGTACACACAATCTCAAAATGATAAGACCTCTCCGGATCACTGATCGAACCAGCCGCTAAAAACGCGCCACGCAAAAATGCGCGCCTGCAGCACGGATTCTGAATAACCAGATTCTTGACCACAGACAAATTCTCTCCTACTTCTCCATGTTCGTCAAGAAGCTTTGTTGTCACCAGGATCCTTCTGGCTTCCTCATCATCACTTACGACAACCGCATAAGTACGATTTCGCTTCAGATATGCATTGTGCCGAATTACCACATCTGTACTTATATTAAATGTTTTTTTTAATAATGTAAAGTACTTTCTTGCAACTGCAGCATTTTCTGTATGGATTTTAATACAAAAATGATCATTTTCATCAATTTCGATCTTTCCGCAGAGGCTGATGATCGCCGCCATTTCTGCGATCTGACAATGTCTGGCCGGACTGATCTGTCTGGACAGTTCATCTTTTACTTTTGCTGAAAAGGACATTCTGTCACCTCAGTTATTTTCTCTTATTATCTTTCTCAATATCCCGGTGATACAGTTTCACGCCAAGCCCTTTTTGCTGCTTTAAATGCTCATACACAGCATTGGCAATGGTAACGGAACGGTGCTTTCCTCCTGTACAGCCAATACCAATCACCAGCTGGTTTTTTCCCTCCAGTACATAATTCGGGATTAAAAAGTCCAGCATATCATAAAGTTTTCCAAGAAAAATATCAGCGGTTCCTCCCTGCTTTACATAATCCTGGATTTCTTTCTCCTCTCCGGTCTTCGGCCGGAGATTCTCTACATAATAGGGATTTGGCAAAAAGCGTACATCAAAGACCAGATCCGCATCTGCCGGAATCCCGTACTTGAACCCAAAGGACATGACTGTGACAAATAAATTGTCATAAGTACCATCTTCCATATAAATTTTTTCCAATTCATGGCGAAGCTCTTTGGCGAGGAGCATACTGGTATCCAGGATCACATTGGCCTGCTTCTTTAAGAAGGCCAGACATTCCCGTTCCTTTTTTATTCCCTCATCAATCCGTCCTGCACCTGCTAATGGATGATTTCTTCTGGTCTCTTTATAACGTTTTAGCAACACCTCATCGCTGGCATCCAAAAACAGGATTTCAAATGGGATTCCATCCGTTCTCCACCGTTCCAGGATCTTATCCAGAAGCGGCAGTTCCTGTCCACTGCGGATATCGATTCCAAGGGCCACCTGATTAGACAGGCCCTGGTTGTTTCCCAGCGCCAGCTCCGCAAATTTCTCGATCAAAGGAATGGGAAGATTATCCACACAGTAATACCCCATATCCTCCATCATTTTCAATGCCACGGTCTTTCCTGCGCCGGACATACCTGTCACAATCACCAGCTTCATCAAAGATGCCCCCCTATCCTGTCATTCCCTTTTGTTGATCAGCCCAGGCGCTTAATCTCCATCTCAAGATCAACGCCCGACTGTTCTTTCACTTTTTCTGCTACCTGATGGCATAATTCTTCAACATCAGCAGCTGTAGCCTGATTCCGGTTGATCACAAAACCACAATGCTTCTCCGAAACCTGGGCACCGCCTACCTGGAATCCCCGAAGTCCTGCATCATCGATCAGTTTTCCTGCAAAATAACCCTCCGGCCGTTTAAAAGTGCTTCCCGCACTTGGATATTCCAACGGTTGCTTTTCTCTCCGTTTCGCAGCCAGATCATTCATCACACGTAAGATCTCTGTTTTATCTCCTGGTTGTAACCGGACTTCTGCTTCCAGCACTGTCAGTCCTTCTGTCGGGATATTGCTGGTCCGGTATCCCAGTTCCAGTTCTTCTCCAGTCCGCCGGATCACAGCCCCGTCTTTTGTTAACAGAACTGCATCCACCAGAACATTCTTCATCTCTGAGCCATAGGCACCTGCATTCATGACTAAAGCGCCACCCACGGTTCCCGGAATGCCTGCGGCAAATTCTAAGCCTGCGAGGCCATGCTCTAATGCCTGTTTTGCCATGCGGGCCAGTTTTACCCCTGCCCCCGCACGGATCTGATTTCCTTCCACCTGACAGTGATCCAGCTTCTCTGTGGAGATCACCACCCCCTGGTATCCCTGATCGCTGACCAAAAGATTACTTCCATTACCGATCACCGCAAATGGTTTCTCTTCGCCACGGCAAAGACCGATCACCAGGATCAGTGCGTCCGCATTCTCCGGTGTCACAAAATACCGGGCCGGACCGCCGATGCGGAAGGTCGTGTGATTCTTCATCGGCTCTTCCAGTTTTACATTAGCCGCCCCGGCGATCTCTGTCAGTCTTTTCTCAAAATCCATCATCAAAAGGATTACCTTCCTTTCGTCAGATTTTCCTGAACTCTCCGGTAAAGCTCTTTGGCCGCGTTGTAACCCATCATCTTCTGACGGTGGTTGATGGAAGCAGTCTCAACAATAACTGCCAGGTTACGGCCTGGACGGACCGGGATGCAGTGACAAACAACCTGATTGCCCAAAAGCTCTGTATACTGGTCTTCCAGTCCCAGACGATCGTATTCTTTATCTTTGTCCCACTCTTCCAGCTTGATGACTAAGTTGATATTCTGGGTGTCTTTTACACTCTCAACACCGAACAGGGTCTTTACATCAATGATTCCGATACCGCGAAGCTCAATGAAATGCTTGGTAATATCCGGAGCTGTACCAACTAAAGTCTCATCGCTGACCTTACGGATCTCCACAACGTCATCGGTCACCAGACGGTGTCCGCGCTTGATCAGCTCCAGAGCCGCCTCACTCTTACCAATTCCGCTCTCACCCATGATCAGGACACCTTCACCAAATACATCAACTAATACGCCATGGATGGTGATGCATGGAGCCAGTTTTACTTTTAACCAACGGATGACCTCTGCCATCAGATCGGAAGTACTCATGTCGGAAACCATACATGGTACATCGTAATGGTTGCACAGCTCCAGCATATCCTCATCCGGCATCTGGCCGCGGCTGTATACCAGACAAGGGATCTTCTCTGCCAACAGCTTGTCATACATCTCCCGTCTGCGCTCCGGAGCCATCTGGCGGATATATTCCTGCTCCACATAACCGATGATCTGAACACGGTCCTTATCAAAATGATCAAAAAATCCGGCTAACTGCAATGCCGGACGGTTCACATCCGGATGTGTCAGAACGATCTTCTCCACATCGATCTCCGGTGTTACATTTTTCATTTTCATTTTATCGATCAATTCCTGAATCGTTACCCCGTACATATGTTTGTCTCCTTATTGAATTCCGTGACGGTCATTTTCTTTTTTGAAAAACCGTCCGCATTTTTATTACAATTTTACCACAGTTTCCTTCTCTTGTCACTTAGAATCCTTTAATGGAAAAACTGATACACACTCTCTGCGGATTTCCGGTTCATGCCAGGCACTTCCATCAATGCTTCCAGAGTTGCCTCTTTGACCGCTTCTAAGGACTGGAACTGACGCATCAGCGCTTTTCTTCTGGCCGGTCCGATATCCGGAATATCGTCCAGAATGGACTTTACCTGACCTTTTGCCCGCAGGCTCCGGTGGTACTCGATGGCAAAACGATGGGCCTCGTCCTGGATCCTGGTGATCAGACGGAAGCCTTCGGAATGTCTGTCAATCGGCACTTCCACATTATTATAATATAACCCTCTGGTCCGGTGATTATCATCCTTTACCATGCCGCAGACCGGAATTTCCAGGCCCAGTTCCCCCAAAACCTCCAGAGCAATGTTTACCTGTCCACGACCGCCATCCATCATCAGGAGATCCGGAAAACGGGTAAAGCTGCCAAAGGACGTATCCATTCCTTTTTCCTCCAGAGTCCTTGCCTCCTCCAGTCCATGACTGAACCGCCTGGTCAGTACCTCCCGCATGGAAGCATAATCATTTGGTCCTTTCACTGTCTGGATCTTGAATTTACGGTAATCACTGCGTTTTGGCTTTCCATCTTCGTACACGATCATGGAACCAACCGACTCCATACCGCTGGTATTGGAAATATCGTAAGCCTCTACCCGGCGTACCCGTTCTAAACCGATCAGCGCACCGATCTGGTTCATGGCGCCAATGGTACGAAGCTCCTCCCGTTTGATCTTTTCTTTATCCTGTGACAGCACCAGTCTGGCATTTTTCTCAGCCAGCTCCACCAGGCGCTCTTTCTCACCTTTCTGCGGCACCACAAGCTTTACCTTCTGGCCTCTCTTTAATTCCAGCCAGGAGGCGATGGTCTCTGCGTCATCCAACTCTGTCTGCACCCACAACTCCCGTGGCACAAACGGCGTTCCAGAATAAAACTGCTTCACAAAGCTGGTAAGAATCTCTTTCTGCCCCTCATCCGCTCCTACGGTTACGTGGAAATGATCTCTTCCGATCAATTTGCCTTCCCTGACGAAGAATACCTGCACCACAGCATCGGTTTCGTCTTTAGCCATCGCGATAATATCACGGTCTTCCATACTGCTGCTGGTGATTTTCTGCTTCTGGGCTACTTTTTTTACATTTTCCAGCAGATCCCGGTATTCAATGGCCTTTTCAAAATCCATGGCATCGGAAGCATCCATCATCTTCTTCTCTAACATCTTTAAAACACTGTCATAATGGCCATTTAAGAATTCCAAAGCCTGGTTTACAGACTCCTCGTACTGCTCTTTGGAAATGTATCCCTGACACGGGGCGTCGCACTGCTTGATATGGTAGTTTAAGCAGGGACGGTCCTTTCCAATATCTTTCGGCAGATTTCGGCTGCAGGTGCGGATCTTATATAATTTATGGATCAGATCAATCGTATCTTTCACTGCTCCCGCACTGGTGTAAGGGCCAAAATATTTATTTTTGTCCTTTTTCATGGTACGGGCAAATAAAACCCTTGGAAAGTCTTCCGTAACTGTCACCTTGATGTAGGGATAGGCCTTATCATCCTTTAGCATGGTGTTATAGCGTGGCTGGTGCTCCTTGATCAGGTTACACTCCAGCACCAGGGCTTCCAACTCCGAGTCTGTGACAATGTATTCAAACCAGGCGATTTTAGACACCATTTTCTGGATCTTGGCAGTTTTATTGCGGCTGCTCTGGAAATACTGATGTACCCGGTTGGTCAGGCTGATGGCCTTTCCCACATAGATGATCTGGTCTGTAGCGTCATGCATGATATAGACACCTGGCTGTGCCGGAAGCTTCTTTAATTCCTCTTCAATATTAAATGTCATAGCTTACCGTAATCGTCCTCCGTCAAAACGTTTCTGCATCTCCAGATACTGGCGGATGGCATGGATCTGCTCTTCCACACTGCCGCCACGCTGTGGCAGGTCTAAAGCCACATAGAGGATATCCAGTTCTCTCTGACCGATCTTTCCGGTCATAGCCATGAGCAGTTCCAGCTGCCGGTCAATGCTGTCTGCCTCGACAAACGGAAGAAGCAGAGGACTTAATTCCTGCTCCGATCCTGGTTCATCCACAGAAGCTGCTGTCGGATCGTGATCCGTTTTTCCAGCCGGTTCTCCAGCCGAACTTTCAGCCATCTCCACCCGCTCAAACCGGTATTTCTGCTTCACATCCGGGTATTTTTCATGATCCACTTCGCTGACAAACATGGAAAGTGGTCTTGCGTACACACCAAAATCACCATAAAGAGCCTGGTAGATCACCAGCTTCTCTCCGGTCTCCGAATGAGTCGCGACCGTGATGATCTGGTACCATTTATTTTTAAAATGTTTGTAAAATTCACCTGGTTTCGGAATTCTCTCCATCATGTAATGCCTCCCAATGATAGTTGCAGGCAGCGCTCCACAAGAGCCATTCCTCATATCCAGCGTCATAGACTGCCTGGATCTGGGCGCGGATCTCATCGTTGCCATATTTAATATAATTTTTCAGATAGGATGCAGTAAAATCCTGAAGCCATGGGCGTACTGACGCCTGGTCCTGTCCCTCTGTTTCATAGCCGGACAGATCTTCTCTGGATAACTGCAGTGCCGCTAAAATAGTGTCATAAGGCTGTGTATCCGGGTGTTCGATACCAAAATTGCCATCGCCATAGTGGGACGGATAGATCATCGGACAGATATAATCCAGCTGGTTTGCCATATCCCCGTAGGACTGTCCCACCGTGTCGGAATCGATACCGCCTCCCATGACCGCGCCAAACACATCAGCAGCCACAAATGCGCCTTCATCTTTTAGTTTTTCACTGGCGTACTGGACAAACTCCGTGATCACAGTCTTTTTATCCCGTCCTCTTACATCTGCTTCGTCATAAACTACGTCACCAATTCCTTTTTCCGTAGAAAACCGGATATAATCAAACTGGATCTCATCAAAGCCCACCTGATGTGCCTGGATTCCCACATCCACCAGATAATCCCACATTTCCTGCTTGTAGGGATTGACCCATGCCATACCCTTCTTATCCCGGTAGAGACTGCCATCTGCCAGCTTTAAGGCCAGCTCCGGCTTTTTCTCTGCCAGATACGGGTCACGGAAGGATACCACCCTTGCGATGGTGTAGATGTTGTGCTCTTTTAAGGTATCCATCAGGCCCTGAATATCCGGGATAAAGGCTTCCACCGCCCCGGTCTCCTCCACCAGCGGCTGATCCATCTGGAAAGTGATCCGGCCGTTATCGTCCTTCACGTCGATGACCACAGCATTGATCTCCGTTTCATCAATCTTCTGGATCATTTCCTGCATTTTTTCTTCATTTCCCGCCACATGGCAGATAAATAAATTCCTTTTACTTTCACAGGCCGTCTCTCTGGCGGCTCTGGTTCTTCGGCTGTGGTGACCTCTACCGGTTCCGGAGCCGCAGCGCCTTCGGTCTCCTGCTCTGTCTCCAAAGCCCCGCTCCCTGTACTTTCCTCCTGCACCACCACAGGAGGCGGAGTTTCCGTTGTTTCAACAGGATCGTACCGCTTACAGCCACTTAAAAGAATGGCTGCTGCCAGGAATATTCCCCAGATTTTTCTCATTTTATTTTCATCCTTTACTTCTCTTGTTTTTGGATCATGTCCTCATGGGCATTGAAACCTTCTGCTTTTCAGTATATACTAAATCATGGACAAGTACCAGACTCATTTTTTGTTCGCGTGTTTGCACCGTGCGAACCATCATTCATATCTGCCCAGCGAAAGGAGTTTTTATGCTTAGAATCGGCTGTCACTTATCTTCCTCGAAAGGTTATCTGGCCATGGCAAAGACCGCAGTCTCCATTGACGCCAATACCTTCCAGTTTTTTACCAGAAATCCAAGGGGCTCCAGGGCCAAGTCTTTAGATCCGAAAGATATTGAAGCATTTCTGACTTTCGCGAAAGAACATGATATTTCGCAAATTATGGCCCATGCGCCGTATACGCTGAATGCCTGTTCTGCCGACCCGTCTGTCCGGGAATTTGCAAGACTGACCATGGCAGACGATTTAAACCGTCTGGAGGCCACACCCGGCTGCTGCTACAATTTTCATCCGGGAAGCCATGTGGGACAGGGCACCGAAACCGGTGTGGAACAGATTGCTGAACTGTTAAATGAAATCTTAAAACCAGAACAGCACACCACCGTCCTTTTAGAGACCATGTCCGGAAAGGGCAGTGAGGTGGGCCGGAATTTTGAAGAACTGCGTCAGATTCTGGACCGGGTGGAGTTATCCGATCATATGGGTGTCTGCTTAGATACCTGTCACGTCTGGGACGGCGGTTATGATATTGTAAATCACCTCGATGATGTTCTGGCGGAATTTGACCGGGTCATCGGTCTGGACCGTCTGAAAGCCATCCATTTAAATGACAGTCTGAACCCTTTCGGTGCCCACAAGGATCGTCACGCCCGTATCGGCGAAGGCAGATCGGTAAAGCTGCCCTGATCCGTGTGGTATGCCACCCGCTTTTAAAACATCTGCCATTTTACCTAGAAACGCCAAATGAGCTGGATGGCTATGCAGCCGAGATCCAGCTCATGAGACAGGCATCTGTGGCTATGGGTGAATGACCTTATCCGCCTTTGCCATGGATTCCACAATATCATACATGTTGGTGACACTTCCAACCTTTAATTTGTCCGTCAGTCCATAGAAATTTAAGCAGGTACCGCAGGAAAGGATCTCCACTCCCTGCTCTTCCATGGTTTTCAGATCTTCCAGAGAATCGCTTCCTTCTGTAGTCCAGGTAACCCCTCCATTATAGAAAAGGATCTTCTCTGGAAGTTTTTCTAACTGGCTCAGGGCATAGAGAAAGCCCTTCATCAGTGTGTGTCCCAGTTCATCATTGCCATTGCCCATGGCAGCAGAGCTGATCGCAACCACTGTCCTGTCTTCTGGGAAACAGCAGTTTGAGACGGTCTGGGCTGCGCCAGGATCATTTTCACTGATCTGCTCCTCCATAGTCTCCAGACTCTGGCTGTTCCGGGTCAATACCACCTGGTATTTCTTTTCTTCCAGTTTTTTCCACTGGAAGCTGCAGTTCTGGCTGTTGGCTAACTTGGCCAGATTCTTTACTGCGATTTCATTATCTACCAAAATCTCCGCACAGGAAACCTGTGGCTGCTCGTCCAATGCTTTCTTCATCATCACAACCGGGATTGGACACTGCTTCCCCATCGCGTCAATCATAATTTTCTCCATTCTTCAGCCTCCTATCACTTCTTCTGCATAATTCACCGATGCCATGGCATCTTTACAGTACCGGTCAGCGCCAATCGTTCTGGCATAATCCTCAGTCAGAACTGCGCCGCCTACCATAACCTTCACCCATGGAGCGGATTTACGCAATTGGGCAATGGTCTCCTCCATGCTTGGCACAGTAGTGGTCATCAATGCACTTAAACCAACTAATGGAACATGTTTTTCAATAGCCGTTTCCACAATCTTCTCCGGCGGAACATCTTTTCCCAGATCTATGATCTCAAAACTGTAGTTTTCCAAAAGCACCTTCACGATATTTTTGCCAATATCATGGATATCACCTTTCACTGTGGCTAAAATGATGGTGCCTTTCTTCTCCTGGGTCTGACCGCTCTTCTGCATCTGGTCTTTGATCACTTCAAATGCTGCTTTCGCCGCCTCTGCGCTCATGAGAAGCTGAGGCAGGAATACCGTTCCCTTCTCAAAGCCTTTCCCCACCTGATCCAGGGCCGGGATCATCTCTTCATTGATAATGGTCAAAGAATCCCCGGTCTCTAACAGTTCTTTTACTGCCTCAATGGCCCGTTCTTTTAACCCACGGACAATACTCTCTGCCAGTCCTTGTTCCGTTTTTCCTCCACTGGATGTTCCTGCGTTTTTGGCCGCAGCCGCACCGGTCAACGGAGAAGCAATACCGGTTCCCTGGACAGCACCGCCGTAAGCCGCGATATAGTCGCCGCACTGCGGATCTAAATCAGACAGTGCACGGAAGCTATAATAAGAACGCATCATGGCATCAGAATTCGGGTTGATGATGGCTGCACTTAAGCCATTCTGCATGGCCATGGTGAAAAATGCCGCATTGATGATCTCACGCTGCGGCAGTCCAAAAGAAATATTGGACACACCTAAAATGGTCTTGCCGTGAAGTTCATCCCGCACTCTTCTTAACGTCTCTAGCGTAGTCAGCGCTCCCTGGCTGTCGGAGCTGACCGTCAAGCACAGGGCATCAATGATGATATCCTTTGGTTTGATGCCATATTCTGCCGCTGTGGCATATAATTTCTTCGCAATGGCGATTCGTCCTTCAGCCGTCTCTGGGATTCCACCCTCATCCAGCGCCAGGGCAACTACCACACCGCCGTATTTCTTCACCAGCGGAAATACTGCTTTCATGGTCTCCTGCTTGCCATTGACAGAATTGATCAGTGGTTTGCCGTTATAAATCCGCAGCGCCCGCTCCATAGCCTCAATATCGGAGGTATCGATCTGGAGCGGCAGATCAATAATGCTCTGAAGCTCCTGCACCACCTCTTCCATCATGGAGGGCTCGTCGATCTCCGGAAGGCCAACATTGACATCCAATACATGGGCACCATGATCCTGCTGTGCCACACCTTCTCTTAAAATATACTCTAAATTATGGTCTCTTAAGGCCTGTTTAAACTTGCTTTTACCTGTCGGGTTAATCCGTTCACCGATAATGACCGGGCTCTTATCGATCACAACTGCCTGGGAATAGGAAGAAATCACCGTACGGTTTTTCTCTTCCGGAAGCGCCTGTACCTTGTCCTTGCACAATTCTACTGTCTTTTTGATATGCTCCGGTGTGGTTCCGCAGCACCCGCCTACCACATTGGCACCCATATCAGCGATCTGTGCCATATATCTGGCAAATTCGTCAGCATCTATATCATAAACGGTCTTTCCGCCCTCGCTTCTTGGCAGTCCGGCATTTGGGTTCACAATAACAGGAACCGATACTACTTTTAAAATATCCTTTAAAATATCCATCATCTGGACCGGACCAAGGCCACAGTTGATGCCCAAAGCATCAACGCCCAGTCCCTCTAATAACGCTACGGTTGACTCTACATTTCCACCTGTCAGCAGTTTTCCCTTGCTGTCAAAGATCATAGTGGCAAAGACCGGAAGATCACAGCTTTCTTTCGCTGCCAGAACTGCCGCTTTCGCCTCATAGCCATCGCTCATGGTCTCGATCAGCACTAGATCTGCTCCGGCTTCTACGCCGTAGCTTACGACCTCTTTATAAAGATCACAGGCATCGGTAAATGCCAGATCACCTAACGGTTTTAATAATTTGCCTGTCGGACCCAGATCCAGGGCCACATAGCCATGACCAGCCTCTTTGATGGCTGCTTTTGCATTCTCCACTGCAGCTGTGACCAGGTTTTTTAAAGAAAATTCTCCTTCACTGCCAAATTTCAGTCCGTTCGCACCGAAGGTGTTCGTAGTCACTATGTCACAGCCTGCCTTCAGGTATTCCAAATGTACCTCTTTTAAAATCTCCGGATGCAGCACATTCCATGTCTCCGGCAGTTCACCCGGTTTTAAGCCTCTGGCCTGCAAAAGACTTCCCATACCGCCATCACAGAACACCTTTCTTTTTCTGATCTCTTCTAAAATGCCCATGCTTATCCCCTTCTGTAAGTACAATCTGTTTTTCCACAGGCTTCACATCCCTTAACTGTACAGGTTCTGGAAAACGGACTGACGCCGATCACCGCTGTCACCGACTTGGACGGAGCCATCAGGTAACTGTCTGTCAATGTGATTCCGATCCGCTTTCCTGCCTCCAGACAGCCTAATAGCTGCGGCTGACAGGACAATGGAAAATCCCCATATCCAGGGCTGAAACGAGGTCTCAAATATAATCCCCGGCTCTCATAGTCCCGCCGGATCTGCTCGTTGACCTCATCACAGTAATCCTCCAGCATAGCTGCTGCCGCTGCCTGAAGGATCACGGCTTTGCTCATCTGGATCTTCGTGTAACGCTGGATCAGATGATCCACTCCGGCTCCTAAGGTTGCCGCAAAAACCAGAAGTTTCTCACAATCTTTTAAATTTTTTCGTAAATTCGCACTCTGGGTTTCAAAAACAGGAGTCACAATACCAGTATCCCCGGTAAATTCCAGAGGATACTCCCGGTAAAAGAATCTGGGGGTGGCAGCCTGTTCCAGTTCCTTCCAACAGATCACAGCCAGATTCTTCGCTGCTTCATCCGGTTCCTGTCCATGATAGCCCAGATAGCGGAAGGTTTCTCTTAGATTCATATGTTAATAGTTACAAAATTTCAGATAAGTTTGCCTGGATCTGTGCTGCCACATCCGGTTTATTCATGGAATACACATGGATCGCATTGACACCATTGGCGATCAGGTCGATGATCTGATCAGTAGCGTATGCGATACCTGCCTGTTTCATAGCAGCCGGGTTATCACCGAAACGGTCAACCAGCGCTTTAAAACGGGCCGGAATATAACAACCGGACATCTGGATACTTCTTGCCACCTGTGCGGCGTTAGTGATCGGCATGATACCAGCCACTACCGGAACCTTGATATCTTTCTCGCGGATGCGGTATAAGAAATTGTATAAGGTATTGTTATCGAAAAACATCTGGGTAGTGATGAAATCACAGCCGGCTTCTACCTTCTCTTTCAGATGCTGAATGTCCTCAGTCTTATTGACAGACTCCACATGCCCCTCTGGATAGCAGGCTGCACCAATGCAGAAATCACCACTCTCCCTGATCTCGCGGATCAGCTCGGATGCATAGCGGTAGTCATTCTGGATATTCCCATCCTTTGGGATATCCCCACGCAGCGCCATGATATTCTCAATGTTATATTCTTTTAACTCTTCCACTACCTTATGTACATGCTCTCTGGTGGAGGACACGCAGGTTAAATGAGCCAGCGTCGGAACACCACATTCTCTTTGGATCTTATCTGCAATGCTGACGGTGTATTTGCTGGTACCGCCGCCGGCGCCGTAGGTAACGCTCATAAAAGATGGGTGCAGCTTACCGATCTCTAATGCTGCTTTCTCCACAGATTCGTAATTCGCCTCTGTCTTTGGCGGGAACACTTCAAAAGAAAGGGTTGGCTTGCCCTGTCCGATCATATCTCTGATTTTCATATCTTCCTCCTGATGTATCAATCATTCTGGGAAATCGCTTTTACCACTGCAATTCCATTCTGGTTTTTTATTTTCTCACAAAATCCGCAAAAAATCTACCACTTTTCAGCTTTATTGCAGAAAAATTTTTTGTTATTTTTTTATCAAACTATTGTCTTTTTTGAAAAATATGGTAAAATGGCGGAAACTGCTTTGACCCTGGGAAGTCAAATGTGTGTAAGATCCCACCTCATATCCGGCAGACGGCTTTCGCTGTTACTGCCTCATTAAAAGAAAAAGGAGACTTGACACATGGAACAGACCCAAAGCCGTTTCAAAGCATTTCTTGCACGGAAGAATGTCAATATTACCGTGAAAACTTATCTGATCGATGCCCTGGGAGCCATGGCCTTTGGCCTTTTCGCTTCTCTTCTGATCGGTACCATCTTCGCCACTCTCGGTGAAAAATCCGGAATTGAAATTTTTACAACCATTTCTGATTATGCCAAAAGCGCAACTGGCGCTGCACTGGGCGTGTCGATTGCTTACGCATTAAAAGCACCACAGCTGGTATTATTCTCAGCAGCCACTGTCGGTATTGCCGGAAATGCCCTTGGCGGACCGGTTGGCGCTCTGGTAGCAACCGTTGTGGCAACGGAACTTGGTAAAATCGTGTCAAAAGAGACACGGGTAGATATTTTAGTGACCCCTGGCGTTACGATCATCTCTGGTGTACTGATCGCCCAATTTGTGGGACCTGGCGTGTCGGCGTTCATGACTGCATTTGGTAATCTGGTAAAAACAGCTACGGAGATGCAGCCGTTCTTTATGGGAATTCTGGTGTCTGCACTGATCGGTATCGCGCTGACCCTGCCTATCAGCAGTGCGGCGATCTGTATTATGCTGAGTCTGGACGGACTGGCTGGTGGCGCAGCAACGGCTGGATGCTGTGCGCAGATGATCGGGTTTGCGGTGCTTAGTTTCCGGGAAAATGGAGTAGGCGGCCTGCTGGCTCAGGGACTTGGTACTTCGATGTTACAGATGGGAAATATTGTGAAGAATCCAAAGGTATGGCTCCCTCCGACACTGGCTTCTATGATCACGGGACCAGTAGCCACGATGGTGTTCCATCTGAAGAATATTCCAGCGGGCGCCGGAATGGGACCTGCGGACTGGTAGGACCGATTGGAATTTATACTGCCATGGGCGGCGGATCTAACATGTGGATTGGAATTCTGATGGTTTGTTTCGTTCTTCCGGCAGTGCTTTCCTGGATGTTTGGAGAAATCTTACGGAAAATGGGATGGATCAAGGATGGGGATCTGAAGTTGGATTTATAATTTCCCACCCTGCATAACCAGCTAACACTCCCACTGCGATTCCCCCAAGTACATCCGTTGGATAATGAACGTACAGATACAATCTGGAAAAAGCAATTAAGACAGCCAGTACCAGCGCTGGTTTCCACAGATTCTTCTCTCTGGTGAAATAGAGAGCGGCTGCGGTGGTGAAGGCAGCTGCGGTGTGACCGGATGGGAAGGAATAATCATCAGGTTTTGGGATCAATAGCGAGATCTCTGGATTGATATCACAGGGGCGGATTCTGGCGATGAAAGGCTTCAGGATTCCATTGCATAAGATGGCATCTATGAGTAAAGCCACCACCACAACCGCCCCTGTTTTTCTGGTTTTTGGAATCAATAACAGGATCGCTGCCGCCAGAATCCAGATGGCTCCTGCATTGCCAAGCTTTGTTACGAAACACATCAGACGATCCAAGAACGGTGTATGCAGGATCTGGATCAGATCCAGGATCTTTAATTCGATTGACATAATGTTCACTTCGCTCTTTCTATAGATTTGAGTAATGTGCTGCTGATTGCCGCCCCTGTCGCTGCTTCCTCCTCGTACTCTGCCAAAATCAATTTGATTCCAAAGATCTCTTCGATAATCTCACAAAGTACTGGATTCTTTCGCAGACCATTTCCTGATCCAATCATGCGTGTGACCTGGATATAGGTTCCTGTGCGGATAATCTGATACATCTGGTATAGTTCCAGAGCCATTCCTTCAAGAACGCCGTAGGTAAATGCTTCTGGCGTGAAATTATCCGCAAATAGGTTTGTAATACTTCCTCCTGTTTCTGGATTGACTCTTGTGCCATTGAAGGTAGTTGTGACCTTCAGTTTCCGGCTTTTTGAGCGGCTGGCATTGGTCTCTTTTCCCTTTCTCGCCATGTTCTCCAGAACTCCATACAATGATTTCTCCTGTCCTGTAACCTGTTTTACAAATTTTCTAAAAAATTCTTCCAGCAAAGCATAAGCTTTCCCGCCACATAAAGACGCTCCAACAAGTAGATATTTCCCATCCAGAAATGGTCTGGCATCTATTCCATCTTCTGCAAAATACTGATCGGAAAGAACCGATATCTGACCACCAGTCCCTATATTTACCAGTAAGGTACCATTTTCATTCCCAACTGCCCCAAGGAAACTGGCCTGATTATCACCGATTGCAGTTGTCACAATGCGATTTCTGTACGTCCCAAGTTCTTGCATTGCCCCACAAACTTCTGGAAGCCACTTTTCCTGAATACCAATTTTACCGAGTTCTTCTTTCATAAAACACATGTGATATCCATCAAAAAATCCGAAGCCTGCAGCATTACTTGCATGGATCAACGCTCTTTTTCTTCCAGTTAAATACATACCAAAATAATCCATAATGGTGCAGAAGCTGACTGCCACATCTGAGATCAGATGATGTCTCAGATTATAAATATGTGTGACCATCCCATAGCCAGAAGCTGCTTTTACCTGGCATTTTTGTTGAATTTCTTCAACCAATGAAATACCATTGTCCTCTGGAAGACTGCCTCTTCCATCCTGCCACGTATACAGTGGGCTGACACATCTTCCTGCTTTATCCACATACAAGATCCCATGCATCTGACCCGTAAGCCCGATCCTCTTCACTTCCGGATACTGGTCTAGAAAATAATCCAATAAATCCTTTGCCTTTTTTATAATCTGCTCTGCATCTTGAATTTTTTCCCAATCATTTGCAGTTGGTAAAAAACTGTCATTTGCAATTGTTTTTGCTTCTATAAGCTCTGCGTTATTTCCGATGTTATGTTCCATAACAATGCCGCTGATGGTGGTTGTACCGATGTCAATTCCAATGAGTTTCATAAATTAATGGCTCCATTTACTGTTTTTTATTGTCTGCTTTGTATTTCTTCTATTATGAAAACCCCAAGTTTTGTTGTCAAGGTTTTCGCCTGAAAACTTTTCTATTTCCTAAAGGCATATATGATTTTATAGAAAAAAGCTCCTGAAAAAAAATTTCAGAAGCCATTTATCATCCATCGGAAGTTCTTCTAGTTTTATCGCCTGTTTAAGATTACTATTTAAGAAATATGTAAAAAATAACGCAGTACCCAAATCTCCATCAAAACATCCTTCCGCAGGTATTTAACAGGATCACCACAATAAATAAAATAACTGGAAGAGGGATTCCGCCGCCGTTCTTCTGACGGTTACTGGTGGTTGTCCTTTTGGTTGTCGGATTTCCATTGACCACTTTTCCATTGATCACAGTCTGAGTGCGCTCTGAACTCATCATAGACGTCCGGTTCGTAGTCTTCCGGCTCTCGCCTCTGGCCATGGCTGCCACCTGACGAGCCTGTTCAGAGCGGTCTTTGGCTCCTCCATATACGTTAGGATTGATGCTGCGCTGCCGGTTCGCTGAAACATTTGGCATAGCCGCTTTTGCAGGCTTCTGCCTCTTTTCCTCCTCCCACGGATCATGGAAAGAACAGTGTTCCTCTGAAGCCGGGTGACGCTCATTCAGATAGTAATCCGTCTCCCGGATATAGGGATTGCGGACAAACGACTTACAATTTCTGCAATAATGCGCAGATTTCATGATTTGATCACAGATCGGACAGATTCTTCGAACCATCACCGCACCTCGCTTTTCCTGATTATTAATCTTATTTTAGCATAATCCATCATTTTTCTCTACTTGTAAGTGTAAAACCTGGTTCCTTTTATTTTTTCGTTACTGTTCACGCGTTGCGCAAACAGCAACGGATTTTGCCGATGCTTCGCATTCCAAATCGGCAAAATCTGTTACCACCACTGTATCATACGGCATTTTCAGTTCAGAAAATGCCTACCCATGTACAGTAACATTTTTTCTTTTTAGGAGCAGGAATCTGTGCCAGGATAATCGCACAGAACACCAGAAGGCAGCCAAACTGTTCCTTCACTGACAGCCTCTGACCCAGAAGCACCCATCCGGCGATCAGGGAAAATACCGATTCCAGGCTCAATAGCAGGGACGCCACCACCGGATTCATATTCTTCTGTCCTACGATCTGAAGGGTATAACCAGCTCCACTGGACAAAATGCCTGCATACAGCACAGGCGCCCACGCTGCACACAAAGACTTAAGATCCGGTGTCTCCACTGCAAAAGCCACAATCGTTCCCAGAATTCCAGCCACAAAGAACTGCACGCAGGAGATCAGCACGCCATCCGCTTTTGGTGAGAAATGATCGATCACTAAAATATGGAAGGAAAATCCAATGGCGCATAAAAATACATAGATATCACCGGTTCCGATAGAAAAGCCATCTGTAATGCAGAGCAGATACATGCCGATCACCGCCACTGCCACGCTGATCCAGATAGTCCAGGATACCTTTTTCTTCATAAATATACCAAGGATCGGTACGATCACAATATAAAGCGCCGTGATGAACCCTGCTTTTCCCACAGTTGTATACATAATACCAATCTGCTGCAGACTGCTGGAAATAAAAAGTGCCAGTCCGCAGAAGATACCACCCTTCACACCGATCCGAAACTCTTCTTTTTTCTGGGTTTCGCTTTTATTCCCATCATCGCCATATCCAAGCTTTTTCAAAAAAGCGATACATGGGATCAGTACCAGCCCACCGATCAGATATCTTGCTCCAATAAAAGTAAATGGCCCCACATAATCCATACCAACGCTCTGAGCCACAAATGCCACACCCCAGATAAATGCTGCCAATACCAGTAAAAAGCCGCTTTTCATCGTATTCTGTCTCATCTTACGTCCCCGTTTCTTCTATAATTATGCTGTTATATTCTTCTAATCATTCAGCATATCATTCTGGAATCCGCTGCTGTAATGCTCCGTTCCATCCGCCTCGATCCACATAGCCTCCACGCCATCCTGAGATTCGATCAGTTTCTTGCCATCTTCCAATTCCATATTAAACACCGCCGTTGCCAAAGCGTCCGCCATTCCGGAATCCGCACTTAAAATAGAAACGGATGAATAACGGTCCCAGGGCTTTAATAACTTCGGATGAATGATATGGTGATAATTCACCCCATCAACCGTATAATACCGCTGATAGGTTCCACTGGTCACTAAAGACATCCCGTCCAGCCCCAGGCGGTGCAGATACCGTTCACCGGAAGTAGTATCCGGGTTTTGAACACCAACGACCCATTTTTGTCCATCTGGCTTCGTTCCGATACAGCGGATATTTCCACCGACGCTGATCAGGGCATGCTTTAAGCCTGCCTCTTCCACTTTCCGGCTGGCCATCTCTGCTGCGTACCCCTTAGCGATTGCTCCCACATCCAGACTCATATCCGGGTCTTCCAGATAGACCGTCTTTTTCTCCGGGTCGATCACCATTTTTCGGATGTCCATGTGCTTCGCCGCCTCTTCCAGCTCTTCCTGAGGCGGAAGCTGGGCCTGCTCTGGATGTTTCAATCCGGCTTCCCGGTACTCATGCCAGATAGAAAGCACGCTTCCCATGGCAACATTCATGTTCCATCAGTCAATTCATATATGTCCACGGCCTCTTCCAGCATCTGGATGATCTTGTCATCCACCCCAACCGGTTCGATGCCTGCATGATCGTTGATGGTCTTAATATTATTGATCCCCTCATAATCATTGTAAATATCATATAATTGGTGATATTCCTTTAATTCATCATAAAATACATCCACATAGGACTGAAAAGTCTTTTCATCCCTGGCATACCCGGTCACACTGGTCACTGTATCAAACAATTCAAAAAACTGGGTATCGTATTTGGTCAGTTTCTCCTCTTTCTGTCTGGAACAACCGCTTATCCCAATGATCGCCGCCAGAAAAGCCAGCACTGCCACATATTCTCTTCTTTTCTTCACCGATCGTTTCCTTTCTCATTGTCATTTTCAAGTCCCTATTCTACCATAGAATAAAAAAGGAATCAATCTGTGATCTTCCACATACAATTTTCTTAACATTCCATAAAGTATCTTGCCGACTTTTTTTTGTTGTGATATAATCCAAAAACGTTAAAGAAAATATTACTTGTCAACCCAATACTTTATGATAGAAAGGTTGTATTTTATGATAGAAAAGTTAAAGCGTTACAGCCATATATGGATTCTGTCTTACGCATTTATCTATCTTCCATGGTTCTCTTACCTGGAAAAGACTGTTACCAGGGATTACTACGTGATCCATACGGCGCTTGATGATCTGATCCCATTTAGTGAGTATTTTATCGTCCCTTACCTGCTATGGTTCGTCTATGTAGCCGGAACGATTCTGTTTTTCTTTTTTAAGAACAAACAGACCTACTATCGCTTATGCATTTATTTGTTCACCGGCATGACCTTAAGTCTGGTGATCTGCACGATCTTTCCGAACGGAACGGATCTGCGGACCGTTGTTGATCCAGGTAAAAATGTATTTTGCTGGATGATATCCGTCCTTCACAAGGCCGACACCAACACCAACATTTTCCCAAGTATCCATGTATTCAACTCTCTGGTGGTGCATATCACCATCTGTAAAAGCGACGAATTAGGCAAGCTCCGCCTGGTAAAGATTGCTTCCCTGGTTTTATGCGTATCCATCTGCTTATCTACCATGGTACTGAAGCAGCATTCCGTTGTGGATGTGATGGGCGCAGCACTGATGGCTTATGGATTATATCCACTGGCTTATGGTACTCTTCCTTCTCCGCAGAGAAGAAAAGTCAAAGCCTGGGGCAACTCATAAAATTCTAAGAACAGACGTAACTATGACGGTACTAAATAGTTACGAACAGACGTAAAAAGCCAAAATAGATCTGCCCTCCATGGCAGTCTGTTCTGGCTTTCTTTTATACACTATTTTTCTTTTATGCCCTATATATACTATTCTTCAAATCCTACACTTCTTAAAAATCTGCCGAAGGCTTCTCTTCCCTCTTTTGTACACTTATAAACACCGGCGTCTTCCAGAACCTGTTCAAAGACCAGTCCTACCTCTTTTTGAAGGATCTCCATCACATTGTCCCGGTCAACCCGGTCATACCCTGGAAGGAATTTCTCCACCCAGTCCGCATGCTTGGCAATAGACTCCTCGGAACGGATATCTTTCCCCTCTACAATATAGTCTGCTAACAGCTGTAACTCTGTTTTCAGTCTGGATGGAAGAACTGCCAGTCCCATGACCTCGATCAGGCCAATATTTTCCTTCTTGATATGATGCAGCTCCTGATGTGGATGGTAAACGCCCAATGGGAACTCTTCTGTGGTGATATTATTCCGCAGCACCAGATCCAGTTCAAACCTGTCTCCGTTCTTTCTGGCGATCGGCGTGATCGTGTTATGTGGTTCTCCGTCAGTTTCTGCGTAAATAAATGTATCCTCGTCAGTATAACCTCTCCACGCCTTCAAAACTCTGTCTCCCAGTTCAATCAAACGATCTGGGTCTTCTGCCCGCAGGCGAAGCACAGACATAGGCCAATACACGATCCCGGCCTCCACATCCTCAAAGCCCTTCATGGTAAAGTGCTGTTCGATCCCGGCCTTTGCCATGGCGAAGGTATAATGTCCACCCTGGAAATGGTCATGGCTTAAAATAGAACCGCCTACGATCGGCAGATCCGCATTGGAGCCCAGAAAATAGTGCGGAAACATTTTTACAAAATCAAATAACTTCTGGAAGGTCTGTTTCTCGATCTTCATCGGCACATGCTGACCGTTAAATACGATGCAGTGCTCATTGTAATACACGTATGGAGAATACTGGAAGCCCCACTGGCTGTTATTAACCGTGATTGGAATAACCCGGTGATTATTGCGTGCCGGATGATTGGCTCTTCCGGCATAGCCTACATTCTCCATGCAGAGCAGGCATTTAGGGTAACCGCTCTGTTTTGCCAGTTTTGCCGCAGCAATGGCTTTTGGATCTTTCTCTGGTTTGGATAAGTTTACGGTAATATCCAGATCACCAAACTTGGTCTCTGCTTTCCATTTTAAGTCCTTGCAGACACGGTATCTGCGGATGTAATTGGAGTCCTGGCTTAATTTGTAAAAATAATCCGTAGCTTCCACCGGGGAGTTCTCATAGTGGCGCCAGAACTTGTCCACAACCTCACTTGGTCTTGGCATCAGGCAATTCATCAGGCGGGTATCAAACAAATCCCGGTAGGTAACGCTATCCTCAGGCAGAACACCTGTCTCATGGGCATAATCCATCAGTTCTTCTAAAACCTGCTCCAGGCCAATCTCTTCTCCTGAAATATCCGTATCTTCGTAATCATCCAGCTTCAGCACATCCAGGATCTGATTGGTGGCATAAATTCGATCCACCTCTGTGATCAGTCCCGTATCCAATCCATACTGTACCAGTTTCTTTACTGCCCCATAAACCATAATCAATACCTCCCATTTATATGATGTACTTTTCTGGTTACTGTTCACGCGTTGCGCAAACAGCAACGGATTTTGCCGATGCTTCGCATTCCAAATCGGCAAAATCTGTTACCACCACTGTATCATACGGCATTTTCAGTTCAGAAAATGCCTAGCCGTGTACAGTAACCTTTTCTGCACTTACTTCTGCGGCTGATCTTCCAGAAATACTTGAGTTACAACCATTTTACCACATTCTGAATCCTGTCTGTCACCATCCCGCCAAGAAGTCCTATGACCGCTCCCGCGATCACTCCTGCAACTATCAGAAACGGCAGATAATAGAAAACACCTGCGGTTTCTGTAATCAGCACTGCTGCCGTTAACTGGCCGATATTATGTCCGATACCGCCAATGATGCTGACACCAATCTGACTGAATTTTCCGGTTTTCTTTAATAAAATCATGAGGATCAGGCTGACTGTCCCACCAGCCAGACTGTATATCATGCTGGAAAGGTTACCGAATGTAAATCCAACTAAAACAATACGAACCAGTGATACCGCTATCGTACCGCTGATCCCTACCGTGTATAATCCTATGATCGACACCAGATTCGCAAGGCCCAGTTTCACGCCCGGAACCGGAATCGGAATGGGGATCACAGCCTCGATATAACTGAAAATAAATGCCAGGCTGATCAACATGCCATAAAGCGCTACCCATTTTGCTGTCTTATTTCTCATATTCCAATATACCATTCTCAATCTTCTGACACTGCCGCATCATACGGGATCTTCACTCCAGAAAATCCTCATTCATGCACTGTATCGATTCTATCATATTCTATCATGGACTTCAATGCTTTTTCTGTATCATAAGCTTCCACGTTTTTCTGTTGCCATGGGCTTCCTTGCTTTTTCTATTGCCATTTTCCCTTTTTATGCTATAATTATGTGACTGGATTTTTCTAAACAAACTGGAGATAATCTTTACATGAAAACGCTTAAAAAGAACATGAATAAATGGGATGTGATCCTCGTGACCGCATTCCTTTCCATAGCTGCCATCAGCTTCATCGGCTACCGTATCATCCACCAGGCTCCGGCT
Source organism: Lachnospiraceae bacterium AM48-27BH (assembly GCA_003478355.1). Classification (GTDB taxonomy): domain Bacteria; phylum Bacillota; class Clostridia; order Lachnospirales; family Lachnospiraceae; genus UBA3402. The sequence goes on from QUFC01000002.1 coordinate 161,800, forward strand.
GTAACTGTGGAGATCAGTTCCTTCGGTCAAGTGGTAGAGACTGTAGACATCTCCAAGGACGGAACCTATGAGATTCCCAATGCCTTGGCGGCTTCAATACCATCACCGTCAAAGACGGCCAGGTCTCCTGTACTGAGGCGTCCTGTCCGGATAAAATCTGTATCCATCAGGGTCATATCTCCCACAACGGTGAGATGATCGTCTGCCTGCCGAACCAGATGATCGCGAAAGTAGTTGGAAACGACAAATAAGCATAAACAAGGGCGTGTGAAAAATGATTTCTCATTTTTTCACACGCCCTTGTAACTATGAAGGTACTGAATAGTTACATCAGATGATCACCTTTGCAGGACACTTTGCAGCACATTTACCGCAATTCGTACACTTGCTGTAATCGATCACTGCTACATTGTTTTCCATATGGATGGCATCAGATTCACACTGCTTGGTGCACAGGGTACATCCGATACATCCAGCCTCGCAGACCTTCTTCACAGCCGGTCCCTTGTCATGGGAAGAACACTGAACCAGATGCTCTGCCGTATAAGGCACCAGCTCGATCAGGTGTTTTGGACAGGCAGCCACACATTTGCCACAGGCTACACATTTCTCCTTATCAACCACAGCCACGCCGTCTACCACATGGATTGCATCAAACTGACATGCTTTTACGCAGGAGCCATAGCCCATACATCCGTAAGCACATGCCTTATCACCGGAACCAGGGATAACCGAAGCCTTCTGGCAGTCATCGATTCCATAATAGTTATATTTCACGCGGCTCTTATCGCAGGTGCCTTTACATTTGACAAAGGCAACCTTCTTGACACTTGCTCCGCTTGAAACACCCATGATCGCTGCAATCTTGTCTGCAACTGCAGCTCCACCGACCGGACAGCCATTAACCGGAGCTGTGCCTGCAGCAATGGCAGCCGCCAGACCGTCGCAGCCCGGGAAACCGCAGCCACCGCAGTTATTGCCAGGAAGTTCTGCACGTACTAAAACTTCCTTTTCATCTACCTCTACTTTAAACTTTTCACTGGCAATTCCAAGGAGCACACCGATAATGATACCGATGGCACCGATAATGCCAGCCGCACAAAGCAAACCCGTCATATTCTATACGCTCCTTCCTATATAAGACCGGAAAATCCCATAAATGCGATCGCCATCAGTCCGGCAGTCACAAGTACGATCGGAGATCCCTTGAAGTTATATGGAATGTCATTGTCCTCGATACTCTCGCGGATGCTTGCTAACAGTACGATGGCAATGGTAAATCCAACTGCAGTTCCCAGACCGTTAAATACGCTGAAAATGAAGTTGTATTCTTTCTGTACGTTGGTCAGGGCGGAACCTAATACTGCACAGTTGGTCGTGATCAGAGGAAGGAATACGCCCAACGCCTGGTACAGGGATGGCATGCTCTTCTTCAGGAACATCTCAACAAACTGTACCAAAGCGGCAATGACCAGAATAAATGCGATGGTCTGCAGATATGTTACATTTAACGGAACCAGCACAAAGCTATAAATCAGGCTGGTCACTGCAGAAGACAGGGTGATAACGAAGATAACTGCCATACCCATACCTGCCGCAGTATCGGTTTTCTTGGAAACACCAAGGAATGGACAAAGTCCCTGGAACTGGCTCAGGATAATGTTATTTACCAGAGCAGCGCCAACAACAACTAAAATCAGTTCTTTCATTATTCTGCTCCTCCTTAATCTTCTTTCTTATCCTGTTTTTCAGCCGCCTGTTTCTCGGCCATTGCTTTCTGCTTTGCCGCAAGTGCTGCTGCTTTTTTTGCTGCTGCCTCTTTTTCTGCCTCTACACGGATATTTTCTAAGGTCGCATGGTTAGAGGAACAGGAAGCGCCGCTGCAGTGCATACAATCGCCGCCGCAGGCAAGTGCAGAATGTGGAACACTTCCGTTGGTAGCACTTGGCATCTTAAACTTATTCTGCAGTGCAGTCAGAACTGCAAGTACGAAGAATGCACCTGGCGCCAGACCAAAGATACGGATGTTGTAAGCCTCTGGGATAAACGGAAAACCAAACACAGAGCCGGAACCTAAGATCTCACGGCAGATCGCGATGCAGGTAAGGCCAACGGTAAAGCCAAGTCCCATGCCAAGACCGTCAAATGCGGACTCGATCGGACCGTTCTTCGCTGCATAAGCCTCGGCACGGCCCAGAATGATACAGTTTACAACGATCAGAGGGATAAAGATACCCAGAGACTCGTTCAGGCTTGGGATATATGCCTGCAATAATAACTGTACGATCGTTACCAGAGAAGCTACAATTACGATGTATGCCGGGATACGCACGCGATCTGGAATGATCTTCCGCAATGCTGAGATCAACAGGTTGGAGAAAATCAGAACTGCTGTTGTCGTCAGACCCATACCAAGACCGTTGATGGCTGTGGTTGTGGTTGCCAGAGTCGGACACATACCTAACATCAGGACGAAGGTTGGGTTTTCTTTGATGATACCGTTATATAAACGTTCGATATATTTGTTCATGCTTCCCACCTCCTACTGTGCCACGCAGTTATTGACAAAATACAGTGCAGTATTCACTGCATTTGTCACTGCGTTGGACGTAATGGTCGCACCACTGATGGCATCGATTTCTTCATCAGAAGTGGAACCGGATTTTGTAACAGAAAACTGCTCTACTTTTTTGTCTGCAAACTGGCCTTTCCACTCCGGTTTAGAAGCGTTCATACCAAGACCAGCCGTCTCATTTAAGGTCAGGAACTCGATTCCCTTTACCTCGCCGTCGGTGGTGATACCGACGGATACAGTCACATCGCCGCCGTAACCGTCTTTGGAAGTTGCGGTCACTACATAGCCGATGGCTGCGCCGGAAGCGTCCATACCGGTTGCGCACTCGTCTACGGATACATTGCCAAAATCAAGTTCTTTGACCTCTGTATTTACCTTATCCAGTGCTGCGCTATAGTCATCCATCGCAAAGCTGTCTGCATCTGCTAAAACTTCACGGAACGCACGCTCCTTCGCCGCCTGATTGGCTGCTGCGATCGGATCCTTGGTGATCTCATAAACACCACCCAGACATGCGCCAGCTACTAAAGTGATGGCAAACAGGATCAGAGCGTCTTTCATAAATCCACCTTTACTCATGATTTCTTGGCCTCCTTTCCAAATGCCACCGGAAGAGTGACCTTCTCAATCAACGGAACTAACAGGTTGCTGATGATGATCGCGTAGGATACACCCTCTGCGGAACCGCCGAAGATACGGAACAGACCAGTCAGAACACCTAACAGGATTCCGAATAAGATCTGGCCCCGTGGAGTAATTGGGCTGGTCACATAATCCGTTGCCATAAAGAACGCACCAAAGATCAGACCACCGCCGCATAAATGAGCCAGTACATATGTAAGGTTGTGCTGTCCGAAGATAAATACAAATACAGCAAAAGAGAGCAGGTAAGCTGCAGGAATACGGATGGTGATGACCTTTTTCGCCAGCAGGTAAGCTGCACCGATCAACAGGGCAACTACTGATACCTCACCGATCGTTCCCGGAATCTTACCGATGAACATCGCTGCCACATCCACACTCTCTCCCTTTTTCAAGAAGCTTAACGGAGTTGCCGTTGATACGCCATCTAAGGTAAAGGAAGACATCTGGTTCGCAAAAGAGATCAGAAGGAAGCATCTGGCAGCCAGGGCCGGGTTCATAAAGTTCTGTCCAAGACCACCGTATAACTGTTTTACGATGACGATTGCAAACACACCGCCCAATACCGGGATCCATACCGGGATCTCCGGAGGCATATTTAAGCCCAGGATCATACCGGTTACTACTGCACTTCCATCACTGATCGTGATCGGTCTTCCGGTCACACGCTCAAACACATACTCACTGAGCACGCAGCTGGCTACGGTAGCGATCAGGACCAGCAGAGCCTTCCATCCAAATTGATATACACCAAATACACTTGCAGGAATCATGGCGATCACGACATCCCACATCAGGTTCCTTGTCAGCACACTGCTTCTTGCATGAGGTGATGATGATACGTTTAATAAATGATTCATGATTCATCCCTCCCTATTTTCTCGCGCTGTTGCGAACAGCCACGCGCATTTCCTTAAATGCCTGGGTTAACTGCTTTCTCGCCGGACAGATCCAGGAACAGCAGCCACATTCCACACATTCCATACCATTTAACTTCTTAAACTGCTCCAGATCATGCTTCATGGCAGCCTTCATCATCTTCTGCGGAACTAAGTTTTCCGGACACACGGAAACACAGCGTCCGCAGCGGATGCAGGCTGTCGGCTCCATCTCAGCTACCTGGTCTTTGGTCAGGCAGGTAATTGCGGAAGAAGTCTTAGCAACCGGAACATCTAAGGTGAACATCGCCATACCCATCATCGGGCCTCCGGAGATCACTTTCTCTGGATCCTGCTTAAAGCCGCCTGCTGCCTCGATCACTTCCTGATAGTTCGTTCCTAACAGAACGCTGAAATTCTTCGGATTAGCGATTGCATCACCAGTTACAGTCACAATACGCCGCATCAGAGGCGTGGTCTTGCATACTGCCATGTAAATCGCGCATACGGTATCTACGTTGTCTACGATACAGCCAGCATCTGCCGGAAGCATGGAGGAATTCACCTTCCGTCCGGTTACCGCATAAATCAGGGTACGCTCACCACCCTGTGGGTACTTGGTCAGAAGCTCACACACTTCTATGCGAGGCTCGTCCTTCACCAGTTCCTTCATCTTCTTAATTGCTTCTGGCTTGTTATTCTCAATGGCGATCACGCCTTTTGCATTGTCAAATAACTGAAGCATAACTTTTAAGCCTGCAACAACCTTCTCCGGCTCTTCCATCATCACACGATAATCAGAAGTCAGATATGGCTCACATTCTGCTCCATTCACGATCACGTACTCGATCTTCTCCGGCTCCTTTGGAGATAATTTTACGTGTGTCGGGAATCCTGCACCGCCGAGACCTACGATACCGGCATCTTTTACAATGTCGATGATCTCTTTTTTAGACAGCTTTGTGGCGTCACGGTCTTCCCCAAGACCTTCCACCTTTGTGTAAGAACCGTCGTTTTCAATTACGATACAGTCTGCCATGGTTCCGTTGACCACACGGCGTTTCTCCACTGCTTTTACAGTACCGGATACGGCACTGATCACTGGGGCAGAAACAAAACCACCTGGCTCTCCGATTCTCTGGCCTACCAGCACCTGGTCACCCTTTTTTACCAGTGCAGTGGCAGGAGCTCCGATATGCTGGGATAACGGATAAACCATCTCTCCCTTTGGCACCAGAACTTCAATCGGCTGGTTCTCGGACAATTCTTTTCCCTCATATGGGTGAATGCCGCCTTTAAATGTAGCTAATCCCATTTAGCCAACCCTCTTTCTATACATTTTTCTATCTTTTTTGGCAAATTACACACTTTGCCATCCTGCCAAGTATAGCATAATTTAGAAATCTTCTCAATTACTAAATCCCGCATATTTACTGTTTTATTGTTAAAAAAGCACCAGACAAAGGGAAAAAGTTCCCCCTGTCTAGTGCTTTTCATCCTGTTTCTCACGGTTTTACGTTTTCTATCTTGTAAAAAGTTTGTGAAATTTTTGTTTATTATACGCTTTATTTATAAGATTTTTATATGTTATTATTAGGAATTTTCATTATTTATTTCCATCCGGACATGACCTGAGATGGATATTTTTCCTGGTCAAAACAATCAGAAAACACTTTTTCTATATTTTTGACATGATAATAGATCACACCATTGATATGCTCCTCTTCTACCATAACCCGGTCGATGTCACAAATTTCCAGTTCGGATAAGCGTCTTACCGTCTCCAGATGTGAAAGTGCTGCCTGGATCGTGCAGACAGGATGCTGCTTTTCTCCATTCTGATTCTTTTTTGCACAGGTGATCGCTTCATCTAATTTAAAGCTCTCGCCTGATTCAGGCATCGCACCGGCCTCTTCGATCCGTCCATCCTTCCAGCAGATCTGATAATTTCCGTGTTCATGATCGATCCGTTCGGGATTCAACCGGATCACTGCCTTTTCAAAATGAAACTCCGAAACCGGTCCCAATTCTTCATGGAGACAGTTATGCGTCGTGTAATACCAGACCGGGACACCGGATGCCGTCCTCACACAGAGTGCTGCAGTATCAAAATTTTCCACCTCCGGATCTGTCCGGTACAATTCTGCTTTTACCTCGGTCACTGTTGCTGAATGATCCATCTGATCTCCCAGCAAAAAGAGCATATTCTGGAACTGGTGGGCATTGGAATTATTTACCGGACTGTCATTAACAAGATGACCGTGGAGTGTGCGTTTTCCGGCCCAGTTATTTCTATGATAATATGCCTTTCCGCGTTTAAAACCATGGATCGTTTTCAACACGACCGGATTGCCGAATTCACCGTTTAAGATCCTGTTTTTTAACTCTCTTGTGACCGGTGAATAGTTCATCTGATAGCCAACCGCCACAAAATGACCAGTTTCCTTCTCGATCTGCGCCATCTCCAGTGCTTCCTCAACACTGCTGCACAGGGGTTTTTCGATCAGCACATCTGAGCCGTGTTTTAAGCACTTCACAACCTGCTCAAAATGCAGAGGGATCGGAGTTGAGATCACCGCCAGATCCGCATCATGCTCTTCATAGAACTGTTCAATCTCCCGGTAAACCGGAATCCCATGTTCCAGAAGAAATGGATTCTGCTTTTCCACATCCGGCATCACATCGCAGACTCCCTCCAAGATCACTGACGGATCCTGGGTCCTTTTCTCCATTTCACGCAGATAGAACTTGCCATAGCCGCCTACGCCGATCAATACAACCTTCACACATGTTTTTTCTTCCATATTTATCATCATCCTTCATAGATACTTTTATTTCGATAAGCACTCCACTCCGTCTCAAATGCACCTGGCGCCGGTATCTCTCCTAACGGGTGGCGCAGACGCATCTTGGCTTCACATGTTCCCGATGGGCATAACCAGGTCTCCTGGATCTGTTCCTGATGCGCCAGCCCATCCTCTCCATCCAGGGAAAATCGTACCAGATCCGGTATGGTGACCGCACCGTTCTCATCCTGATAAATGGCAGAACCCCGGCTTTTTCCACCAGACAGACGGTATTCTTTCATTGCGGAGAGATACATCTGCTGACACAGCCGCTGATCATAATACCGATACCATGCTGCTTCTTCTGTCCATCCAGCTGGCACAGTGACCGTTTGCGCAGCCTTTCTATCCTGCCACTGTTCCCGCTCTGCACAGATCTCTTCCAGCATCTCTTCGATCGCTTCCGGATCTCGCAGCATCGCTGCCGCCTGGCTCATCTGCATCGCAGCCTTTTTTTCCTGTTCTTTCCAATATCCTGAATTCTTTTGGGCGGCCCATTGTCCAAGACAGATCCGTTCGTCCGCAAGTCTAAGCAACCGTTCCATTTCTTCCTGGCTCCAGCTTCGTTTTTCCTCTTTATGCGCTGCAATATACTGAGCTGCTCTTGTAGAGCCGACCTGACCGGAATTTAAGGCGCTTCCACCCGGTCGGTAGATGCCATGCGTCGCTGCTGCCTCTCCAACTGCAAAAATTCCCCTGATATTCGTCTGCCACCAGCCATCCACAGCCAGTCCGCCGTTGTTATGCTGCGCACAGACCGCCACCTCCAGCATCTCGTGTGCCAGATCAACGCCATGCTCCTTATAAAAATCAACTGCCAGCGGATTTAACTGCCATAAGCGCTCGATCGGTGTTTTCTGACAGGCCCCTGCCCGTTCAAGATACGTGCGGCACTCCTCAGAAAGTCCCTGGAAATCCACTTCTTTTCCGCCGCAATTATCCCGGTAATCCAGCCATACGCGTCTTCCTTTTACGAAGATCTCCCGGTAAACCAACAGATCGATCATGGATGAACCATCTGCGACCTTTCTGGCATCAAATGGCCACTGATATCCCTTTAAAAAGATCATATTCATCGCCGCTTTGGTGTCCGGGTAATAGTCTAATAAAAACTCCTGCGGATCATCTCCACTCTGATCAGTAGAGACAAACCGTGGAAGCACCTGCATATAGCTTCCACTGACATTCCATCTTGGATGTAAGGAGGCCAGTCCATACTGCCACTCCGTCAGGTTTTTTCCTTTCACACCAGCCTCAAATGCCAGACCACTCGCACCATGCTGACTGACCGGATACACACTCTGTCCATAAATCCCGGCCGGCCCGCCTGTGGCATAGACCAGATTCGTGCAGCGGATCAGCAGATGTGCTCCATTTTTTGTGTTCATGCACAGGATCCCAAACAATTTTTCTCCATCACTTAAGATGCGGATCACCTGATGATGATCCAGGATCTCGATCTTCTTTTCACGGACTGCCTGCTCCAGCTTCTCTGTCATATACCGCGATGTATACGGTCCCACACTGGTTCCCCGGTCATTCGGATCGTGATCCGTCTTATATCCCACATATTCCCCGTAGACATTATGCGGAAATGGCACCCCGAGCTCTACCAGCTTAAAAAATCCCTGACAGGACAACGCCGCTTCACACAAGGCATGTTCACCGTCCACGCAGCCACCATCATACAACACCTGCGCCAGCTTCCGCACACTGTCAGGTGCATCCCCTGCCAGAGACAGCTTATAGTACGTCTGCTTATCGGAGCCTGTATTACGCGAGGTTCCCCAATTCATGTTCTCTGTCACGAGCGCCAGATCCCGGACTCCATACTGAAAAAGCCTGTCCGCGGCATTCAGTCCTGCTGCACCTGAACCAACCACTACGGTGTGAATCTCTCTTACATCCATTCTCATGCTCTCCTACAGTCTTTTTATATGAAAACCACCATCAATATCGATATAATTGCCCGTTGTATACAAGAATTGATCGGAGCAAAGGGCACTTACCGCACCAGCAACATCCTCCGGTGTCCCCCATCTTGGGATCGGAAAGGTTCCTTCTGCGATAAGTCGGTCATATTTTTCCTTCACTGTGCTGGTCATGTCCGTCATGATGACGCCTGGGCGTACCTCATGGACCAGGATTCCTTCTCCTGCCAGCCGGTCGGCAAATAACTTCGTGATCATGGCGATAGCACTCTTGGAAATGCAATACTCACCGCGGCTGATGGAAGAAACCTCAGCAGAGCAGGAGCCTACATTCACAATGGTTCCACGCTTTCTTCCGATCACCTCCTGCTTTAACATCTGATTGGCCACCAGCTGTGTCAAAAACATGGTTCCCTTGGCATTGATCCCCATCACACGGTCATAGCTTTCTTCCGTCATCTCAAGAAGATCTGCCCTTACAAGTGGTGCCACACCAGCGTTGTTGACCAGCACATCGATCCGGCCAAATGTCTCAATGGTCTCCTCCACCAGCCGCTTCCGGTCCTCCCGGTTATCGATTGTTCCAGAAATATAATGCCAGGTGATCCCTGCTTCCTCTAACTCTTTTAGATGCTCCATGCAGTCCTCTAAGGGCTTCGTGGCAAATACCACCACCTGATACCCGTCAAGCCCCAGCTGTTTTGCGATCGCAAGCCCGATCCCGCGGCTTCCTCCTGTGACGATTGCTGTCTGTTTCATCGATTCTCCTCCTGATATTCCCGATAATATTTCAGATAATTTTCTGGATTTCTCACCACACATCCGGTCGGTTTCCCTGCACGGATCAGATCCCCGCACTTTCCGCATGTCACACACACCTTTTCGATCGATCCGTCCGGTATCCCGGATCTGATTTGGGAAGTCTGGATCCGCAAATGACAAACGCCCAAACAGCATCTGGTCACAAAGTCCCTCTTCGATTGCTCCTGCCGCATACAGATCGGAATACTGTCTTAAATAGGTAGGTGCAGATGCAGAGATTGCCATCTGCGGCACTGCTTTTTTCACTTCTCCGATCCCATGGATCATTCTGGCGATCCCATAAAGCGGATGCTCATCCGGGATATATTTGCCCATATCATATGGACGGGTCACATGGATGCTCACGTAAGGATTGCCCATGGTCAGATTCACCATCGGCATCTGGTAGTCCTCGTGAAGCTCACGGATCAGCCGGATCGGTTCTTCTAAGTTTGGAATGATCCCCTCTCCTTCCTTGACACCAAAGCCATATGGATATGCAAAGCCATCGTAAATGCCGATCCGGGCAGTCACTAGAAACTGATCTGTCTCATAAGCCTTTGCCGCCTGGATCCCGTTGCGCAGCAGTCTGGTTCTGTTTTCAAAACTTCCACCATACATGCCAGGACGGATATATGCAGAGGATAACTCCGCCAGCAGATAACCATGGCAGGATTTGATATCTACTGCATCAAAGCCGGCCTCTCTCGCGAGCCATGCCGCTTCCCCGAATTTCTCCTCCAGAGATTTCAGATAATCATCCGACACGATGCAGCTGTCATCTGCCTTTCTTAATTTTTCATATTCCGGATGACGGTATGCGATCATCGGAGCCGGTTTTCCCTGAGGATTGGAATAACGGCCACTGTGATTGGCCTGCATCACCAGATACGGAGCAAAGCCATTGGCTCTTCGTCCCGCCTCCTTCACCGCTTCCGTCATTTTCTTATATGCATCCAGGTTGTCTCTGGTCAACATCAGCTGATGGAGACTTGATCTTCCCTCTGGTACGATAGAAATCGCTTCAAACCAGATCATGCCACTTCCACCCTCTGCTTCTCTCACATAACGGTTGACCGTAAGCTCCGAAGGCGAACCGTCCGGAAGTCCATCTGCACCCTCCATCGGCGCAATGCCGACCCGGTTCGGAAGTGTCACATGTCCAAAGGTATACGGTGTCATCAGGATCTTCGTGTCCTTTGCCAGAGGAAGCTGGATTTCAAGCTCCTTTGCCTTTTCTTTTAATTCATCCAGTGTCCGGTAATGAAAACGTTCATGCTGCATCTTCACATTCCTCCATTTAATCTTTGAATTTTTCTTCTTCTTGCTTTATACTAAGATCGTAATGATTCAATTTCTTCACAATCACAAGCAAAAATCAACTTTTTGATTTTTATCCTTTAGAAAGCAGGTACCTGTATGGATTGCACACACATTCCTGAGATCAGTTGTTTTTATTCTGATACCATCGCCAGCCACATCTTAAATCCGTCCGCTCACTTTGAATATGAGATGATCCTGGTCACAGATGGTTCTGCACAGGTTCAGATCCATGATAGAACGTATCCGCTCCAACGCGGAAGTCTGCTTTTTATCAGCCGCCTGGAACAGCACCAGTTCTGCATCGTAAAGGAGCCTTACTGCCGCTACGTCCTTTCTGTCTCCAGTGATCTGCTCCTCTCCCATTTAAATGAGCCTCGTCTGGCTTCTATCTTTATGCAGCGGCCGGAATATTTTTCTCATGTAGTCCAGTTAAACGAGGAGCAGTTAGCGTATTTTCTTCCATTTTTTCAAAAGAGCGCTGATGAGTATGAAAAACAACCTGATTTTTATACTCTCCAGAGTATTGCCATGCTCCTTTCGATCCTGATCAGCCTGTACCGGCTCTATCCAAATGCCTTCCCCATGGAAGACTCCAGCTCTCTGTCTGCTGCAGTTTTGAATGCCCAGATCTATGTCAGCAGGCATTTCAACCGGAAGCTGACTCTTCAGGAAATTGCTGACCAGTGTTTCCTCAACCGTCACACGCTGTCTCTGGCCTTTAAGGAAATCGTTGGAATTACCTTCAAGGAATACCTGCTCCTGTTCCGGATCACAGAGGCCAAAAAGCTTCTGCTCACCACGGACCTCAGCATCGCACAGATTGGAGAATCCGTAGGCTATATCAATGTGAATAACTTCTTAAAGATCTTTCGGGAAAAGGAACGTATCACTCCGCTCCAGTATCGGAAGCAACACCTTTCCCATTAATCCTATTATAGAAAAAAGCACTTTCCGAAGAAAGTGCTTTTTATCTGCAAAAATATGCTTTTTGTTACTAACTGTTTTCAACCCCTAATCTAATTCCTTCAGTCCCGTATACAGCTCATAATACCGTCCCCTCATGGCAAGCAGATCCTCATGATCACCTCGTTCGATGATCTGCCCCTGTTCCAGAACCATAATCGCATTGGCATTGCGGACAGTAGAAAGCCGGTGGGCGATCACGAAAGTCGTGCGGTCTGCCATCAGACGGTCCATGCCCTTTTCGATGTGCTTCTCGGTTCTCGTATCAACAGAACTGGTCGCCTCATCTAAGATCAGGATCGGCGCTTTGGAAATCGCTGCGCGGGCAATGTTTAAGAGCTGTCTCTGGCCCTGGCTTAAATTTGCGCCGTCACCCTCAAGCATCGTGTCATAGCCGTGAGGCAGACGCATGATAAAGGAATGGGCAGAAGCCGTCTTTGCAGCCTGGATCACCTCTTCATCTGTCGCATCCAGTCTTCCGTAACGGATATTTTCCCGGACGGTTCCTGTAAACAGATGCGTATCCTGCAGCACCATCGCGATATTTCTTCTTAACTCATCCCGCTTGAGATGCCGGATATCCACTCCATCAATCGTGATCGAACCAGACTGGATATCATAGAAACGATTCAGAAGGTTGGTGATCGTGGTCTTTCCTGCACCGGTAGAACCAACAAAAGCGATCTTCTGTCCAGGCTTTGCATATAAACTGATATTCTTTAAGATCACCTTGTCCGGCGTGTAACCAAAGGTGACATCCTTTAATTCTACATGGCCGGTCATCGGCTGGAGAGTCACGGCATCTGCATCATCTGCCTGTTCCGGCTGCTCATCCATGATAGCAAACACACGTTCTGCACCAGCCAGTGCTGAGAATACATTGCTGACCTGCATGGAGATCTCATTGATCGGACGGCTGAACTGTCTGGAGAAATTTAAAAACACGGTCAGACCACCGACATCAAAATTTTTAAAGATACATAACAGACCGCCGATGCAGGCTGTCAGGGAATAATTCACCTGGCTTAAATTTCCCATCACCGGACCCATGATACCTCCAAAGAACTGGGCTTTGATCTGGTTATCTCTTAAGTCTTTATTTAACAAGGCAAATTCTTCCTTTGCCACATTCTCATGACAGAATACCTTGATGACCTTCTGTCCACTGATCATTTCTTCAATATAGCCATTCACCGCGCCAAGAGAAGTCTGCTGGGCAGAGAAATATTTCTGGCTGCGTCTGGCAACCATACCGCCCGCCTTCATCATCAACGGGATCATAATGATCGTCACTATGGTCAGATAAAGATTGGTGTAGATCATCAAAAACAGGGTTCCAACAATGCTTAAAGCGCCGGAAAACAACTGTACTAATGTGTTGGAAAGCATCTGGCCGATGGTATCCACATCGTTGGTGAAACGGCTCATTAAATCACCGTTATTGTTGGTATCGTAAAAACGGACCGGAAGATTCTGCATCTTCGTAAACAGATCGTTACGGATCTTCTGCAGGGCATTCTGGGCTACGGTCAGCATAACCTTTGCCTGAGCATAGTTTGCTGCCACGCCAACTGCATAGACCAGAGCCAACACTACCAGAGCTTTTGCCAGTCCCGCCACATCGCCGCGGCTTCCGTCAGTCGGGGCAATGTAAGTGTTGATGATCGGGCGGAGCATATAGGAACCCGCCAGACTGGCTATGGTATTGACGATCACACAGAAAAACGCCAGCATCATCTTAGATTTATCTTCATTTAAGTAACCCATCAGACGTTTTATGGTTGCTTTATTGTTCTTTGGCGTTCCTTTTGCCATACGGCCGCCTCCAGGACCTCCCGGTCCATGCCCCATACCGCGTTTTGGAGCTGCCACTTCTCTGCCGTAACGGTGCTTTAAGCTTTCCATCCGTCTTTTTTCATTTGCTGTCATGCTCATGATGCGCTTACCTCCTTCTCACGGTCTCTCTGTGAGTAATAGATCTCCTGGTAAGCCTCACAGTTCTTCATCAGTTCTTCGTGGGTTCCCATGCCGATGATCCTGCCATCATCCAGAACGATGATCTTGTCTGCGCTTTCCACAGAACCGATCCGCTGGGCAATGATGATCTTGGTGGTATCCTTTAAGGTGGTGCTGAAGCTTTCCCGGATCTTTGCTTCCGTTGCAGTATCGACTGCACTGGTGCTGTCATCCAGGATCAGGATCTTCGGCTTCTTTAATAATGCCCTGGCAATACAGAGTCTCTGTTTCTGACCGCCTGATACATTGGAGCCGCCCTGTCCCAGGTCAGAATCATACCCATTCGTGAAAGATGTAACAAACCCATCTGCCTGAGCTGCTTTCGCTGCATTTCTTACCTCTTCCTCGCTGGCTTCTTCATTGCCCCAGCGCAGGTTCTCGTCGATGGTTCCAGAGAATAAGACATTTTTCTGAAGTACCATACCGACACCGTCACGCAGATTCTTTAAGGAATATTCTCTTACATCCACGCCATCTACCAGCACCTGTCCCTCGGTTACATCGTAAAGTCTTGGGATCAGCTGCACCAGAGAGGTCTTGCCGCTTCCGGTGGTTCCAATGATACCCAGAACCTTTCCAGGTTCCGCAGTGAAATTAATGTGTTCCAGGATCTTCTCGCCGCCCTCATTGCTGTAGCTGAAAGCAACATCCTTAAATTCCACTTTTCCTTCCGTCACCTTCAGATCTTTTCTGGAAGCGTTCTCATCTGTTAAGTCGATCTCTGTATCCAGCACCTCACTGATACGTTTTACGGAGGCAATGGCGCGGGAGCTCTGGAGAAGCACCATGGATAACATCATCAGGGACATCAGGATCTGTACGATATAGGTAGTAAACGCAGTCAGGTCACCTACCTGCATGTTTCCTGCAATGATGATATTGCCGCCATACCAGACAACCGCCAGGGTCGTCACGTTCATGGCAAACATCATGATCGGCATGGTCGCAATGACGATCTTCATGGCATTTAAACTACTGTCCTTTAAGTCCTGGTTCATGGTCTGGAATTTCTCTTCCTCATAATCTTCCCGGACAAAGGACTTGATCACCCTTACATTGGTCAACGCTTCCTGAATACCAGAATTTAATTTATCAATCTTCTTCTGCATCAGAGTAAAACGTGGAAATGCCTTTACCATAATAGTCACAATGGCGATGGACAAAAATGGAATGACGATCAAAATGACCAATGCCAGCTTGGCATTCATCAGAAATGCCATGATCAGCGCACCGATCAACATACCCGGAGCACGAAACAATAACCGCAGTCCCATCATGGTCACGTTCTGTACCTGCTGGACATCATTCGTCAGACGGGTCACTAAAGATCCTGTACTGTACTGATCAATATTTTTAAAGGAAAAATTCTGCACTTTGGCAAATAACGCGTCACGCAGGTCGCTGGTAAAGCAGATAGAAGCCTTTGCAGAAAAATAAGCTCCTCCGATTCCCCCTGCTGCCATCACAATGGCAGTCAGCACCATAATGATGCCCATGCGGATAATATAACCGGTATCCCGGTCTGCCACACCGTTATTGATGATCATAGACATGAATTTCGGCAATAAGATCTCGCCGAACACCTCTGTCAGCATCAGAAGCGGTGCAAGTAAAAACGCCGATAAATACGGCTTAATGTACGCTGCATATCGTTTCACTGATTCGTCCTCTCTTTCTGGTCAAGTTTAAAACCAGGTTTCTATTTCTCATTTTGGCAAATCCGTTCCAGATTGCCGCAGATCCGGTTCAGAGCGCCGCCGAAGGCCTTCAATTCCTCGTCCGAAAAGCCCCGAAACATTTCTTCTTCAATCCTCTGGAAGATATTCCGGCTCTCTTCCACCACTTTCTGCCCTTTTTCTGTAATGCAGATCTGGTTGAAGCGGTTGTCTCTCTGATCCAGCTCCTTCTGGATATATCCGCCCTGCTGCAGCTTCTTTAACGAAACCGCGATGGCTGAGGTGGACACCTCCTGCCGTTCCGCCAGTTCTGTCTGGGAAATATGCGGATTCTTCGCCAGGCACATGAGAATCCGGTGCTGGCTGCGATAAACCCCGGTCGTGCTTAACTCCTGCTCTACAACCTTCCGGTGCAGACGATTTAAACGGAAATACCATTCCAAGATTCTCTGCTCCCTGGTCTGTTCCCTGCTTTTATTCTGGTCATTATTACAAAACACACCTGCGCCTCCTTCTTTCTCATCTGCCAATTAACTACCTAACGGTTAACTAGTTAATCGTTAGCATTATAATTGTTTTTGGGGGAAATTACAAGGTGGGAAGTTGTGAAATTTTTGTGAACTATTTTTCCTAAAAGAGATATGTTTTGCTGATTATAAACACGTTCCAAGCTGTGAAGACTAAACCAAAACTCCAGATAGAATATTTTCTATCTGGAGCTTTATACACTTTCTTTTCTATTTTTCTTCCCAATTAAAAAATTTTACCTTTATATTTCCATGTACATAAACTCCAAAAACCGCTTCCCTTTTTTCAGTCCTTCGCTGCTTAAATAGCATGTATCTTGGAGTTTCCCTATCTCATGCCACTGAGAGTCTTCTGCATTCCACCAGAAAAAGCTTCTTTGCAATTTCCGATATTCAACTTTTATCCAGATAATCTCTCCTGGCATCACTTGTTCTGTTAATACATTGTACTAGTGATAAGGTGTTTACAATACTCATAAAGGGCTCCTTTTGGTTATTATTTAAGATTCGACACCTTAATTTTACCACAAATGGATGCTCTTTTTTTATTCACTTGATAGGTGAAACAGCAATATTCAATTAAAATACAGTAATCATGTGGCTTTCACCCACTTCACACGGCATAGCCGTGAATAATATAGGGTTAACAGTTACATTTTCAATATAGTTTATCCTGTGATATGATATCAGCAGAGTCTGATGTCCGAAGGCACTGCTTTTTCTCTTTTTTTTAACGACAATATCTCTGCGACTTGCGACCGGATTGTTATCGTCATTCAGAACTTTTATTATTTCGTATAAAGCTTCTTCACGATCTCTTCAATCCCCTCCTGGTGGATCTCAATATCCCTGATCTCAAAGTTGTCCAGAAGGATCTGTAAAAATGCATTCACTGACATTGCCCTTTTGTCCACCTGATAGGTCACATCATGCTCCTTTTCTGCCACACAGAGCACACCCGGATAGTTCACCGGCTGCTTCTGATGCTCATAAAGGATCCTGATGAAATAGGACTCGCTGTGACTGTTCTTGAATTTCTCTAATGAAGAGTCTGCCAGTACCACTCCCTTGTCGATGAAAATGACACGGTCACAGATGGTATCGATATCCTTCATATCATGGGTAGTCAGGATCACCGTTGTGTGCTGTTCCTTATTCAGCTCCCGGATAAAGGTTCGGATGTGATCCTTTACCAGTACATCCAGACCGATTGTAGGCTCGTCCAGATATAAGATCTGAGGATTGTGCAGCATGGCAATGGCCAGCTCTGCTCTCATCTTCTGCCCCAGACTTAGCTGTCTTACCGGCTTTCGCAGGAAACTTTCCATAGCCAGCAGCTCTGTAAACATGGAAACATTTTTCTGAAATGTTTTGTCATCAATATGGTACATCTGCTTATACAACTGAAAGGTATCCTCCATAGGCAGGTCCCAGTTCAGCTGGGAACGCTGGCCGAAAACAATGCCGATATTCTGAGCATTTTCCTTCCGGTTCCTATAAGGCAGAATGCCGTTTACCGAAACCGTTCCGGAAGTAGGCACCAGGATTCCTGAAAGCATCTTTATGGTAGTAGACTTTCCCGCACCGTTGGCTCCGATATAGCCAACCATCTCTCCCGGTTCAATGGAGAAGGACACATCCCGCACCGCTTCCTTGATCTCGTAGTTGCGTACAAACAAAGATTTTACTGCATTTAAAGTTCCCTTGGGACGCTTATATATCTTAAAATTTTTCTGCAAATGATTTACTTCTATAATTGCCATGATTTTCTCCTCCTGTTTTCGCCTGTATTATCTTCTTCCGCTTTTCTCTTATGATCCGGTTCCCTGATAAGCCTCCAGTCCCTTTTTCCAGAACTGGTAGGAGGCCCAGAACAGGACAACGCCGATAAAAGGCGTCAGATATTGAAATACAGAAGGAAGGAGCTCCTGTTTCCCTAAAAACATCTGGCTGGGATAGTAATTGATAAAAGCGTAAGGCAGTAAAAAGGTAAGCAGTATCTGGATTCCCCTGCTGTAAATGGTTAAAGGATATGAAATAAAGCGCTCCAGATTTCGATAGACAGATCTGCCAATCCGTCACTTTTTAATATCCAGAAGGCGGGTACTGCAGTAAAGATAAATGCCGCTGCATGGATCAGTGTTGCACCCAGCATCACCATCACAAACCATAGGAATTCCCCCATTCTAAAGGAGATAGAAAGTTTCTGAATACAAATAGCGATCATAAGAACACCTATTATGTAGTTGCTTGTATAGCCTGCACTTACCTTGGTACAGATCAGATAGATCATGGGATTTACCGGACGGAGCAACACCTGATCCAGTTCTCCTCTCTGAATCAGCCTTGGCAGTTTTCCGAAGGGTCCCATAAAGAAGGTACCTGCAATGGAATAGGAAAGCATATCCATCCCGTACAGAAACAGAATTTCATACTTGGTCCAGTTTCCCATTACGTTGAACTGATTCAACATGATCAGAATTGTAATAAAGCCAGAGGACCATGCCACTATCTTAGAAAGCATCCGGACAAAATACTGTCCACGATACTCTAACTGAGTCAGAAATGTAACTCTGGCAAAGGCCGCGTATAAAGCCAGATATTCTTTAATAGATAGAGAAAACTTGTTCATATCATCAACCTCCCTGTATCTCGATGGCGGTTTGAACCCGATGCCACACAAAGCGTTCCAAGATCCAAAGTCCCAGGATCCAGGCTGCCTGCATCAAAAGTACATTGATAGCTTCTCCGCCTCTATACTCTCCCAGAAGGATTGCAATAGGCTCATACACCATATACTTAAAGGGCAAGAAGGAACAGATAGTAACCAGAAAAGAAGGATAGAACCATAAGGGGATCTTCTGACCCGCAAATATAGACATTAATCCGCCAATCAGCATTTTGGCATAGGTTCCGTTTTTGAACCAGAAAGCCAGAAGACCAACTATATACTGAAAGTAGAAATTCAGCAGAACAGCCAATGCGGTACTGACTAATGCCAGAAGGACATTTTCTGTTGACAGACTGCAGACAGGCCACAGACTGACTGATATGACAATTGTAGGAAAACCTACGAATAACAGCCTAAATAGATTGGAAGACATCTGCTCCCAGAAGGAATACCATTTCAGGCCTACAGGCCGGATCAGATTAATAGAAATATCTCCGGTCTTCACCTTTTCTGCCAGATCAACGGCAACATTACTGTGACAAAGCAGAAGCAAGATCTCTGCCACAAGGACATACACTACCATTTCTTCATAGCTGCGCCCCACCTCCCGGTAAGCCAGCAGCGCCTTCCAGATACACAGGTTAATATAGATCCATATAAATTTTCCAATCAGCTGGAAAAACATACTTTCCCTGTACTGGAACTGCTGGCTGAAGGTACATTTTGATAATTGAAAATACATTTCTATTTTCCCCCCTCATTCACTCCTAATCATTCAATACTCCTCGATAAATTCTTTTAGCAAAGTAGGACTATACATAAAAATATTATTCATATGTCGAGGTTTACTAACATTCTTTTTTAATGGTTTTCCACTTTCACATTGTCCATAATCAAAATCTATGTCCAATAAAATTTTCTCACATTTATCAAACTTTAATTTTATTACCAATACACCATCTACCAAATATGCATTTTCTTTAAATTCTAAATCCACAAATGCATTACATGCATACATCGGTATATTTTATTGAAATGCCATCTACTTCTTTTTCGATACAGACCTTTGCAACAGGATTCACTAAACCAAACCTCCAGATAGAATATTTTCATTTATAGAGCATTTTCTATCTGGAGTTTTATACACTTTCTTTTCTATTTTTCTTCCCAATTAAAAAATTTTACCTTTATATTTCCATGTACATAAACTCCAAGAACCGCTCCAGTAAACCGCTTTCCTTTTTTCAGTCCTTCGCTGCTTAAATAGCATGTATCTTGGAGTTTTCCTATCTCATGCCACTGAGAGTCTTCTGCATTCCGCCAGAAAAAGCTTCTTTGCAATTTCCGATATTCAACTTTTATCCAGATAATCTCTCCCGGTATCACTTGTTCTGTTAATACATTGCTTCGATACTCATCGTCTACATATTCTGAGAGGAAGATTCTGTACTCTTCTTTTTCCCTTTTTACTCCGATCTTTATGTAGCTGTTCTCATCGTAGTAACAGGTCATTCCGGTATCTTCTTCCTCATCCAGCTCTGGAATCACGAAACAACACTGAGTAGTTCCCTGGAACTTATCTTGGCGTTTGAGTAATGCGCCTCTGCAGGCAACCTGGTTCAGATCATATCCATTTCCCTGAATTTCCAATGAGTTTTCACCATTTTCAGCAACTGCCTCATATACTTTTCCCTCTGCAAATGGTCTCGGACTCATCCATAACTGTTTTTTCCAAAACGGATATCCACCACATGGCCTCACATCCCTACTAACGGCCTTTTTATCATATTTCCAAGGCATTTTCTGCTGATCCGACGGGCCGCGCCCTCCATTGATGATGGGCCATCCATCTGGAGTCCAGGTTAACGGATCCATAGCTGTTTCCCTTCCAAGAATGCCGTATTCCCCATTTAGAACCCGGAGACATAAGTATACAATATACCATCTTCCATCGGGAAGCTGCACCGGCTTTCCATGTCCACAGCATTGGATCAGAGCATCCTTTTTCCACTGATGAAGAATGGGATTATAAGGACTCGGCTCGTATGGTCCATCGATATGGTCTGCCCTGGCTACGGTGATGCAATGCCCTTTCCCGGTTCCGCCCTCTGCTAAAAACAGATAATAGTATTCATCCTTTTTCAACAAATGCGGTCCTTCTGGCTTTCGCTTGTTATCGCCATACCACA
Organism: Lachnospiraceae bacterium AM48-27BH; assembly: GCA_003478355.1. Classification (GTDB taxonomy): domain Bacteria; phylum Bacillota; class Clostridia; order Lachnospirales; family Lachnospiraceae; genus UBA3402. The sequence goes on from QUFC01000002.1 coordinate 182,838, forward strand.
ATAGTTTCCCTGGTTCTTTTATGGCTTTACAGTCACTGGTCAGTTCGATGATCCTGGCTCCTTTATTGAGGAGCATGTATTTTCTGCCGTTATCATCGTGGAAAATAGACGGATCAATTCCATCATCATTCAGAAATACCGGTTTCTCATAAGGACCTTCCGGCTTTTCGGAAGATGTTACCATCTGGAGCCGTTTCGGCCGCATATCATCATTTCTCCGCAGAGTAGCTGTAATATAAAATCTGCCGTCACAATAAGAAATATCTGGTGCCCAATATCCCATTCCACCATGCAAATGTTCCAACTCCACTGCCCATTCCGGCTCTGTAATGGCATAGCCAATCACATTCCAATGGATCAGATCTTTTGAATGGGAAATGGGAATGCACGGAAAATACACAAACGTGGAATTCACCATGTAATAGTCATCATTGACCCTCACGATAGATGGATCTGGGAAAAAGCCCCTCCGTATTGGATTGTGATAGGTATCTTCATAAGAATATCCCAGATGTGATTCCAGATACTGGTTTATCTCTGTAAATCTCAGTTCCGCCGCCAGATCCCACGGTGTTTTTCCTTCACAGTCCGCCTCCAGCGGATTCAATCCGATCCGTTCTACCAGATATTTCACCAAATCAGCATTCCCGGATTTTACCCCACACCACAAAGTATTATGATGGTTTTCATCAAACAACGTCATGTCCGCAGCACCATATTCACTCCGCTTCCTTACTTCCTGCAGATCACCCTGTTCTGCCGCGCTCCATAACTCTTCTGTCAACAGCTCTTCCTGTGTTTTACCTGTCATCGCCATATGACATCTCCATCTAAAACAGACTTATACGCCACGTGTAATTCCCTGCTCTTCAAATGGTGCCGCTAAAATCTTCTCTTTTTCTACATGAAGAGCTCCAGTTGGACATACCTGGAAACAGTAACCGCAGCCAATACACTTGTCCGTTTTCATCGCCGCTTTTTCTTTCATCTCGATGCCTTCATGCCAGCACACATCCACACATCGTCCGCAGCCAATACACTTGTCACTGACCTGGGCTTCCTGATAAGCGTCTGCCAGACGATTCTGACGCATCGCTGTGAAATCTTTATCCATCTGGAACAGCTTTAACGCGTCGCCGCAAAGACTATCCATATCCCGGTAACCGTTCTTGTCCATAAAACGCTCCAGATCTGCGATTACCTTCTTACATGCTCCAACACCTCCAGAACAAGCCAATGCACCAAACTGCACTGCCTGACTTCCGGACATAAGGATTCTTGCTGCCTGCTCATAGTTGAAGACTCCGCCGCCGCCGTACATCGGGATCTTACATCCTGCCGTTCTTGCTTCTGCGATAGAATAGCAAACCAACGGTGTCGCCTGGGTTCCGCCATAACCTGCGCCTGGTCTTGCCTGAGTGGTTCTCCAGTCCAGATCAAAATAGAAGCCTTTCCATCTGGCGGTAGGGCCTGCTGCCGTAGCTCCTGCTGCCTCCGCAATGCGGATGGATGTCAGCACATCTGTAGACTCAATAGCCAGCTTCGCCATGATCGGCATATCCGGCACTGTCTTCTTCATCAGTTCAATACTGTGGCGGAGCAGCTGGTGATAAGCGAACGTCCGGTCCTTGGCAACCGCAACACCTGGGGTATTAAAATGAAGTTCAATGGCGTCAGCGCCAGCTAATTGCAGTTCTTTTGCCTGTCTGGCCCACTCTTTTTCCCAGTTTCCACCACGTACAATATCGCTGTAATGTCCCACAGAAACCCAGAGCCTAATGTCACTGTCCATTTCTCTCTTGATCTTCTGTACTTCTTCGCAATACTGCTCCAGGGTAGTTACCGAATCCGGAAGTTGTCTTCCAACCGCATGACTATGAATACTCATCTGTCCTGAAAACATTGCCCGGCTATCTGGCCCAATATAACTACCGCCACCAGTTCCATGTCCAAAATTGCGAAGTACAATTGCTCCTGGTCTCATAGCTGCTGTTTTTAATACATTTTTTGCCCCCTGTGTTGCTGGACTGGATGCCACTACAAATGGATTTATCATATCAAATTCTTTTACGTATAAATCTGCCATAATTATGTTCTCCTATCATTTTTTCTTAATCAATTATAAACCGAGCGGTCTCGTCTGCATCAATCATGGATCCGTTGCAATTGTGAATCACAACTTTGCTCAAATGAATTCCCGAAACATTTTTTAGGATGAAACCGGCACCTTTTACAGGATCTACTCCATCCATCATTGCCGGTTTGCCTGGCTTTCCATCTGGATCCATCCAAATAACACTATCTTCTATCGATATATCCTGAATCGGCATTTCTTTTAAACCATAAAAGAACCCTGCTGCCGCACTGGCTTGATATACAGATACATGACTAATTCTGACTTCTCGGACCATTGGCGTTGACTGGTCTACTGGATATGGATTCTTATCCCATACATATTTTTCTTTTCCCTTCTCCCCGCAAAAATAATACAGATTTACAATAAAGGGACATATCACCTTTTCCATTATGATATTTTGAATCCGGATCTGTTCAACAATACCTCCACGCTTTCTTCTGGATTTTATTCGGATTCCACGGTCTGTATCCTGAAAAACGCAGTTGGTTACTACAACATTCCGAATTCCACCGCTCATTTCACTTCCGATTACAATTCCACCATGACCATGAATCATGTTGCAATTCGAAATGATAACATTCTCGCACGGTTCCGGATTCTCTGAGTCTTCTGTTCCTGATTTGATAGCAATACAGTCATCACCTACGTCAATCACACAGTTTTCAATCCTCACGTTACGGCTGCTATTTGGATTAATTCCGTCTGTATTAGGAGAATCTGCAGGATTTTTAATACTTACTCCCTGAATCAGAACCTGATCACAGCTACAGGGATGTATCGTCCATGCTGGCGAATTGATCAACGTCACATCTTTTACTTTTACATTTCTGCAGTGATCAAAACAGATCATGTGAGGACGTCTTAATCCTTTTTTGCGAAATTCTGCCTTTCGTCCCCACCAATTTTCACCATGTCCATCGATAACACCTTGTCCACATACCATTACATGGTCTGCTTTTCTGGCATAGATAAGCGGCATATACATGCACATTGGTCTGCCTATATAAGAAAAATTGATCGTTTTGTATTTTTCTAACTCTCCGAAATATTCCAGTCTGGATCCTGTTTCCAGATAAAGAGTCATGTTACTTTTCAATTCAATAGAGCATGTTTCATATTTTCCGGCGGGAACATAGATCGTTCCCCCGCCTTCTTTTTCTAAATCCTCTACTGCCTTTTCAAAAGCTTTCGTCCATCCCTTTTCTTTTTCCACATAATGCTGATAATTTAAAATGCTTTTCCAGGACATGTTCTCCCTTTCTACTGCTTCAGTAAATTTTTAAGTATCTGTGCATCCTCCAAAAATTGTGCTTCTGTATTCCCCATTACAAATTCTAACAACCCAAATCGATCCTGTTGTTGATTTACATGCGATAAATACGTTTTCCACACATCTATCCTTCAGAAAGTGGACGACGGGTTCCATTGGGCCAATAATAAATATGTAAATTCAACAGTTTCGTTCCCAATAAATCCAATCCTTTTATCCGCTCTTCCATTGAAAGTGCTACTGTCGGCTGCCATAAGCAATATAAATTCTCATGATCTACCGCCTTTAAAAACTCCATTGCAGACTCATTTGTATCTGTTAATGTATTTTTGTGCCATTCCAGCGCTACTTTCAACTGATATCCTTTCGCAACTTCACAGATTTTCCTGGTTTCTTTTACCAGCTTCTCCCTATATTCAGGCGATGCATCTGCAGAAGCTTTTGTGCCAGCCCAAATTCTGATCACCGGCGCATGAATTGCTTCTGCTGTTATGGCAGAAATACGAAATGCCTCTTCCGCATCTTCATTTTGTCCCAACCGGAAATAGGAACCGTATGCTGCTATTTGAAGTCCCGCATTGATCGTCTGTTTATGGAGTTTTTCCGCTCTCTCTATATCACCAGGATTTATATGTGCATTTTCTGACCATTCAACTGCTTCTAATCCAGCTGCTTTACATAAGGCAATAACTTCTTCTGCGGTTTTTTCCCGAAAAGTTGCCGATACAATTCCAGGTGTTATCATCATATCCTCCTACATTTCCAGAACCTGTTTCCATATATTTTCATCCACTGGAATTCCCAATTTCATGTTTTCTTTTCTCGTTTTCATCATATTTTCACCTGGATAGTAAACCGGTTTTCCTTCTTCTACCGGACTGGATGTTTTCATATCTTCCAGCGTATCACGGATATTACGTAAAAGAATTTCCTGATCTGAAAATTTATCCAGGCTAATTGCAATAAATATCTGTGAAAGTTCTGTTTCAGCAGGAAGTTCCCCCACCATTCTTGATGTCCTTCCACCTGCCAAAGTCGCTGCAATCAAATCAAGTGCCAAAGACAGCCCAGAGCCTTTCCAATATCCAATCGGTATGCATTGATGGGTTTCCAATATTTCCGCTGCATTCCTTGTAATCTTCTGATCTTTATTAAATCCTCCATCGACAGGCAGTTCTTTCCCAGAACGTGCATAACTTTCTAATTTCCCATAAGAAAACATTGACATTGCTACATCAACCAATACTGGTGTATCACCGTTTGGAATTGCCAGTACCACCGGATTATTTCCTAATCTGGCATCTTTTCCTCCCCACGGCGGCATATTTGGTATGGTATTGGTCCATAGAATGCCTATGCAATTTTCTTCCGTTGCCATCAATCCATAATTTCCAGGCCGCATCCAATGATTTGTATTATTTAACGCTACACATCCAATGGTAAATTGTTTTGCAAGTTCGATTGCTCTCTCCATACAAGCATATGCATTAAGATTTCCTGGCCCCCTTCTTCCATTAAATCGCTCTAATATCCCAAAGGACTCTTCTAATTCTGGTATCGCCTGAATATCCACACATCCTTTGTCTATACTTTTTAAAAATTTAGGAAAACGATTTAATCCATGTGTATAAACGCCATCGCGGCTTGCATCGGCATATAATTTAGCTGATAAAGCTGCTCTCTCATGCGTAAATCCCCTCTTTTCCAATACACGTAAAAATTCCTGATACATTGTTTCATAAGTAACTCTCACCCTAATACCTCCAGTCCTTCTATCATGATTATCCTTTCACTGCGCCAATCATAACGCCTTTTACAAAATACTTTTGTACAAATGGATAAATCGTCAGTATTGGTAACGTTGATACTACAATTGTCGCAAACTGAATGGTTTCACTAATCAAGTATTCATCCGCCTCAATTCCAGCTGTCATTGCTGACGTATCATTCTGAATTAAAATTTCTCTCAAAATAAGCTGTAACGGATAACCTGTTTTATCACGTATAAACAGCATTGCATTAAACCAGGAATTCCAATAAGAAACCGCATAATAAAGACAAATAACCGCTATCGTTGGTTTCACCAGAGGAACCATGATTTTCCACAGTATTGTCCAATAATTAGCCCCATCTAATTTCGCGGATTCTTCCAAGCTGTCTGGCACTGTAACCATCGCTGTCCTCATAACAATCAGATTATGTGTGCTGATTAATGACGGTATAATCAAAGACCAGATAGAGCCATTTAAGCCTACTCCTTTTACCACTAAATAAAAAGGAATCATACCTCCACTGAAGTACATACTAAATACGATTGCCATCGTAAAAACACCATTCCACATAACATTTTTTCTGGACAAACAGTATGCAGCAATCAATGTCATAAGTATACTAAGAACCGTTCCCACAACAACGATAAATATGGTATTCGCATATCCAGTAATGATATTTTTGTTTTTTGCCACCGCCTTATATGCATCAAGGCAAAAATCTACCGGATGCAACAGAAGGCCTTCATGTCGCACATATGCAGATGGATCGCTGAATGATGCAGAAACAACATGAAGCAATGGAATCAAAATCACAATAATCAGAGAACACATAAATATTGCATTACAGACATCAAATATTTTGCTTCCAAGACTGGTTTTCATTTTTGTTTTTCTCACCACAATTTGCTTTGTTTTCATACTGTTCCTCCTACCACAGGCTGTTTCCACTTACTTTCTTGCTGATTTTATTCGTAACAGTTACCAGGAAAAGACTGACAACACTATTAAACAGACCAACCGCCGCACTATAGCTGTACTGTGCATCAATCATACCTTTTCTATAGACATAGGTATTGATAACATCCGCAGTATTATAAATGGAAGGATTGTACAAAAGCATTACTTTTTCATAACCAACATCAAAAATATTACCCATTTTTAATATCAACATAATAATAATGGTTGGAATCAGGCACGGAATTGTAACATAAAGAACTTGTTTCAAACGCCCAGCCCCATCTACCTTCGCTGCGTCATAGAGTTCCTGATCAATACCGGCTAATGCAGACAAATAAATGATAGAACTCCATCCTATGCTCTGCCAGATCCCAGACAGCACATAAATAGGAAGGAAATTTTCACTGTGGTTCAGTAAAGATTCCTTTTCGATTCCAAATATTGTGTGCAAAATAGCAGTAATACCACCTGTACTACTAGTTAGTTTCACAATAATGCCGCAAATTACTACTGTAGAAATAAAATGCGGAATATAGGTGATAGTTTGTGTCCATTTCGCAAAACGAGGGCTTTTTAGCTCATTTAACAATAATGCTAAAATAATTGGTGCTGGGAATGTTAACAGCGAACAGACACTAATGCGGACTGTATTCAACATCAAGCGCCCAAAGTAATAGTTTGTAAAAAAATTAATAAAATGTTTAAACCCTACCCACTGGCTTCCCAAAAAACCTTTTGCTGGCTTATAATCCATAAATGCAATCGACACACCAAACATTGGACCAAATTTAAAAACCAGATAATACAGGATCACAGGTGTCATCATCAGGTAAAGCATCCAGTTGTGATGAAAATCTCTTACCACCCGTTCTTTCCATGACAGCGTTTTTCCTCCAGCAATAAGCTTTTGAGTCTTAGTTTTTTTCATATGCCACCACCTCTTTTTCTCTTTACAGATAAACCATCTTACCTTCTCTTGCCGAACAATAGATAGCGTGAAGCAGCTGAACGCTCACGATTGCTTCTGCACTTCCTACTGAAAAAGGAATCTTTTCCTGAATACAATGATAAAAATCCTGGATTAAAACTCCATGGCCACTTCCCCAATAATCTTTTCCCAATGTGGTTCCTGAGGAATAATCCGTTACTGTCATTTTCCCCTTTTTCTCTACAGACACGGTATTGCCAGTCATTTTCACACTGCCATTCTCACAGACAATCTCCAATTCCACAGGAGCATTTTTAACATAACAATTTGTAGCATAAAATAACAACCGTTCTCCATGTTCCCCTATCATAAGAACATCCGCTGTATCCTCAACCTCAATTACATCCTTCAATCTTCTTGTTGCAATTCCTGCTTCAACAGAAACAACCGGACACGTCAGCCATTGGAGAAGATCTAATGTATGAATTGCCTGATTGATCAAAACTCCTCCACCTTCCGTCGCCCAGCATCCCTTCCATGGGGATGAAGAATAATATTCGGGATTGCGATTCCAGGTTACCTGGCCCCTTGCACCTAAAAGCTTTCCTAAAGTGCCACTTTGTAAAATTTTCCTCATGGCACTCACTGCTTCATTATAGCGGTTCTGAAAACAGATTCCTAACAATTTTCCTGAGTCTTTTTCTGCTGCTGCCATTTTTTTTGCATCCTCTACTGTAAGTGCCATGGGCTTTTCGCACAATACATTCTTTCCGCAATGGAGGGCATCAATCGCCATTTGTGCATGAAGATAATGAGGGGTACAGATATGCACTACATCAATTTCAGGATTTCTCAACATTTCCTGGTAGTCCGTATATATCTGCTTAACTCCATACATCTTTGCTGCAGCTTCCGCCTTCTCTTTCTCAATATCACACACAGCAATGCATGTCACAGTTTCAAGATTATTAATTGCTTTTAGATGATTTTTAGATATCAGACCACAGCCTACAATAGCAGTTTTCCATTCTTTCATGCATTTGTCTCCTCTTTTTCCTTCATTTCCCTATATTGAGTTGGTGTAATTCCTTCATACTGCTTAAAAATCCTCAAAAAAGTTCTCTGGCTGCCAAAACCGCATTTGATTGCTATTTGCTCCAGTCGTTCTCCTTTTTCTAACATATTTCTAACATGAGAGAGCCGAACCATATGTATATATTGAGAAAGCTTCATATCTTCCATCTCTTTGAATATTTTAGATAAATAAGCTGATTGCACGCCCAGACAATCTGCCATGGAATTGACACTCAAATCAGGATCTGAATAATGTAACTGAACATATGCTTTCGCTTCCATATACATCTTTCCTTTTTGGTTTTCTTTTTTCTTCTCGTTTTGTTCCGTGATTCCCCTGCACACAGTTTGTACCAGCTTTTCTAAATCATCCTGGATTCTCTGGACATTTCCCTGTTGGCAAGCTTCCATCAGTCCTTTCTGGGTCTCTGAGAATTCTGTTTTTTGAGAATTTTTTCCAATTGCACGCATAATGCTCGTCACAATGCTATTTATCAAAAACTGTGTTACTTCTGGCGCTAAACCAGAAATTTGATTTTCCTTTAGTAGGCTTTCAATTTCCTGATCCGCTTCTTTTTCATTCCCGTTTCTAATAAAATGGATTAATCGATTCTCGACGTCAATCGGGTATGTCAAAAGAGTATCTATAGGAAGCAGATTGATGTTTCCATAACAAATAATATCTTTTCCTTCTTCACTCTTCTGATACTCGAATACTCTGGAAATCTCCTGGTAAGACTGGTACAATCCTTCTACTCCTGGATGTATCTCGCTAAGGGCCATGCGATATTGAAACTTAAAATAAAGATGAACAAATTCAGCTGAATTACGAATTGCACGTTCAGTCAGTTCTTTTAAGTTCTCTTCTCCATTTTTCTCTAACCATACCAGAAATAGTCCATCTGTCTTTCCTTCGCGAAAATATAAATGCTTCAGATTTTCTTTTTTTAAATTTTCCTCCGTTACATTCTGCAAAATAAACCAGGACATTTCTAAAGCATCAATTCTATTCTCATCCGATTCCATTTCCATTCTATATGCAGCAATACATATATTTTTTCCATGAATTTCTATGCCATACTGTTTTAATAGTTCTTCACTGATCATCGAATAAGCCTGTTTTTCCTTTACCAGTCTATGCAACAGTTCCCTGCTAATGGCATTTTTTTGTTTTTCAATAACATTAGCATTCTCCTGGTTTTGATTTACCAGTTTTCGGATTGATTTGTTGATATACTCATATGCATTTTCATCCAAATCCATGGTTGATCCACTGTCTTGCCAAAGTGTGTCCATTGCATTCTTTAATGGACGGTAATGATGAACTACTGCATATCCGATAACTCCTGCACTGATTCCAAGGTAGCATATAACAAGAGAAACAACCAGTTTCTGAAGTTCTGATATCTGGGCCGCTGTAGCTGATTCCTGGGTTATAACCACATAATCCCATTTCTCATAACCCGATGAAATAGAAGACATCACCGAGAAATCCAGACTTTCCTTCTTAACGGCCGAATTCTGATTATGTTCTTCTGTAAGCTTTATAATCTGATTTTGCTTTTCTTCTTCCATTGGGGCATTTGATACCAGGCGATGATTCACCTGGTCAATGATAAACATTTGATCACGGTCTTTATTTATCCATCCAGAAGACTTCAAAATCTCATTGATATCAAAAATTACAATTGCATTTACCGGAGGTGTCTGTCTGCCGCTGCTATCCAGCGGTTTAATCATGATCGTCAAATTTTTTCCATCTTTCGTATCCAAAGAAAAAATCTGTGCTGTACGATAATTTTCATGAATAACGTCATACCATTCTTCATATGAAAATCCATAACTATCAAATGCTATGTCATAAAAACTTCTGCTATCGTTATAATAATGTCCAGAAACCAGAAAATCTATATTTGGAAAATACAAATAACAGTTATCCATATCAAGATCTAAAAGTTGTTCCTTTTCTAATTGCTGTACCAGTTCATACAGCTCATAACTGGATATTTCCCTGTAAGAATCTGCCTTCCGAAGGTTCTGAACTGTGCGGTTCATATTTGTGCGGTTTGCGAACGCCCTCAGACTATTTACTTTCCTGTCGATTTGATATTGTACTAATTCCAGTTGAACTGCATTGGTATATTCCAAATCTTCACGGAGGACGTTATTATAGTGTTTTGAACACACAAAAATGACAAAAATTGCCGTCACCGACACCAGCACATATGATAACATCCATTTCGTAAGCAGTGTGTACAGATTTCTTTTTTTGTTTTTCATTTTCTGGTCTCCCTTATCTGTATTAGGCAGCTTAATGGAATCAGAAGATCACAGTTTCTTTACAATGTTCCTGAAGTTTTTCAAGGAACAGATTTTCGTCCACTGGTAAATCGATCCATTGACCACCAAGCCAAGATGAAAGATGAATTCCGTTAGAAATCTGGAGTCCCTTGATTCCTTCTGTTCCTGGTGCAATTGGCTTTACCCCTTTTCGGATAGCCTCAGCAAAATTGTTAATGATTCCCGGATGAGATGTATAGGTTCCTTTTACTGGAACTTCACATTCCCATACCTCCGGTTTTCCCAATCCCTTTTTGTATGTTGCATTAAACTCTGGTTCAGGAACCCTCAATCTCCAAAATTTCAATTTTCCATCTTCGATCACAATTTTACCACGTTCTCCATCAATCTCCAAACGATTCGTTCCCGGTGCATCTCCAATGGTTGTAATATAACATCCTACTGCTCCGTTTTCATATTCTACGAATGCCGTTACATCATCCTCCACTTCAATATTCCGATGTTTCCCATAATACACTTCGGATTTTACGCGCTTTGGCATTCCACAGATCCACTGCCATAGATCAAGATTATGAGGGTTCTGGTTTAAGAGAACGCCACCACCTTCTCCATCCCATGTTGCTCTCCATCCGCCCTGATCATAATAACTTTGTGAGCGGTACCAGTCTGTAATAATCCAGATAACCCGCTTCATTTGTCCAAGTTCTCCACTTTCCAAAAGTTCTTTTACCTTCTGGTAAACCGGATTCGTTCTTTGGTTAAAATCAATGCAATATACCAATTCTGGATGTTTCGCAGCAACCTCATCCATTGCACGCACCTGCTTTGTGTAAACACCGGCTGGTTTTTCTACGAGTACATGAAGTCCCGCTTCCATTGCTTTGATCGCTATGGAAGGATGATAATAATGCGGTGTTGCAATTAAAACCGCTTCACATTTACCGGAATGAATTAATTCTTCAGCTGTCGAAAATACAGATAATTCTTCTCCAAAAGTATCTTTTGCCAACTGCAGACGTTCTGGCCTGCAATCTGCTACTGCTACTAATTCAACCATTGGAGTTTTTCCAGACTTTATGCTTTTTCCATGCTGACTTCCTATATTTCCGTATCCGATAATTCCAAGTTTTACCTTACTCATACTCACACTCCTCCATTTTTTTTAACAATGCCAGGGCTGTCTTTGCATCTTTTTCAATTTCATCTGTTTTTCCTTCAATACTGATTCTTCCATTATAATCAATCTTTTTTAATGTCTGGAAAAACTTCCTATATTCCTCACCATCTTCCGATAACGGATATCTTCTTCCGCCTGCCGCTGCAATATGGATATGATCAAACTTTTTAATACTCTCCATGGACTCAATGCTGTCATGATTGGTCATCACATGGTAAAAATCAGATAATAAACCTACATTTTCATGTGCAACATCTGATTCTAAGATAGCTCCCTCCGACATGGTATTGATCAGGTTTGTTTCTACACGGCTTAATGGTTCGATTACAATTTTTACTCCATACTGTGCGGCAATTTCGCCAGTCAGACGAACTTTTTTCACCAGTTCCTGATACCCCTGTCCCAACTCCAGATGCTCTGGACATTTTCTCACTTTTCCACTGCCAAAAACCGCCACTTTCGCACCTAAAAACTGGATTATCTTCATTACTTTATGAAGAAATTCCTTCAGTTCCTCCTCAGTTGTTGTTCCTCCAATAATGGACATTGTCTTTGGAAAAAGAACGTTTACCGCCTCACACTTAATCTTTGATGCATTCAGTTTTTCTCTTATTGACTCCAGTTCTTCCTCACTCAATGTCAACATTTTACTGGCATTTAGTTCAATATAATCATATCCAAGTTTTTCCAACAATTCGATATTCTCTGGACCTGTGCAAATTCCAAACCTCATTGATTATCCTCCTCTATCGTCTTCACAGCATTTTCTGTTATGATGATACCCGTTCCATCCTCTTTTCTTATTACTGTTTTCTCCTGCTGCATCTGAATGTCTACAAAAACTCCTTCCGGCTTAAGAACCGTTAAGAAATGGATTGGAACCGGACCAGTTGATTTCACTGCCAGCTGCGGAATTGGTTTTCTCCAGCCATACCCATAGGAAACCCAGCCTCCTATCGGCTCCTCGCTTCCCTTCAGGATTTCATATTCTAATTCTTTTGATCCCATATTGATCACTTCATAATGGCACCCTCTCTGGGATACGTATTGAAATAAACCATGTTCTTTTTGTTCCAGTTCTCCAAATGCAAAATTGAAATATAACCGGATATCGTGTTCTCTAAGCCCCATGCCTGTAACTTGATCATCTATAACATAAATATCTTCTGCCATGTGGATCACTTTTCGTCTGTGATAAATTGGGTCCTCACGATACACATATCCATTATGGGAAATATCAATAATTTGATACTGTTCATTTTCCTCAAACTGATGGCAGAATGTTCTCACTCCACGCACTCTGGATACTCCAGGCACAGTTCCCATTTCATGATCATCAACATAAAGTGTATTATGTGCTTTTGCTGAAAGGAAATAGTGTCTGAAATTTTTCCAACAGGAAGTATTATAAATATATCTTCCGCTATCCGTCAGGATATCCTCTCCCTTAATGTGCAGTTCCAGATGTCCTGTATCATTGTGGGAATGAGTACTTTTCTCTCCTCGTTCCAACTGTACACACTGAAGATGAAAATAACTGTCATCTTTTTTCCAGCCGGTTCTCATTACATAGATTCCAGCCTCTTTATATGCATAATTTTTCTTTTTAGGAGCTGTTCCTTCTTTGCCTGCTGTTATGAAATAAAGATATTCTTTTTTCCCTGTGATCTGATACATTGTCCGGAAATATGCCCGCATTTCATTCAGATCCTTGGGATCAAATGTCAGATTCATTCCTTCATAAAGCGACGTGTCACAGCGTCTGGTTCTTAAATCATCCCTATCTGCATCTCCTATCATTGGCGTTGAAAAATCTGGCTTTACTAAACTCATTAAAAAATCGGCAGCCTTCTCCAATGTTGGCAAAGCATACGGAGCTACCGGAATGCCGTTTGCTTTACACAATCTCCAGCACTGTAAATAAATTCCAGCTGCTACCATATGATAAATAGGAGTCCTTTCCATATGGATTCCATCATTATCAAATGAATATTTTACTTCGTGCATCACTCTCCTATAACCTAAAGTCATCCAGTCTGACTTAATTTCCGGAAACATAATACCGGCAATTAACAAAGCGCCAGATTCCATGGTCAGCCAGTTGCTTGAACGGTTATGGTTGCTATAATGATCTCTCAGATAATCTGCATGATCACACAAAAGTGACAAAAAGCGAACCCAGCTTTCTCTATCCCAGATTTGAGATGTCCGGAATGCTATCATACAGGGAAGCCAGGAACAGTAAATCCGCATTGCTGTCTCTATTCCTCTCCAAGGATGACCCGGATATTTAAATTGCTCTCCATAATGCTCATCTTCCACAAATGGGTCTACCGGCCAGCTTTCTCCAAACGTTTTCATTTGATGGAGGAATTCCTTTGTATATTTTTCATCGCCAGTTAAAACATAAGCTCTTGCCAGAGGCTGCCAGTAAATATGACGATATAAAGACCAGCTCCATTCATTATCTCTGGATGTTTCTCCAGTCGGATTAAACTTCCAATCAATATCCCCAGGAAATTGATAACCATAAATTTTATGATCCAATACTTCCTGGGCCTCATCAAGAATATGATCATCCTGAAATTCTTTCATGTCTTCCCTTGTAAACAGGTATATTGGTGATTTTCTTGTTCGAAAATGTTCCACTACCAGATCCATACATTGTTCATATTCTTGGTTTTCAAACATTTTTCCTGCTTCTTCAAGTCCTTGAACATTATAATCAAACCGATTTAGCAGTTTTATCATTTTTTCCACGACAGCTTCCTCCTGTTCATTTAAAAATACTGCATCCGGGATACTCTGCTAACCCGAATGCAGCATCTCCAAGACCATTAGTGATTAATTTGCCATATATACGTCATAAGCTTTCTGCATCATCGCAATGGCATCTTCAATTCCAAAATCCTTTAACTGCTTCATATAATTATCCCACTCATCTAAAGAAACTGTTCCCGAAATAAACTGAGCTTCCATTTCATCTGATAACGTTGTTACATTATTCATAATGTCAGCATAACTCTCACTGTCCTCACTGGCAACGCTGGTTGGAGGGAAGAAATGTTTACCCATATCAGTCTTCATCGAAAGCTGCAGCGCCTCTTTTTGATTATCTGCTTCATAATACTGCTCAATATATGCTGGATCCTGTACACAAATTCCAGAAGTTGATGCTCTGGTATAAGCAGCCAGTGCGTTAGAAACAGAAAGCCCGTCTGGATTCTTCATAATCACATCTGTATATACAGGTTTTCCATCCTTCATCTCATATGTTTCACCTTCAATACCAAAGTTACAGCACAGATTTCCTTCCTCGCTATACATCCAGTCAAGAAGCCATGCTGCTGCATCTACATTACTACAGCTGGTACTGATTGCTGCGGAAACACCTGATTTATCATAAATCTGATTCATTTTTGAGAATTTTGCGTTTTTCCCTTTCTCTGATGTAACAGGAACTGTAGAACGGATTAGTTCCTGTGTAATCTCTGGTTTTGCATCGTGAAGAATCTGCGTATACTGTCCAAGTCCCTGACCAAATGGCGCATAAGACGCCGCACTCTTTTCTGTCGTGAAATAAGTCTGACTTGATTTTTTATCATCAACCAGCCAGTCACGGCTGATCAGCCCCTCTTCATACCAGTCATGCAGTTTGGCTATCATTTCTTTTCTGCTGTCTTCAATGAGTCCATGTTTCACTACACCATCTTCAACATAGAAATTACCCCAGTTATCAAACCCTGGTGACCAGACATCCTTCATCCATTCACTTCTTGTTACAAATGGAATTTCAAAACCATAATCTTTGTAGGCTCTCAGAACATTTTCCCATTCATCAATCGTTTCTGGCAATTCCAAACCAAGCTCATCCAAAACATCCTTTCGAAGAACAAATCCTGAACTAAACTGTGTAATATTAGGCGATTCCAGACCTCTTAAAAATGGAAAACAATAATACTGACCATCCGAACTTTTGACCATCTTATCAATATCTGGATGTTCTTTTAAAAGTTTTTTCATGTTCGGAGCTTTCTCTTCAAAAACGTCATTTAAAGAAATAATGACTCCATCTTCAATTGCCGCACCTGGCCCTCCTGCATAGCTGACCCATTGATGTTCAATAATATCTGGATATTCTCCACTGGCAACCATAATCGAAAACTGCTCTTTCTCCGAACCAACGGTTGGATGGATAAATTCAATCTCAATTCCCGTTTTCTCCTGAACATATTTTGCCCATGGAGTATCCCCCAGATTTGGATATGTTGCAGAAACATTAGCATTCAATTTTACCCACCATGTCAGCTTTGTACCTGCGTATGGTTTGTCATTTTCTTCTCCCGCTGTTGTTTCAGCTACCGCTGCAGTCGTTTCCCCCGACGCTGCCTGCGTAGTCTCCTCTGCTTTGGTTGTTCCTTCTTTATTTCCAGAAGAACATCCTGCAAGTGACATGGTAGTCATCGCGACTGCCATTGCCGTTGCTGCTACTCGTTTTGCTGCAAACCCTTTTCTCATTTTACCTCTCCTTTTCTTTACCAGTCTGCCCCCACCTCAGATGGCATCTGGTTATTTTTGTAACATGTAACATATATCTCTTTCAGATTCCGGATCTGGCAGAAGCTGTCACCGTCCTCCTCAACATGTTCTAATTGTTCCTCTGCGATTTGACGAATCGGCAATTTTGCAAGTTCTAAAACCGCCCGCAAATGCGGAATCGCACACTGCACCGTACAAACTGGTGTTTTCCCATTCATACAACATTCTATGGCATCATATAATTTTTGAAGTCTTTCCCCTTTTGGAATATCTCCGTAGGAAATCACGGTTCCATCATTCATCACTGCTGTGTATTCTTTTACCGGTCCATCCCCAAAATCTTTTCCGAAATAAATGGTCCCTTTTTCAAACTGGTATTCCGCAAACGGGCCTATATTTTTCTCTGCCATATCATGGGTTGTGTAGTAATAGATTGGTGTTCCGTCTTCTATCTCCACACGAACCGCCGCAGTGTCGAAATTTTCCACGTGACCATTTGCACGATACAGTTCCCCAGATACCTTTTTCAAATCCGCCGCCGTCTCTAATGTCTGACCCAGCAAAAATGTCATGACCTGGAATTGATGGGCGCTGGCGTTATTGAACGGGCTGTCATTAACCGTTTTCCCGCCTGCTGTAATCCGTCCAGCCCAGTTATTTCTATGGTAGTAGTTTTCCCCTCTCCGGACTGCCTGCAACCCTTTCATTAAAATTGGTCTGCCATACTTTCCATCTAAGATATCCTGCTTTAGCGCCAGAACATCTCTTTCATAATTCATCTGATAACCGACTGCCGTAAACTTTCCAGTTTCTTTCTGAACCCTTATTAAATCTTCTGCATCCTCCAACGTTGTGCACACCGGTTTTTCCAACAAAACATCAGAGCCATGCTCCATACAATATTTTGCCTGGGAATAATGTAAGTGCATCGGTGTGGCAATCACTGCCAGATCTGCTTCGTGTTCTTGATAGAAATCTTCTATATTCTGATATAGTGAAATGTTCTTTTCATTTATAATTGGAAATCGTTTCTCAATCCCTGGCATCACTTCACAGATTCCTTCGATTTTCGCGTTTGTGACATTTTTTTCCGTTAATTCTTTCATATAATTGGCTCCATATCCGCCAATTGCAATTAGTAAAATCTTAACTATTTCCATTATTTTCATCTCCCATTTGTGCATATACTGTATTTTTCTCATCAAGTGCAATTAAATACTATCACTTTCTACTGTGGATTGTAAATTGACAGTATCTTTTTTTAGTGTCAATTTTTTCTTAATCCCCATTTCTTTGTTTTACTAAAATGCCTGGATATTTTTGTCACTAAAAACCATTTTCGGGTATAGTATTCCATTCAAAACCACCATGTTCATTCCTAATTACTTTTCGAACAATTAGCAATGTGTCTCGTCAAGTATATAAAAAAAGCACAAGAAGCCATTCGATGGTCACTTCTTGTGCTTTTTCTATTCTTTTAACTTTTTATAAAACTGTCATTTTCTATGCAAATGGATTCTCAGACGGATACAGCATTCCCTTCGGCTGGTTAAATCCAACCTCTTCCACATCTAAGTACTTAAATATCTCAAATAATGCTTTTCCATAATGTCCGAATGCCACTGCGCCATGATGTGGGAAGTTCTTCTCGATCAGGACATGGCGGTAAAATCTGCCCATCTCCGGGATAGCAAAGATACCGACTCCACCGAAGGAACGGGTTGCCACCGGAAGAACCTCACCCTGGGCTACATAAGCTCTCAGATGGTTATCTGCGGTGCTCTGTAAACGGTAGAACGTGATATCGCCTGGAACCAGATCGCCCTCCAGAGTTCCCTGTGTTACTTCTTCCGGAAGTGTTCTTGCCATGATCATCTGATACTTCATAGAGCAGGAGGTCAGTTTCTTGGAACAGGTATTACCACAATGGAAGCCCATAAAGGTATCTTTCTGGGTATATGGGAACTTACCCTGGATATCCTGCTCGTAGAGATCTTTTGGAACGGTATTGTTAATATCAAGCAATGTCACTGCGTCCTGGCTGACACATGCGCCGATAAACTCGCTTAATGCTCCGTAAATATCGACCTCGCAGGATACTGGGATTCCTCTTCCGGTGAGACGGCTGTTGACATAGCATGGAACAAAACCAAACTGAGTCTGGAATGCTGGCCAGCACTTTCCGGCAATCGCCACGTATTTGCGGTAGCCCTTATGTGCCTCGATCCAGTCTAATAAGGTCAGCTCATACTGAGCCAGCTTTGGAAGTACCTCTGGCTTCTGATTGCCTGCGCCAAGCTCTGCTTCCATGTCTTTTACCACATCCGGAATTCTTGGATCTCCATCGTGTTTATGGAATGCCTCAAACAGATCCAGTTCGGAGTTCTCTTCAATCTCCACGCCCATGTTATAAAGCTGCTTGATCGGTGCGTTGCATGCTAAAAAGTTCAATGGTCTTGGACCAAAGCTGATGATCTTTAACTGAGACAGTCCCACCAATGCTCTGGCGATCGGCAGAAACTCTTCGATCATGTCTGCACATTCTTCTGCAGTTCCCACTGGATATTCCGGGATATAAGCCTTGATATTGCGGAGCTTTAAGTTGTAGCTGGCATTTAACATACCACAGTACGCATCGCCTCTGCCCTGTACCAGATCATTCATGCTCTCCTCTGCTGCCGCAATGAACATCTTCGGACCGTCAAAGTGTTTTGCGAGCAATGTCTCAGAGATCTCCGGACCAAAGTTGCCCAGATAAACCACCAATGCATCACAGCCAGCGGCTTTCACGTCCTCCAATGCCTGTACCATATGGATCTCACTCTCGACGATACAGATCGGACACTCGTAAATATTGTCCGGATCATATTTGGCCTTATACGCTTCAATCAATGCTTTTCTGCGGTTTACAGACAGGGACTCCGGGAAACAGTCTCTGCTGACTGCCACAATACCTACTTTTACTTTTGGCAAATTGTTCATGATGATGTCCTCCTAAATTATGTTAATGTTAAATAGTAATATTTTCTCCTTTTAATCCGATCCATGCGTTTTCTGGCAGTTCCCCTTCTGCATGACCGATCAGCCATTTATTTTTCGCAAATAACAGACGATCTTCTGGGTCAATGACAGTCACCGGTTCCATATCGGTATTGGTGTCCTTTGGCAGAATTACCACACAACGGAAGCCCCCATCTTCCACATGACACGGTGCGTAGTGAAGTGTGGTTGCGTAAACTTCAATCACCGTTCCCCTGGGTACCAGAAATGCCTCCACTTTAGAGGTGTCATAAGTCCAGTCGGCTTCGATATCCTGTTGTTTTCCAATCAGCAGGACCAGATCTGTCACTGCAATGTTGATCTCGGAATTTCGGTGATACTCCAGGGCATTTAACTTCCGATTATGTCCGTTGCAGTAGCCAACCTGGATCGGAAGCTGGCCATACAGGTTCTTCTCCATCTTCTGGCACACCTCCAGCTGCTCCAATTCCGGCACAGACGCCACATAGATCACCTCTTCTGGAATCGGTGTCTGTTCCATGGCTTTTAACAGTTCCCCGCAGTCATAGCCTGTGATCACTTTTCCGTAGGGTTTAAAAGCCGGATCGGTTACTTTTTTGATCTCCATGTCGTTATTCCTCCAATCTTCTACATTCAAGAATGCCTCGGCATTCTTGCTGCGAGATGCGCGTCATGCAAAGCATGACATATTTCTTTTGCGCATCTCTGCAATCCTGCCGGAGGCTATATCAGATGGGGGATTGACTCCCACCACTGATACTAATTTGCTCCTTGCCACTTGAAGAGGTGGGAGTCATCTCACATCTGATATATTTATAACTGGGCAAGCAGTTTATAACTATCCTTTAAATCTGTATACAGCTTCTGATAAAGCTTATGATACTTCTCGTAAAGCGCTCCATCTTCTGCTGATGGCTGGCTTACCCGGTCTTCGCGGATCAGACGGTCACAGGCTGATTCCACACTCTCATAGATTCCACAGCCTACGCCTGCTAAGATCGCTACGCCAAGAGCCGGACCCTCGGACTGATAAACCGTCTTTACCTGACACTGATACAAATCGGAAAGCATCTGCCGCCAGATCGGGCTCTTGCCTCCTCCGCCACAAGCCATCATCTGATCTACATCCACGCCCATCTCTTTTAAGATCTCATTGCAATCCGCCAGGGAATAAGATACACCTTCCATTACCGCCCGCAGCAGATGTGCCTTTGTATGAATCGCGGAAAGGCCAAAGAATACGCCCCTGCAGTCCGGATCCAGATGCGGCGTCCGCTCGCCCATCAGATACGGAAGATAAAGTAAGCGGTCGCTTCCCACAGGAATCTTCTCAATATCCCGGTTGATCAGATCGTAGACATCGACTCCCTGTTTCTTCGCTTCTGCCACATAATCCTGACAAAACTGGTCTTTGAACCATTTTAACGATAATCCAGCGCCCTGTGTCACGCCCATCACATGCCAGGCACCTGGAACGGCACAGCAGCAGGTATGGACTCTTCCCTTCGGATCAATGGTCACTTTGCTGCTGTGGGCAAAGACTACACCGGATGTTCCAATAGTAGTAAAAGCACTTCCATCTCTTACCACACCGGTTCCAACTGCAGCCGCTGCGTTATCTCCCGCGCCGCCGACCACTTTCACCTCTGTACTCAGGCCTGTCTGCTCTGCAATCTCCGGAAGCAGGGTTCCCGTCACCTGACAGGACTCATAAACCGTTCCCAGCCATTCCTTCGGAATCTCCAGTTTTTCTAAAACTTCGTCTGACCAGCAGCGTCCCGGAACATCCAACAGCTGCATACCGCTGGCATCGGACACTTCCGTTGCAAATACACCGGTCAATATGTAACGGATATAGTCTTTCGGAAGTAAGATATGACGGCATCTGGCGTAAATCTCCGGTTCATGCTTTCTGACCCAGAGGATCTTTGCTGCTGTCCAGCCAGTTAACGGCGGATTCGCTGTGATCTGGATCCACCGTTCCCTCGGCATGATCCGCAGCATATCTTCTACCTCTTCCCCGGTTCTCTGGTCGCACCAGATAATGGAGGGGCGAAGCACTTCTCCCTGTTCATCCAGCATCACCAGTCCATGCATCTGCCCGGAAATACCGATTCCCTTTACTTCTTCCGCAGGAACACCGGACAACTCCATCACTTCTTTTAAGGTTTTTAAAACCGCGTCACGCCAGTCCTCTGCTTTCTGCTCTGCCCAGCCATTCTCCGGCTGGTACAGCGGATATTCACAGGATACAGATCCTTTGATCTGGCCATTCTCATCAAAAAGAACCGTTTTTGTCGCTGACGTCCCCACATCAATACCAATCAGATAGTTCATGCAAATTCCCCCATTTGTAACCATTCGGTACTTTTCTGTTTTTGGCGGGTCCCAAGGTCAAAAATTCTCCTGCAAGCAAGCTTGCGTCGAACTTCTGACCTTTTGACCCTGGTATCATCATATCATTTTTTGAGAAAAAAAACGTGCTATTAGTTGTCCAACCAATAGCACTTTCTTGCACTTTTTATGAATTTTTGAGTTCTTTCTGTTTGCGATAAAAACTTGGCAGACAGTGATACCGTTTGCGAAAAGCTTTCGCAAATGCCCGGCTGTCTGCAAAACCATGAGACATGGCAATATCTCCAATCTCATGATCTGTCTCCAAAAGTTCACGCACCGCCCCATTGACCCGGAGATCTGTCAGATAAGTCCGGTAATTCACCTGAATATACCGGGCAAAAATCCGGGACAAATACGTGGAAGAAAATCCAAAACGGCTGGCTACATCCTCTAAAGAAATTTCTTCCCGGTAGTGTTCTCTCATATAACTGGTGACCCCAGATAATTTATCCAGGTGTTTTTTCTTGAGCATGGCTGCTTCTGACAGGTTCTCTTCCCGAAAGCTTGTCAGAAGCAGATACAACAGCTCATAGAACTGGCTCCGCACCTTTAATTCATAGCCATATTTCTTCGCATCATAGGTGGCATACATCTGCTCTACCAACGCAGCCAGCTCCCGGTTTTTCTCCTGGCTCTGAGGTATAAAACTGATATATGGCGTTTCGCGGTGATACAACTGGAATGTCTCCACCGGGATCTGAAGCACGATGGTGTTATTGGAATACGGACAGTCAATGGAATGGACCTGATTGGAATTGACGATCACAAACTGATGTTCTTTCAGGGAAAAATAGTGGGAATCAATGTAAAAATCAATGGTTCCCTCGGTCACCAGAAAGATCTCCACCGACTGATGCCAGTGGGTGGAAACCTTATAGTTACCGTCTTTTCCTTCAAATATAAACATTTTAAATGGAAGATCCTCATTGGGGATCACCACCTCATGGCGGAATTCCATGGTATCACGGTTGTCTGTTTTTCTTACTCCATCCTCTGTGTTGTTACTCATCTTTTTCATACCCTATCCCAGCAGTTCCTTTAGCTGATCATGGCTTAAGCTGCCAAGGGAAACCATGCCTTCACTGACTATCTGGTCTGCTAAAAGCCGCTTGGACTCCTGCAGCCTTAAGATATTCTCCTCAATGGTATCCCTGGTGATCAGTTTAAATACGGATACCTGCTTTTCCTGTCCGATCCGGTACGCCCGGTCAGTCGCCTGGTTCTGGGCCGCCACATTCCACCACGGATCGTAATGGATCACCATATCTGCTGCCGTCAGGTTCAGTCCAGTGCCACCTGCTTTTAAGGAAATCAAGAATACCGGAGTTTCGTCTTTATGGAATGCCTGAACCAGCTTCAGACGGTCCTCTTTGGAGGTTTCACCGGTCAGCTGATAATAACTGATCCCTTCTTTTTTCATCCTTGCCCCGATCAGTTCCAGCATCGACGTAAACTGAGAAAACAGTAAGATCTTATGGCCGGCTTCCACACCAGAAAGGATCAGCTCCATGCAGGTATCCAGCTTCGCTGACTGTCCCTTGTAATTTTCATAAATCAGATGGGGATCACAGCAGATCTGGCGCAGTCTGGTTAACGCCGAAAGGATCTGGATCTTATTGCCATCGTCCAGATGCTCCTTCAGCTGCCATGCGTTGGCAGTATAAAGCTCCTGCTGTTCCTTCTCCATCTTGGAGTAGATCACGGTTTCCAGTTTCTCCGGCAGTTCCTTTAAGACATCGGATTTCAGTCTCCTCAGGATAAACGGCGCTGTCATCCGCTGAAGCCTTCCCAGTGCCTCTTCATCCTGGTCTTTCACGATCGGGGACTCATAACGCTTCTTAAATTTATCATAAGTATATAAAAATCCGGGCATCAGATAATCAAAGATACTCCAAAGCTCACTTAAGCGGTTTTCTACCGGAGTTCCTGTCAAGGCGAAGCGGCATTCTGACTGAATGGCCTTTACTGCCCTGGCTCCCTGAGTCATCGGGTTCTTGATGTACTGGGCTTCGTCAATAATCTGATAACGGAACTGCTGCTTCTGATAAAGAGCAATATCCCGTTTCAACAAATCATAAGATGTCACAGCGACATCGCATTCTGCCAGATGGCTGATAGCTGCTTCACGCTCCGGGGCAGTTCCTGCCACCATGCAGACTTTTATCGATGGGGCAAACCTCTCGAATTCGCTTTCCCAGTTATATACCATGGACGCCGGACAGATGATCAGCGATGGCTTTTTCTCCTCTGCTTTCTGTTCATCGTAAAGGAGACTGATCACCTGAATGGTCTTCCCCAGACCCATATCATCAGCCAGAATTCCTCCAAAACCACAGGCATCTAAGGTCTTTAGCCACCGGAAACCGGTTTTCTGATAACCACGCAGAATCGCCCGGAACTCGCCAGGAATCTCAAAATCACTATCCTCAATAGACTTCATGGTACGGATCACCGACTTATATTTCTGATCCCGGTCAAACTGGATTCCTCCAAATTCCCTGTATACAGAATCCAGATACAATGCCCGGTATTTCGGAACCCTGATCTGCCCACTCTCCAGTTCCTTTTTGGAAATAGTCAGACCATCGATCATACGGGCTACGGTCAGGATTCCATTTTCCTCCAGACGCAGGAATTCTCCTGATTTCAAACGGTAATAGGCTTTCTTCTGACGGTACGCCTCCAGGATCTTTGGAATATCTGCGCTGCTTAACTCTCCCATGTCGATGTTCAGTTCCAGCCAATCGCCCATGGTGTTGACGCCCACAGATACCTTTGGCTTATGCAGAATCCGCAGATGCCTGAATTCATCCGGCAGATAAACCTCGCCTAACTGGCGAAATTCCTCGATCCCATCAGAAAGCAGGTCGTAGATGGCGTCCTCATCATTTTTGATCACCAGATCGTTGTTATCTCCATCTCGATGTTTAAAATATCTGGTGATCACCTGGCTGACACGGAATTCTCCCGGCACATCACGGCAGATCGTCTTAGGCACATGCTCATCCTCCACCGGATGAAAGGAATAATCGCCATAGCTTAAGGTTGGATGCAGCCGCACCTCTCCCGGTTCCGGACTCTCAAATTCAAATCTGGCCTTCAGTTCGACCGGTCTCACTGCCTCTAAATCAACGTCTTTTACATCTAAGATCCCATAAACCTCGATTTTCCGGAGTACACGCTCGTAAAATAATGGCACATCTTTTTCGTTGACCAATACCTCATAGGGTGCGCCGTACCCCTGGGTCATCTGTTCCAAAAACACCCGCAGATCCCGTCCGAACTCTTCCTGGCACAAGTACAGTTTTTGTCCGTCACAGACGTACAGGTATTTCTCACCGGAAAAGCTGGAATATTTCTTATCAAGAGAAACCTTTAAGCCCTGCCTTCCCTCCGGACGGACTGTCACAATAAGTTCCGGATTCTCCCGGCACACCAAAAGCTCCCTGCGGACACCGCGGACATCCTCTGCCTCCAGAGTCATGCCCTCCAACAATTCAAAAAAACGGTCTCTTCCGGCATGGCTCAATACCAGTTCCCGGATAGCCGGTGCGGTCCCAAGAGTTCCTCTCTGGAACTGTTTAAAATGCTCCTGATAAGCATCCATCATTTCCATAACTAACAACACTAATTTTCTGGATTTCTCGGAAAATACGTCTAAGTTATGGTAAAACGCCAGAGTCTTACCGTATTCCACGTAAGCGCCCTGTTCTACATTTCTGGCAAATACTGCCAGGTCCTTGACCACATACTGGCGGTCACGGCCAATCTTAAACTCCACACGGATATCCTGACGTCCCATGAGAATCCTGGGAACAAATTCCACCTGTTCTTCCTTCTGCCCCCGCACGATCTCCGCTACCTCCCGGTTGGTGTACTCACGGATCATCGTGCGGACCTGGGATGAAGTGGAAACCGGCTGCTGGTGAGTCTCCCTGGCCTGGGCCAGATAGTGCTGGTACAAAGCCTTTTCATGAGGACACATCTCTTTATAAGAATGCCCATTTGCACAAGAACAAGAGTAGCTGTTGATACGGCTGCCCTTGTTCTCCAGTGATACCTTATATGTAATTCCCTGGTCTTCCACCAGGCCGTCAATGCGAAATTCGCCCTTCCAGAAAGCTCTGGTCTGCATCTTGGTGACTTTCATACTTACCCCTCCGCAACCTTGCTTCTATCTTTAAAAACGTTTGGGCTCCACAAGATTCCTGCGAAGCCCTCTCCAATTACAAAATCACACTTTTCCTTACATGCGCTCTGGTGCTTCAAAGCCCAGCAGATCAATGCAGGTCTCCAGAACCTGTTTTACCAGAGTGATCAGCCGGATATAGCTTGCCTGACGATCCTTGTCCTCTTCTTTTAAGATCATAGTGCTGTTATAGAACTTATTAAATGCATCAGACAGCTCATAGATAAACTGGCAGATCTTATGAGGAGCAGTCTCTGCGAAGCTGTTCTCGATCACCTCATTGTACTTGGTCAGCTGCAGCATCAGTGCTTTCTCTGCGTCAGATACCGGAGCCAGGATCTTCGCCTCTTCTGCACGATGTCCATTCATCTCCTGATACTTGTTCAAGATCGACTTAATGCGGACAATGGTATACAGAATATATGGGCCGGTATTTCCCTCAAAGGAAACAAAGCGGTCAATATCAAAAATGTAATCCTTGGACGCCTGGTTGGACAGATCGCCGTATTTTAATGCTGCAAGGCCGATCACCTTGGCAGTCTCTTTCGCTTCTTCCTCGCTGATGGTGCGGTTTTCCATGATTCTTGCATAAACAGCGTCATTGATCTCTGCCACCAGATTTTCCAGACGCATCACACCACCTTCTCTGGTCTTAAATGGCTTGCCATCCTTACCGTTCATGGTACCGAACATCAGATGTACCATCTGGGTATCTGGTTTCACATAGCCGGCTTTTTTCGCCACACGGAACACCTGGATGAAATGCAGTTCCTGACGTTTATCGGTAATATAGATATATTTGGAAGGTGCAAAATCCTTCTCACGCTCGATAATGGTTCCTAAATCGGAGGTTGCGTACAGAGCAGCACCGTCAGATTTACGGATGATACATGGAGGAAGTTCCTTGGAATCGCCTTCCTGTGCAATATCAACCACCAGCGCGCCCTGGCTCTCGTATGCCAGACCCTTGTCCTGCAGGTCCTGAATCAATCCTGGAATGTATGGCTGAGCATCGCTTTCCCCTTTCCACAGATCGAAGGTTACGCCCAGATTGCCATAGTTTTTCTTTAAGTCTGCCAGGGAAACATTCATGATATGCTTCCAGATAGCACGGAATGGCTTGTAACCATTCTGCAATTTAAAAGTAGCTTCCTGTGCTCTTGCTTTAAATGCCTCGTCCACTTTGGACTTGCCGCTGGCAGTCGGATAGATATCCTCCAACTCAGAAATGGTAAATGGAGCCTCCTCCGGATACTCGCCCTCAAAGGACTCATCGAAATATGGCAGTTCTGGTTTGCGGTCACGCAGCTCCTCGATGATCAGACCCATCTGCAGCCCCCAGTCACCCAGATGCACATCGCCGATCATGTGATAACCCAGGAAACGGCCCATTCTCTTGATGCTCTCACCGATGATCGCAGAACGGAGATGTCCTACATGAAGCGGTTTTGCCACATTGGCTCCGCCGTAGTCCACGATGATGGTCTCACCAGTCTTCACTTCTTCCACGCCAAGCTTGTCCTCAGCCTGCATGCCATTCATATAAGAAGCGAGATACTCGCCATTTAAACGGATATTGATGAATCCAGGCATCACTGCTGTGATCTCAGAAAACATCTCATTGCCCTGAAGTTTCTCTACCACTTCATTTGCAATATCGATTGGTTTCTTTTTATATGCTTTCGCTGCTGCCATAGCGCCGTTGCACTGATACTCACACAGGTCCGGACGGTTAGACAGGGTGACACGGGCATAAGAGCGGTCATAACCACAGTTCTCAAAAGCCGGCGCCAGTTCCGCTACGATACATTCCAGAATCTTTTTCACGTTCTATTTCTCCTTTGGTTCTTTTCTTTTAATTATAATAAGTCAAATATTAATTATAATGGAAGTTGGTAAGAAAATCAACGATAAATGGTCATAAAATAGCAAAAGGCTCTGCTTATCGCAGAACCTTTCGCAGTATTTTCTTTTTGAAACCTGGCATCGTTTTTCTCCGAAAACAATTCCACATTAATCTATTCTTTCTTACCCAGCATCTCTTCCATCGTATGCCATCCAAGAACTGCGCATTTTACTCTGGCGGGCATATGGCGATATCAGCCAGCACACCGGCCTCTTCCAGCTCATCCATCTCATCGGCAGTGGTCTTTCCCTGGATCATTTTCAAAAATAATTCCGCCAGATGCAGAGCTTCCTCTTTCCCCCGTCCAATGATCATATCCAGCATAATGTCCGCAGAAGCCTGGGAAATGGCACATCCGCTTCCCTCAAAGGCACCATCCACGATCACATCATTTTCCACCTTTAATTGCAAGATAATGTCATCACCGCAGCTTGGATTCACACCTTCCAGCACCAGATTGGCGTCCGGAAGCTTCTCCTTGTGGATCGGATGCTGGTTATGCTCGATAAGAACCTCATTGTAAAATGTCTTATTCTCCATATCCCATTCTCCTTCTGATCTCCTTGACACTCTTGATAAACCGGTCAATGTCCTTTTCGGTATTGTAAAACGCAATGCTGGCACGGGCCGTAGACATCACGCCTAGATGCTGTAAAAGCGGCTGGGCGCAATGATGTCCGGCTCTCACAGCGATCTTATCCGCATCCAGAATAGAAGCAATATCATGTGGATGCACATCGTCAATGGTAAAACTGATAATGCCGTGATGCTTTTTCGGGTCAGTGCTTCCGATCAGATGAACACCTGGGATACGCTTCATCTCCCCCATAGCCATCTCTGTCAGCAGCTCTTCCTGCTTGTTGATCTCCCGCCAGCCGATGCCTTCCATATATTCGATGGCCGCCTGCAGAGCCACAGCGCCGCCGCCGTTTACCGTTCCTGCCTCAAATTTGTGAGGAAGCGGGGCATAAACTGCGTCAAAACGACTGACAGAATCGATCATTTCTCCACCACTCAAAAACGGCGGCATATCTTCTAATAATGCTTTCTTTCCATAAAGGACACCGATTCCCATAGGCGCCATCAGCTTATGACCAGAAAATGCCAGGAAATCTGCATCTAATTCCTGCACGTCGATCGGCATATGAGGAGCGCTCTGAGCCGCATCAACCAGCACCACACCGCCCTGTTCATGAACCAGACGGATGATCGCTTCGATCGGGTCTAAACGGCCGGTAACATTGGATACATGGGTCACTGCCGCCAGTTTGGTCTGTGGCGTCACCGCCGCCATCATGTCCTTCACCTCATAAGCACCGTCCTGCTCACAGTCTAAATATCTTAAAGTTGCGCCAGTCTGTCTCGCCACCATCTGCCACGGAAGCAGGTTGCTGTGGTGGGAGTCAATGGTCACTAAAATCTCATCTCCAGTCTTCAAGTGGGTAAGTCCATAGCTGTATGCCACTAAATTGATACTCTCAGTGGTATTTCTGGTGAAAATGATCTCTGCGGAGTCCTCTGCGTGAAGGAAATCCCGGACGCAGTCTCTGGCCGCCTCATAGCGGTCAGTAGCCTCCATGCCCAGCTCATATAAGCCTCTCAATGGGTTGGCATTGTATTTCTCATAAAATTCCCGTTCTGCCGCCAGCACTGCATCTGGTCTCTGAGCTGTTGCCGCGCTGTCTAAATATACCAGGTCCGACTGCCGTAACAGTGGGAAATCTTCTTTAAACTGTCTCATCCGTATCTTCCTCCGTTCCCAGATACTCTTCTACCAGCTTCCGTACCTCTGCCTGCGGAATCCGGTCGCAGACAGCATCAATCTTGGCCCTGGCCATAATCTGCTCTGCTTTTTCCTCCGGGATTCCTCTGGAGCTTAAATAGTACAGAACAGAATCATCCAGCTTGCCCATGCTGGCTCCGTGGTTTCCTTCCACATCCTCTTCCTGGCACAGGATCAGCGGAATGGTCTGGTTTACCAGATCGTCTCCCAGCATCAGGATATCCTCCCGCTCATCACCCTTTGCTCCGGAACAGCCGCGAAGGAAATCAATCGTGCCACGAAACAGCTTACTGGAATGTTCCTCCAAAATACCGGAAGTTTCCATCAGGCTGGTGGTTTTTTTGCCGTGGTGACGGACCGTATAGTTCATATCTAATTTCTGGTCTGCCTTGGCATGGTATCCAATGTGAGCCTCAAAGGAACTTTCTTTACCCTTTAAATCCACCTCGCCGCCTGCATACAGCTTTCCTGCACCCAGTTCCACCCGAACCAGTTCGATTCCGGCTTTTTCCTCGCAGATGCCACCGAAATCATGGAAACAGGTAAATCCCTGTCCTAATAACTGAACAGCATAGATCTTGATATGGGCATTTTTCTCTGCACAGGCTTTCACCTGGACAGAAGAACTGCCTTTCTGGTCCTTTCCACCGGTCAATACCATCGTCACATTTAAGGTGCTGTTCTCTCTAGCGTGGAGATATAAGCAGCTGGCATAATCACCACCCGGAAAATCATAAGTGAGAACTGCGTAAGTTTCCTCAGTCTGACCAAAGGTCTCCAGCACATCGGTTTCACCGCCGGCCAGTTCACCGAGCTTATCCAGATCCTTTCCCACGCCGCTGACGATCCCATCCCAGCCATCGACTTTCTCTTTTGTATGAACCATTCCATCGCCGGAGATCTCTGTGGAAGCAGAAAACCAGACTGGTGTTTTGTCATAAGCAACATGGCTCTCATTCATTTTCAGCCAGTTCCAGGTAGGCGCTGGAAGGCGGTTCAATGTCATCTGTAATTCATTTTCCATTTCTTTGTCCCTCCTAGCCAATGCTTCCTTTCATTTCCAACTGAATCAGGTTGTTCATCTCCACAGCATACTCCAACGGCAGTTCCTTGGATACGTTGTCCGCAAAACCGCTGACGATCATGGCTCTGGCGTCCTCTTCGCTGATGCCGCGGCTCATAAGATAGAATACGGCATCATCACTGATCCTGCCGATCTTCGCTTCATGTCCCACATCGGCGTTGCAGGTCCGCACATCCATGGCCGGGATCGTATCGGAGCGGGAGATCTCGTCCAGCATCAGGGACTGACAGGAAACCGCCGCCTTGCTGTGCTCCGCATTCTTACCGATCACCACGCTGCTGCGAAAGGTGCTGATACCGCCGTCTTTGGAAATGGACTTGGTATTAATATAAGAAGACGTATCCGGTGCGCTGTGAACCACCTTGGCTCCTGTATCCAGGTTCTGGCCCTTTCCTGCGAACGTGATACCTGTAAATTCCATGCGGGCACCTTTTCCCTTCAGGATACTCATCGGGTACAGATAGGAAACATGAGAACCGAAGGAACCGGACACCCACTCGATGGTACCGCCTTCTTCTACAACCGCGCGCTTGGTATTTAAGTTGTACATATTTTTAGACCAGTTCTCGATGGTAGAATAACGCAACTTGGCGTTCTTTCCAACGAACAGCTCTACGCAGCCTGCATGAAGGTTCGCCACATTGTATTTCGGTGCAGAACAGCCCTCGATGAAATGAAGTTCTGCTCCCTCATCCACGATAATTAACGTATGCTCAAACTGTCCCGCCCCCGGCGCATTAAGACGGAAATAGGACTGTAACGGAATCTCCACGGAAACTCCCTTAGGCACGTACACGAAAGAACCGCCAGACCATACGGCGCCGTGAAGAGCCGCAAATTTGTGATCGTTTGGTTTTACCAGGTGCATGAAATGGGTACGGATCATTTCCGCATATTCCCCATGCATGGCGCTTTCCAGATCCGTGTAAATGACGCCCTGGGCTGCGACCTCTTCCCGGACATTATGATAAACTAACTCAGAATCATACTGGGCACCAACACCGGCCAGCGATTTCCGCTCTGCCTGCGGGATTCCAAGACGTTCAAAGGTATCTTTGATATCATCCGGCACATCAGACCATTTGGCGCTCATCCTGGTCTTTGGACGGACATATGTGACAATCTGGTTCATATCCAGCCCCTCAATGGATGGACCCCAGTCCGGCACTTTCATGGAATTGTAGATCTGAAGAGACTGGAGGCGGAACAGCTGCATCCACGCCGGATCATTTTTCTCTTTGGAAATCTGCTCCACGATCTCCGGGGTCAGACCTTCTTCAACTTTGTAGATATTTTCCGCTTTTTCCTCATTTCGAAAGTCGTAAAGGCTGCGGTCAATATCTTCTACCTGGCTCTTCTCTTTCATCAGTTCGCCCCCTCTGTCTTTCCGGCCGCCTGAATGAAGGATTCGTAGCCTTCCTCGTTGATCTTATCCACCAGAGAGCTGTCTCCGGTAGCCACGATATGTCCATCTACCATAACGTGGGTATAATCCACATGAAGGGCCTCCAGAATTCTGGTACTGTGGGTAATGATCAACAGTGCGCCCTTCTGCTCCCTCTGATAAGCCCGGACACCCTCTGATACCAGACGTACCGCGTCAACATCCAGTCCGGAATCGGTCTCATCTAAAATAGCCAGACTTGGTTTTAACATCATCAACTGTAAAATCTCTGCCTTTTTCTTCTCACCGCCGGAAAATCCCACGTTTAAGCTTCTCTGGGTGTAGCTTTCATCAAGCTGCAGCACATCCATGGCTTTTTTCAGTTCTTTGTGGAATTCCCAAACGCGGATCGGTCTGCCGGTTTTTTGACGGATGGCACTGCGGATAAAGCTCTCCAGAGAAAGTCCCGGAACCTCTAATGGCTCCTGGAAGGACAGAAAGATACCATCCCTGGCCCGCTTGTCCGTACTCTCTCCGGTGATATCATTTCCCTTAAAAATAATATTGCCGCTGCTGATGTGATACTTCGGATTGCCCATCAGTACATGACCCAGAGTAGACTTACCTGCTCCATTTGGTCCCATCAGTACATGGGTCTCTCCCGGATTTATATTTAAGCTGACACCATGCAGGATCTCTTTTTCTTCGATGTCTGCATGGATCTGGTTGATCTGTAAAAGTTGTTCTGACATGGTTGCTTTTCTCCATTCCGCCTCTTGTCAGGCTCTTGTTTTTCTATATTACTATATTCCTAGAGGAATACTAGGATATATTGTAATACCTTTCCATGGTTCTTTCAAGAGGTTTTTGAAAAAAAATTCAGAATCATTTTTTTGGAACAAACAAGTGGTTCATCTCTGCATGTTCCAGCTGTAACAAAGCAATCTTCTTATCGATCCCACCTGCATATCCTGTCAGGCTGCCATTACTTCCTACTACCCGATGGCAGGGAATGATGATGGAGATCTCGTTATGGCCCACAGCTCCGCCGACTGCCTGGGCTGACATATGAGATCGTTTTTGTTTTTCCGCCAGTTCTCTGGCGATCTCACCATATGTCATGGTGTGACCATAAGGAATCTGCAATAAAATTTTCCACACGGCCTGCCGGAAGGAAGAACCGGCAGGATGAAGTGGCGGGGTAAATGTCGGATTCTGACCAGAAAAATAAAGATCCAGCCATGTTTTTGCCTGTGTTAAAACCGGTGTTTCCTGTGAAATACACTCCCTGGGCAGCGTATTGGCAAAATACTTCTGTCCTTCAAACCATAATCCCATAAGTCCGACCTCATCTGCCGCCAGTAAAATATCACCCAGCTTTGATCGGTATGTACAAGTATATACCATCGTGACATCCTCCTCCCTTTCTTTATTTCGTTTTACTATCATATAGGATCAAACCGCACGCCCCTGTCTCTCAAAGCCCTGCAGCCATCTGCCTCGCAAAAACAGATACAGGAAGATCACCGAGCTGATACTCCAGGTTAACGGATATGCCCAGAAGATCACCCGGATATCGGGAATCATACGCACTACCACCGTGATATAGCTGACCCGGAACAGGCACCAGACGCAGAGCATGACCAGCATCGGAACAGACGCATGACCGGAACCACGAAGAACTGCAGCAATGCAATGGGAAAATGCCAGCAGACAATAAAACAACGCGATCGTCCTGGACTGCATGACACCGTAATGTACCACTTCCGGGTCACTATTGAAGGCCGAGATCAGGATCGGCGCCGCCGTATAGATCAGAATCCCGATCAGCTCCGCAATGGAAATAGAACAGAGCACGCCAAACCAGGCACCCTTTTTTGCCCGGTCATACTGCTTCGCTCCCAGGTTCTGGCTCACAAAGGTCGTCAATGCCATGGTAAAACAGGTCACCGGCAAAAACGCAAACCCTTCGATCTTGGAATAGGAACCGCAGCCAGCCATGGCCATTTTACCGAAAGCATTGATATTTGCCTGCACAAATACATTCGCAATGGCGATCACAGAATTCTGAAACCCGGATGGCACGCCATTCTGGATGATCTGACGCAGCATCAGCCCATCAAACCCGATCTTTTGAAACTGCAGACGGTACTCTTCCTTTGTCCGCATCAGATGGATCATGCAGAGAATGGCACTGGTAAACTGGGAAATGGCGGTCGCCAGCGCTGCTGAACCAACTCCCATTCCCAGTCCTGCGATAAAGAAAATATCCAGTACGATATTGACGCAGGAGGAAATGACCAGGTAGATCAGCGGGTGGCGGCTGTCGCCAACAGACTGCAGGATTCCAACGAAAATATTATACATCACAAAGCCGAGAGAACCGGCAAAGTAGGTACGGAAATATGTGATGGATTGTGGCAGTACATCCGCTGGCGTTCCCATCAGCACCAGCATTTTGGGTGCAAAAAGCATTCCGACAGCCGTCAGGGCAACCCCCGCTGCCAATCCAAACGCCACCGTTGTATGAATGGCCCGCTGCAGATGATCCCTCTTTTTTGCGCCGTAATACATGGCGATCACGACACCAGCTCCCATGGCGATTCCATTGATAAAACCAACCATCAAAAAAATCAGGTTTCCTGATGAACTGACTGCCGCCAGCGCATCGCTGCCAAGATAATTGCCTACGATCAGGGAATCGGCAGTATTATATAATTGTTGAAATAAATTTCCAAGAAATAATGGAATGGCAAAAAAAATAATTTTCCTGGAAATGCTTCCTTCTGTCATTCTTGTTTTACTCTCTGTGTTCATGTCAATTCTGCTCCTGGTACTTCTTTTTCTTATTTTCCCTCCTATCATACTTCATTTTTTCATAAAAGAAAAGAGATTTGGAACTACTCCGTTCTCTCCTTTACCGCGATCCAGATCTCACACTGATAATCCGGATCTGAGACATTTTGTGAAGAATACACCTCAACGTACCGTTTACAATTCTAATTCAACGATACATTCCGCAGTGCCTTCTTCAAACTTCTTTTGACCCGTCATATAAAACCCATGCTTCTGATAAAAGGAAATCGCGCGAATATTCTTTTCCAATGCCCACACATGATCCACCTGGAATTCTTGTATTGCAAATTCTATTAATTCACCGCCAATTCCCTCATTTTGAAAAAACGGTTCTACAAATAACTGGCAGATTTCCGTTCCCTTTATTTGAATAAAACCTTTTATCAAACCATCATCAAATACATAAATATTTTCAAGGATTTTCTTTCTTTTAAGATACTGGTCTACTAATGACACCACTTGAAGTTTTCCGAATGAAAATCCCGCGTCTTTAAATATCGGAAAATAATTGATTCGATTGTTAAATACATAGATTTCAGCGACTCTTGATAAATCAGGAATCATTGCTTTTCTAATGTTCATCTTACACGCCTTCCCAATGCTCCTTTGTCATAACATTTATATATTCCACTCTCACCTCACCCAGAAGCGGCACCGGTGCTTCTCTGCATATGTGATGAAACATAAATCCCAATTTTTCCTGCACACGTTTTGATTTCTGATTCCCGTCATAATAACCGCACCAGATGGCAGTCATACCCAGATCTTCAAATCCATGTCTTAATAGTTCTCCAGCGGCTTCTGGCATATAACCTTTTCCCCAGAATGGCTGTCCAAGCCAGTAACCCAGTTCACACTCATCATCCCGTTCGGTCATATCTGTATGTCCATTCAACTTCAATTCCACCGCACCGATTGCTGCATTGTTTTCTTTTTCACAAATAGCATAGCATTCCGCACCATTAAATACATTTTTGATCACTTCTTTACTTTCTTCCACACTTTTATGCGGAGGCCAGCCTGCAACCGGTCCAATTTCCGTGTTACTTGCATATTGAAATAAACTTTCCGCATCAGCTTCTGTCCACTTTCTCAAAATTAATCTTTTTGTTTCCAGCATGATCCTCACTCCACTCTCTCTTTCCAGCGAAATCTATTCTAAAAGGATGTTATTTTCAACCCTTTCTTAAAATACAAATGGAAACTCAAATACCTCGCCCTCAGCAAAAGGCGATTCTCCAGTCACTTCTGTCACTGTAAAACTTGCTCCATTCCATCCATTCATCTGAATCACACCTTTTACACTTCCATCGTCCGATGTGACAACCAATTTCCCATCTCCCTGGTCAATAAACGTTCCTTCGATTTCGCCCTGTCTGTATGCAGAGATAACCACCTGATCTTCACCATCGATTCCCTGTCTGGTGATCAGAGAGCTATAGATATCTCCTGTTCCCTGGTTGTCTACATACAGACCGTATTTTTCTGATCGTTCTGGCATAAGAAAAGTTTCGCCCTTTACTTCTGCCAATTTTTCCGCAAGAATATAGGCTCTGTTTTTCGTAATTTCTTCCAGAAATGAGTTCTGAAGCAACGGATACATACTGCCATTTTCCTCGCTGCTGCCAATGCTTAAGAATGTTGCTTCCTCTTTCATGGCAATCCAGTTTCTCTGGTCTGTGAGAACCTGCTCTTTTGTCTGTGGATCTGCCAATTTGCTGAACCGATTCCAGAGATCGTTCAGTTCTGTATCCCATATCACATAAAGCCATCTGGATGAAACATTCATCTCTCCCTGGGTTTGTGCTTTTTCCGCTAAGGGAGTATATTTTTGTGTGATCTTCTCAATATTTTCTAATTCTTCCTGCAAAGAATCCGAAACCGACACCATATAGTCAACATCTGTCTTGATATCTTCTGAATAATCATACGCAAAATCGATTTCTAAGGTATCATTCCATCTCTCATCAAGGTTTTCGGCTTCTGTGCTGCTCGGTTGTTCTTCACTTTGATCAGTTTCACTGTCTACACTTGTCACTATTTCCGCTCCTGAATCACTGTCTACTGCTTCATTTTTCCCACAACCGACGCACATTCCAATTACCAAAATCAACCATATCCTACAAATATTTTCCAGTATACGTCCTCTCTTCATTTTACTCTTCCTCCAGTACACACCCTTCCGGCGCATAATGCTCAAACAGCCAATCTTCCAGCGCATTTAGATTATCATCGGAATGTTCCACTTCCCTGGCATATCTCCAGGAAATCTCCTCCACATCCTGCATGGACAGCATTTTTCCATCTTCCAGCCACCGGACCATCAGAAATTCCTGAATCCAGCGGACGGAAAATAACGCCAGTTCCATCTTGGAGCAGACCATATCGTCGTAAACAGCGCCGCAAAAATAGGTATACACAAAAAACATCAGAAGCTGTTCACCCAGGTTCTCCCATTCTTCTTTGTGGCTGCTAAGGCTTCCGTACATTTTGTGAAATTCTTCACAAATATGCCGGTAATGTTCTTCTCCGCTCCCATAAAGCCATTTTTCCACTCCATCAAGCACCTGATCCCATTCCGGACGCAGACGTTCCAGACTACGCAGAACCTGCAGTTCTTCTTTCTGTCGCTCCCACTGGTGAAAAGACGCTGCATCCACTCCTTTTGCAGAAAGGCTCTCTGATACAAATTCCTGCAGCGTCTGCTCCTTGTGATGGCGTTCACAATCCCGCAGAAGATCATCTATCTCATACTCCCGCTGCTCTTCCATACAGATCTGATATTGTTCTGCCAGTTGTTCGGTTGCCGCCATGCGCAGCGCCAGAGGAAGGGACCGGTCCTGTAAAATAGAAAACAGGACATCCCTGGTATCTTCCAGCTGGGAAAACATCATAAAATCAAATTCTTCAAAATCATCTTCTTTCTCGTCCTCTTCCTTCACAAAATGAACGGGTTCCTGACAGGAAAGAATCATTTTTGCCGCTTCCGGACAGGACAGAGAAAGAGATAATTCTCTCAGTCCCTCATATTCTTCCGTATGTCTCGGATACATGCGGCAAGTGTCACAGAGTGCATCCGGACCAAGCGCTTTGTAAAGATCGCACAGATTTTTCTCATTTAAAAACGCGCAGCGGCGGTCATTCTGGTAAAAGCATTCCTCTTCCCAGTCAATGGAATTCCGTAGTCGTGTTCCAAACTCACCCTTTTCCTTTCCATAGCGGTCCAGAGACTCTTCATCAATCATGATCTGCCATCCGGCGCAGCAGGTATCTGGACACGCTCCCGCTGTACAGACAAATCTATCGTAAAAATGTGGTTTTAAATATCGCATTTGTTTCCCTTTCTTTTTCTCTCCGTATCATTTGTCATAAATTTTTTTACCATACTCCCAGCATCTGTCCCTTTTAAAAATACTGCATTAAACTCATGAACCCCAGTCAGCGGTGGACAGATAAATTGTGCCAGATTTTCGTTATCTTTGATCACCGCCTGATACAGAAAACTGATCCCATAACCATCGCTGACCAGAGATTTGATGATTTCAAAAGAACTGATACAGATCTGCTTCTGAAAAGCGTCTGTGGTAAAACCGATATTTTCCAATTCCCGTTCAAATATCTTTCTTGTACCAGATCCTTTTTCCCGCAAAATAATCCGTTCCGACAATAATTCTTCCACGTTCACTTCCCGTCCTGCAAATGGATGATTTTTTGCGCATATACCGATATACGGCTCATTCCTGAACAAGATCCAATCGTAATGCTGCTTATGGAAAATTCCTTCCAGAACCACGAAATCCAGTTCACTGTGATCCAGCCGCTCTAACAGACGCTCCGTATTATCTACCAAAAACTCAATCTCATGTTCCGGAAATGATAAAAACCGCTTGATGTTCGGCAGAAGCACGTATTCACCAATGGATTTTGTCGCACCGATACGGAGAAGGCTGGTGGACTGCTGGCAAAGCTTTTCCATCAGTTTTTCTTCATTATACCGGAGCGTCTGCACATACTGCTGCAGGACCTCGCCTTCCCTGGTTTTCTGCAAACGTCGGTTGGCATAGGTAAATAAAGAAACTCCATATTGATTCTCCAGGGACTGGATATGCTTACTGACCGCAGGCTGGGATAAATGTAACTTTTCTGCAGCCCGGCCATAATGCATGGTATCACAGAGTGTCAGAAAAGATTCCAGGCGCTGTTCCATATTGTTCCTCCATTGATAACAAATCAGAATTGATTCATTACTTATTATGCATTTATCTTATCATGAATCTGATTTAAAATAAAGCGAAATGTAAAATGAAAGGAACTCAAGACAAATGATAAAAAAAATACCTGCTTTACTCCCAGGAGTTGTGCTGGCACTGGGAATCGCTGTTATCGCAAAATTAGCAGAAATCTTAGAAACCAATGCCGGACTTCACCTGATCGGTGCGTCTGTCATCGCCCTTTTCATCGGCATGGCAGTTAATGCATATTGGAAACCAACTCCGACTACTGCTCCTGGAATTAAATTTACTTCCAAAAAAATCCTGAAATTCGCCATCATTCTTCTTGGCGCCAGTTTAAACATCCGTACTGTCCTGACAGTCGGAAGATTTTCCCTGACGGTCATGATCTTCACCCTGGCAACCTGCTTTGGACTTGGTGCGCTGATTGGAAAAGCCTTGGGACTCAACTGGAAAACCAGCAGCCTGATCAACGCCGGAACCGGCATCTGCGGTGGATCTGCCATCGCTGCCATCGCACCGGTGATCGAGGCTGACGATATGGATATCGCCTATGGAATGTCTGCTACTTTTCTTTTTGATACCATTATGATCGTGGTGTTCCCATTGCTCGGCCGGTGGCTGGGACTTTCTGACGCTGCATTCGGTCTGTGGGCGGGAACTGCCGTCAATGATACCTCAAGCGTTGTGGCAACTGGATATGCCTTCAGCGAAGCCGCCGGTGATTTCGCAACCATGGTCAAACTGACCAGAACCCTGGCCATTATTCCTGCTGTATTATCATTTGCAGCCATCAACCTGCACCTGAAAAAGAAACAGAAGTCCCAGGCTGACGGTGTTAAAGTCCGCATCTGTTCTATTTTCCCATGGTTCATCCTCGGATTTCTCGCCATGTCCATGCTGACCAGCCTGGGACTTTTACCAGCCGGACTGGTTTCTGGTCTTAAAAGTATCAGTAAATTTCTGATGATTGCGGCTCTGGCAGCGATTGGTTTAAATACCAACTTCAAATCCTTATGCCGCTCCGGTGCGAAACCGATGCTTCATGGATTTATTATTTCTGCACTGGTAGTGCTGGTGGCTATTGGGGTGGAATATGTGATTGGGATTGCGCCTTATGGGACGCTATAAGACAGTTTTTAAACAAACATGATTTTCCTTGACATATTTTTCGTTATTCCATATAATAATAGTACAAGATAGACAACGGCGTGTGTCTATCCAAGCGCTGAAGCATAACAGCGTACCGGAAAGCCTTGTTATGCGAAGCTTTCGAGAGGGGTTGGGCAGCGAAACCTCAAACCGGAGTAGGCATTAGCCGAAAGAAAATGCCATTACCGTCCTGCATAAGCAGGGCGGTTTTCTTATAGGAGATTATTATGGATCTTCTTTCGAGACAAAGTTTTCCAACAGATTCTCACCGGTAACATTTCCATAAATGATCTAAAAAAGAGTCAATACTTCCCCAATATTCAAAAGCGGATTGAACCATTTATTCAAATTGAAAACTTTCTTGACAGTAACAAACTGATCTTTCGATACAATCAAAAATTGCAGACATTTTCTCTAATCGAAGCAGAATATCTTCTCTCCACGCCTTATGAAAACACGGATATTTATATATTTCTTGATCGCCAAAAAGAACCCGACTATTTTTTCTGCCGTTCTTTTTTCCAAAAAGAAGAAAAGGATTATACAAAAGGACAAGCCATTTATACACTTCTTATAAAAGAAAAAATAAATCTTCGCACAGAAGAAAAAATTATACAGTATGATCGCCTCACACCCAAGTCCAGCTTCTGATACATTCAACAAAGTACCATCTCATTCCCTTTCACCCGGAAGTACCTGCAATGCATTCTGTACAGTAGTAAACATCCTCCCATCCATCACTCCACCCTGTTTTCTGCTCTGGGCCGCAGACAGAACTGGATATTGCACAAGGGTATTCTGATGAGTATAGTTTAACCAGGAATCAATCCACCAGTCATTTTCTTTCTCTTT
This sequence comes from Lachnospiraceae bacterium AM48-27BH, assembly GCA_003478355.1. Classification (GTDB taxonomy): domain Bacteria; phylum Bacillota; class Clostridia; order Lachnospirales; family Lachnospiraceae; genus UBA3402. The sequence goes on from QUFC01000002.1 coordinate 223,849, forward strand.
GATCTCATAAGCCACATATCCGCGGCAATTTTCCCCATGACGCGGCATGGAAAACTCTGCGAAAATGCTGCTATGCTCCATCATATCGTAAAATGGGAAGCCATCTCTGGTATTGTAGTTTTCATTTTGTAAGACTGCGTAATCTGCGGTGTACGAGGTCCCATTTTTCTCGTAGAGAACCTGTCCGGTAAGTCCCCCATTTACAGTCCAGCCGCTCTTCTGCCCACTGTATACCGGGTAAATCTGTAAGCTCTCGGTGCCCCGGAAGCCTGGATCTTCATTCCACCGGAAATGATGGATCACCTTCCACTGGCCTTTTTGCTCCAGTTCTATCGCTGCTCCGCTCAATTTCAGTTCTTTCTGAGGATATTCTGTTGAATACTGAGTGTAGCCTTCTGTTCCACTGACAACTTCTACTCCATCGTTCATCGGATAATCATCCCGTTCCACAAAAACCTGTCTGGCATTTTTACACTCCAGCAGATCTTCTTCTGCCAGATCATTTAGGATATCTTCCGGAAGTCCCAGAGACAGCAGATGATCTTTGATTTCTTCACTGACCGGATCCTGTGATTCTTTTACCATCGTCCATTCCATATGGTAGGAATCGAGGAATAAATAGCTGATGATAAGGCCCGCAACAGTAACCATCACTGCTCCGCCTACATATTTTCCATCAGAAATCCACACCGGCTGTTCTTCCAGTACATATCCAGCCTGTTCTAATTGTTCCGCCAGGTGCTTCAGTTCCACAAGAATTCCGATATAGGCAGCTATGATGATCAAAGCCAGGATCAAACCCTGATAATTCCAAGCAGCAAGCACCACCATAGCCACATACCAGATGATGATATGGATCAGAACCTCATACTTTATGTTCATCTGGCGTTTTCGCAGTTCTTGACGTGTTCCAAAAAAGAAACAGCTTACAAGGGCTATCGGGAGGATTCCGCCACAGAATGCGATTACTTTCCAGACATAAGAGGCATAGATTTCTTCATGTCCCAACACTGCCCCAAGTACGATAGAAACGATCGTGATCACGACCTTTAGCCCCGCACCGGCATAACCAATCTGAAACCACTGATTTTCTCGCCTCAACTTCCGAAACCCGGTAAATACCAAAAGGATTCCAATGAATGGAAGAAGTTGATTTAAAAATAGAAAGTTCAGCGTGATTCCAATGAAACCCATTCCGATCAGGATATTCTCATATGTCTGTTTCCAGAGACTCTCTTTCATGCGATTTCCCTCCCGTTCATATGTTTTCCTTCCCAAATCGTGCCGTTTTTCAACCATTTTATCTATTATTATTATAGATAAGGCCATTACTATCTGACAAGAACGATGGACTTACTATTTTCTTACAGATTTATCAGATCTCATTCCTTTCTTCTCTCTTCTGATAAAGAGGAAAACACACAAACCAGCAAAAATAACTGTCGCAGCAATCAGCACCGGCCATACCGGAATTGCAAAGACGCTTACGCTTATCATTTTCAGTCCCTGATAAAGCGTATATACACCGAAGACCGAAAAGATGACAAACGCAAGTGTATTCAATAATCCATCCGGTGTCTTACTCTTTAAGAAATACCCCACTAACATTCCAAGAATATCCGCTGCAAAAAGTCCCAAAGAACATCCGATCCAAACAACCAATGCGGCTCCCATACCTTCATTGGCACCAAATGTGATGGCTGTAAGCTGTGTCTTATCTCCAAGCTCCGCTACAAAAAAGGTACAGAACACTGCCAATGGAGCAAACTGGATTTTTGTTTTACTGCCCTCTTCTTCATCCTCGTCATCATCACCAGTGATCGTTGCTGCGGCAAAATAAAGAAATGCCAGCGCTGCAACGGTCTTGATGAGCCATTCAGGAATAAATTCACTAACAAGTCCACCTGCTAAAACTGCCAGTCCATTCAATACAAGAATTGCTGCGGCAGTTCCTAATATAATGTCCCTTAATTTGTATTTCGACGTAAGGGCGATTAACATAAGCTGGGTCTTATCTCCCATCTCTGCAATAAATTCCGTAAAAAAGACCTTTAAAAATAGTAACATTTCCACATTTCCTTCCTCTCCGTATCCGTATCGTCAGCCCAGGCATCGGTTATCCTAAGGAATCCCAGCAAAATTTTCTGATAAACAACAAAGACCCATGTATATCAACTGCCAGCAATGCGTCCACGCATTAACTGTCCATCGATATACATGAGTCTCATTATTTAAGATTTGCCAGATTATATACTTTCCTATAATCAGAATGTTGACAAACCACACGTTCGTGCTAACTACTCCCCCATGGGATATTGAATTTACCTGATAAATATTATCAAATGCATTCTGGATTGTCAACCATATTTGTTCATTTTTTGTTACTGTACACGGGTAGGCATTTTCTGAACTGAAAATGCCGTATAATACAGTGATGATAACAGATTTTGCCGATTTAGAATGCGAAGCATCGGCAAAATCCGTTGCTGTTTGCGCAACGCGTGAACAGTAATCATTTTTTATCTACAAACACGGATAGCTTGATTTCCGACTCATCCTTCGTATAGACGATACCACTGATATACCTGCCATCATCTGTTACTCCGCCAGGAATCGTGTCATAGCAGGTCTCACCCCGATACTGATACTGTTTGACTAGCTGGATACGCTTCACATCTTTCGTCTGCAGTTTTTCTACCGGGAAATACACATATACCTTTCGTGCGTTCGTCTCAACTGTATATGCATCAGCCACCTGTTCTGCGTCAAGGAATCCATTTCCATTCCAGTTTTCCTGTGGATCCAGAATCGTTTTCTCAAGCTTCACCTGCTCCTCTGGCTTTTCTGTGATCAAAATGATATCATCCTGGATCTTCTTCTCACAGTTCATAGAATAATCTTCGCCTGCACTTACCACACGATATCCATTTATCTGATAGAGCTGATCTTCGATACCATTTTCTATCGGCCACCCTGTCAGATTATAATACGGTTGTGAAACCGCCTGATAAGCCTCCTGGCTTTCATAGTCTGCAAACAAGATCGTTTGAACCCCGGTCATCCTGCTTATTTCTGATACCGGAATTTGTTCCACTGGCTGATTGATATAAGATGCAACGGCTCTCGCAGATCCACCCTGCAAAATTTCCGTCAGATTCCCACCGTTATAAAAATCATGGATCATCCCGTTCTTTTCAGCGTTTACCGTTTGAAACTCGCCATAGCAGATAAATACACTTTTTGCTGAAAGCCCTGTAATTTTCTCCAGTTCCCGTGTAAATGTCCCCACAATCTCCTGGTATTGATAGTTGTCGATTCCGTCTGCATTCCTGCTTTCTCCTGAAATGAAAACAGAGAAGTCTTCTCCCTGAGCGCTCATCCTCACAAACACATTTCCAGTGGGAGAAGGGGAAAAGTCTGGCACCGGACCAGAATTATATTTTTCGCAAGTCACTTCCCTGATTTTCACATCCACTCCATACTTTTCTTTGATATAATCTTTCGCATTTTCACGACCCTGGCTTCATAACGCTTCATATCCGCCTTCTCTTCTTTCGTATAGCCGCAGCCCGCCAGGGTAATCACAAGAAAAGCAAGGGATATATAACCAATGGTTTTCCTTTTCTTCATATGTTTTATTATACCACACAAAACTCCGGGATCCTATGGAAGAATTATTTACATCAAACCTTTTTTTCAAAAACACCCCGCCCGATTTTGCTCATTGTCAATCAGATTCTGTTTCCATTTCGGTCAAATGTCTTCTTTAATGCATGTTCTGTTGGAATAATAGATGCAATTAGGACAATACACTGAACGATCACCAAAATCATGGCAACGGTCCCGATCTGATCTTCCGTACTATGGTAAAACGGAATATGAATCAAAACCGATGGAACAAACATCCATAATCCCAGCTTCCACCAAAGACGTCCGCAGTAATCATGGGCAAATTTCCATGTGTCCATATTTTTCATGGAACGACGCGTCCGGTATCCGAACAAACCATTGATCGAATTGGGACAATGTTTCCACATCGCTCTTCCACCAATCAGCATTGTGACCGGGATCAATAAATCACAGAACAGCATCACCCACCAAAACCACATAACACACCCCTCCATAATTTACCAGATTTCACATTCCTCAATCATGCATTCGTGAACCTTTGTCTTTTTATCATAATTTACGCCGACCAATAACACATTTCCCCGGTATTCTTCCAGACTTCTGCAATATTCCTTGTTCTTGATCTGCGCAATCGCTCCACTCACATCTTTATCCCACTTCAATTCCACTACAATTGCCGGTTTTTCCGGAAATTTTTTCCTTGGTAAAAATACGAGATCCGCAAATCCTTTCCCACTTGGCAATTCCCTGTAAATCATATAAAAATTTCTCGCCGAATACAAAGCCAGTGAAATCGTATAGCTCAATGCATTTTCATCATTATATTGAATATGCGATGTTTCAAAATGTGCCTGACTGATTGCTTCCGCTACCTGCTTCGGCCTTTTCTGCCAGATTGCCTCCAATGTATCTGCTGAATTTTTTAATGATTTTGATACTTCGCCCCAATTTGATGCAGAAACACTATTCACATACTCCGCTCTCACTTCTTCATTGGGAATCTTCACGGTCTTACTGTCATAATCGTAAGAGACATACCCCAAATGGATCAAAAGTGTCAGAACATCGTCTTCGGAATGAAAGGTCGCCATATCATTAGAAAAATTTCCTATGTTCACAGGAACTGCATTTCCTGCGATCATACTTAAAACATCATCTTTTAAGCCTTCAAAATTCATATCAATATAAATTCTCAGTGCCTCAAACGTTTCTGTCTGATTCCAGTAATTTCCTATTTTTTTAAACCGCATACAGCTTACTACAGAACGCGGACTGTAAATCGATATTCCATTTTCAAAGGAATAGCCGTCATACCAGCTTTTGACCTCTGCCATATCCATCTGATACTGTCCACACAGCTTTTTGACTTCATTCTCTGTAAAGCCCACGTACTGCGCCAGCGGACCCGGATCAATCATGGAAAATTCATCAAACATATTTAAAGCAGAATGCGTTCCATACTTCTTAATTGGCAGAATTCCCGTCATATAAGCCAGATGGATATATGCCTTGTCCTTTAACAAATCTCTCAGAAAATCAAGATACTTTTCCTGCGCCTCTTTGTCTTCCTTGTACTCCCGAAAAATACAATCCCATTCATCAAGAATCACAATAAATGCCTGCTTTTTCTGGGAATATACATCCTGCATACATTCGATCACATCGGTGTCATCAAAATAGTCCACATCCGGATATTCTTTTTTCAAATCACGGATAAGCAGTTTATTGAAACGCTCAATCAGTTCATAAATGCTTCGGCTTCTGCTTAAAATCTCCTGCATATTAACAGAAATCGTATTATACTTATTCAGGTATTTCTTGAAACCACTATCTTTTGCAATCTCAAACTGTGAAAAGATCTGCTCCGCGTCACATCCCCGGCTATAATACGCCGTGAGCATATTGGCAGCTGTCGATTTTCCAAAGCGTCGTGGACGGCTGATACAAATATATTTCTGCATCGTATGCAAAACGGAATTGGTATACGTTAACAATCCGGTCTTATCCACATAAATATCCGAATTCACAGCTTCTTCGAATTTACTGCTGTCTGGATTCAAATAGATACCCATATATGCGACCTCCTGCTTTTTACTATTCTTCATCATATCACATTTCTCGTTTTTTCACCATTCCATTTTCATCTGCCCATCGATCCAACTTCTCTGCTCCGCCTCGTGGATCACATCTCCCGGCATACTATTTCCGATCAGAAATGGAGACTTGGAATCGTGTCGTTTCCTTTTTTCCCGCACCAGTGCCGGATTGGAATTGGCATAACAATATCTGCATAGATGCCCGCAGGTATCGTAAGCCCCGATGTCCGCCGTGAGCATACAGCCGCACTGTCGGTTCTTTGGGTTCTGGCTCCGTTTCGGCACATCCAGGCTGGTGTTTAACGCGGTCTCAAAGGTTCTCACCGTCATGCACCCCGAACAATCAGCGCCGTACACAGCCAGTTCTGTCCCTTCCGCGCAGGGTTTCACTGTCATGCCGTAATTTCCAGCTATCTGGATCAGTTCTTTTCCCAGAATAAGTCTGTCCCTCTTGGAAACAGCCCTTGCTTCCGGGAAATTCCGCTCTACCTTCTTATACAGGTCAATAAAACTGATCACACAGGTTTTCGTGTAACCTGACAGAGTTTTTGCCATGGATTCGAACTGAGAGATATGCCACTCCATAGAATGCCAGTCATCGAGAACGATTGGGTCATACCGCCAGCCAATGCTGTCCACTCCCACCAGTTCTGACAATTTCTGAAAATCTTCCATCACTGCCTCTTTGTACGGCACGTAAGGCTCTATATCTTTGCCATACGGTGTAATAGTCACAAACCAATACTGGCCATAGTCCTTTAGCGCGTCCATGTGCGGCAGCATGGGAGCCGGGTTCTTCGTGCAGAACGCAATCAGATCCACCACATCCGGTGATAGGCTGTATCTGGTTACCTGACTGAACTGATATGGGTTCCGCACCAGCACATAGCCCTCCCGTATACGGTTCAGAAACCATTCGTTGTAGAATGCCGGGATATCTGTACGCATTCCTGTGTGTATGATCATAATTTCCCCTTCTCCATGCTACATCGGTGTTCTCACTTCAAACAACAGTTTGGCTAATCCGATTTGTTTCTCAAGTAATTTACAATCCTCTGCCGGTTATACCGCTGGATCACCGCAAACATCAGATCAACACCCGCAGCAGCGATCGATGTAAGAAGAAACACCGGATACTCCCCAAACCAGATTTCTGCTGCAATGGGCACAAAACTCAACACTGCAATGGTCTCATGCCCCAGCTCCGCCTGGCACGTTGCCTGGGCGATCTGATCCCAGGTGCGCTTTCTGGGATCAAACAGGCTGGGGTTGTAGGTCGGCATATGGTTCTTCCAGCGTTTTACCTGCAATTTCTCATACAGTTTCATCTCCCACTGCCCCACCTGATACCATGGCTTTCTGTAATCCGCATGATTATCCATGAAAAAATTGTAAATGAATGCCACCAGCCATCGCATGATAAAATGGTAAGCAGTGGTTCCAAATGTGATCGCCAGGGTAAGAAAAATCCCTGTGCCTGTAACTTGATACCCGACAGCACAAACTATGGCTACCAGCAGAAAAACAACTGGGCCGATTTTTATGAATTTTACCATCCTATCCTCCAGTACCCCACATCAGGACATCTAATTCCATATGGCGCTTTCTCCGGTAAATACTTCTCCCCATCTGCTTGCCCATGCTTCTACAAAGCAGGCAGTATATGGCAAATTCTTTTCTCTGCGGATTCTTTCAAAATACGGGTACCGCGCCCATACAATAGAAATCATACCAATCAACATATAAAATGGACCAAGCACGACGGATTGTATGCAATGACCATATTCATGTACCCGGATCTTTTGAGAATCCTCATCTTCTTCACTAGGCGTGAATATAAACAGCCCAAGGCTTAGTCCACTACTGATATTCCATCTTGTATCTATACATCCACGATATCTCTTATGCGGATATTTTCTCAATTTTATAAAAATAACTGCTCCTAAAAATGTTTGAATGATTCCCCATGTACACTGCAGTATCGTGAACAAAATCCTTTTTAATTTCATTTTTTCTCCCAGGACAGCCAATCACGCCATATTGTAGTAGCCTGCATAGATTCCGTCTTTCTCAAGCAGCATATCATGGGTTCCACGCTCTGCAATTCCATTTTCCGTGAGAACGATGATCTCATCAGCATGTTTGATCGTAGAGAGACGATGGGCAATGGTGATGGTCGTCCGGTCTTTGGACAGTTCTTCCAGGCTGCGCTGGATCCAGCGTTCACTTTCATTATCCAGGGCGCTGGTGGCCTCATCAAGGATCAGAATCGGCGGATTCTTTAAGAATACCCGTGCTATGGAAATCCGCTGCTTCTGTCCACCTGAAAGTCTGGCGCCGCGTTCTCCTACAAAAGTATCATACTGTTCTGGAAGTTCCATGATAAAATCATGGATGTTGGCCTGTTTTGCTGCCGCAATGATCTCCTCCTCGGAAGCATCCGGTTTTCCGTAGGCGATATTTTCGCGAATGGAACCGGAAAACAGATAAACATCCTGCTGCACAACGCCGATCTGGCTTCGGAGACTTTTCAGCGTGAGAGAACGGATGTCATGGCCATCTACGGTAATCTTGCCACCGGTCACATCATAGAAACGGGGAAGCAGTGAGCAGATGGTTGTCTTTCCACCGCCGGACGGACCAACCAGCGCAACTGATTTACCGGCCGGAATGTCAATGGATACATGGGAAAGCACTTCTGTCTCATCGTCGCTATAATGAAAAGAAACGTTTTCATAGCAGACATGGCCTTTTACATTGGTCAGTTCCACTGCATCCGGGTTATCCTGGATTTCTGGAACCGTTTCCATCACATCAAGGAAACGGCGGAAACCAGAAAGACCCTTCTGCATCATTTCCATCAATTCCACCAAAATCTGGATCGGACTGATGAAAATTCCAATATACAGAGCATACATAGCAAGATCAGAAGCCGACATTTCATGATTGGCGATCAGATAACCGCCATAAACCAGTGTAACCAGATACATCATGCCCTGGAAGAACAGATTGGAACTCATAAATTCTCCCATACAGCGATAGTTGTCCCTTTTGGAAACCAGAAATGCTTCATTGCTCTTTTGAAATTTCTTTTTCTCAATTTTCTCATTCGTAAAAGACTGTACCACCCGGATTCCTGACAAGGTATCCTGCAAACTGGCATTGACGTCACCGATCTTCCTTCTGTTCTCCATAAATGTCTTTTGCATCTTCTGATTCTGACAGAAGGATACCGCAAACATCAGGATCACCAACAGAATCAATGGCAGTGCCAGTTTCTTATTAATAAAGAACAGGAAAATAAACGCACCCACAATTTTGATCAATGAAATAAATAAGTTCTCCGGTCCATGATGAGCGAACTCAGAAATATCAAACAGGTCACTGACCAGTTTACTCATCATTTGTCCAGAATTATTCTGACTGTAATAAGAAAATGACAGTTCTTCATAATGGTCAAAAAGCTGCTGCCGCATATCTCGTTCCATATTAGCGCCCATCACATGTCCCTGATAGCTGACATAATATTTGCACAGGCTTTGGATCACATACATAAAGAACAGCCCTATTCCAATCCACGGAAGCACTTGCAGGATCGCATTCTTATCCTGGACAAAAAGTGTCTTTGTTGCAGTCCGCAGGATCTGTGGATAAGCCAGATCCACAAGACTTATGATGACCGCACAGAACAGATCCATAAAAAAGACCGCTTTGTATGGGCCATAGTAGCGGATAAATTTTTTCAGTGTATTCATAAGTAAGTTTTCCTCTCTGTTTTTTATCATTCACATGTTCTGTAGATCATTCTGACTGCTCCCACGGGCAAGCCCGTGGGGTTCTGATTGTCAAGTGTAGTTTGTAATCGTACATCATTTGCAGACTTTGGAATTACAAGTGTAAATCTATTTGAATCAGGACTTTCATTATCAAGCAGTCCAACAACCACATTAACGATAATTTTCTGCTTTGCAGCAAGGAAGTACAG
>QUFC01000020.1 GCA_003478355.1 Lachnospiraceae bacterium AM48-27BH
ACCTTCTTTCGTAAATGTTGCAAATGTTTGTTTTGGCACTTTCATTATACAACACATGGAATCGAGGTGTCTTTCTTTTATGCAAAATCACGAACTTGCTCATTTATAGCAGAATCATTATTTACAATATTCCCTTTCAAAAAAGTTGCCATAGATATTTTAAGCGCAAATGCTCTAATAGTATCATAAGGAAGAAGCGTATGCGTATCTCCCGTCTTTTCTCTGACATGATGGTAAGCTCCTTTCCATTCCTGGAATGAGCCTTGATACGCCATACATAGATTATACCGCGTTTTCGGCCCATTGTCAGCCGTCATTCTCAAATAACCTCCAGCGAATCGATCACCTTCTCAAACTGTTTCCGTTTGATCTGGAGCCGGTTGCCGTTCACAATGAGCCATCCCGCGTTCGTGTTCATAAAATACAACACCTCCTGATTACAATGTAACGTCCCCCTTTCAAGAGGACGGTGTTGATTAAGGGAGGCAGGTCATTACTTCCGCCTTCGCCCACTACTCGTCTGCCGGGGAGCGGCACCGGGGAAACAGAAAAACGCCCGGACAGTACAAAGCTGTACGAGCGCAAAAAGCACGATATTCAGTTAAGTTCTGACAATTTTCGCAACCATAGTTAGGCTGCCCCTGTTGGGCGGTCTGGATTTTTTTGACTGTTGCGAGAACATCGTCAGAATTTGTCGTCTGCCCGGCTGGATCATGTGCGGCTTCCTCCTAAAAACCGCCATAAGTGCCAGCGTCAGCGCGTCATTTATGGTTCTTTAGTTTTCATAACGTTATTCGTGTTGAATCCAATAATCGCTCCACCTACGTTCTGGTTATGGCACAGACGACTGGTTTTGTACTGCGTTGACGAAAAGAACAGTCAGACCGATATAACAGGCGAGAGCCAATGCGACCAGAGATAAGAGTGCAATACAGGCGATGCACAACATTCTCTTTTTCTGCAGGCAGACAGATACTGCTGCGATACCTATAAGAACAATCAGAAAAAGTAACACAGCAGCACCCAGCGTCATATAGAATCCTCCTTCTTGTAAAGGGTATCTGCTAACTGGAGTTCATCAATGATACTTGTAAACCAACGTAATTCTCCCAGAAACTTGTTCCGCAATGACTCAATATTTACCTTGCTGCCACCCAACTCAAAGAAGTCGCGTCCGGTCTGGACAGCGATATGCAGCTTGCCGCCGCGCAGAAATCTCATATAGACCGTTCCACCGCTTTTTTCAGACATAGTGAGGATATATTCCATCATGTGAGGCGTAAGGATGTAGTATGCCTCCTGCGGATTCTGGGCGTTTACAAAAAATTGCCTGTTGAACCGTTCATTTTCCATCTTGACATTGCCGCTGATGGATACCCCGTAGGATTTTTTTGATTTACCGGAGATATGTACCTCACCGGAAAGTTCTTTTCCAAAGTCGCAAATTAACCACTGACCCCGAAAAACCGTATTTTCACTTCTGTCTACATTTCCTTCAGCATCGGTGATTTCTTCCGCATTGATAAGTTCGACATCACTCAGTTCAATGTTCAGTCCCCGATAGGTGGCCTTAATATAATCGCTGCCCCGAAGTTTATCATAGCGGAAGGGAAACACCATGCCTGCGCTGCTGATAGAGGAAATTTTGCCAAATGGATTGTACTCGACCGTTTCAAATACCTCGCCCAGCACATCGTTTATCACATTGCTGCCAAGTGTCTTTTTCAGTGCCTCGCTGTGCTTGGCAAGCTGATAACCGAACACGAACGTGAGCACAAGGCAGACAATAGCAATGGGGGTCAGATTCGCGGCTAACAGCAGAATTGCCGCTATACCGAAAGCGTAGGTAATGAACTTAGAGCGCGTAGCCGCGCTGCGGTGTCTGCGGAGCATCTTTTCCAGCTGTTCATTTGTCATATTCTGTTTTTCTTCCATAATACTTTCTCCTTTTGTCAGAACATCATCTTCACATCTTCCCGCTTTGTTTCATCGGCAGCGAAAAACTCTTTGGGTTGACGACTGCCCGCCAGCAGCTTGGCCGGGAACATGGCAATGGCCGTGTTGTAGGCGGTAACATTCGTGTTGTAGAGCCTCCGTGCCGCCTGTAGATGTTCTTCTGCGTCTCGGATACCCCGTTGTAGTTCAGCAAATGCCTCGCTGGATTGAAGTTCGGGGTATCCCTCCGCCACAGCGAATAATCTATCGCTTAAAGTGTCCATCTGCTGTTTCGCAGCGTTCATCTCCCCCACGCTCATGCCACGGCGCAGCGTGGCAACCTTGGTAAACAGTTCGTTTTCGTGTTTCATATAGCCCTTGGCTGTATCGAACATTTTCGTGAGCATATCATATCGCTTGGTGAGTGCCACCTCCACGCCGGAGAGTCCTTCCTGTACACGAATCTCTTTTTTCCTGAACCCGTTGACCGTACTGACACACCAGAAGACGATCAGAAGAATAATAATTAAAATACAAATTATGCCAGACATCTTATTGCCCCTTTCTCATTCCGGCCCTGCAAAGAGAGCTGTATTTTTCAGCAGAAGATCAAGCGCCCTGCCCATTTCCAGCAAGGATGCGATATAGCTTCTCCGTACTGCATCAAGGTCGCTTAAGTCAACATCACTGGCAACCGTCGCAAACCCGTAATCTGTTTCAATTGCCAGCGAGAAGATATTGCCCTTCCAGTGGAATTTCAGAATCCGTCCCTCCACGCTTTGTTCAAAAGCATTTATCATTTCCATAAACTGAGGGTTATTTTCCATCCGTGTGTCGGCAAAGATAGGAGATGGTGCGGTATCGCTTGTCCTGCATCGCAGGACAAGCCCTTTGAATACCATATCCCGCCAGGTTCCCAGTCCATCGCGGACATTCCCCCGCTCATACACATGGTTCAACCGTACATTTGCGGCAGAAAAGTAGATGCCGCGATGGCAGCCTTCATGGAGATTCTCAATTTCGCATTCCTCCCACTGACCATCCAGCAGGCAGAGTTCTTTCATAAGCGGCTGATCAATATGCATTTCCGGTGTATGCAGATCCGGGCCGAATGCCTTTTCCAGCTCTGCCTGAAAAACATTCCCATTTGTTCCTGCATCAACCTCTTGATTTTTTTCTGGGCGCTGCCGTTAAGAAACAGCACACAACAGATACCTCCGAAGAACAGCACCGTCACAAGGATCGCCTTGAGCGCCGTATGATGTACGGTAAAAAATGAGATCACGCCGCCTGCTATACTAATCAGGCCGACGCGCAGCCAGGTGCGCGCCTGCTTCTGGTAACGGCCCAGTTGTCTGGAAAGCTCCGCATCGCCGGGTGTTTCCGTGCTAATCGTGTGAAGTATCGCTCTGTTTCTTTCCATATTCCTGCTCCACTTTAATAACATATGCTGAAATACAGCGCACTGTACGGGTCAACCGTATCAAGATTCATAATGCTTGCTTCGGGTGAAATGCTGTCAAGCTGCATTCTCTTGGCGCAATCTTTATAATTGTCCGGCTGTACTTCTGCGGCGAAGATGATGCCGTCATATCCTCGGGCAAGTAGACAATATAGCTCTTTGTCAAAACCATGTCCCAATCGCCCACATCGTACGTCCAATCTGTAGAATAGGCGAATTCAATCAGATAGCTGTTGCCTTTCCAACTTACGGTATGGAGATAATAGTTTTCACCACGATTGCTGTTGTCATAGGCGGAAGCAGCAGTCAGCCACATACCGGTGTTAAAGTCGTACAACTCGCTGCTGGTAACGGTGAAATACTGCTGGTCAAAATACGGAATCGAACTTTCCGGGATATAACAAATAGCATCAAATTGAATTTCTCTGATTCCGTCATGGGTATAGTCGGCATTTTTTATGACCTCCCAATAACAGTCATCCCTGCTGTAACCGTCTCCAAGGCCGGAGTAATTACAAACGCCATCCTCCAGAAGAAAAGTGCCCATGTCCATTGCGGCATTGATCTCAAGCCCATTTCGGGTAAAATAAGGGACACTTGACTGGATTGCCTCCACAGGAAAGAGTGAGCCATCATTCGCAATGTCTATCAGATCACCGCTCACTGTACGGTCAAGTTGAAGCACATCTCCACTGCCATCAAAATGAAGTGTCACACCAGTTTCATCTGCCCATAGAGTACCAGATTCAATCACTTCATCCTGGTCGTTCACAAATTCCCATGTTGCATCTTCATGGATACGCAACCAAAGATTTTCATCCAGATACTCCCAAAGGCCGACATATTCATCAAGGTTACTGTTGTCAATCGCTTCGGCAGTATCGTCTTCGCTGATCGTAACCGATGAGAGGTCTTTCCGAAAGACATATCTCTCTGCCGAATCCCAAATCCAGATTAACTCTGTGATATCACCGTTTTCGTGGATAAAGCTGACCAACACATCGCTTTCCCCGTCGCCGTCCATATCGTCAAAGGAAATGGCGTTAAAAGCCTGTTCCGCATCGGGAATGTTCACAGGGAAGGAAACGCTGTCAAACAAAATCTGTTCTGCCTTATCACGGTAGAAGGCTGCGCTTTCGGGACTGACAGTAACCAGTACATCCACGCTTCCCTCATTGGTGTGCGTAATCGTGCCGCTGCCGACCACCACGCCGCTGTTGCGCCAGTCATCGCCTGCCCCTTCCGTGTCTGTATCGGAGCTGCCACAGGCAGAAAGACTTAAACACAGAACCGTTGCCAGCAGAAGATCAAAAATTTTTTTTAATCTCACCATATTCGTCACCCTCCCTTTCCCACGATCATTCCATCAAATAGTAAGCACCTTCATCTCCCCAAACCAGAACATCATCATCGAATTCAAATACACGGATAGAAACGCCGTCGTACATTGTAGAATCCGCATAATAAGTGCTTGCTTCATCGGTAGAATAAGTAAAGATGCCGCAGTCCATCTCCGTTGCCTCAGCATCTCCAGGAGCGCGCTGGTAATAGCTCCAGTTGCCGTCTCCGTCAATCACAATGTAAGTCTCAGACGAGAGATTACCATCGTAGTACCAGACACCCTCAAATTCAGAAACATTGCGCTGATAGAGTTTGGAATTCCAACTATAAAATTCATTTCCGCCGTCATTAGGATAAGATTCATCGTCTTCTGTCAGGCGGTAATCATTTTCCGGCTGATCGCCATCGTGATCCCCTCCGCCATCGTCATACCAGATATATTCCATCCCATCGCCATAGTTAAAATAGCCATAGGTGGAGATATAAAGCCGCCCGCTATCCTCAAGCGCAAAACGGCCGCCAGAGCCATCCTGATAGTTATAAGCATAAATGCTTTCCCACTCCGGCTCGTACTGGAGATAGCCATCCGCGATCACGTCGCCGCCGAGATAAAGCGTCCAGTTGCCCTCGGCATCAATTTCCAGATAATCGTAATCATTGTCCGTCTCGCCCAGCCAGATACCCTCGAAGTCACTGAAATCGTTCACCGTATCCTCATTGAGGTCGCCGCCAAGGCCCTCATTGGGATCATCCTGCGGCGAAACAATTTCTTCCATGTCTCCCATGCCCGCTGTTTCCGCTGTCTCTCCTCCGCAGGCTGTGAACAGCAGAACCAGAGCCAACATCAGCATCATTAAAATCGTAGTACATTTTTTCTTCATATTGTCCTCCTTATTCTCCGTCAGACAAATACAGTCCGGCAAAAATGTCCTGATAGATTTCTTCCATATCTTCTGCAGCATCTATGGCGGTGCAAAATCCATACAGGTAGGTATAAAAATCTGTATCCATGGCAAAGACGGTCCATTCCTTTGTATCCTCATTTGCTCCGGCGGTGTATTCCACGATATAGACCGGGTAAGTGAAATTCGCAGTGAGATCGGTATCCTGGGAAACAGACACAACTTCATAAAGGTCGGAATCTCCAAGATTCAGGGCACATCCTACCAGATAGTTTTCCAGCTCCTTCATATCCGTGTCCGCGTCTTTCGCAAAGACCGTATTAACGATGATTGTCATACCATCCTCGGTGGCATCCGCGTAGTAATATGTGCCGTCCGCATAATTCTCGCTCTCCAGATTTTCCATATTGGTAAACGGAAGCCCTCCGCCCATCAAGACCGGAACAGTCCCGCCGTCTGCGGCATCATTTTCCGGGATCAGGTCTCCACGCCCATCGTCCTGCTGCTCATAGAACTCCATTATTTTTTGATCGTATTCCGCCGCATCATAACCGGTGTCCATGAACATGGCAACGCTAATGTCCGGCGGCGCAAGGATTAAATAATCGCCGTTATCAAAGAATGTGGGGTTTTGCGGATCATAGTCCGGATTAACTGGTTCGCCATCTTCTCCATAGAACTGAATGTTAAAACCATCGTTTGTCAGTTCCGCTTCAGTGAACTCGCCCAGGTCAATATCCGCACTTTCTTCCTCCTCCAGAGTCGTTTCAATGCGGTTAGCTCCCCAGTCCTCATCCGACGCCAGACTGATGCGAATATCTGAAATCGGATAGGTCGTGCGGTTTACCACAGTAATCTGCATGGGCCATTTCTTTTCTCCACAGCCTGCCAGCAAGGCGAAGCTCAGTGCCGCGAGCATCAATAGGCTTAATCGTTTTTTCCAGTTTTTCATGTTGTCCTCCTTTTCCTTTCCATCAATTTTCCTCCGATTGGAACACGAAGCCTTCTGTATCTGCGTCCCAGAACCAGACCATCCGCGTGACGTTACCGTTCTCATCAAACACCATGGCCACATCGCTGTTTCCATCATCGTTGCGGTCAGCAAAGTCGATACTTTGGTAGCTCTCCCATGGATTACCCTGAATAGCCGTGGGATACTCCACAAAATCAAACAGCACTTGATCTTCCGAGTCGTAGTAGAATGCGGCGTCCTCTGCATGGATGCACACCAGAACATCAATGTCCTCGCCGCTGCGGGTGATGATACCGCTGTCACGAACAACACCGGTCACGCGCCAGTCATCGCCAACCACCTCGTCGAGGTAATGCTCATCATCCATCGCATTACCGCAGGCGGTCAGGCTTAGACACTGAGACAGCACCAAAGCAAGGACGAATAGCTTTCTTATCGTTCTCTGCATTGCTCTTTTCTCCTTCCGCAGCTGATCTGTTAATGTTCCTGCTCTGCCATTGACAAGATTTCATCATGGCTCAATTCCACATTTCCGAAACGGATAAAAATGCCGTTCGTTACAGCACTGTTCCATGTCTGTAAATCGGCAAGAGGCCGAAAGCGGAATTTATCCAAATAAGGCTTCATATCCAGAAGCAACCGACTGCCGGAAACAAAGTCGACTTGTAAAATATACTGCCTAGCGGCTTTACTGCTGAAATGTATCTTCGTTCCATGTAGTTTCCTCCTTATAAAAAATCCACCGTACAAATATTGTACGGTGGAGCAAAGAAGATAACTATTAACCAAAGGTTAGGAATTGGCATTCAGCAAGGATAAAAGCTGCTGCCGCTTCGTCCGGGTATCCCCATCTATATGAAGTTTGGAATAAATCTGATTGATATATTGCTTGATACTGCCTTCGGACAGGAACAGCTTTTCCGCAATCTCACGGTTGCTCAGGCGCTCTGCCATCAGGCCCACGATCTCATATTCCCGTTCGTTCAGCACAGCAAACGCCGTTGGACGGACAGCCTGTTCACATAAATGCCTTTGCCGCAGCTCAAATTTCTCTCCAAGCTGTACGATACGCCGGATAAAGGTTTTGTACTGCCCCACACCGTTTTCCAACAGCCTTTTCAGATAATGATAGTTCTCGACAAAGGGCAGCAGAAAATCATCCGGTATCGCATCTCTCAGCGCTTGTTCTAGCAATGCCTGCGCGTCCGGCTCTTTACCCAGCATCTCATAGGCCACTGCGGTTTGGATACGCAGATGGAGCGCAACCAATGCGTAGTGCAGTCCTTCGCACATGACAAGCAGCCCCTCGCTGCGCCCGATCACTTTCGCGTAAGCGCCCTGTGCCAGGTAAACCTGATTTTCGATCATCTCCATCATCGGTTTGCCAGGTGCCAGAATATTGACTGCGGTAAGATGGTGTGTACGAAAAATCTCCGGAATCTTTTTTTCCTCTCTTTGCAGCGCATAATAGTAGGCGCAGGTAGCACTCCAAATATTGACCCATGCTATG
This sequence comes from Lachnospiraceae bacterium AM48-27BH, assembly GCA_003478355.1. Taxonomy (GTDB): domain Bacteria; phylum Bacillota; class Clostridia; order Lachnospirales; family Lachnospiraceae; genus UBA3402. Next base: position 8,124 of record QUFC01000020.1, read on the forward strand.
TTGTGATGCCGTAGTATCGCCTGATAGCGCTGTTCAAAGGTATATCTCTGTTCAACATCCGTGCAGAGGGAAAGACGCCGTGACAGGAAATCACAGCAAAGCACCATATTTTCCTGCCCATTATCCTGAATTTGTGCATAAGCGGTTTCCAGTTCAATATGCGCGTCCGCAAAACGTCCCTGTATGAATAATGCTTCTGCCCGCATGATTTTTTCTGCGCCTTGCCCATGTCCATTTGTGATCTTGTAGTAATGGGGCATACATTCGTCCATTTCAGCCAGTTCTTTGGACAGTGCGCCTGGATTGCGGTGAAACATCATCAGTACGGACGGAGAACCGAACGTCCAGCCGCCGCTTTTCTGAATGCTGATGGCCGGGCGTGACATCTGCGCACTGGCATTTCGGTGCAGACGACTCATAGCGCTGATGTCATTGTAACAAAGAAAACTCATGATGAGATCACATTCCCCCAGCAGGTCTCCACGCTCACTCTGCGGCATTTCCGGATGTTCCTCAATCGCAGCCAGCAGGAGCGATTTCATTTCCAGCATTTTAGGAATCAATCGCCAGTTGAACATACTGCGCATCAATACCAGAATTGCCAGAGGATGCTCTTTCAGCACAGAAGCAGGGCACTTGGCCATCACAGCCAGCACTTCCGATGGATTCAGAGATGCTAACAGGATGCCGGCATCGTTTTGGATCACCCGCAGCAATGCGTCATAGTTCCTGCTCCGCCGGTAAACAGACATTGCATGAAGATACTGACGGTGGTTTTCATACCAGAGGCCGAACCTGTCCAAATATGCGGACTGTCTTTCCTCCGGCAGCGTCAGAAATGTACGCTCCGCGCATTCTTTCATCATGTGGTGAAAGCGGAACAGTCCGGTGCCTGACAGACGTTTTACAAAAGCGTTTTGCTCTGTCAATGTAGTCAGTATGCTTTCCGCATCGGAATTTCCCATAACAGCACATGCCATCTCTATGGTAAATTCATCCGCGAGTCCCATGACCGCCAGAAACTCCCGCTGCTCTGGGGAAAGAGGATCGATCATGGCTTCGGTAAACATGGCGTAAATATCGGAATTCCGGTCAAGCAGCATACCCTGTTCAGAAAGTATTCGCAAATTCAGGTATATCGCAGAAAACCATCCCTCACTGGAATAAAGCAGAGTTTCAATTTGCGTTTCGGTAAGTTCCGTTCCGCACCGATGCGCGTAAATGGAAAGCTCTGTATGATTCAGCCGAAGCTGCTCTGAGCCAATCTGATAGACCTTTCCTCCCAATCGAATGCTCTGCGCGGCTGGCAAAAAACGGTCACGGCTGGCAACGATCAGATGTATATTTTCTGGAAGACGGTTGGCAAGTGTACAAAGGAAGCTGGCAACGCGACTATCTGTAAGCAGGTGAAAATCGTCAATGAAAATATAGCAGGGGTTCTTTCCCATCAATTCATGGCATAGATCATCTGTCAGCATACTGCCGCTGGCCGTATCAGTGGGGCAGGGATAATCACGCAGAAAATCCAGCCCGGCGTGTGTAAAAGCGTCCTGCACACTTCTCCAGAAAATGGTGAGGTTATCCGAATATACACTGATGCGGATGACCAATACTCCTTCCGCTTTTGCGCGTTCCTCCAGATACCAGTTTACAGCCGTTGTTTTTCCATACCCCATGGGTGCGACAACGGTTGTCAGCACACAGCGGGAGATAGGGCGCAGGCACTCCTGAAGCCGCTCTGATATGTAGATTGTGTTTAAGTTCCATTTTCGTCTGGGCATTGTGCGTACCTCATCTTCATTTGATTTGAATTTATTTTGCGTGGGTCAGCAGGCTTTTCTGCATTTTCTGGAATTGCCCATGAACGCCCAAAACGAGACGCGCCGGGGATGCGTCCCTCAGTGCAGTATTGGGTGATCCCGTATCAGTAGGAAAAATAATGATTGCTCTTGCAAAATCACCGTTTTTTATACGAGAACAAATATTTTGGGCAAAAATGGAGACATTTCTCAACGACACATATTTAAATGACAAAAATATAAGATAATTATATCATTACTATTTTGGCAAGTAAACCAATAATGCTGACTTCTCATAAGTATATAACTTTTACCAACAATGTAAGCAGTAAGACCCACTTCCCATTATCCCATTTTCATGCTACAATAACTTCATCCACTTCAAGAAAGGAACCTCACCATGTTCAAAAAGAAAACCAACGGTTATGTGGTAAAGCTCAGCCCCCAGGGGCCGAAAATGCGTTTTAAGTCGGAAAAGGAAGCACAGGAATACCTGGCGAAGCTGAAGGAGAAAAATAACAAATACCGCAACTAAAACTATTTCCTATGGCACCAACAGAACCTGTTGCTGGCAGATTCTGTTGATACATGGCAAAAAATGCCTGTCACAGATGTTCGCACCTGTGGCAGGCATTTTTCATGCAATCTTATTTCATTTTGATCCTAATTTTCTATTATGATGCCGCAAACTGGCTGTTATACAGCTGTGCATAGAAACCATTTTTCGCCAGCAGGCTTTCGTGGTTGCCTTGCTCTATGATATGACCATCTCTCATTACTAAGATCACGTCGGCCTCACGGATGGTGGACAGACGGTGGGCTACGATAAAGCTGGTTCTGCCTTTCATCATGGTGGCGAATGCTTTCTGGATGCGGATCTCGGTTCTGGTATCGATGGAGGAGGTTGCCTCATCCAAGATCAGCATTGGCGGCAGACAGAGCATGACTCTGGCAATGCATAGAAGCTGTTTCTGACCCTGGGACAAGTTGCCGCCGTCCTCGGTGATCACGGTGTTATAGCCCTCTGGCATTCGCTTGATGAAGGAATGTGCATGGGCTTCTTTCGCTGCCCGGATGATCTCCTCATCGGTAGCATCTGGTTTTCCGTAGGCAATATTATCACGGATGGTTCCGCTCTTTAACCAGGTCTCCTGGAGCACCATGCCATAATTGGCACGTAAACTTCTTCTGGTCATATGGCGGACGTCATTGCCATCCACCCTGACTGCACCGGATTTCACATCATAGAAACGCATCAGCAGGTTGATCACCGTACTCTTGCCGCATCCGGTCGGACCTACGATAGCGATTCTCTGTCCCGGTTTCACAGACAGGTTGAAGTCCTCGATCAGGGATTTCTCCGGTACATAGGAGAAGTTCACATGATCCAATTCCACACGTCCTTCTGCCTGTTTTAAATCGACTGCGTCTGCATCCTCCGGAGTAATCGGTTCTTCGTCGATCAAAGCAAAGACACGGGCTGCGGAAGCAAGTGCGTTCTGAAGCTCGGTCACAACGCCGGAAATCTCATTAAATGGTTTCGTATACTGGTTTGCGTAGCTTAAGAAACTGGATAACTGTCCAACAGACAGATAACCTCTGACTGCCGCAAATGCGCCTGCAACACCAACGCTGGCATACACTAAGCTGTTAACAAAACGAGTTGCCGGATTGGTAATGGAGGAGAAGAAAATCGCCTTTAAGCTGTAACCTCTCAGCCGCTCATTGATCTCCTCAAAGCTCTCCTGTGCCTCATCCTCATGACCGAATGCCTGAACCACCTTCTGATTCCCTAACATCTCGTCAACTAAGGAGGTCAGTTCGCCTCTGGTCTCAGACTGCGCCTTGAACATCACATAGGTTTTCTTAGCGATAAAGCTGGCTACCACCAGGGAAACCGGAGTCACACAGACTACCACGACAGCGATCAGCGGATTGATGGAGAACATAAAACCTAAGGTACCTAAAATGGTGATCACACCGGTAAATAGCTGGGTAAATCCCATCAGAAGTCCCTCTGAGAACTGGTCGATATCCGCTATGATACGGCTGACCACATCACCTGACGGATGGGAATCAATGTATTTTAATGGAAGGATCTCCAGATGGTCAAATGCCTTCGTACGGATATCCTTCACCACCCGGTAGGTGATCACGTTGTTGATATGGTTCATCAGCCACTGGGAAATAGCAGTGATGGCAATCATAACTGCCATTTTTCCAAGGATTCCGGTCAGTTTTGTGAAATCCACATGACCTGCGGAAACGATGCAGTCCACGGCATAACCAATCAGAACCGGAAGGTATAAGGTAGAAGCTACGGTAATCGCAGCCAGCACCAGAGACGCAAGCACACCCCATTTGTAATGACCGATATAAGCTAAAATTCGTTTAATGGTAGATTTATGCTTCTGCATGTTCACGCACCTCCTTTTCGGATAACTGGGAGAAGCAGATCTCACGGTAAACCTCGCAGGTATCCAGAAGTTCTTTGTGGGTTCCTCTTCCAACCAGATTGCCATCGTCAAGAACCAGGATCTGATCTGCGTTCTTAATGGTAGTTGCACGCTGGGATACCAGAAATACAGTCATATCCTTGGTATTTTCCCGGATTGCCTTCCGCAGGGCTGCATCTGTCGCAAAATCCAGGGCAGACGCACTGTCATCCAGAACCAGGATCTCCGGATTTCTCACCAGGGCTCTTGCAATTGTCAGACGCTGTTTCTGACCACCTGATAAATTCTTACCACCCTGCTGGATCATCAGATCAAGGCCCTCGTCCTTGCCGTCCACGAAATCTCTCGCCTGGGCAATCTCTAATGCATGGTAGATTTCTTCGTCTGTGGCATCCGATTTACCCCAACGGATATTATCTCTTAAAGTACCTTTAAATAATACCGCTTTCTGAGGTACAATGCCAATCTTCTCTCTTAAAGCCTGAAGAGGCATATCCTTCACATTCACGCCGTCTACCAATACCATTCCGCCTGTCGCATCATAGAAACGTGGGATCAGGTTCACCAGCGTTGATTTACCAGAACCAGTACCTCCGATAATACCGATGGTCTGTCCTCTCATAGCCTGAAAGGAAATCTGGGACAGGGCATTTTCCGAAGATCCTGCATATGCAAAATCCATAGAAGCAAACTCTACCTTCGCTGGCTGCTCCTTCGCATCTCCAGCATTCGCTGCTAAAACAGCTGCGTCTGCTTTATCCTCAATGCTGCTGGTCTCTTCGAATACTGCGCTGATACGGTTTGCACAGGCCAGAGACTTGGAAATGGTAATGATCAGGTTTGCCAGCTTCACTAACTCAACCAGAATCTGGGACATATAGTTTACCAGAGCCACAACCGCACCCTGGGTGATGATGCCGCCTTCTACCTGCCATGCACCAGTCCAGATCAGAATGATCGTTGCGCCATTGACGATCACATAAGTGACCGGGTTCATCAGTGCGGAGATCTTGCCTACAAAAACCTGGGAATTTACCAGTAAACTGTTCTCCTCATCGAATTTCTTCATCTCATCCTGCTGACGGTTAAATGCCCGGACCACTCTGGCCCCCAGCAGATTCTCTCTGGTCGTCAGAAGTACCCGATCTAACTGCTTCTGTACTTTCTTATATAAAGGCATACTGATTAACAGAATACCAAATACGACAATCGAAAGTAATGGAATCGCTACCACAAAGATCAACGCTGCCCGCACATTGACCTGAAATGCCATGATCATGGCACCAAATACAATAAATGGGGAACGAAGGAACAGTCGCAACACAAGATTCACACCGGACTGTACCTGATTGATGTCACTGGTCATACGGGTGATCAGAGTCGATGTTCCAATGGTATCGATCTCCCGGTATGACAAACTGTTGATATGACGGAACAGATCATTTCTCAGAGCGGTTCCGAATCCAACAGCCGCTTTGGCGGAGAAATACTGAGCCGTCAGAGAACAGGTCAGACCAATTGCCGCCAGCAGGATCAGCATTCCGCACATCTTCCAGATGTAAGGCTGATCTGCATTTTTGATACCAGTATCGATGATGTTGGCCATAACTAACGGCACAAACAGCTCGAAACTGGCTTCCAGCATCTTAAATAAAGGACCCATGACGCTTTCCAGTTTATAGTCCTTTAAATACTTAAGCAGCTTTTTCACTTGAAAACCTCCTGTAAATAATTTTATATCGTAACTATCCAGCACCTTCTGACCTATGTTTTCTTACACTCAATGCATCAAACGCACAGATCTGCTGTACCGTTACTTTATATTTTTTTAGAATAACACCTTGTAATAGTATAGCATTTTGATATAATATATACAAGCTATTTTTTCAAAATTACAGAAAATAAAAGGAAAATCAATCATATGAATTCAAAACAGTTATTTTACTTTGTATCAGTAGCGGAAACCGGCAGTTTTACAGCTGCAGCGCAGAAACTGGGACTTTCCCAGCCACCTTTAAGCAAACAGATCATGCTGCTGGAGGAAGAGCTGGGCGTTATACTCTTAAAACGTGGCTCGAGAAAGGCAGAACTGACGGAGGAGGGAACCTACCTTTACGGACAGGCCAAGAACATCCTGTCCATGATGGACACTACTGCCCAGGAACTGTCCCATTTTCACGGCGGACAAAATGGGGTCCTGCGGCTTGGAACGATTTCTTCCTCCGGATACATTCTGACTGAGCAGATCTTAAAGGACTTCTGCCGGGAATTTCCGCAGATCCGTTTTGAACTGAATGAGGGAAATACCTATGAGCTGCTGGAACAGTTAAAAAATGGCATCATTGAGTGCGCTATTTTGCGAACTCCTTTTAACAGTGAAGGGTTTGAGTGTATCTATGGGCCTGAGGAACCTCTGGTTGCAGTTGGAGAGCCACGTTTTTTCCACTGTGGCGAAGGCTCCTCGATTGCGTTGGCTGATTTGGCTGGGATTCCTCTGATCCAGTACCGCCGCTTTGATTCCATGCTGTCGGTGGCGTTTCAAAATGCTGGAATTGAGCCATCCATCTTCTGTCACAATGACGATGCCCGCACCTGCCTGTTATGGGCTTCTGCAGGACTTGGCGTGGCACTTGTACCAGAAACGATCACGAACCTGCCATTATCGAAAGGGCTGTCCATCCACCGGATCGACAATGCAGACACCATGACCCGCATGGCGGCAGTGTATAAAAAAAGCGGATATGTGTCAAATATTGCCAAAGAATTTGTTTCCTATTTTCTTGCTAATTTTTCCCATACATGATACCATGTTCAGAGAAGCGCCTTGGGGATATGCCGTTTAGCAAGCTCTCGAAAAACACCGCCCCTATGGCCACAAATATCATGAGGTAACTTGTATATGATCGATCTGCTTGCCCATATCAAGGGGATTTTTGATAAATACAAGAAGGATGAAGTAACTGTTTACGCAGCCCAGGCATCCTTCTTTATTGTAATTGCCTTTTTTCCGTTTATCATGCTGCTGTTGACCGTGATCCAGCTAGTCCCTGGAGTTCAGAAATCAGATCTCTTATCCATTTTAGTCAATATTATGCCGGATATGTTCGATCCTCTTGTGGTCAGCATCATTAACGATCTCTACACCAAATCACCGGCTACTATTGTATCCATCACAAGTATCACTGCCTTATGGTCGGCAGCAAGGGGAATGCAGGGGATCGAAAGTGGTTTAAACCGGGTGTTTGAGTCACCGCAGACCAAGGGATTTATTCTCCGCCGGATCATCTGTGCCGGTTATACCCTGCTTTTTATCGGAAGCTGTCTGGTAAGCCTGCTGCTTCTGGTATTTGGCTCTACGATCCATGCTTTTCTCACCCGACGGTTTCCATGGACACTTCCCTCCATCGGAGTTCTGTTTCACCTGCGGTCCCTGATGACCATGTGGCTGTTGTCTATCGTTTTTACCTCCCTCTACACGTATGTGCCGGTCCACAAGCATACTTTACGGAGCCAGGTCCCGGGTGCCGTGTTCGCAACCTTAGGATGGATCATTTTTTCCTACCTGTTTTCCATTTATTTTAACCATTTCAGCAATTTTTCTTATATGTACGGCAGCTTGACTGCCATCGTGGTGGTAATGCTGTGGCTTTATATCTGCATCTGCATTCTTCTGATCGGAGCAGAGATTAATTATCATGAAGCCCGATACGGTTCTATTTTTGAAAAAAAGAGGCAGTAACCCGTTTACCAGGCACTGCCTCTTCTTCCTTATGTCATAGGAAACTTCGTCCTATGACACAAAAAACGCTCCGCTAAGGATCGCACTGCGGCGGACTGGAAGAATGTCGCTAAAGCGACCCGCCGCAGGCGGAGAATCCTGCAAGCAGGATTCTTTTTCAAGTGCGCTTCCTACTTGATTACTATTCGATTTTCCCAAAGCCCGGGAAGTATTTGAATAATACCTTGGCGATGATCTTATCCTTGGAGATATAACTGAATCTCCAGAAACGGGCATCGGCGGAGTAGTTTCGGTTGTCACCCATCATGAAATACTGACCCTCCGGAACCTCATAATGAAGTTCTTTTGGAGTTTCCATCTCTTCGTGAAGATATGGCTCTTCGAGCGGGGTGTCAGAACCGTTTAAGTAGACGTGACCGTCTTTGATGTCGATGGTGTCACCTGGCATACCGATGATTCGTTTGACGTAGTAAATCGTGGAGTTGCGTTTATCGGCGCGGCCACATACAGGGCAGACACCTTCTGGAGTCTCCTGGTAGGTGGTGCCGCAGGTCTTACAGTCATAGCCAAATACGAAGATCACCACATCACCCCGCTCCGGCTCGTGGAAATGGTAAGAGAGGCGGGAACCAATGACGCGGCTTCCGGTCATGATGGTGTTTTCCATGGAGGCGCTAGGGACGCGGCTGTTGGCAATGATAAAGGTATTTAAGACAAAAGCGATGGCAGCGGCAGCAACCAGGATCTGGATCCAGCTGATGATCTCTGATTTCCAGTTGACCGGCTTTTTCTCTTTCTCTTCGGTGTTTTTTGTTTCGTTCTGTTCATTCATAGGGGGGTTATAACCTTCTTTCCATATCGTACTTGTTTCAGTTTAAAGTAGAATCTTTTATTTCGCAAGGGCTTTTCGAAAAAGGTAAGAAAAATTTCACAGGTTTACCGCAAAGTTATGGTAGAATGATTAAAAAATAGAGGCGGCTGGAGTTTTTTTACATGGCAGTCGGAAAGTGACGGAAAAGTGGATGCGTGAGAAGAAGATCATCAGAAATTTATTCGTCGGTGGAGGGATTTTGTTGGTACCTGCTGGCGTACTGCAGTTTGCTGCCAGAAAAATACCGGGATTTGGACAGTGGTATGCAGTGACCATTTACCCCTGGATTGTTGGGCTTTATGGGAGGATTTGTGGGCTGGTGCCATTTTCTGTAGTGGAAATGGGCCTGTATGGACTTGTTTTGTTTTTTGTATACAGCCTGCTGAGGCGTGAGTGGAAGTGGAGGAAGATGTTTGCCGGGGTATTTTTTACAGCGGGTCTTCTGGCCTTTCTGTATACGGCAAATTGTGGGGTCAATTACTACCGGAAACCATTTTCCTCTTATCTGGATCTGCAGATAGGGAAAGCGACCACGGAAGATTTAAAGGCGTTGTGTCAGGAACTGGTGCAGAAAATCAATGAGACAGCACCGGAAGGGCCGGTGGATATGGGGCTTTTGGCCCAGGGAAAACTGGCGCGGACGGGAAAGGCGGCCATGGAGAAGCTGGGAGAAGAGTATCCGGCACTGTCCGGCTGCTATCCGGTGCCAAAACCGGTTATGGTGTCCTGGATCCTGGCAGTGCAGCAGCTTTGTGGTGTGTATTCTCCATTTACGGTGGAGGCCAATTATAACTGGCAGATGACCGGGTACAACATTCCCCACACCATCTGCCATGAACTGTCCCATCTACGAGGGTTTATGCGGGAGGATGAGGCTAATTTTATTGGAATTCTGGCATGTACGGAGTCAGATGATGCGTATTTCCGGTACAGTGGATATCTGATGGCGTGGGTCCATGCGGGAAATGCCCTGGCAAAGGCGGATGTGGAGAGTTTTTATGAGCTTCACAGCCAGTTATGCGGCCAGGCAGTGCAGGATCTTCAGGAAAATAATAAATATTGGGATCAATATGAGGGAAAAGTAGCGGAAGTGTCCAATCAGGTCAATGATACGTATTTGAAATTGAATGATCAGAAGGATGGAGTGCAAAGCTATGGCAGAGTTGTCGACCTGATGCTGGCTATGTTCCTGCAGAATCGTCAAGAAGCGCAATAATCTGACAAATCCAACTTATTGACCAGAAACGGCAGACAAGGTATACTACTATATAAGAAAATTTGTGACTATGAAGGTACGGAATAGTTACAGAAAATTTTGGAAATGAGGGGGATCTTAATGGAAAAAACATTATATGACATGATGGATTGGGCGGGAATTGAAGAACTGGTGTACTCGGAGGCTTCTGATCCGCATCGTCTTCTTGGCGCTCATGAGACGGAACATGGAGTACTGGTGCAGGTATTTATCCCTACAGCAGAAAAAGTCCAGGTAAACTGGGGTGGAAAGCAGTATGAGATGGAACTGGCGGACGAGGCAGGATTCTTTGCAGTGCTGATTCCGGAGAAAAAGATCAGCGCATATACGTTGACCGTTACTTATGACAATGAGACGGTGCAGGAGATCCGGGACCCGTATGCCTACGAACAGCAGATTCCGGAGGAAAAGCTGAAAGAATTTGCGGCCGGTGTCTGCTATGATATTTATGAGACGCTGGGTGCTCATGCGAAGACCATTGATGGCGTGGAAGGTGTACTCTTTGCTGTCTGGGCTCCGTGTGCCATGAGAGTCAGCGTGGTGGGTGATTTTAACCTGTGGGACGGCAGACGCCATCAGATGCAGAAGTTAGGCGATTCTGGAGTTTTTGAGCTGTTTATTCCGGGACTTGGTAAGGGAACCATCTATAAATATGAAGTAAAGACCCGCAGCGGTGATGCGATGTTAAAGGCTGATCCTTATGGAACCTATACGGAGATGCGGCCCAATAACGCTTCCATCGTGTGGGATGTGAATGGATATGACTGGTCGGACAAGATCTGGATGGAAAACCGGGAGAAAACCCAGGGTAAGGATAAGCCGATGTCCATTTACGAGGTACATTTAGGCTCCTGGATCCGGAAACCGCTGGAGGAGGATGAAGATGGTGATCCAGTGACAGGCAGCGAATTCTACAATTACCGGGAATTGGCAGTGCGCCTGGCTGAGTATGTGCGGGAAATGGGTTACACCCATGTGGAACTGCTTCCGGTGATGGAGCATCCTCTGGATGCTTCCTGGGGCTATCAGGTGACGGGATATTATGCACCGACCAGCCGTTACGGAACACCAGAAGATTTCCAGTATTTTATGGATTACATGCATGAGCATGGCATCGGCGTGATCTTAGACTGGGTTCCGGCTCATTTTCCGAAAGATCTGGTGGGACTGGCCTGCTTTGACGGCACCCATGTGTATGAGCATGCAGATCCACGCCAGGGCGAACACCCGCACTGGGGAACCTTGATCTATAATTATGGCCGTCCACAGGTATCCAATTTCCTGATCGCCAATGCCCTTTATTGGGCGGAGAAATTCCATGCAGACGGCATCCGTATGGACGCGGTGGCCTCCATGCTGTACCTGGATTATGGCAAACAGGACGGTGAGTGGGTCCCGAATATTTATGGCGGCAATGAAAACCTGGAGGCGGTGGAGTTCTTAAAGCATCTGAATTCCATTTTCAAGAAGAAACATCCGGCGCAGTGCTGATCGCGGAGGAATCGACAGCCTGGCCGCAGGTGACAGGAGATGTCAAAGAAGGCAGTCTGGGCTTTGATTATAAATGGAATATGGGCTGGATGAACGATTTTCTGGGGTATATGCAGTATGATCCGTATTTCCGGTGCCATCATTATGGAGAATTGACGTTCAGTATGCTGTATGCGTACAGTGAGGACTTTGTTCTGGTATTTTCCCATGACGAGGTAGTTCACGGCAAGGGCTCCATGGCAGGTAAAATGCCGGGAGAGACCCTGGAGGCAAAATATTCCAATCTCCGCGCAGCTTACGGCTATATGATGACACATCCAGGCAAGAAGCTATTGTTTATGGGACAGGATTTCGGGCAGATGTCCGAGTGGAACGAGAATGAGAGTCTGCCGTGGGATCTGTTAAAATATGACAAGCACAGCCAGACAAAGGCTTATGTGAAGGCATTAAATGAGCTGTATTACAATACTCCGGCCCTTTATGAGAAGGATTTTCATCCAGACGGATTCCAGTGGATCAACTGCACCAGCAGCAAGGACAATATCGTGGTATTTTTAAGAAAGACCGACCGGCCGGAAGAAACGCTTTTGGTGACCTGTAACTTTGCGCCTGTGACCCATGAGAAATTCCAGGTAGGCGTGCCATTTGCGGGAAAATACAAAGAGATTTTGAACAGTGAAGATAAGAAATTCGGTGGAAGTGGAATCGGAAATTCCAGGATCAAAGCTTCGAAGAAGAAAGAGGCGGATGGAAGAGAAGATTCCATTGAGATCACGCTGGCGCCACTGGGAGTGCAGATCTTTTCCTGTACGCCGGTGAAGGAGAAGAAGGCAGAAGCGAAGAAGGCAGAAACGAAGAAATCTGCGGCGAAGAAAGTGGACGCGAAGAAACCTGCGAAACCTGCGGTGAAGAAAGTGGACGCAAAGAAACCTGCGAAACCTGCGGTGAAAAAACCTGCGAAACCTGTGGCAAAAAGGGCCTCAGGAGCCGCAAAAACGAACTAATCTGTATACAAATCGGAGGTAATGCAATGTTAAAAGATCTGGTTTACAAGTGCCGTTCTTATCGGAGATTCTATGAGAATATCCGTATCTCAGAGGAAGAATTAAAGGATCTGGTGGATCTGGCGCGGATGACAGCGTCCACGGCCAATTCCCAGGCGTTAAAATACCATCTGGTGACCAGACCGGAGGAGTGCGCGGCAGTGTTTGGGACACTTGGCTGGGCGGGAGCTCTGCCGGACTGGGATGGTCCGGAGGAGGGAGAACGCCCTTCTGCTTATATCATTGTGCTTTGCGATAATACCCTTGGGAAAAATAAGCAGACCGATGTGGGAATCACTTCCCAGACGATGATGCTTGGCGCTGTGGAGATGGGATATGGCGGCTGTATGCTGGGCAATGTCCGCAGGACAGAGCTGGCAAAGCACCTTTCCATTGACAGCGAGCGTTTCACGATCGAGCTGGTGCTGGCCCTTGGAAAGCCGAAGGAAACGGTGAAAATCGTGGATATCCCGGAAAACGGCAGTGTAAAATATTACCGTGACCAGGATCAGGTACATTATGTGCCAAAGAGACATCTGGAGGACATTCTTGTATAATGCTCTATTTATGTAAACTTATCACTGACCGGAGCGGCATGAAAGGAATCCGCATTTTCGAGTGCCGGGGGCTGGACAGTCTGGTCGTAATCCCGGAGGAGATAAAAGGACAGCCGGTGATCGAACTGGCTCCTTACATTTTCTCCGCACAGGAGGATTATGAGCCGGAAGACCGAAGTGATGCCTTCTGGTGGGGAGAGGGGGAGCCGGAGGAGCTTTCTATTGTCAACGGAAATGCCCTGACGGAGCTAAAGCTTCCCAGAACCTTAAAAAAGGTCGGAGCTTACGGCTTTTATAATTGTGAAAATTTAAGATCCTTAGAGCTTTACAGTACTACCATGGACTGGGGGGCAGGCGTATTTACCGGTTGTTTTGGCGTGGAAGCTATCAGGATCTATGTGGATGAGACCCAGAAATCCTGCATGAAGGAGCTTCTTATGGAGCTTCGGCAGAGTCTGGTGGTTTCCTATGTGGGAAAAGGTCAGGCAATGTTGATATTCTCTGATTTTTTCGAGGAGGCAGTGGAAAACACTCCTGCAAGAATCCTGGTGACCAATACCCACGGCTGCGGTAAGCAGTACCGCAATGCTTTTGTACGCACCCAGTTCCAGTTTCATGAGTATGACAGCTTATTTCCTTATGTGAAGGTTCAGGAGCCGGAGAGTCTGGTGTGCAGGCTGGCACTGGGGCGTCTGATGTTTCCGTATGAGCTGGAAAGCGCCTATCAGAACCAGTATGAGGAGTATGTGAAGGCTCACAATGTGGAAGCGGCGTCCCAGGCTATGGAGCGTGGCGCACAGGAGGAAGTCCGCTGGCTGCTGGAGCACATTCCATTTTCTAAGGAGGAGCTGGAGCAGGTGATCTCCCTGGCGGTAAATGGTCCCGGCGGCAGTCTGGTCAGTGAATTGATGGACCAGAAGCAGAAACAGGGCAGTGTGAAACGGAGGCGGTTCCAGTTATGATCGATCCTACAAAACACCGGCAGCTGGAGGAACTGGATACGGTCAATCTATGTACCCAGATCTTTACCAATGCCAGAAATGAACTGTATCTGAATATGCACTATCTGGATCTGGCTCTCAGCAGCTTTGGTTTTGAGGCAGATCCGGCCCTTTCATCAGTGGCTACGGATGGGTTTGTGATCTATTATCGCCCGGAGTGGGTATTTGCCATGTATAAGCGTGGCAGAGTCCATATCAACCGGGCATTTCTCCATATGGTGTTCCACTGCCTGTTCTGTCATCTGGACACCAGAGGGAAAAGGGCTAAAGATTACTGGAATCTGGCCTGCGACATTGCCATGGAGTCTGTCATTGACGGACTTTATAAGAAATGTGTCCACGTACCGCCATCGCCTTACCGCCGGGAACTGTATCTGCGCCTGGGTAAACAGATGCCGGTGCTGACGGCAGAGGGGATCTACGATGCCCTGCAGAATATGAATCTGAATGAACGGCAGTATGAACGGATGGCGGAGGAATTTCTGGTGGATGACCATGAGCTGTGGTATGAGGACCAGACAAGATCCCAGGCGATCCCAAGACAGGGCAGATGGAAAGATAACCGGGAGAAGATGCAGACAGAGATGGAAGCCCGTTCTACGGAGACCAGCCAGAATGAGGAGGATTCCGGTCTGCTGGAGCAGGTGCAGGTGGAGAACCGGGAGAGGTATGATTACAAAGCATTTTTACGGAAATTTGCCGTGATGAAAGAGGAGATGCAGGTAGATCCGGATTCCTTTGACTATATTTATTATACCTATGGCATGAACCATTACGGAAATATGCCTCTGATCGAGCCATTGGAAAGCAGGGAAGTATACCGGATCGAGGATTTTGTCATTGCAATCGATACGTCCATGTCCTGCTCCGGGGAACTGGTGCGCCGTTTTTTGGAAGAGACGTATCAGGTACTCAGCGAGTCGGAAAGCTATTTTAAGAAGGTAAGGATCCATATCATCCAGTGTGATGACCAGATTCGTTCGGATGCGAAGATCACGGATCAGGGGGAAATGAAGGAATATATGGAACATTTCACCATCCAGGGCATGGGCGGGACGGACTTCCGGCCGGTGTTTGAGTATGTGAATGGGCTGCGTAATCAGGGGGAATTTGCCAAACTCCGGGGGCTTTTGTATTTTTCCGACGGAAAAGGCATATATCCGGTGAAAATGCCGCCCTACGATGTGGCGTTTGTATTTATTAAGGATCAGTATCAGGACGAATCGGTTCCGGACTGGGCCATGAAACTAATTCTGGACAAAGAGGATGTGACAGATCATGAACATTAAGCGTGCGAAACAGGAAATCAAGGATACCATTGAAGCGTATCTGTTAAAGGACCGGTACGGGGCTTACGAGATCCCGGCGATCCGGCAGAGACCGGTGCTGCTGATCGGCCCGCCAGGTGTGGGCAAGACTCAGATCATGGAGCAGATCTCCCAGGAGTGCCAGATCGGGCTGGTGGCTTACACCATCACTCATCACACCAGACAAAGCGCCATCGGACTTCCCTTTATCCAGGAAAAGATCTACAACGCCCGTCGGGTGTCAGTGACGGAATATACCATGAGCGAGATCGTGGCATCTATTTATGACAAGATCGAGTCCACAGGGCTGCGGGAGGGAATCCTGTTTATCGATGAGATCAACTGCGTATCGGAGACATTGGCGCCGACCATGCTCCAGTTTCTGCAGTGTAAGACCTTCGGAACCCATGCGATCCCGGAAGGCTGGATCATCGTGGCTGCAGGAAATCCACCGGAATACAACAAATCTGTCCGGGAATTCGATGTGGTGACCCTGGACCGTATCAAGATGATCCATGTGGAGCCGGATTATCAGGTGTGGAAGGAGTATGCGGAACAGGTACAGATCCATCCAGCCATCCGTTCTTATCTGGACATCAAACCGGGCAATTTCTGCAGGATCGAGACGACGGTGGACGGCAAACGGTTCGCCACTCCGCGAGGCTGGGAGGATCTGTCCCGTTTCCTGGAGGTCTATGAGAAATTAGGAAAAACGGCGGATCGTGATGTGGTCAGCCAGTATATCCAGTACCCGCAGATCGCCAAGGATTTCGCCAATTATCTGGAACTTTATCAGAAGTATCAGAAGGATTATCAGGTGGATGAGATCTTACACGGCGTGATCCGGGAAGCGGCATGCCGGAAACTGGAGAAAGCGCCATTTGATGAGCGGCTCAGCGTGATCAGTCTGTTGACGGCTAAGTTAAATGATGGTTTTCTGGCACTTTCTATGATGGAGGATCGTCTGGAGCGGCTGCAAAAGCTCCTCGGTGGCGTGAAGCCTGGAAATTATGATGAGCAGGAGTATCCGTCTGCCTTAGAGCGGCTGGAAGGGATTCTGGCTGGTGTCCAGGCAGAGTGGAAATATAAGAAAGAGGCCGGGCTGTTAGACCGGAAAGAAGCCCATCTGGTCTTTGATACGGTGGAAACCTTAGATGCTCTGGTAAAGGAACTGCGGTCGGAGCATATCACGGAGACAGATGCGGTCTGGGAGAAAGTCAGTCAGGCATTTGCGGATAAAAATGACCAGTACGAAGTGCAGTTTGATCTCTGTGGGGAACAGCTGGAGCACGCCTTTGATTTTATGGAGGCGGTCTTTGGGCAGAGCCAGGAAATGGTGGTGTTTATCACCAGCCTGAATATGGGATTTTACAGTGTCAGATTTCTGGGCGAGTATGAGTGTGAGCGGTATTACCGATATAACCAGACGCTGCTGTTTGATGGACAGGAAAAGGAAATTCTGGAAAAAATTGAGAAAAAGTAGCGGTTTATCTGGTCTGTTGTATAGTTTTGCTTCTTTTCACACATAATTGGAAGTGTAAGGAGGCATAGGAATATGGAAAATAAAGCAATGGACGCGACAGCGTTGACCATCAGCATCATTGGCGCCATCAACTGGGGCCTGATCGGTTTTTTTAATTTCAACCTGGTATCCTTTCTCTTTGGCAGCATGACCTGGCTATCCAGGATCATTTACGCCATTGTAGGAATCTGCGGAATCTATCTGTTGAGTTTTTACACCAGAACCGGAAAAGAATCGTAGATCCAGGGTAACTGAATAGTTGTAATCCAGGAAAATGGGATCTGTGCCAGAGACGTGCAGGTCTCATTTTAGGATTATTTAATAAACAGATAAGGGAAAGTATGTTATACTTAAAAATAAACGATGAACTTGGAATTTATAAGGAAGGTTGATAAAATCCATGAAAATCAGAACACGATTGTGTATTGCATTTCTAACGATAACCGTGCTTCCCATGATGCTGATCCTGATATCCTTCTGGGGGCTGAGTACTTATCAGAGAGATGCATTCCGTAAGACTTATGGACTGTCAGAGCAGGTGGATCTGTTTAACAGTAATTCTACGCAGGTGTTTAACCGTCTGACCAGAAGCAGTCAGGAGGAAATCCGCAGGCAGATCAAAGAAAATCCGGATCAGTTTGAAAATCCGGATTTCCTGGAGAATTTAAACCAGGAACTGAAAAAGAAATATGCCTATCTGATCGTCAGGAAGGATGGAGAGATCATTTATTGCGGAATTGATGATCCGGATATGATTCTGGAAAGAAGTCTTCCGCTGTATGAGGAAGTTGATAATTCCTTCGAAGGAGGCATCTATCTGGATGGCGAAAGCCAGCATCTGATCAAACAGGTGGATTTTAAGTACAGTGATGGGGGAGAGGGAAGTGTATTCCTGGTTTCCAGTATGGATGATTATATCCCGGAAGCAAAAAGAATGTTTGTGGAACTTCTGATGATGGGAGTCCTGATCCTGCTGATGACCGGGTTTGCCCTGGTCAACTGGATTTATAAGTCCATATTAAAGCCGATGGACCAGCTTCAGAAAGCCACTCATGAGATCAAAAACGGCAATCTGGATTTCACATTGGATGTGGATATGGACAATGACGATGAGATCGGCCGTTTATGCCAGGATTTTGAGGAGATGCGGATCCGTCTGAAGGAGTCGGCGGAGGAAAAAGTCCAGTATGACAAGGAGAGTAAGGAGCTGATCAGTAACATTTCCCATGACCTGAAAACTCCGATCACAGCCATCAAGGGTTATGTGGAGGGAATCCGGGACGGCGTCGCTTCATCACCGGAAAAACTGGACAAATATATCCGCACCATTTATAACAAGGCTAACGATATGGATCGTCTGATCGATGAGCTGACATTCTATTCCAAGATCGACACCAATAAGATTCCATATACCTTCTCTAAGATCAATGTAGCCAGCTATTTCCGGGACTGTGTGGAGGATGTGGGACTGGAGTTGGATGCCAGTAACATTGAACTGGGATATTTTAACTATGTTGATGAAGATGTGATGGTGATTGCCGATGCGGAGCAGATGAAGCGGGTGATCAACAACATCATCAGTAACTCGGTGAAATATCTGGACAAAAAGCGGGGTATCATCAACATCCGGATCAAGGATGTGGGAGATTTTATCCAGGTGGAGATCGAGGATAACGGAAAAGGCATCGCAGCCAAGGATCTGCCGAACATTTTCGACCGGTTTTACCGCACCGATTCTTCGAGAAATTCCTCCAAAGGAGGAAGCGGCATCGGACTTTCCATTGTCCGCAAGATCATCGAAGACCATGGCGGCAAGATCTGGGCAACCAGCAAAGAGGGAATCGGCACGGAGATCCATTTTGTATTAAGGAAATACCAGGAGGTTATACATAATAATGAAGAGAATTCTGATCATTGAGGATGAAGAGAGTATTGCAGAGCTGGAGAAGGACTATCTGGAGCTTTCCGGCTTTGAGGTGGAGATTGAAAATGATGGCGCAGAGGGTTTAAAAAAGGCTCTGAGTGAGGAATTTGACCTGTTTATCCTGGATCTGATGCTTCCAGGCGTGGATGGTTTTGAGATCTGCAGGAAGGTGCGGGAAGTGAAGAACACGCCGATTATCATGGTGTCCGCAAAGAAGGAGGACATTGACAAGATCCGTGGCTTAGGCTTAGGCGCAGATGACTACATCACAAAGCCATTTAGCCCAAGCGAGATGGTAGCTCGTGTCAAAGCCCATCTGGCCCGTTATGAGCGTCTGATCGGCAGTAGTATGCCGGACAACGAGATCATCGAGATCCGTGGTCTGAAGATTGACAAGACCGCCAGAAGAGTCTGGGTCAATGGGGAGGAGAAGAATTTCACCACAAAAGAGTTTGACCTTTTGACCTTCTTAGCCCAGAATCCAAACCATGTATATACAAAAGAAGAGTTGTTTAATAAGATCTGGGATATGGAGTCGATCGGAGATATCGCCACGGTGACGGTGCATATTAAGAAGATTCGGGAAAAGATCGAATTTAATACGGCGAAACCACAGTATATTGAGACGATCTGGGGCGTGGGATATCGGTTTAAGGTTTGATAAAAGAGGCACAAGATGGAATTTAGAGTGAAAAATGGAAAAAAGAACAAGAAAAACGCATCACGATTTGCGGCCTGCGCGGCGGCAGTGATGATGATCGGTGCAGGCACGATTGCTGGGGACTTCTGGCGGGCAGCGGGAACGGCATATGCGGCAGCTGCACAGGAGACTTCTGCAGGAGCGGATGCAGCGGTTGTACAGGCACCGACATTTGATCCGGCGCGGTTCGTGCTGCCAGATCTGGCGAAAGTGCTGGTGGCAGTGGAAGGAACAGGCGGTTCGACCTGTAAGGTGTATGCTTATGAGAAGATAGACGGTGTGTGGAAGCTGAAAGTGACCTCTGACGGCTATCTGGGAGCCAACGGTATGAGCAATCACCGTCATTCTGGCGATAAGACTACGCCTATTGGTGTGTTCTGCATGAATACGCCCTTTGGTCTGAAAGATGCACAGGCGGGTTTCCCGTCCAATTACGTGAAAGTGGACAGCAGCTATGTCTGGAGCGATATCAGCAACACTCTGGAGAAGGATTCATCTGGCAGGCAGGCCGGTGAGCGGGTTGGCGAGGAAAAATATAAGGGTTATTATGACTATGTTATTGATGCGGGATTCAATACCCAGGGGATTTTAGGACAGGGTTCTGCATTATTTCTGCATTGTGCGGTGTCCTGGGAGACTTCGTCCTCTGGCTGTGTTGCCATTGAAGAGGAAAAGATGGCAGAGATCCTGAAGCTTTATGGCGCTTACGGAGATGGAGCCTGTTATATGGCCCTGGCACCGGCGGGAACCTTTGACCAGATTTACGGTACTTATGGAGCCAATATGGGGCTGTCTCCAAAGGGAACCTTTGAGGGAACCGTTCGGTAGGTCTGCGTCACGGTTGTGCTGAACGTAAAAAGATAGACTAGAGATTATTGCAGGAGTTTTTTTGTATGTTTCAGCTACTATTGATCATTATTTACTTATCATTTATCAGTCTTGGTCTGCCAGATGCTCTTTTAGGTGCCGCCTGGCCGTCCATTCATCAGGAATTTCAGGTTCCGGTTTCCTATGCAGGAGTCATTTCCATGATCATTTCCGTGGGAACCATCATTTCCAGTCTGCAGAGTGACCGGCTGACCAGAAAATTAGGAACCGGAAAGGTAACCGCTGTCAGCGTGGCGATGACAGCAGTGGCATTGTTTGGATTTTCCATCAGCCATTCTTTTGTGGCGCTGTGTCTGTGGGCGATCCCTTATGGTCTTGGCGCCGGAAGCGTGGATGCTTCTTTGAATAACTATGTAGCGCTTCATTATGAGAGCCGTCATATGAGCTGGCTCCATTGTATGTGGGGACTGGGGGCATCCCTTGGGCCTTATATCATGGGATATGTGCTGACCAGGGGAGAAAGCTGGAATATGGGTTACCGGGTCATCGGCATATTGCAGGTGGCGTTGACCATGGTTCTGGTGTTCAGTCTGCCGTTGTGGAAGAAACGCCCGGTGGCAGTCGGTGAAGCTGGAGAAAAAGAGGCAGAGGCTATTTCTCTGTGGAATGCAGTGCGGATTCCGGGAGTCAAGGAGATTCTGTTCTGTTTCTTCTGCTATTGTGCCGTGGAACAGACCACCGGACTGTGGGCCAGCAGCTATCTGACTTTGTATAAGCATATTCCGATGGAACTGGCAGCGAAATTTGCCAGCCTGTTCTACATAGGCATTACTGCTGGACGTGGAATCAGCGGATTTATTACCATGAAGCTTAATGATGTCCAGATGATCCGTCTGGGACAGGGAATTATCGCAGCGGGAATTCTGATCATGGTTCTGCCCCTTGGAGAAATGGCTTCGTTGGCAGGCTTTATCATCATCGGGCTGGGATGTGCGCCGATCTATCCATGCGTGATCCATTCCACTCCAGAGCATTTTGGACCGAAACGTTCCCAGGCGATCATTGGGATCCAGATGGCATGCGCTTATGTGGGAAGCTGTATTATGCCGCCGATTTTCGGACTGGTTGCTGCCCATATTTCTCTGGCGCTGCTTCCGGTGTATCTGTTTGGAGTACTGGCACTGATGGTGGTGATGCATGAAAAGCTGGTGCGGAAATTAAGCCATAAGTGAGTATAAAACTGTGTAATTTTTCTCTGGTGGATTGTTTTTGAAACAGTTCTTGACAGGAAAAATTTCCTCTGATATATTATATTTGGGATAGAAGCGAGATGATTCGAGACAATCTTGAATCATCTTTTTTTGCGCAAGTAATGAGCCAAATTTGTGTATACACGAGATCCTGGCCAATACCGTGATAATGAGTGAAGCCTGCAAAGCGTGTTTCATTTCGTTTACGCGGGTAATCGATATAAATAAGAGTGAACAAGTAGAAACGGCACCCCCGACTTCAGGGGAATAGAAAGGAATTAAGAAATTAATGGAAGCAGTAAGATTTGATGAGTTACAGTTAGATGAGAGAATTGTCCGCGCAGTCACCGATATGGGATTTGAGGCGGCTTCTCCGATTCAGGCACAGGCGATTCCGGTACAGTTAGAGGGACTGGATATCATTGGACAGGCACAGACCGGTACCGGTAAGACCGCAGCTTTTGGTATTCCGCTGTTACAGAAGATTGATCCGGACAGCAAGAAGCTTCAGGCAATCGCCCTGTGTCCGACCAGAGAGCTGGCGATCCAGGTGGCTGAGGAGATCCGCAGACTGGCGAAATATATGCACGGAATCAAGGTTCTTCCAATCTACGGAGGACAGGACATCGTAAGACAGATCCGTGGCTTAAAGGATGGTACCCAGATCGTCATCGGTACACCGGGCCGTGTCATGGACCATATGCGCCGGAAAACCATCCGTTGTGATCATGTACACACCGTGATCATGGATGAGGCGGACGAGATGCTGAATATGGGATTCTTAGAGGATATGGAGACCATCTTAAGTCAGCTTCCAGAGGAGCGCCAGACGGTTATGTTCTCTGCAACCATGCCTCCGGCTATCCAGGAAATTGCCCGCAAATTCCAGAATGATCCGGTAAATGTAAAAGTTGTCAAAAAAGAATTGACAGTGCCGAAGGTAACTCAGTATTATTATGAAGTAAAGCCAAAGACAAAGGTAGAGGTTATGTGCCGTCTTCTGGATATGTACGCACCGAAGCTGTCTGTGGCATTTTGCAACACCAAGAAGCAGGTGGATGAGCTGGTACAGGAGCTCCAGGGACGCGGTTATTTTGCAGAGGGTCTTCATGGAGACTTAAAGCAGGAGCAGAGAGACCGTGTTATGAACAGCTTCCGTAACGGAGCCACGGAGATCCTGGTAGCAACGGATGTGGCAGCCAGAGGTATTGACGTAGACGATGTGGAGGCAGTATTTAATTACGATATTCCACAGGATGACGAGTATTATGTACATCGTATCGGCCGTACCGGACGTGCAGGCAGAGATGGCATTGCATTCAGCTTTGTAGTAGGTCGTGAGGTATATAAGCTTCGTGATATCCAGCGTTACTGCAAGACCCGTATCATTCCGCAGGCAATCCCGTCTCTGGATGATATCACGGAGATCAAGGCAGAGAAGATCATGGATCAGGTAAAAGAGACCATCAATAATGTTGATCTGACGAAGATGATCCAGGTGATCGAGCAGAAGCTGGTGGAAGAGGATTACACAGCCATGGATGTGGCAGCTGCATTATTAAAAATTGCCATGGGTGAGGAAAATGAAGATATCGCAGAGAGCGGTCATCTGGCACCATCTCTGGATGAGTTGGATCGTTATGGCCGTGATAATCGCGGTCGTGGTGGAAGAAACAACGGCAGACGTGATGGGGGTCGCGGAAGCCGGGGTGGAAGAGATGAGAGAAACGGTAACGGTATGGCCCGTTTGTTTATCAACATTGGAAAGAACCAGAATGTCCGCCCAGGCGATATTTTAGGTGCGATCGCAGGCGAGTCCGGCATTCCGGGACGTATGGTCGGAAGTATTGATATGTATGACAAATATACGTTTGTTGAGGTTCCGGAGGAGAATGCAGAGTCCGTATTAAAAGCTATGAAGAATGCAAAAATCAAAGGTAAAAATATCCGTATGGAAGTGGCAGGTTCCAAGGGTAGATAATTTTATAGGAGGTATTTGGGGTATGGTGATTCAGAGCAGGCGTGTATGGATCAGCGGGCAGTTTCTGGAGGCAGCGCTGAAGGTTGAGGACGGAAAGATCGTGCAGATCTATCCGTATGGAACGGTAAAGGCGGATGTGGACTACGGAACGAAACGGATTGTTCCGGGATTTATCGATGTCCATACCCATGGTGCCTATGGATTTGACACCAATGATGCCGAAAAAGATGGTTTACGAAACTGGATGAAACGGATTCCGGAGGAAGGTGTTACTGCGATTCTTCCAACGACAGTTACCCAGATGCCGGACGTTCTGACTGCTGCAGTAGCCAATGTGGCAGAGGTAGTCAGAGAGGGCTACGAGGGTGCAGAGATCTTAGGTATTCATTTTGAGGGACCATATCTGGATATGGAGTACAAGGGAGCGCAGCCGCCGGAAGCGATCGCCGTACCGTCTGTGGAGCAGTTCCAGATGTACCAGAAAGCGGCCAATGGCTGATTCGCTATATCACATTGGCACCGGAGCATGACCCGGAGTTTGCCCTGACCAGATACTGCAAGGAAACAGGCGTGGTGGTCAGCATGGGTCATTCTTCCGCAACCTATGAGCAGGCGATGATGGGCATCGCCAACGGCGCTACATCCATGACTCATGTGTTTAACGGCATGACTCCATTCCATCATCGCAAGCCTGGTCTTGTGGGTACGGCCCTCCGCGTCAGAGATATCTACGGTGAGGTAATCTGCGACGGATGCCACTCCCACCTTGCAGCACTTAACGATTTCTTTGCGGCAAAGGGACGGGATTACAGCATCATGATCAGCGATTCCCTTCGAGCAAAACACTGTCCTTCGGGCGGTGAGTACGAGCTTGGCGGTCATCCGATCGAGATCCGGGACAATGGCCTGGCATACCTGAAGGGAACCGACACTATCGCCGGAAGTACCCTGCATATCAACCGCGGACTGCGGCTGCTGGTTGAAGAGGCACTGGTGCCGTTTGACGCTGCGTTAAATGCCTGCACCATCAATCCGGCCAGATGCTTAAGAGTTGATGACCACAAAGGCCGTCTGGCAGCAGGATACGATGCAGATCTTGTTGTGCTGGAAGATAACTATGATGTCTGCCAGACATATTGTAAGGGCGTAGCGATGCTTTAATTGTTCGATAGAAAAGAAAAAATGGCTGTCCAGATCGTCTGGACAGCCATTTTCTTTAGGAGTTTATAATATGATTGTGGGTTATTTTCTCCATCCCTCTGGCAGATATTTCATGGTATTTTCAATCATATCGTCAGCCAGCTTCTTCACATCCTCAACAGATGGATTGTGGCCTTTTACCAGTGGATCGTTTAAGAATGCCTTGTATACCAGTTCGCGGTCGCAGGTGAGAGCAGCCTGTAAGGTGTACTCGTGGTTTTCTACGTGCGGTTTTACCAGGTTTAAGACGCCTTCTGGCAGATTACCGGCGATCAGTGGTTTGATAGAATCACGGCTGAATACAGCGTTGGTCTCTACGACTGCACTTGCTGGCAGATTCGGGATCTGAAGGTTGGTGTTTGGAATGTTGACATTGCTGACAACACGGTCAAGGCCGCACAGGGACTTGATCAGCAGGATACCCTCTTCTCCGGATGGTTTTAATTCGATTTCCTGCTCGCCGCTTACCAGACGGGCACTCTTAGCCAGACGCTCTTTTAAGTCATTCTTTCTCCATGCAACGGTGGTCAGGCCGAATTTCCAGCTCTTTACGGTCTCAGGATCATTTAAGTATTCGTTGCCAGGCATAAACTCAGCCAGGTGACGGTCACCGGCAGCTGCGATCAGACCGTAGCGGCGGAACAGATCAAATTTTACACGATGAGCGCAGGCAAAGGTGCTGTTTGCCCAGTTTCTATCTGGCTCATTGTAGCCCTCTTCAAAATGTTTATCAATATAGTCCCGATAGATTGGGAACAGATCCAGTCCTTTATAGGAGGCCTGATCGAACCAGGTGAAGTGGTTGATACCCAGAACATTGACCATGATATCCCGGCGGTCGATATCCTTGATTCCAGTGACCTCTTCGCAGATTCCCTTCAATACCTTCTGAGTACCGAATACCTCATGGCAGCAGCCAAATGCCTTGATCTCCGGGAAGGTATGGTACAGAACCTTCACGCACAGGGTCATTGGGTTGGTGTAGTTGATGACCCATGCCTTCGGGCAGTACTCCTTGATCGCATTAGCAATGTCTACGAACATTGGGAGTGTACGCAGAGAACGGATGATTCCGCCAGGACCTGCGGTGTCGCCAACAGACTGATAGATGCCTAAACGCTCTGGAAGATGTACGTCGGACTCCATCTCATCAAAGGTACCAGGAAGAATGGAGATCACAACGAAATCTGCACCGGTCAGTGCATCGCCGATGGTCTTGCAGGTGGTGTAGTTCCATTTGCCAATGGTATCAGGACGCTCAGTTAAGTGATTGCCGATGATCTCATTGTGTTTTGCTGCTTCCTCGTCAATATCGTAAAGACGGATGGTTCCGCTTAAAGAGTCATCCATGGACAGGTCAGTCATAAAGGTCCATGCCCAGCCTCTGGAGCCGCCGCCGATGTAAGCAATGTTAAGATCTGTTATTTTGTTGTCTGCGTATTTCATTAGAAAACCCTCCTTATAAAATTTGGTGTTATGAATCAATTCCGAATTTCTTATGGACTTATCATACTATAAACGAGTATAATATTCTTATAAAATTGGTTACAAAACTTCAATTTTCGTATTATTGGCTACAAAATGCAAGATTTTTACTGGTGGATGATCAGGAAAGGATAGAGAGAAGATGGAGCGGACATTATATAAACATATCATAGACGGGCTGGAGATAGATCAGGTGATCCGTGACCATGAATATTCCATGGTGTCCAGACACCTTCATGAGACGTATGAGCTTTATTATCTGACAGAAGGACAGCGGTATTATTTCATAGAACGTCAGACCTATCTGGTGAAAGCCGGGGATGTGGTGCTGATCAAACCTAATCTGATCCATAAGACCAGTATAGCCGGAGAGTCTTACCATAACCGGATTCTGCTGCAGATTGACAGGGCATTTATGGACGGAGTGTTGAAAGCCTGTGGACTTGAGAACATGGAGACGGTGTATGGGCAGGATGCGGAGATCCTGCATATTCCCGAGGATAAACAACCGGTGATCCTGGAATTATTTGCGTCTATGGAACGGGAAATGGCACAGAAGCAAAAAGGGTGGCTGACGGCAGTAAAGCTGCAGCTGGCCAGATTATTATTAGAAGTAACCCGCTGTCCACAGATCACAGAGCAGCCGATGCAGAATGGTACATGGAATCTGGTAGGAACAGGACATGGAGAAAACCGGATAGAAGGAAGAACTCTGACTCAGGAAGAGCAGAAAAAGGATAGTGGGGCATCTGCCAGATTAGAAAAAGGTCGAGCTTCTACGATCTGGAAACACCAGAAAGTCAATCAGGTAGCGGATTATCTGGGCAGACATCCGGAGACCAGCGAATCCTTAGAGGAACTGGCGAAACGTTTTTACATCAGCAAATCCTATTTAAGCCGGATTTTCCGGGAGGTGACCAGCTTCACGGTCAATGAGTACAAAAATGTCAGCCGCATCAAAAAATCCCAGCAGCTGCTTTTGCACAGCGACTGTTCCATTACAGAAGTTTCTGACCTGCTGGGATTTGAAAATTTGACCTATTATGAACGGGTATTTAAGAAATACACCGGTGTCACTCCGTTAAAATACCGGAAAGAGAATGGTTATTCAAGATCTTTTTAAATTGTCCCGGGGTGTATCCGGTGGTCTGTTTGAAGGACCGGATAAAGTTGGAATAGTCATTAAACCCGGACAGATGGCATACCTCAGAGACCGTGTGATCCTGGGATAATAAGGTTTTGGCAAGAGCCACCCGTTTGACCAGCACATACTGGAATATGGTGCTTTCCGTTTCTGACTTAAACAGATGGCTCAGATAATATTTATCCAGGGAAAGTGCACTGGAAATGGAATCCAGAGTCAGGGATTCGGTCAGGTGACTGTCAATATAATTCATGATGGCCTGTGTGCGGTGAGGAGAGGGCAGGATGGTTTTCGGCGCTGTGCGGTTCCAGGCTTCATTGATCAATACCAGAAGCTGCAGCACCAGGGCTGTGGCCAGAATATCATTGCCGTAGTGTTCGGTCCCGTTTATGGCATTTTTTAAGGAGTGGGCCAGTTCCAGAAAATGCGCCCGGTCCGCATCAGATAAGGAGACCAGATTGCCTTCTCCGGGCTTCCGGTGAAAACAGGTCAGCAGGTTGGTACGGGAGGTGCAGTATTGTTTGATGAAATCCGGGCTTACGTGGATCACGATCCGGCTGAAGGGCGTATTGGTGGTGTTGATGGCCTTATGGATTTCATTGGAAGAAAATAAGATCAGGCTTCCCGGAGTCATGTTGTAACAGACATTTTCCACAAAATACTGGACATAGCCGTCTAACAGATAGTAGAGTTCAAAGCGGTTATGCATGTGAAATTCCGTATTTCCGGCGGCCGGACTGGTCATCATGTCACAGCTGAAGGGCTGATTGGAATAATCATAATGGTACTCCCGGCTTTTATTGGTATGAGAATTCATAGTGCCTCCTAAACTAGACAATCTACGCATGTTTTTTATCAATTTATGCAAACATATGGACTATAAATAAGTATATAATAGAGTTATCTAAAATGCAATAGGAGGGGTTTTTCATGGAAAAGGTAAGACTTGGTATTATTGGTATGGGTAACATGGGTTCTGGCCATGCAAAGAATCTGATGGACGGAAAGGTACCTGAGATTGAGATTACTGCTGTGGCAGACCGCAAGGAAAGCCGCCGCCAGTGGTGCAAAGAGAATCTTCCAGAGAACGTAAAGATTTTTGAAGAAGGAAAAGATCTGATCGCAGCAGAGGATGTATGTGATGCAGTTCTGATCGCTGTTCCACATTATCAGCATCCGGAGCTGAGTATTGACGCACTTCAGCATAATCTGCATGTGATGTGTGAGAAACCTGCAGGTGTTTATACCAAACAGGTTCGTGAGATGAATGAAGTGGCAAAGAAGACCAACCGTGTATTTGCCATGATGTTCAACCAGAGAACCAACTGTGTATACCGTAAGATGCATGAGTTAGTAACCAGCGGCGATTTAGGTGCCATCAAGAGAGTAAACTGGATCATCACAGACTGGTATCGTACCCAGTCCTATTATGATTCCGGTGACTGGAGAGCTACCTGGGAAGGCGAAGGCGGCGGTGTTCTGTTAAACCAGTGCCCACACAACCTGGACCTGATCCAGTGGATCTGCGGCATGCCATCTAAGGTACAGGCATTCTGCCACGAGGGCAAATGGCATGACATCGAGGTTGAGGATGATGTAACTGCATACTTAGAGTATCCGAACGGAGCAACCGGTGTATTTATCACCTCTACTGCAGACGCTCCAGGTACCAACCGTTTTGAGATCACCTTAGAGAAAGGCAAACTGGTATGTGAGAATAACGTTCTGACTCTTCATGAGCTGGAAGTCAGCGAGCGTGAGTTCTGCAAGACAGCCAAAGGCGGATTTGATAAGCCACCTTGCCATGTAAAAGAAGTAGAGACTGACGGATTAAATGAGCAGCATGTAGGTGTATTAAGAGCATTTGCCGGCAGAATCCTTCACGGAACTCCATTAGTAGCAGAGGGAGAAGAGGGTATCAACGGCTTGACTCTTTCCAACGCAATGCATTTATCCAGCTGGTTAGGACATGCAGTGGAGCTTCCATTTGATGAAGATCTGTTCTTAGAGGAGCTGAATAAGCGTCGTGCAAACTCCAAGAAGAAAGAGCATGTAAAAGAGTTAGTTCTGGATACCGTGAACTCTTATGGTTCCAAGCAGAGCGTATAAGTTCAGGCATACATAGAAAGGGGATTCTATTCTTATGTGGGATAACATTGTTTTAAGCGGTTTTGCAGATGAGATCGATCCAAGCCTGGACGAGCAGATCCGTGTACTGAAAAAGCTGGGCATGAACCATATCGAGATGCGCGGCGTGAATGGCAAAGGTCTGGTGGAGTATACACTGGAAGAAGCCAAAGAGATTAAGAAAAGACTGGATGCAGAGGGCTTTGCTCTTTCTTCCGTTGGCTCTCCGATCGGTAAGATCAAAATCACCGATGATTTCGAGCCTCATATGGAATTATACAAACATACTGTAGATCTGGCACATCTGATGGAAGCAAAATATATCCGTATGTTCAGCTTCTTCATGCCAGAGGGCTGCGAGGACTACAGCCCATACAAGGATGAGGTGATGAACCGTCTTGGCAAATTTGTAGACTATGCAAAAGCCAACGATATCATCCTTCTTCACGAGAATGAGAAAGACATCTATGGCGATGTAGCTTCCCGTTGCTTAGAGATCCAGAAGAACTTCTACTGTGATCACTTCAAGGCTGTATTTGACTTTGCGAATTTTGTACAGTGCAAGCAGGACACCTTAGAAGCTTATGAGATGATGAAGCCATACGTGGAGTATATCCACATCAAAGATGCCAGATGGGATGACGCCAGCGTTGTACCTCCGGGAACCGGAGACGGTCACGTAGCTGAGATCCTGGCGAAATTCAAAGCCGCAGGCTATCAGGGATACTTATCCTTAGAGCCACATCTGGCTGACTTTGCCGGTTTTGCTGCATTAGAGATGAATGCTTCCCAGAAAAAGAAATTAGGTGGAGAAGAAGCCTTCACTCTGGCACATGACTCCTTAGTGAAGATCATTGAGAGCCTGTAATATGGTAAGATAAAAAAGAGCGTGTGAAAAATGAAAAATCATTTTTCACACGCTCTTTTTATACCTCTCAGTTATTTTAATGCCTCACACAGGGCGATCAAAGTTAATGACTGTCCATAAGCCATCGGCCGGATCACAATATTCTTATAATGATCTGCGTCATATCCCATTCCGGTGCCGGCGGAAACATTTAATACAGTTCCATCCTCATCTACTTGTGCACAAAGCCCTGCAACAGCTTTTTCTGCACATGCTGCATAAGATTCATCCAGAATACCCAGTTTCAGCGCCTTTAAAATACCAGCTGTGATCGCTGCAGAACCTGAAGTTTCCTCATAACTGGTCGGGTCAGTCAGAACCGTATGCCACAGTCCATCTGGAGCCTGTAATCTTCTTAAGGTCTCTACCTGTGCCTTAAAGGTATCTACGATATAGTTGTAAACGCCTGGATCCAGGGTATCCTTTGCCACATCCAGATATTCCAGAATTCCATAAGTGAACCAGGAATTGCCCCTGCACCAGAAGATACCGCCAAAGTTGGAATTCTCCGGGAAGCTCCAGCCGTGGTACAGAAGTCCGGTATGTTTGTCATAAAGATATTTAATATGTACCAGCACCTGTCTGGTGGATTCCTCGATCCAGTCTTTGCGGTTGTAGAGATGTCCCATTTTATTTAAGAACAGGACTGTCATAAATAAGGTATCTGCCCAGATCTCGCCGTCATTTAACTTGATGCCGTTGCGGTCACCGATGGCAGTCGTCACATGCTGGAAGCCATGATCCCTGGTTTTTGGCAGGTCATGCATCAGCCATTCTGCCTGGTCTAAGCACATTTTCTCGTATTCCGGTTTGCCAAGGGCGTTTAACAGGTTACAGATCATCAGATAAGGTGTGGTGGTGTTGATGTTGCGGCTTGGCAGACCCTTTTTTAAGTTATTCTGGATCCAGTTTTCAAAGAAGTCCAGATACCGGTTATCTCCGTAGAAATTCTGAAGCTTATACAGGCCGTATAAACCTACACCCTGGGGCCAGTCCCATTCCTCAATACCGAAATCTCTGGCGATCAGGCCCTGGTCGGATTGTTCTTTGGAAGTGTTTTTGTCGCTGTCATAATCCGCACCTCCCAGGTTCATCAGCTTGTCCATTACCTTGTGAATGATTGGTAATAATTGTTCGTTTGTCATGTTATTCCCCTCCATTTAATTTTTTTGCATAGGCGCTGGGTGTCAGCCCCGTGCTTTTTTTAAAAATCTGGCTGAAATACTGTGGATTGTTGCCGCAGCCCACCTGCTGGGCTACCCATTGGATCTGTTCTGAATGGCCATCGGTCAATAACTGCTTCGCTTTCTGAATCCTAAGGGTCGTAAGGTAAGCAGAGAATTTCTGTCCGGTTTCTTTGATAAAACGTTTGCTGACGTAATCCACATTCATAAAGAGATAATTTTCTGCGATCCATTTTAAAGTCAGGTTCGGATCATCCAGATGTTCTTCCACATACTGGGTGATGCTATTGACCAGAGGGCTGGTATTCTGGGAACCATTGGCCGCCTGTTGTTCCAGCATGGCAGTTAATTGTTTCATGATCATAGCCCGCAGGGTCTCCAACTCTGTCTGCTGGTTTAATTCCAGCAGGAATTCCGTGGCATCTGTGGAAGAAGTGCGCTTTCCGTTGGAGGTCAGCTTGATCACCGTGCGTGATCCGGTCTGACGAAGAAAATCAAGGTTGGTGATCCCATCCAGAAGTCCCTGGATCTCCTGCAGATGGGTTTTCTGCATTTCTACGGATTCGTCAGGAAGATATGAAGTAAGCTGCTCCATTTTCGAGATCAGTCCCCGGTAGTTGCAGATAGGAACCGGCTGTAAACCATTCATAAAATAGATGGTTCCGTAGCGGCGGATCTTGCTGATCAGCTGTTCCAGCAGGGAGGACAGATTGGAAAACGAAAGTCTGCGGTATTCCAGTGCCGGGGCTACATCGGAGCCCAAGGAACGGAAATAGGAGTCCATGCGGTCATAGGACACCTGATGGCTTTCGAAAAACAGAAGCAGGGTATTTTTTACATAGATGCTGTAAAGAGGAATACCTGGGGCTTCTTGCCGCATGTATTGGTAGATCAGGTTCAATGCCGGATTACGCTGGTTTTCTTCTACATAATAGAAAAAACACAGTTCGTAGCCGGTATTGGAAAAATCCATGTATCCGGAGTAGGAATCCCAGGAAGGACCATCTCCGTCCTGCAGAAAGATCCGTTCATGAATGATATTTGATAATAGGTTGTAATGCAGGTTGGTGACCAGATTTTTCTGTCGTTCCTGCATATCCTGAAATGCCTTCTGGTGGAAATGTTCTTTGATCACATCCTGTATACTTTCGATGATCTGGTCTTCGTTACAGGGTTTTAACAGATAGTGGTGTACCCGGAACCGCATAGCCTGCTTGGCGTATTCAAATTCTCCGAATCCGGATAATAGGATAAACTGGATATTTAAGTCTGTCTGGGAGATTTTCTCGATCAGTTCCAGCCCAGACAGTCCCGGCATGCGGATATCTGTCAGCACAATGTCCGGACATTCATCCAGGATCATGTTATAGGCTTCGATCCCATCGCTGCACAAGCCGATCAGCTCGATTCCCAGACTGTTCCAGTCGATCATTTTTGAGATAGATTCTCGGATGATCCGTTCATCATCCGCAATGATTAGTTTTAACATGAAAACTCCTTTCTAGGTGCTGCGGCCCTGTCAGACGGTCAGAGATGCTTCCGCATCTGGTGACAGAATTACCGGTTTTAATGGATATACCAGCTTTGCCACAGCCAGCTCTTCTTCATTATAGAGGGTCAGCCCATAGGCTTCCCCATAGGTGAGCTGCATTCGTTTCTGGATATTTAAAAGGCCGATACCAAAGCCGTGAGGCTCGATCTGCCGGTTTTCCAGCTTGGAAAGAAGGTCATCCTCGAAGGCAGAGCCGTCATTTTTTACATAGATGATCAATTGATCCTTTTCCGGACAAGGTTCTGCAGAAATGGAGATCAGACAGCCTTCTGTATTTTCTTCCAGGCCATAGCGGATGGCATTTTCCACCAGAGGCTGTAAGGTCAGCTTTAAAACGTAACAGCTTAACAGGTTTTGCGGGATATCTGTCTGGAAATTCAGGCGATCCTCAAAACGGTATTTCTGGATGGTGATGTAATATTGGATCAGCTCCAGCTCTTTTTGCAGGGGAACCTGCTTGGAACGGTGATCCAGGGTGATCCGCAGAAGACTTCCCAGGGCCTCTGCCATGGCGGAAATGTCCTTTGCGCCCAGAATTTTGGCCCTCCAGTTGATGGATTCCAGAGTATTATATAGAAAATGAGGGTTCATCTGGTTTTCCAGAGCCTTAAACTGTGCCTCTTTGATCAGGATCTCATTTAAGTAATTGGTCTGGATCAGCTGGTTGACCTCGTTGACCATATGGTCAAACTGACGATGGAGGATTCCAAGCTCGTCTTTGCGGTTTTCGTAATCATAGTCATTATCCAAAGGCTCCTTTTGTCCGTCACCGAATCGCCGGATCTTCATAAGAAGACGGTCAAAATGGCGGGTGATGGAGTCGATCAGCCAGGAAGACAGGGTAAATGACAGGATCACCGACAGGATGAGGATGGTGATCACCAGCCGGATGCTGGTATTTAAGGAAGAACGGATGTTGTCAAATGGGATCAGACAGACGTAATTCCAGTCAAAGCCAGGGATCTGGCCCTTCACATAAAAAGAGTTTTCATTGCCAATGCGCAGAGAATTATAGTGACCGGGAAACAGTGTCTGGTACTGTTTTAAAGCCTTCTCCGCAATCTGTGGGGAATGGTACATGAGCAGGCTGTTATCATATAGAAGATATTGTGCCTGTTGTTGGAGAAAGCCGGGTGATGAGCTCTCGGTGACCAGACCATTGAGATCGACACAGACCAAAAGGATACCGAGGGTATCCAGCCGCAGGTATTCAGCTCTGCGGATCTCTTTGAGCATAAACAGTCCATAATCTTCTGCATAATCTGTGACCCAGATCGTAGCGCCATCGGCTTTTTTTGCACGTTCGCACAGATCCTGCTCGATGGGGGCAGGGAGTACTGCACTTCCAGCAGGAACATGAGTATGGATCGACACCGTACCCTGATACAGATTCATGTAGCGGATATGGTCTTTGCGGAAGTTTGTGCAATACTCACCGAGGGAGTAGTAGACATGGCGGTACGCCAGGTTCGCTTCCTGGGGATTTTGGGTATCCTTCATAATTCCCAGATAGTTTTGGATGTTGTTGTCGGAAAGAAATAAATCCGCCATGCTGTTTAGGTTGTTTAAGTTGTTTTGCACCTTCAGGGCCGAGGAAGACAGAGCGGAGGCTGCTGTTTTATAGAGTACGCTGTCGTAAGCAGTAGTGACGAAGTGAAGACCTGTCAGAGCTGCTGTTGATAATAATGCGATACAGAGCAGCACGATGGCCTGGATTTTATGTTTTAAGGGCATGTTGCATATAAATTGTTTCATAGAGAAAAAATTCCTTTGCGGTATCATTATTTATAAATTATATATATAATGGCAAATAAACTCAATCTTTTCTTATGAAAAAGATGTAAAATGAACAAAAACGCCGTTTTTTTAATAGACGGCGTTTTTGAGAACAAGGCTGATTTACCAGATTAGGAACGCTTTGTTCTGCAATCTTAAAGAAGCTTCTAATAAGAAATAATCTCCATAAATGATTGGCACTTGTCGATCTTCGGCTCGGTGATATTTAGCGGAACCATATTGAAGAATACCATCTCGATCCGGATTCCAGTCTGAGAAATCATGGGTTAATTTTTCATAGACTTTCCAGGCGGATTTTTCGTAAAGTGGCCGTTCCAGTTCATCAACCCATTCAGCAATTTCTAAGAGTCCGCATGCAGCACATGCAGAAGCGGTCGTGTCATAATAAACAGGATCTGCAGGTGCCCGAAAATCAATGAGTGATACATAGTCGGTAAGGGCAATGTTGGCAAGAAAATAATGTGCTACCGTTTTGGCTGCATTTAGATAAGAGGTTTTCTTGGTATAACGGTATGCAAGGGCGAGTCCATAAATAGCCCATGATTGTCCGCGGGACCAGGAAGAATTTTCTCCATAACCTTGTCCGCCTGGAATGTTTAGTACTTCTCCGGTTGCTTCATCGAATTCTACAATATGATTGCAAGAACCATCTTCTCTGATAATATGAGTGAGCACACGATCCAGGTGATGAATCGCAATTTGACGGTAATGGTCTCCGGCACCTTCGGAAGCAGCCCAGAATAAAAGTGGAAGATTCATGACGCAATCAATGATCATCTGACTTAAACCAGGACGGTTCCAGGCTCGTATATATTCGCCAGCTGGACAGTAGCGGGAAGCAAGTACCGCTGCAGCACGAAGACCTCGTTGGCGGGCAGTGGGGTCACCGGTGAGGCGATAGTGGGCAACGGCTGTGTGGAGCCATAAGAAACCTACATCATGATCCAGAAGGTCAAAATGTTCAAATGCTTTTTCCAGATGTTCTTCCAGGCAGCTGGCTTCTGACATATAATCAGAGTTATTTTCTGCATGATATAATTGCCACATAATACCACCCCAGAATCCATTGGTCCACCAGTTGATCATGGATTCGTCCCATGTCGGATAAGCTCCGTCAATAGAAATATAAGGAATTCTGCCATTCATCCGATGACATTCTGCACGGAATTTTTGTTCCATGCGGTTGTAAGTATCAGATAGATAGGCTGTTTGTTGCTGGTTCAAGTTCATAGCAATCTCCTTTTCCGGTAATGAGTTTTCCTGGTTTCATAAATCCAGTGATATTAGAATGAATTTCATAGATTCCAGGATTCAATGTTGCCTTTACGCCAGGAATTTTGGTTAGTGGATACATCAGATTGGTGTTAGGTGCAGCGTGAATGATGACTCCTTGAGTTTCAAGAGACTGGTTCTGACTGCTTAAATTCACGACAATCTGGCTATAGCCATTTTTATCGCTCACTTGTGATTGGGCGTGGTCTTCCTGAAGCACCAGAGCGGCAGTGGCAGGATAAGAAAAACCACAAAGACAGATATTGCAGGAAAGGACGGTTTGAATCCGGTGATTTCCAAGATAACCATGTTCTGTCGGCATCAGCTCTGTTTCTACGGTAATGCCGTCTAACGGACTCCAGGTACAGGAAATCTTTCCATCCTGAATTTGATAACTGGAACATTGTTTTCGCACAAACCAGGCACCATGAATTTCGAAAGCCAGCATATTGTCAGGCACTGCCTCATTAAGCCTTTGGGAGCTTCGCGGAATGGAAAATCCAAAAACTGTGGAATAAGCAAATTTGGCATATTTGGCAGCGGAATGGGTTTGTACAACGGTTGGATATTGCCCGGCAGTCAGAGCCATAGAATGTCCGGCTTCATGGGTAATCACCATATTACATTCAGGGATGGTCATCACAGGTTCCCATTGCGGTTTCCTTTCTGATTCGTTCCAAAATGGATCACTATCAGGAAGAAGCAGTGGGAGAAAAGTTTTAAACGCCCAGTAGGGAGAGCCGGGAGAGTTATAACCTTCGGACATCAGAAGATTCGGATAGTGATATCCGACAGTTAGGACACCGCCATTATCAAAGATCGGCTGTGCCAGCCAGTGTTCTATGTGATGACGCAGCAGATATTTTAGTTCTCCGCGTCGTGGACAATGGTCTCCTAAAACACTAATACAGGCACTGAGAAAGGCTGCTTGTGCAAAACGGTAAGTCATAGATCTTCCATATGCCAGTGCACGGCCTTGATCATCAAACCAATAGCGGAAAGTTTCTAGAAATTCGATTGCCCGGTTCTGATATTTCTGGCAGCGTTCGGGATCTTCCTGTTCCATAAAATGTACATAGAGCAGGCAATAAAAATGAATTCCGAAAGACACGTAGTAATCTTTTTGAGGTCGTTTGCCATCTCCGTACCAGCCGTGATCCAGATAAAACGATTCGTAGCGATCAATTCCCTGCTGGATGCGTTCTTTGGAATAAGGCTTTCCAAGTTTTTTTAAAGCCAGATTGACAAGAACGACGAAGAAATGCCAGTTGTTATCAGGGACAATCGCTGTATTTGCCTGATATAGCCAGGAAGCCAGGTGATCTTGTTCTTTGGCAGTCATTCGGTTCCAGATAATATCGGGTGTTTCCATGAGTTGAAAAGATAGTGCTGCCATTTCCACGATTTTTTGATCCCGATCGTGAATATCACCCCAATAAGCGGGATGATCTGGGGCTGTTCCATGTCGGATACAGTTTAGATAATGGTCTTTCCAGTCTTCTGCCTGAGTACCGCCACCGGCCCAGTAAGGGGTTAATCCCCATAAGAGACGCAAAGCACCTTCCATTTCTGCGATTTTCATTCCATATCCAGCTGCAAATCCACCTAAAGGAAGACCCGCTTTTTCTTCTGAAAAGCGGGCTTTCAACGGATTCAACATAGCCAGAAGTTTTTGTTCTAATTCCTTTTTTAAGGAAGCATTTTCTTCCATGTTGATAAATTCCTTTCTATGACGGTAAATGTTAACCTTTTACTGCACCGATCGTTACACCCTTAACAAAGTATTTCTGGACAAACGGATAAACGATCATAACCGGTACCATACTGACAACAATTAAGGAGTATTTGATGACACCAGCTAATTGGGAGACTTTCTCTGCTAACTCTGGGTCAGATACGGTAGAAGGATCAATTTGACCAGAAATCAGGATCTCTTTTAAGAATAGAGTTAAAGGAAATAACTCCCGGTTTCTTAAATAGATCATGGCATTGAAATAAGTATTCCAGTGAGCCACACCGTAAAATAATACCAAAACAGCTAAAACTGCTTTCGATAAAGGTAAAACGACTTGAAAGAGGTACTGGATATCGGTGCAGCCGTCTAATTCTGCTGCTTCCAGCAATTCATTTGGAATACTATTCTGTAAAAAGGTTCTTGCAATGATCATATTATAGATACTCATGGCACCAGGTAAGAGCATGGACCAGCGGGTATCGATCAATCCCAATTTGGATACCAAAATATAATTAGTGATAATGCCACCGTTAAAAAACATCGTAAAGGTAAAAAACAGCATCAGTTTGTCACGGCCTACAAGGTCTTTCCGGGACAATGGATAGGCAGCCAGCATGGTCAGTGTGACGTTGATGATGGTTCCGGCAAATGTGTAGAATAAGGAGTTTATAAAACCTTTCCAAATGTTGACATTGTGGAAAACCGTATCATATCCTACAAAGCTGATATCGACAGGCCATAAGATGACTTTACCTGACTGTACAGCAGTACCGGATGAAAAGGATGCAGATACCACGAAAATGCATGGATATAAGATTAGTAAAAAGATGGCAGTCAGAATGAGACCAGAAATTAGATAAAACATCTGATCGCCAGTGCTGATTTTTACCTTTCTTTTTGTAGTTGTTAGTTCCATTTGTTTCATTTTTTGTTCCTTTCTGCATTAGCCTAGAAGATTCCAGAACCGCTTAATTTTTTCGTGATCTTATTCACTGATAGTAGAAGAATAAAGTTAATCACCGAATTAAACATACTGATTGCTGCGGACAGAGAAAAGTTCGTAATTCCGCTTGCAAGGCCGACTTTATAAACATAGGTAGAAATGATTTCACTGTAATTTAAGTTTAAGTCATTTTGCATCAGAAGCACTTTTTCATAACCGACATTCATCAATCGCCCGACAGCCAGAATCAACATGATCGTTGCTGTAGGAAGAATGGTAGGAAGGTCAATGTACCACATTCTCTGAAGACGGCTGGCACCATCAATTTCAGCGGCTTCATGAAGAGATGTGTCAACTCCAGATAATGCAGCAATATAAATGATGGCACTGTATCCCATATTCTGCCATACACCAGACCATACATAGATATGTTTGAAAGCGGGACCGCTGGCTAAGATGTTAGGACCATTCTGACCGGTTAACATGGTATATAAAGTTCCATAAATACCGGTACGGTTACTTAAAATCTGAGTCAGGAGTCCGACCATGATGACAGTAGAGAAGAAATGTGGAATATAAGTTACCGTCTGGATCACTTTTGCATATTTCTGATTTCGCATGGAATTTAACAGAAGAGCAAACAGGATCGGGAGAGGAAAGGATATGGCCAGGCTGTACAGAGACAGTGTTAAGGTATTTTTTAAGACTATAACAAATTTATAGGATTTGAAAAAATCCTTAAAATGCTTTAATCCGACCCATGGACTGTTTAAGATCCCTTTACGGAAATCGTATTGTTTAAAGGCAATGACGAGCCCGCCCATCGGGATATATGCGAATATGATAATATAAAGCAGTGGGAGGAGGAGCAGCAAATAAAGCTGCCACCTCGCCAAAATCTTTTTTTTCATATAATTATCCTTCCATTAATCTTATTTCATTCTGTCATAAGCGGCCTGGGCATTCTCTAACCAGGTCTGCAGACCAATGGTATCTAATTCACTCTTATAAGATTCCCATTCACGATCGTCTAATGGGCGGGCACCGGTAATAAACTGAGCCATGCTCTGGCTTACATAGGTTGCTACGTTTACGGTAATTTCAGACTGTTCGGTTACTTCTTCATTGGTATAGTTCAGTTTAGAAGGAAGCAATTTGTCAGGATGAGAATTATAGTTGTATGCATAGTTGTCAGCATAGAACTGCATAGATTTTACATTTGGATCATATGCTTTGTTCTGTACGACACCCTGATCCTGTTTGATCGTAAAATAGCGAGGATTGATATCTCTCCAGAAAGTTGCGTTATTCTGCCCCCAGATATCATTTAGGACAAGAACACTCTTTTCATCATTTAAACCAGCTTCGATATAGGCGTTGGAAAGGGATGAATCACTTAATTTTTCAGAATCTGTTGTCCAGTCCACATCTTTTTCTCCATAACGGGTGATGATGGAAATTTCTGGATCATAGAACAGATCGCCAAGGGTTACAGCCAGTTCTGGATTCTGACAAGAAGAGGTTACAAACCAGATAGGCTGAGGTTTTGTCTGATTAAATGGGGAGTAGGCAATGCCTTCCGGTCCTTTTAAAGGAGCCATCATGACGAAATCCTGTCCGTTGGCATTGTTGTCATAATCATTCCATCTGGATAAGGAACCGGTGGAAACGGATCCGATCAGATTGACTTCTTCATTATTTAATACAGACATAAACTGTGTTTTATCATCTGTGAAGACGGACTCAGGGAGAAGACCTTCCTGACATAACCCCTTCATGTATTCCAGACCTTCCCGCCACTGATCCTGAACAAACGGTGCAATGACTTTTTCACCAGAATCATCCAGTGTCAAAACAACTTTTGAGGATTTTGTTCCGGGATAATAAATGAAGGAATTCATAAGCGGAATGGTAATGTTTTCTCCATAAGTACCCGCGGTAAAGCCGTAGGCAGGAATTTCATCCGCCTGACCATTGCCGTTTGGATCCTGGGTTGCAAATGCCTTTAATACTTCTTTGTATTCATCCGTTGTGGTTGGAACATTTAAGCCTAATTTGTCTAACCAGGTCTG
This sequence comes from Lachnospiraceae bacterium AM48-27BH, assembly GCA_003478355.1. Lineage (GTDB taxonomy): Bacteria > Bacillota > Clostridia > Lachnospirales > Lachnospiraceae > UBA3402. Next base: position 49,266 of record QUFC01000020.1, read on the forward strand.
GTTAATGTATAAACGATATGGAGTCATGTTCCATGCCTGTGGTTCGTATTGTGTCATGGAATAGATATTGCCGTCTGCACTTGTGGAACCTTCCAACATAATGTTACGGTCTTCTTCGGAAACAACTGAATTAAAGTTTGGGGCAATTTCTGGATTGTTCAGCATATCGCCAAGAGGAATCAAAACACCTTTGCTTCCATAATCCAGGATTGCTTCTGTGGATAAGGCACCGTTTGTACAAATGATATCAGGCATCTGTTCCCCAGCAGATACCATCAAAGAAAGCTGGGTAGTTGCCTCAGAACTGTCTGCAGATAAAAGATAAAATTCAATATCAATTCCTAACTTGTCTTCTAATAATTTTGTTAAGTAGTTATTATCATAATCGGTAATAAAACTATAAGTTTGAAGTGCAATGACTAACTTTTCTTTTCCGTCGGAGCTAGTTCCGTCGGTACTATTTCCTGTGGTTGCTTGTGTGGGGTCTGAAGTGGTGGATTTATTTCCACATCCATAGAGACTGCCGATTGCCATGGTTCCAATTAATGCCAGTGCAGCAGATCTTTTCCAAGTGTTCTTTTTCATATAAATTTTCTCCTTCCTATGTTTTCAAGTGAAAACTTTTGATGAGTTCATCATAATGGATAAAAAATGTGGTGTATACATTCAAGTTAAAAAAATACTAACAAATCTGGATTTTTTGATATCCCATTTAGGGAAAAGTATCCCATTTTCATGAAAAAACGCGCAAAACTATGAAAAAATACACAGTTTTACGCGCTTTTTTAAGATTTTCTATTCTTTCTGTAAATGCTGGGAGAAACACCGGTCTGTTTTTTGAATATGCGATAGAAGCTGTTTGTAGAACCAAAACCGGATTCCTGAGCAATTTTTTCATTACTTAGATCCGTTTCTTCCAAACATTTGATCGCGAAAATCATTCGCAGATCTTCCAGGTAATTGGAAAAAGTTCGTCCAGTTTGTTCTTTGAGAAGCATATACAAATATTTTTCGGAAATACCGAGTTCTTCAGAAGCCATGACAGCGTTTAATTCGGCTCTGTTGAAATTTTGCTCCATATAGAGAAGAATCTGCTGTTTCAAATCTTCTTTTTTCTGATCTCGTTTTATATCCGCTTTTTGACAGATCACAGAGCAGATATTAAGAAGCTTATTCAGACATTGTTCCAAGGACATATCATTTAGATCCTGCTCTGTTTCCGGGGCGAGAATTGGCAGCTTTAATTGCTGGCACACAGAATGAATGGTAAATAGGAAACTGTAATAAATTTCTGTTTTACGGAATTCATAAAGTTCTGGTTGTGCCTGAGATTCCTTTTGAATTTCAGCAAACAATTCTCTTAATGTTGGTTCGTTGCCACTTAACAGCAGATCATACAGTTTTCTCAGGGTATCAGAGTGAAAACTGGAATTTTTTATATCATAGCTTTCCTGGTAAAATTCAACACAATTTGTCTGGCGGTGGCGATAGGCCCGGACAGTATGTCTGGCCTGAGTACAGGCTGTATGAATTTTTTCCAGCTGATTCTGCCGTTTGCTGATGCCAATGATCATGGTTACCTGGTCATTGCATGTGTCTTCAGCGAGGTAAGTAAGATTTTGTTTTAAAGTGTCATCGTCCATATCTGCAGGCACAGTTAATATCGCATAAGATTTGTCAGGACCAGGATAAACGGCAAGAAAATTTCCCTGATAGCCATTTTGGAGGGCTTCTACGATTTCAAATACTCTCCGTTGTCTTCCAGATGCATCACCGCCTTCTGAACGAAATTCTACCATATAATAATTATCGTCTGGATTGAGAGAATATTTTTCACAGAACTGTTGTTTGGCATCTTCTCCTGAAAATCCTTTCATGAAAATGCGTTCCAACAGAATTGCCTGTTTTTGTGTATCAGCAAGAAGCATTTTCATTTCCATTTCGTCTTTGGCGGACACTAATTTTAAGATGGAATCACGAATATAGTCGTATTCGTTGATTGGCTTTTCTGGTGCAGGCTGGTATTGAGCAATTTCGGATAAAACTCTGCGGAAGGGCTTAAAGCAGTGCCAGGTCCATCCGATCGTAAAGAGAAAAGCAGTGAAGCATCCGACAGCTAAGTACAGGAGAATCAGTGTAATCATATAGGTGAGCTGTGTATGGACACCATCCATAGGATATCCAACAGTAAAGGTTAATCCACTTTCTTTTCCTTTGTAAGTAAGAAACTGGTATTGACCATTATTTAAAGTGCCGCCAGAAGCCAGTTTGGTTTGTAATAATTCCGTAGCGTTTTCGCCACTGGAAAAAACAATGGTTCCCGCATGATCCTGAACCTGTAAAAGTGCTGCGGATCGACATTCTTCTGGAAGAAGGGTCGAGAGAATTTTTTGCCCATCAATGATAAATGTCATGTAGGCATTTTTCTCCATGCTACCGGTTTTTGATTCAACGGATTCAATGTAAAGGAGAGCTTGATCTAAATGTACCTCTTTTTGAGAACCATAATAAGTAAGATCAGAAACGCCAACATAGGGACTTGAGACGGGGGCTTGAAAAATCATATTGCGGAAAGCGTCCGCATCCATGTCAGTGCATTTCAAAAATTTTCCATAATAGTCGTAGAAACTGTCATCGACCTGGCTGGCAGAGACAAAAACTGGATTGTTGGTAAATAAGAGAAAGGACATGGAAGAGAAATCGTAAATGGTATGGATTTCAAAAAGACGGTCTCGCATATATTTCATATAGAGAAAACGTTTGCCAGGAAGCGGACCATTGACTCGTTTTAAATCCAGCAGATTGGAATCTTCCCCCATCATGGTGACAATCATATGCATTTTCCCAACCTGGCTGTCTATTTCTTTTACATTCTCCTCTAACTGGTTTAGATTACTGGAAATCGTATAATCGCGAATATATCGGTAGGTGACTGCTCCAAATGGGATACAGCAGAAAACAACAATCAATATGATTAAAAGATAACGAGCAAGATATTTTTTAAAAATCTGTTTTTCGTTCATGATGCGTGCAAATACCTCCGTAACACCTGATGATATATAAAATTATATACAGAATGACATATAAAAACAATGACTATTTATACAAAAATGAATAGGAAAAGAAATATAGTCGCCTTTTTGAACAAAAAAGACGGTTTTTAAAATTTACGTTTTGTCTAATATGCTATATAATAAAGACACTTGATAAGGCAATTCATAAAAAGGAGGAAGGTATTTTATGAAGAAGAAAATTGCATTGTTAATGGCATGTACCATGGCAGCAGCGTCACTGGCTGGCTGTGGCGGTGGGAACACAGCGAAAGAGACAACCGCAGCAGCAGCTCCAGCAGGGACAACTGCAGCGGCAGCAGGGGAGACAACCGCAGCAGCAGCGGCTCCTGCAGGTGATGTAGCGATGACCATGTTCTGGTGGGGCAATCAGGTTCGTAACGAGAGAACACAGGCTGCCCTGGATCTGTATTCCGAGACTAATGGGGTAACCGTTGACGGACAGTTCGCAGAGTGGAGTGATTACTGGAACAAGCTGGCAACTTCCGCAGCAGGACATGCAATGCCAGATGTTGTACAGATGGACTACATGTATCTGAACCAGTACGCAAGCAGCAATCTGTTGGTTGATTTAAAACCATATATTGATGATGGAACACTGGATGTTTCCCAGATCTCTGAGAACACTATCGCATCTGGTTCTGTTGGTGATAGTGTATATGCGATCGCAGCAGGTATCAACTCTCCGGCACTTCTTTATAATAAGACATTACTGGATGGCGCGGGAATCACCGTAAAAGACAACATGACCATGGACGAGTTCTATGCGCTGTGTAAAGAAGTTTACGAGAAGACCGGTGTGAAGACCGATATCGCTTACGGTATCGCACAGTCCTGGAGTGAGTATTTCATGAGATCTTATGACATCGTTCCATTCGGTGACAAGTGCATGAACGGCGATGAGACCTCCTGGACTCCATTCTTTGAGATGTATACCACAGGTCTTTCTGAAGGCTGGATGCTTGATCCTAGTGTATTCGCAGAGATTACGGTTGGTTCTGTAGAGCAGACTCCTATGGTATATGGCCAGACACCAGATACCCAGTCCTGGTGTGAGTTCTACAACTCCAACCAGTTATCTGCAATGCAGAAGGCAGCTCCAGAGGGAACCGAGATCGGCATCACCACATGGCCGGCTCCAGATCCTAAGAAATCCGGTTATTTAAAATCCAGCCAGTTCTTCTCTGTTGGTTCTGACGCAAAGAATCCAGAGGAAGCTGTCAAGCTGTTAAACTGGCTGATCAACTCCTCAGAAGCAAACAACATCCTCTTAGGTGAGAGAGGTGTTCCGGCTCCGGCTAATATTGCAGAGGAAGTTGCTCCTCAGTTAAGCGAAGTTGACCAGAAGGTAGTTGCTTTCATCAATGATGTCGTAACACCAAACTCTTCCCCGATCAACCCTCCACAGCCAGACGGCGCAAGCGAGGTTTATGACCTGCTGAACCGTACCGTTGAGAAGGTATGCTATGGAGAGCTTGATGCTCCAACAGCAGCAAGCCAGTTCTGGACCGAGGCTAACAAGATCATGTCTACCAAATAATCAGTCATTTATGGGGAGCAGAAGAGTTCTTCTGCTCCCGGTTTTCACTTAAAATTAGAGGAGGTTGCTGTATGAAGGGTAAGAAAAACCTGACCTTTAAACAGTTCATGGGAAAGGAAAGCGTAGCCGGAGTGGTATTCTGCTCTCCATTTATCATTGGCTTTTTGATGTTCATGATCGTTCCAATGGGAATATCCCTGTACTATTCATTCTGTGATTATAATATTTTAACTCCGGCAGTATTTTCAGGGGCAAAGAACTATATCAAGATGTTTACGGATGATGAGGTGTGGCGCAAGAGCATTCAGGTCACCTTCTATTTTGCCCTTGTATCTGTTCCACTCCGTCTGATCTTTGCACTGATCGTTGCCATGCTGCTTTTAAAGACAACGAAGGCAACCGGTTTTTACCGTGCAGCTTACTATCTTCCATCGATCATCGGCGGCTCTGTAGCAGTAGCCGTTCTGTGGAAGAGAATCTGGGCGACCAACGGTGTGATCAATACCCTGTTAAACGCCATTGGCATTAAGACCAGCTTCGCATGGCTTGGCAACACCAAGACTGCGATCTGGATGCTGATCATCCTGGCTGTATGGCAGTTTGGTTCTTCCATGTTGATCTTCTTATCCTCTCTGAAACAGATCCCGACCTCCCTTTACGAGGCGGCAAGTATCGATGGCGCCAATGGATGGCATAGCTTCTGGAGGATCACACTTCCGTTACTGACACCAACGATCTTCTTCAACCTGGTAATGCAGATGATCAATGGTTTCCTGGCATTCACCCAGTGCTTCATCATCACGGGAGGCGCTCCGATGAATTCCACCCTGTTCTATACGGTTTATATGTATCAGCAGTCCTTTGAATTCTACAACACCGGCTATGGCGCGGCGATGGCGTGGGTGATGCTGATGATCATTGGTCTGGTGACACTGGTTCTCTTTGCAACCAAAAAACTGTGGGTATACGATGGAGGTCTGTAGAACATGAAGAAAAAACGTCTGATTGGAAAAATAATCTATCATGTGTTGGTTTGTGGCCTGGGCCTTGTCATGATCTACCCATTGGTATGGATGATCATGAGTTCCTTCAAGCCGACCAGTACGATCTTTACGACGGCAGGCCAGCTGATCCCGACACAATTTGTATTCGAAAACTATGTAAACGGATGGAAAGGCTTCGCAAAGATCACATTTGCGACATTTTTCAAGAATTCCCTGTTTATTTCGATCGTAGCTACAATGGGAACATTGATCTCCTCTTCCCTGGTTGCGTTTGGTCTTTCCAGATGTAAATTCTTCGGAAGAAGAGTCCTGTTCGTAGCAATGCTGTTATCTATGATGCTTCCAGCACAGGTGCTGATGATCCCTCAGTATCTGTGGTATCAGAAGTTAGGCTGGGTTGGTTCCTACAAACCACTGATCATCCCATATTTCTTTGCGATCCAGGGCTTTTTCGTATATCAGATCAGCAACTTTATCGATGGTATCCCGAGGGAGCTGGATGAGGCGGCGAAGATCGATGGCTGTTCTTATTACAGCATCTTCTTCCGCATCGTGCTTCCGCTGATCACACCGGCGCTGATCACATCCACGATCTTCTCCTTTATGTGGAGATGGGATGATTTCCTGTCAGCCCTGCTTTATATCAATGAGTCAGCCAAATATCCGGTCAGCCTGGCGCTGAAGCTGTTCTGTGATCCAGGTTCCTCTTCTGATTATGGTGCAATGTTCGCCATGGCAACATTGTCGATCATGCCGGCGATGATCATGTTCTTCTGCTTACAGAAATATCTGGTAGAAGGAATCAGCACATCCGGTCTGAAGGGTTAATGAGAAAAACGAATGAAAAGAGGGGGGAGCGTAAAAAACGCATGAACGTTTTTTGCGCTCCCTTTTTCCATATGGAGGAGAAAATATGAGACAGAAAAGCGAGAAGGAAAGACAGCTTTGGGCACAGTTTGATGCGCTGCAGCTTGGAACTGGATGGGTGGAGGATGACATTGGAAAGCTCCAGATCCTGGTGGAGGATGTATACGGGGACAGTCATCCGGGCAGCGCCCATCTGGATGCTGTCAGCAGACAGGCAGTCTATGGCGTATTTGAGGAGGGGGCATTTCCGGCACAGTTTCATGTGACGGATATCTGCGACGGTTGTGCTCAGGGGCATGACGGCATGAACATGGTTCTGGCATCCAGGGAAGTGATCTGCGATATGCTGGAGATCCATGCCGGTTTTGTTCCGTGGGATGGAATGGTGATGAGTTCTTCCTGTGATAAATCGATTCCAGCACATCTAAAGGCTGCAGCAAGGATCAATATCCCGACGATCTTTATCCCAGGTGGAAGCATGAGACCAGGTCCGAACCAGACGACCTCACTGGTTGCAGGTGATATTTCTTTGAGACAGAAGCGGAAAAATGAGATCACACCGGAGGAGATCCGCAATTATAAACTGACAGGCTGTCCATCAGTCGGAGCATGTACCTTCCTTGGAACGGCAAGTACCATGCAGTGTATGGCAGAAGCCCTTGGCATGGCACTTCCGGGCAATGCCCTGGTTCCGGCGACCATGAGAGATCTGACTGAGTACTCCAGAAAAGCCGGAAAACAGGTGGTACGTCTTGCGAAGGCGGGGATTACTCCTTCTATGATCATGACAAAAGAGGCATTTCGCAATGCGATTGTGGTGCACAGTGCGATCGGAGGCTCCACCAATGCATTGATCCATCTTCCGGCAATCGCCAAGGAGCTGGGGATCGAGCTGGATCCGGAATTATTTAATGAGATCAATCGGAAGATCCCGCACATCGGCAATGTGAATCCGAGTGGAAAACATCTGACAGAGAGCTTCTGGTTTGCCGGAGGTATCCCGATGGTGCAGATCATGCTAAAGGATCATCTGGATCTGGATGTGCTGACCGTGACCGGAAAAACATTAGGAGAGAATCTGGAGGAGATCCAGAGAGATGGATTCTTTGAACGGAACATCGGCTACCTGCACAATTACGGCTTAGAGCGCGAGGATGTGATCACTCCTGTTGAGACAACGAAGGAAATGGGCTCGATCGCGGTGCTTAAGGGCAATCTGGCGCCGGAGGGAGCAGTAGTCAAATATTCCGCATGTGAAGAATCCATGAGAAAGCATCAGGGAAAGGCGGTCGTATTTAACTGTGAAGAGGATGCCCATGACGCTGTAGTGGAAGGACGGATCAATCCTGGAGAGATCATGATCATCCGCTACGAGGGGCCGAGGGGCAGTGGAATGCCGGAGATGCTGATGACAACAGAGGCCATTGTCTGCGATCACAAATTAAATGGCAAGGTTTCTTTGATTACAGATGGAAGATTTTCCGGTGCGACCAGAGGAGCGGCGATCGGACATGTGTCACCGGAGGCAGCGGTAGGCGGGCCGATCGCCTATGTGGAGACCGGAGATATCATTGCATATGATGTTTATGAGAAAACAATCAATATCGTAGGCTTTGTGGAACGCCATTGTCTCCGGAGGAGGTTCAAAAAGGGCTTGAGGAACGCAAAAAGACTCAACCGCTGGTGAAAAAGCCGTATAAAGGAGTTTTAAAACGCTATACCGATCATGCGGAGTCAGCGATGAAGGGCGCAGGTTATTAAAAAATACAGGGGGATTGACAGATGGATTGCAAATATATAACACCTTCCGTAACGATTTTTAAAGCAGATGGAACTGTGGATCTTGAGGCAATGGAACGGCATTTTGACTTTTTGATCCAGGGTGGTGTGGATGGAATTTTAATACTGGGAAGTATCGGTGAGTTCTTTTCAATGCCGATGGAGGAAAAAAAGAAGCTGATCCGCTGTGCAGTAAAGCATATCGCAGGACGTGTAAAGATGATCGTTGGAACGACCAGCATGGTGACAGAGGAGATCATAGAGTTGTCTAAATTCGCCCACAGAGAAGGCGCAGATGCCTGTATCATCCTGCCGCCATATTATTTTCCATTAAGTGCGGCAAGCATCGAGAATTATTATGATCACATCGCCAGTCAGCTGGCTGATCAGGAGTTGTATCTTTATAATTTCCCGGATCGGACCGGATATACAATCCCGGTTCCGACTACATTAAATCTTCTGAGAAAACACAAAAATATCAAAGGATATAAAGATACACAGGCCGGGGTTTCCCATACCCTGGAACTGGTAAAGACAGTAAAGAAAGAATTTCCGTATTTTGAGGTATATGCTGGATTTGATGATAATTTTGCCCATAACGTGCTTTCTGGTGGCAATGGCTGTATTGGAGGCTTTCCAACCTGGTTCCGGAAGTCTGCCATGCCTGGGTAGAGGCGTTCCGGAGAGAGGATCTGGCTGCAGCAAGAGAAGTACAGATGAAGATCAATGGATTGATGGAAATTTATCAGGTCGGCACGCCATTTGTACCATATATTAAGGCAGCGATCGGCAGAAGAGGGCTGGAGGTGAGCAGCAAGGCTTCCTTCCCATTTGTAGCACCGACAATAGATGATCTGGAAAAGATAGACCGGATTCTTGAAAAATATGGTATTGAAAAAGTCAATGGATAACTACATAGGGATCGTATGGGAAAATGAATGTTCAAGCTTTAGATGATAAGGAGGTGTGGAATATGCAGGCAGGTTTTTCAAACAGGATGATCCAGAATCCGGTTTTGTCAGGATTTCATCCAGATCCTTCGATTCTGCGGGTGGAAGACGACTATTATATTGCAACATCAACGTTTGAATGGTTTCCGGGGGTACAGATCAATCATTCAAAAGATCTGGTTCATTGGGATTTGTTGGGATATCCCTTAACCCGTGTCAGCCAGTTAAATATGATCGGAGAAGAAGATTCCTGTGGTGTCTGGGCACCGTGTCTGTCTTATGATAAGGGCCGTTTCTATCTGATCTATACAGATGTAAAATCTTTCATTGGAAGTTTTAAGGATACCCATAATTATCTGGTGACAGCGGAGGACATCCATGGGCCGTGGTCAGAGCCAATCTACTTAAATTCCAGTGGCTTTGATCCGTCCCTATTTCATGATCGGGATGGCAGAAAATATTTAGTGAATATGGTGATGGATCATCGTTCTTATTCTGCATCGAAATTCGCGGGAATTGTGCTTCAGGAGTATTCGGAGGCAGAGCGGAAATTAGTTGGGCCGAAAAAGGTGATTTTTAAGGGGTCGCATCTGGGCGTTACAGAAGGACCACATTTGTATTGGAAAGACGGTTACTATTATCTGATGACTGCGGAAGGTGGTACTGGCTATCACCATGCAGTGACTGTAGCAAGAAGCCGGAATATAGATGGTCCTTATGAGGTGGCTCCCAATACGCCTATGTTGACCAGCCGGTATTTCCCAACCCATGAACTTCAGAAAGCTGGACATGGAAGTTTGGTGGAAACACCGGATCACCAGTGGTATCTGGCCCATTTGTGCAGCCGTCCTGTAGGGCAGGAGCGGAGATGTATTTTGGGCAGAGAGACTGCAATCCAGAAGGTAAAGTGGGTTGAAGACTGGCCTGTATTGGAAGATGGAACATGCCTGCCTCAGATGGAAGTGGCAGCACCGATGGCAGGAAATCAAAAAAACAATACAGAAGAAGGAAAAGTCAGAGACGGTGTAGAAGCGAAGGAGATCGACATGAGTGGGCCATGGTTTTATGAGGATTTCGATGGTGATACCTGGAGTCTGCATCTGCAGTCACTGCGAATTCCATTGGATGACCGTGCATCTCTAACAGACCGTCCAGGCTGGTTAAGACTGTATGGCGCAGAATCCCTGAATTCTCATTTTACTCAATCCCTTCTTGGCTGCCGTCAGCAAAGCTTCTATATGGAAGCGGAGACAAAAGTAGAATTCCAGCCGGAAAACTTTAAGCAGATGGCTGGATTGGCCTATTACTATAATACTCAGTGCTACTACTATCTTCACATTACCTGGGACGATCAGTTTGGCCGGATTCTTTCCATCATAAAAAATGATCTTGGAAAAGGCAGTTATCCCATTGGAATGGGCGTGTCGATTCCAGAGAAAGGTCCTGTATGGCTGAAACTGACAACCAGGAAAGAAACCGCTCAGTTTTCATATGCACTGGATGGTGAAAATTACAGAGAGATTGGAGAACCGCTAGATGCCACCATTCTTTCTGATGACTACTTTGACCAGACTGGCCATGGTATGTTTACTGGGGCCTTTGTGGCTATCTGTTGTCAGGATACCAGTGGGGAGAGAAAGGCAGCGGATTTTGACTGGATCCGGGTAAATATGATTGTATAGGGGAGTTGTTTTCTGATGGATTGACTTGTTGAAAAACGGCACACCGCATTCTTGTTACTTTAGTGATGAGTTAGGTGTGCCAAATTTTTTATCATAATACAGAACTGGTGTTTGCTATATATAGAAATATATGGTATCATATAAATATAGAAAAAGATATATTTACGATTAAAGAAAAAGCACTTTCATATGCTAGATGGTATCTCTATTCTTTGCAGTACCATCTTGTCTGGTGTACGAACTATCGAAAACAGCTTCTGAAGAATGGGATAGACGCAGAATGCAAAAAGATGATGTATGAGCTTGCGGAGGCATCTGTGGAATTTATCGTATTGTGCAGTTACCGTAAGTGACCGAAGCAGGGATCAGATAATGGTCTATGTGGAGGGACAAAAAGAGAGGGAAAAAAGAAAGTAGGGAACTTTATGCAGATTGTATCCAGCTATGGAGTAGAAATTAAAAAAAAGAATATACCGCTCCGCGCTACGCTGGATATTTTCCGGAAAGCAGTTTCCTATCTGATTCCAGTGTATGCAGAGACCTGGGAAGAACTTTCAGAAATCAGGAATCCACAAAAACGATTTAATGAAGCGGAGCGTCTGGTACATGAGACAAAAAAGAATCATGCCAGATTTCCGTTTGACCGTCATTTTCCTAAGATGCCATCTTATCTGAGAAGAGCAGCGATTCAACACGCACTTGGAGCAGTGTCCTCCTATCAAACACGTCTCAGTTTGTGGAAAAAGGGGGAAGTGAAGGGAAAGCCGAAGCTGGTCTGTGAGAATCATGCGATGCCGG
>QUFC01000021.1 GCA_003478355.1 Lachnospiraceae bacterium AM48-27BH
CCGTAAGCAACTGTTATATATAAAACAAGAACGACAAGCCCGATTCACAAGCTTATCGCTCTTAATTATCATAGAAGAATCTTATTTACAGAGATTTTCTCATACTCTCAAAGCTGCTTTTACACCAACAATCGTTTTTGATAAGTTTTCAATATAATCAATAATACTACGTAGCACCCATACAGATACTGGTAAATCTTCATCGCCATATTCAAAAAATGTATTCTGATATTTTTGATTTACTGCAAACATCTTAATCTCAATTGCAGATACGGCACAGTTTTGTTTATCATAGATTTCACCAGTAGCTTTTGCTTCTTCCTCATCCAAACGAATTCGATCAATATACGGGATTGATGTAACCGCAAGTGTATAGAACGACACAATGTCGCGATCAATTTCATGTCCGTTCTTGTCCTTTAAAATATTCCAGACAACATAAGTTACACCATTACCATCATCTGCGTAATCGATTGCTTCGTCCGAAATAAATTCGTTAAAATTTTGATAGCCATTTCCCGCGTCAAACTGCTTAATTTTAAAAAGAAAATCCTGATATGAATCTCTAAGCGTTTTCACATCAGGATTAAATACATCAATATGGTCATGTGACTTATTATTTGCGTGTGCCAAATAACTTACCTGCTTTCTTGCAAGATTCCAAAAATTCGGTTGATACTTTACTGTCATTAAAGTGTTTGATGAATATTTTAGAATCTTTTTCTTTTATTACTGGTACAACATTAACCGGTTTCGCTAAAACAGCCATTTGCTCAACCTCCTTTGTTTCATTATTCGTGCATAGTCCAGATTTCCTATTCATATTATATCACCTGTTAAGATTATACGCAACACATGAAATTCCATGCAATCATATTAAAAAACAAAGGTGACATAAGGTTTAAAAACCGACGTTAAAAATATACAAATTCTAACGCCGGTCTTTCCAATTTATTCATTTATACATATCCATAAATTCCCCGGACAGATACCTCTCCTGACATCACCTGGGAAATGCTTCCACCTTCCCGTTCTACCAGGAGTTCCCCGCCTTCAGTAATTCCACGACAGATACCACAGTATTCCTGTTTGGGTGCTAATACTTTGACCTGACGGCCAAGGTTGGCTAATTTACTTTCGTATTCTTCTTTCAGACCGGACAGATCGGCTGTTTTTAAAAAGATCTCGTAATATTGTTCCATCCGTTTCATGATGGCAGCGATCAGTTCGCTGCGCTTCCATGATTTACCAGATTCCAGATAGAGGGACGTAGCTGTTGCGGCAATGTCCTCCGGGAAATCAGGGGTGTTAACGTTGATTCCGATTCCAACGATGATATAGCGGATGGAATCCAGATCGGTACTCATCTCTGTCAGGATACCACAGATCTTTTTACCGGAAAGCACCAGGTCGTTTGGCCACTTAATCTTAGTCTCCATGCCTGTGATATCCTGAATTCCGGAGGCTACTGCCATGGCGGCTACCAGGGTCAGCATGGATGCGTGCTCCGGTCCCACCTGGGGCTTTAACAGGAAGCTCATCCAGATACCGCTTCCTGCAGGAGACTTCCATACTCTTCCACGGCGGCCTTTTCCTGCCTCCTGACATTCTGCCACGACCAGAAGTCCTTCCTCTGCACCTTCCTCGGCCAGACGGCGCACCTGATTATTGGTGGAGTCGATCTTGTCATAGTATTTCACTGGAAGTCCCAGCTGCTGATCGCCCATGCAGCTTTCCAGCTCCGCGGCCGTCATCACATCGGCGCTTTCTACCAGTCGGTAACCCTTATTCCGCACCGCCTCAATCTCATATCCTTCTTCCCGCAGCTGGTTGATCACCTTCCAGACTGCGGTTCTGGATACATTTAACTTCTCACATAACTCCTGACCGGACAGATATCCATCACAGGATTTTAATAATCGGATAATCTCTGCTTTCACGTTTTACCTCCAGATACTGATGGCACTGATTACCGTCACGATCAGCAAAAAACCAGCGATCACAAACGGAATCACAGCTCCAGCCTTTTTCTTTTTATCTCTTCCACTCTGTCGGTACTGGTAAACTCCATTGACCAGGTTCAATACCGCTGCCAGAAGAAAGATCAGTGGAAATAAGATCCGGTTGTCCTCCGGATTCAAAAACGCGATCACAGCAAAAAGCACCACCAGAAAGCCGATCACGATGTGGATCCAATCCAGGATCAGTGCCGCATTTCTGGGACTTTTTTTCTTATCCTGTCCATAAATCATGAAAAATTACACTCCTAATGTCGCAGCCATAACCGCTTTGATGGTGTGCATACGGTTCTCTGCCTCATCAAATACCTTAGACTGCGTTGATTCAAATACTTCATCAGTTACTTCCATGTCGATGATGCCGAAACGCTCGCTCATTTCCTTACCGATCTTAGTCTTTAAGTCATGGAAAGATGGCAGGCAGTGTAAGAAGATCGCTTTCTCTCCTGCATTCTCCATTACGGCTTTCGTCACTTTGTATGGAGTCAGATCCTGGATACGTTCGGTCCAGACACTGTCTGGCTCACCCATAGATACCCATACATCGGTATAGATCACGTCAGCGTCTCTGGTACCTTCCATCACATCCTCGGTTAAAGTGATGGTGGAACCAGATGCTTTTGCGTATTCCTGGCACTGCGCCACCAGTTCTGCGTTCGGGAAATATTTCTCCGGCGCGCAGGCAGTGAAATCAAGGCCCATCTTCGCGCAGGCGATCATCAGGGAATTACCCATATTATATCTTGCATCGCCCATATATACAAGTTTAATTCCATTTAATTTTCCAAAATGTTCCCTGATGGTTAAAAGATCAGCCAACATCTGAGTCGGATGATACTCGTTGGTCAAACCATTCCATACAGGAACACCTGCATATTTTGCCAGTTCTTCTACGATGGCCTGACCATATCCACGGTACTCGATGCCCTCATACATCCGTCCAAGAACTCTTGCAGTATCTGCAATGCTCTCTTTTTTGCCGATCTGGGAACCAGTTGGATCCAGATAAGTGGTTCCCATGCCAAGGTCATGAGCCGCCACCTCGAAGGCACAACGGGTCCTGGTGCTGGTCTTTTCAAAGATCAGAGCCACATTTTTCCCTTTGTGGATATCAACCGGAATGCCCTTTTTCTTTTTATCCTTTAAATCTGCAGATAAATCCAGCAGATACTGGATCTCCTCTGGTGTAAAGTCCTTTAATGTTAAGAAATTTCTGCCTTTTAAATTCATAGCGTTTCCTCCGTATTTATACTGTACTGTATTTTTATACAGAATTATAGTATACTATGAATAAATATGCAATAGATATTTTTCATTTATTTTCTGTTTTAATTCTGCAGGGGTGTAAATATGGAAACGGCTGATCCGGAAACTGCGGGCGGTGTCCTCTAAAAAGGAAAGATACAATTCCTTGTAGGTCCAGTCTTTCTTCAGTTTCATGCGCTGCGCCAAAAATGGAAATACCTGTTCTGTGTAGATCCGGTAACCGGATAACTCCTCCGGAATCTGTTCTGGCATCGGAAGCAATCCACAACGGGTGAATTCTTCTATCTCCGTAAGAAACCGTTCAAAATAGTAAACGTCAGACTCCGGCGCATAGAGATAATACCAACGCCCTTCCAATCCATAAAGTACCCTCTTGGCATCATAATAGCCCAGTGTCATATTTTTTCTGGCTCTGGTCCGGTCAAACTCCAGAATTCCGCCCAAGTCCTGTCTGGGAGCAATGTGAGTCACATGAACATCCTCAGGGATTTCCGTTGTACGCTCACTGTCATAGCCAAGACCGTAGATGCGTATCACCAGAATATCCTTATAATCATGCTCCAGGAGAATATTGATGGGCACATTGTTCCAGCCACCGCCATCCAGATACCGTTTTCCACCTAATTTGTCATTGCGGAACGCCGGGAAATAGGCGCTGGCGAGCAGCATATCTCCGATCTCCCCATCTGGAATATCCTTTGCATTTAGCACCAGCAGTTCCCGGTCAGTGACAGATAGGTAGTCAGATACAGTTCTCGGTCAGAGCTGCGGATTTTGTCCTCATCAACAACGGATTCAATCAGGTTTTTTAGCGGCGTAATGTCAAGTCCTTTGTCTTTTAAGATTTTCTTGGCATCCTCTGCCACTTTCATCAGATCCAGAGATTTCAGATCCAGTTTTTTCACTGTCTCGATCACGTCATCATCTACATCGATTACCTGGGAGTATCGGATATTTTCCCAGATCTCTTCCGCTTTTTCAAGATCATCCATACAGATAAGGGCGCCATTTAAGGCGCCCACTGATGCACCCGCGATTCCGCGGATCTTAATTCCGGCTTCCCGGAGGGCTTTCCAGGCACCGATCTGATATGATCCTCTGGCACCACCGCCCTCCAGTACAATCCCGTATTCTTTTGTCAGATCAAGCTGAAAACGCATGATAACACCCCTCCAAAAGAAAAGTTATGCTTAAGAATTACTCTGTTTTTTCGTCTTTTGCTACTTCCGCAACGGATTTTACCAGACCAGCCAGTCCCTGGATTTCTGATGGGATGATGATCTTGGTTGCTTTGCCGTCAGCTGCCTTGGCAAAGGCCTCTAAGCTCTTTAACTGGATCACCGCATTGTCTGCGCCAGCCTCTTTGATGAAACGGATACCATCTGCCGTTGCCTGCTGGATCTTTAAGATCGCTTCTGCCTGGCCTTCTGCCTCTTTGATCCGTTTCTCCTTCTCAGCCTCTGCGCGGAGGATCGCGGACTGCTTATCAGCCTCTGCGTCCAGGATCACAGACTGTTTCTTACCTTCTGCCACCAGAATGGTGGATTTCTTCTCACCTTCTGCCTTTAAGATAGCTTCACGGCGCTCACGCTCTGCCTTCATCTGCTTCTCCATGGCATCCTGGATGGCAGCAGGCGGAATAATGTTCTTTAACTCTACACGGTTCACCTTAATTCCCCATGGATCTGTTGCCACATCCAGGGCAGCACGCATCTTGGTATTGATGGTCTCTCTGGAGGTTAACGTCTGATCCAGCTCCAGATCTCCGATGATATTCCTTAAAGTCGTTGCAGTCAGATTCTCAATGGCCATGATCGGATTTTCCACACCATAAGTATAAAGCTTTGGATCGGTGATCTGGAAAAATACGACCGTATCAATCTTCATGGTAACGTTATCTTTGGTGATCACCGGCTGTGGCGGGAAATCCACTACCTGCTCTTTTAAGATCACACGTTTTGCCACACGGTCAATAAATGGTGCTTTCACATGAAGACCTACATTCCAGGTTCCCTGGTACGCGCCAAGCCGCTCTACCACCATAGCCTGAGCCTGCGGAACGATCTTCACACAGCTTGATAAAATGATCAGCGCCAAAATAGCAAGAATCAATAACCCAATTAATAAACCCATACTACATTTCCTCCTTATGTCTGCTGACAATTAATTTAACTCCCTGGATACTCTGGACCACTACCATGGTATCCGGTGGATAACAGGTTTCCTCATCCTGGCTTCTGGCAGTCCACTCCTGACCACCTGCCAGCACAGTCCCTGTCCCCTTCTGGTTGTTGACCTCTTCTGTTACCCGGACCTCGCTGCCGATAAGACTGTCTGCATTCGTTCTGGTCACCCGTCCAGACAAACATTTCAGGGCAAATGGCCGGGTAAAAATAAGAAGCACAAATGACACGATCACAAATCCAAGAAGCTGCATCTCTAATGACACGTGAAACAGGGACAAGAGAAATGCCGCCAATGCGCCTCCAGCAAACCAGATCGTCGTCAATGCCATAGTGGCTGCCTCTATGATCACTAAGAACACAAAACCAATCAGCCAGTAAACCGATACCATATATACTCCCCCTTTCTGTAAACACAGCTTCTGATCCCTCTGATACCGAATCTTCCGCTATTTATTTCTGATTTCTCCTCTGCCTTGCCACCTCGAACATCAGTACGGAAGAGGCAATGGCTGCATTCAAGGATTCCACGCTGCCTGCCATTGGAATTTTTACATAGGTATCTGCCAGTGACGCGATCTCATCGCTTAAGCCCTGTGCCTCATTGCCGATGAGGAATCCGGTGCTTTCCGTATAATCTTCCTGATCGTAGGAATTCTGACCCTTTAAATGGGCTGCATAGAGGTGAACTCCATGATCCTTTAACTGCAAAAGGGCTGCTTTCAAATCTTCCACATAAACAAATGGGACACGGAACACAGCGCCCATAGTAGAACGGATCACCTTTGGATTATAAATATCCGCTGTCTGGGAATCCATGATCACGCCCGTAATGCCTGCTGCTTCACCAGCCCGAAGAATCGTCCCCAGGTTTCCCGGATCCTGCAAACGCTCCAGAACAATGAAATGCGCTGCACCAGACTGGGACAACAGATCCTTTAATCCATAATGATACTGTTTCGCCAGCGCCAGGATTCCCTGAGGTGTCTGGGTGTCAGACATGGCCTTTAATACTTCGTCTGTTACAGTCTCTACACATTTTAATTGTTTTAACTTCTGATAAAGCGCATGATCCGCCTTTTTCTTCTCTTCTTCCAGGAAATGCTCCGTCACGTAGACCTGCTGGATTCTGTCATCTGGCAGTTCTGCGGCCATCTTCGGTCCTTCCACTACGAACAGACCGGTTTCTGTCCGGTATTTTGCCTTTTTGGCCAGGGCTGCCGCCTGTTTTACCTTTTGGTTGCTTGTGCTGCTGATCATCTGATTGCCTCCAGTTCTTCCATCCAGACACGGCTGCACGCATCACTTGGCATTCTTAAATCACCGCGTGGAGATACTGCCACCGAACCCACTTTCGGGCCATCTGGCAGACAGGAGCGTTTAAACTGCTGGGAGAAGAATCTTCTGTAAAATGTTTTTAACCATTTCAGGATGGTCTCCTTGTCATACTGTCCCCGGAACGCGTAGCACGCCAGGTAGTAAATGCGCTCCGGATGATAACCAAACCGCAGCACATAATATAAATAAAAGTCATGAAGCTGATACGGGCCTACCAGATCCTCCGTTTTCTGGGAAATCACACCATCCTCTGGCGGAAGCAGCTCCGGGCTCACCGGAGTATCTAAAACATCCAGCAATACCGTCCGCAGTTTTTCTTCCTTACAGGTATCCGCATAATAGCGGACCAGATGCCGTACCAGTGTCTTCGGCACAGAGACATTCACTCCATACATGGACATATGGTCTCCATTATAGGTTGCCCAGCCTAAAGCCAGTTCAGACATATCTCCCGTACCGATCACCAGACCTCCGACCTGGTTCGCAATATCCATTAACACCTGGGTGCGTTCTCTCGCCTGACCGTTCTCATAGGTCACATCATGAACTGCCGGATCATGTCCGATATCCGCGAAATGCTGCATCACAGAATTGCGGATGTCCACTTCCATTAACGATGCTCCTAGCTTTTCTGTCATCACACAGGCATTATGATAGGTCCGGTCGGTTGTTCCGAAACATGGCATGGTCACGGCATGGATCTGACCTCTTGGAATCCCAAGCATATCAAACGCCCGGGCTGTCACTAAAAGCGCCAATGTAGAATCCAGTCCACCGGAGATACCGATCACCGCATGACCAGCATGGGTATGTTCCAGACGTTTTTTCAGTCCGCACGCCTGAATGGATAAAATCTCCTCGCACCTGCGGTTTCTCTCCTGCTCATCACTTGGAACAAATGGAGAAGGATCGATGAAACGCTTTAATTCAAAGGTCTCCGGCTGAAGGAAGAAATGCACTGTCTGATAAGCTTCAAGCTGCTCTGGCGTTAACTGACCGTAAGTGGTCATTCTGCGCCGCTCGCTGTTCAGCCGTAAAAGATCCAGGTCCGCATAGATCGTCTGATGTCCAAAACGTTCAGAAACTGCTAACATAGTTCCATTTTCCGCAATGATATTATGACCGCCAAACACCAGATCCTGAGTTGATTCACCTTCTCCGGCATTGGAATAGATATAACCACATACCAATCTCGCGGACTGTCCGGAAATCAGGGACATCCGATAACTGTCTTTTCCAACCGTCTCATCACTGGCAGAAGAGTTGACGATCACCGTGGCGCCTGCCATGGCATGGGAAATACTAGGCGGGCAGGGAACCCACACATCCTCGCAGATTTCTGCACCTATCGTTAATCCCGGAACCGAATCGCACTGGAACAAAAGATTTGTTCCCATAGGGACCTGTCCATCCTTCCACGGCACCATCACTGGTCTTTGATTTCCAGAGGTAAAATGACGCATTTCATAAAATTCCGAGTAATTTGGCAGGTGCGTCTTAGGAACCAGCCCTAAAAGCTTTCCCTGACAGACAGCTGCTGTCACATTATAAAGTTTTCCCTGATATTCCCACGGAAGTCCCACAAACAACAGCATAGGAAAATCTGCCGATGCATCCACCAATTTTTTTAAGGTTTCTTTCGCCTTCTCAAGCAACGGTGCATGCCAGAACAGATCGTTACAGGTATAACCAGTCAGACAGAGTTCTGGAAACACCATCAGGAATGCATGATGATCCCGTCCCTCTTCCATCAATTTCAAAATCTCATTTCCATTAAATTCCGGATCAGCAACCTGAATCTTCGGCGTTGCTGCACAAACCCGTACAAATCCGTGATTCATAAGATGGAATCTCCTTTGTTTTCAATATATAGCTTAGTATACACTGTTTTTTCGAAAAATGGAAGTTTACTTTTTCTTACATATCGTGTACAATAGTTTTAAATCCTAGTGAATTAATAAGAATTATAAGAAGGTGCCAAATTGAAAATCTCAACTAAGGGCAGATATGCCTTACGAATGATGCTGGAATTCGCCATGAATCCCAATGAATGTACAAAGATCAGCCAGGTGGCCAAACGCCAGGGAATTTCTGATAAGTATCTGGAACAGATCGTGACCCTGCTTACCAGAGCCGGATATGTAAAAAGTATGCGCGGTGCCCAGGGCGGATATAAACTGGCTTTTTCTCCGGAAGAATATACCGTAGGCATGATCCTGCGTGTAACCGAAGGCAATCTGGCTCCAGTTGCCTGTCTGGAGGACGCTACGAACCGGTGCGAGCGATCCCAGTGCTGCGCGACTTTAAGCGTATGGGAGAAATTAGACAAAGCCATCAACGATGTGGTAGATCATATCACCCTGGCAGATCTGGTAGAGGAACAAAAAGCTATGCCAGACTATAATCTGATGTGATCATATCCCGACAGAACTATATGAACGCAGATAAGCATTCCCCCGGTCTGTCCGCTTCAAAGACAGACCGGGATTTTTATGCTCTGTTATACTCAGTTATTCTCAGTTATTCTCTGCTATCTTGCACCCTTATCGTAAGGAATACCCTCCGCCTTAGGAGCCTGGGAATTCTTGGATGTAAAGGCCAGAATGATCATGGATGCGATAAATGGCATCATACTGTAAATGTTCTTAGACCAGCCAAGGGTGGACAAAACCGTGGAATCTGCGATATTCGCCAAAGAACGGAATACTGCAAAGAACACAGCCGCAGCTGCGATCCGGTACGGTTTCCACTGTCCAAAGATCATAACTGCTAAAGCCAGGAATCCGGCGCCTGCCACACCAACCTCGAAGTTCCAGGTAGTAACAGACGGTACGATGTATGCGAAACCACCAATTCCACCAAGAACACCGGAGATCATGACGCCGATATAACGCCACTGGTACACATTGATGCCCACAGAATCAGCCGCCTGTGGGTGCTCACCACAGGCTCTCAACCGCAGCCCCCATTTAGTACGGAACAAGAACACATGGCTGCAGATCAGAATGATGATACCGATGATCAGGAAAATGTTAATGGTCACCGGACCTAATTTGTAGATAAATGCGCTGTTATCGTAAGTCAACTTTGCGGAGGAAGCACCGCTTCCATTAGCATTGGCATTGTTAAACGCCTTCACCACAACGATAGCAAATGCTGTCGCCATCATGTTCAATGCAGTACCGCCGATGGTCTGATCTGCTTTTAAAGTAATGGCAGAAAAACCAAGAAGCAGCGAATACACCAGTCCAGCCAATGCGCTTGCCAGAATGGAAACCGCTACCAGCGCTGGGGTCGGCATGGAACCGCCAAATAAGGAAAGGACAAACACGCCTGCCAGTCCGCCAATGGCCATGATTCCTTCCAGAGCGATATTGATAACGCCGCTTCGCTCAGAGAACATACCGCCAAGGGCTACCAGGGATAATACAACTGCATAAAGTAAAGTAAATTTAATCAGCAGGAACATCAGTTCTCCTCCTTTCCCTTTTTCGCCAGAGCTTTCATGATCACAGACTTGAACAGGCTTACAAACGCACACAGGTAAATGATCACAGCTACAATAAAGTTGGCAATCTCAGGCTGGAAATACTTGGTAGGAAGATATGCTCCTCCGACCGAAATGTGGGCAACAAAGATTGCCGCAAAATCACGCCTAACGGATTGCTCATAGCAAGCAGGGCAACCGGGATACCGTTAAATCCAATGCCCGGAAGCTCGGTGGATACCTGTGGGTTCCACTCTGCCGCACCAGACAGGAAATATAAGCCTGCGCCGATTCCGGCTAACGCGCCGGAGATCATCATGGAAAGAACGATATTGCGTCTCTCATTGATACCTGCATACTTTGCCGCATCCTTATTAAAACCACAAGCCTTTAACTCATATCCGAACGTAGTCTTATTCAGGATAATATACATGATAATTGCGATCAGAATTGCGATAAAGATCGCGATGGTGGTGGAGCTGGTCTTAAAAATGCTGTTTAAGCCCATATCCGGAATCAGGGAAGACGGGGAAACCGAACTTAACTTGTAAGTTCTGGTAGTTTTCTGGTCATACATTCCCTTAAAGGTGCTGTACATCAGTTCATTGACCAGGTACAGACCAATCCAGTTAAACATGATGGAGGTAATCACTTCATTTACATTGAAATATGCTTTAAAAAATCCAGGAAACGCACCCCATACAGCTCCGCATACCATCGCTGTCAGCAGACAGAGATACCATGGCATATGCAGGATAATGGCACTGAACAGTGCGCCAAAAATGCCAACGGTGTACTGTCCTGCCGCTCCGATATTGAACAGACCTGTCTTAAATGCAAACGCAACAGAAAGACCAGTCATGATCAGCGGCGCAGCCTGGGAGATCTCACTTCCGATTCCCTTTGGTCTTAAATAAAAACCGCCCTGGATAATACGGGTAAAGCCGTTCCAGGCATTCTCTGCATTGATACAATACAGGATGATCAGTCCCACAAGCAGTCCGATTGCGATACATAACAGGGAAGCCGCAATAGACAGGATGGATCTTTTTTCTTTTCGTTCATCTCTTACGATACCTTTCTTATTTTTCTACGTAACTGTTCAGAATACCCTCACAGTCACTTTTCTATCACACTTCTGCAGGAACGGTGTCACGTTTCGCACCAGCCATATAAAGGCCAAGCTCTTCCACGGTTACCTTCTTCGGATCAAGCTGTCCTACCAGTTCACCCTCATACATTACCAGAATGCGGTCAGAAACATCCATAACCTCATCTAACTCTAACGATACTAATAAAACAGCCTTTCCACTGTCTCTCTGTGCCACCAGCTGTTTATGGATATACTCAATCGCTCCAACATCCAGACCGCGGGTAGGCTGGACTGCCACCAGAAGTTCTGGGGCTTTGTCGATCTCACGGGCGATGATGGCCTTCTGCTGGTTACCACCAGACATACTTCTGGTAATGGTGACAGGACCCTGTCCACTTCTCACATCATACTGTTCGATGAGACGAACCGCATGATCCCGTACTGCTTTGGACTTGATAAATCCATGATTCTGGAATTCTGGAGCCCAGTATCTCTGAAGGACCATATTCTGTTCCAGGCTATAATCCAGCACCAGGCCGTGTTTATGCCGGTCTTCCGGGATATGGCTCATGCCCGCCTTGGAACGATCCCGAATGGAAGCATGGGTGATATCCTTACCGCAGAAGGTAATGGTTCCGCCTGTGATATTCTCAAGGCCGGTCAGTCCCTGGACAAACTCACTCTGTCCATTACCATCAATACCGGCGATACAGACGATCTCGCCACGGCGTACATTGAAAGAAACGTCCTTTACCGCATTATTGGAATGGGACTTACTCGGAACCGTCATATGCTCAACTTTCAGAACAGTCCCACCTGGTGTGGACGGTTTCTTATCTACGGAAAAGCTGACATTGCGTCCTACCATCATACGGGATAACTCTTCCTTGGTTGTATCCTTGATATCTACTGTACCGATGTATTTACCTTTACGGATAATGGTACAACGGTCCGCCACTTCCATGATCTCATTTAACTTGTGCGTAATAAATAATATGGATTTGCCCTCTTTTGCCAGGCTCTTCATGATCTTCATCAGTTCTTCGATCTCCTGAGGAGTCAGAACTGCTGTCGGTTCATCGAAGATCAAAACCTCATTATCACGGTATAGCATCTTTAAAATCTCAGTTCTCTGCTGCATACCAACCGTAATATCAGAAACCAGTGCGTCCGGGTCTACCTTCAGACCGTATTTGTTGCTTAACTCCAGCACTTTCTCTCTCGCTTTCTTCTTCTCCAGAAAAAGTCCCCTGGTTGGTTCAACTCCCAGAATGATGTTATCCAAAACAGAAAAACATTCTACCAGCTTAAAATGCTGATGAACCATACCAATGTTCAGATCATTGGCATCATTTGGCGTGTTGATCTTCACTTCCTGTCCGTTTTTCTTGATGACTCCGGAGGTTGGCTGATATAACCCGAATAAAATACTCATCAGAGTAGACTTACCGGCGCCATTTTCTCCTAACAGGGCGTGAATCTCCCCTTTCCGAAGCTGAAGGGTAATGTTATCATTGGCCCTGATACCCGGAAAATCCTTTGTGATGTTTAACATCTCAATAATGTACTCATGTCCCATATGCGTTTTCCTCTTCGTTTATTTTTACCGCTGTTTTCAACTAATTATTAGTATAACAGTTTTTTTCCACAAAAAAAAGAGAAGAGACTGAATTCTCTCCTCTTTTTTTCAAAAATTTACTGAACGTAATCAACAGTAACGTGGGAACCCACCTCTGGCTGGTTCTCAGTATCGTTAGATACGGAGATAGAACCATCCTTCAGAC
Source organism: Lachnospiraceae bacterium AM48-27BH (assembly GCA_003478355.1). GTDB lineage: Bacteria > Bacillota > Clostridia > Lachnospirales > Lachnospiraceae > UBA3402. The sequence continues at coordinate 13,170 of QUFC01000021.1, forward strand.
CGCTTAAGATCGTCTCATACTCATCCTTTGTAAAGGTTTTGAAGCCCCAGGAAGCGTCATCAGTAGGAAGTCCAAGGTAATCGCCCTGTCCAAGACCAAGAATCTCGGATTTGCCTGCATGAGAAGACCATTCGTTATTGAAGTATGCATCTAATGCATCGGTAACTGCAGAGCCTAAGCCCTTCATAGCAGAGGTGATACAGATGTCACCAAGCTTTGCGTGCTGGTCAACGTCAACACCGATCAGCTTGCCATCGTATTCTTTTGCTGCGTCAACAACAGAAGTATAGATACCGCCGCCGCAAGCGAATACAACCTGTGTGCCGTCTGCGAACCAGCCTTCCATCTTAGCTGTGATCGCATCATCACCATAGAACTGACCGCCATAGTAATACTTCACGTTTACATCAACGCCCATCTCTTCAGCAGCAGCATTAATACCCTGTACATATCCGTAGCCGTAACGGATAACTGCCGGAACTGCGATACCACCTAAGAAACCAAGGCTCGTGTAACCATCTTTTACTGCGCCGTAACCAGCTAAATAACCAGCCTGCTCTTCCTCGAAGGAACAAATATATACGTTGTCTTTCACGCCGGTTGCTTCGCCGGACAGATTTACTACATCAACATCTGTAATATCAATGCCGATGAAAGTAACATCTGGATTGATCTCCTGCTCCTCAGCAATTGCTGGTCCAAACAGATAACCAGGCATAACAACAACCGTTGCGCCCTCAGCGATCGCTAAATCGATGGAGTTGATTCTCTCCTCGTCAGTATCCTCTGCCGGTTTGAAGTACTCTGTCTCGATACCGTGCTCTTTACCATAAGCAACGCAGGTCTCCCATGTGATCTGGTTGAAAGACTCATCTGTGATGTCTCCGGAGTCTGTGATCATTGCGATCATCTGGTCGCCGGAAACTTCCTTGTTCTCAGCGCCTGCCTCAGCTGCAGTTGTCTCTGCCACATCAGCTGCTGCAGTTGTCTCTGCCACTTTGGTAGTCTCAGCTGTTCCGTTAGAGGAATCACATCCAGCCAGCATGGAAGCTGCCATAGAAGCTGCTAATAACACGCTTAATGTTCTTTTCTTCATGAATTTCTCCTCCTGATCTTTGTGATAAATTTGAAAATTTACGCACATTTACGAAGATAGTATACTATTGAATGAGAAATTCGTCAATCTGATTTCTTATTTTGCTTTTCCGTCGCTTCCTCAGACCTGCATTTTCTGCATCACGTATTACTTTCCTATAAAACAAGAAAGAATCCTGCTTGCAGGATTCTCCGCCTGCGGCGGGTCGCTTTAGCGACACTCTTCCACTCCGCCGCAGTGCGATCCTTAGCGGAGCGTTTTTGTGTCATAGGACGAAGTTCTATGACATAAAAAGGGCTCTCCCTGTTTCAGGAAAGCCCCTAAAGCCTTTATCTATGCGGTTTTTCGTTTGATCACAAATTACTTATATTGAAAGGATAAATTAGAATTTACCCTCTTTTGCAGCCATCTCAATAGCAACAGCTACAGATACAGTCATACCAACCATAGGGTTGTTACCTGCGCCGATCAGACCCATCATCTCTACGTGAGCTGGTACGGAAGAGGAACCTGCGAACTGTGCATCGGAGTGCATACGTCCTAAGGTATCAGTCATACCGTAGGAAGCAGGACCTGCTGCCATGTTATCTGGATGCAGAGTACGACCTGTACCACCACCGGATGCTACGGAGAAGTACTTCTTGCCAGCTTCCAGACGCTCTTTCTTATAAGTACCTGCTACTGGATGCTGGAAACGGGTTGGGTTGGTAGAGTTACCAGTGATGGAAACGTCTACATTCTCTTTCCACATGATCGCTACACCCTCTGGAACGCTGTTTGCGCCGTAGCAGTTAACCTTTGCACGAAGTCCCTCAGAGTAAGACTTGCGGGAAACTTCTTTTACTTCGTTGGTATATGGGTTGTACTCAGTCTCTACGAAAGTAAATCCGTTGATACGGGAAATGATCTGAGCTGCATCTTTTCCAAGACCGTTCAGGATAACACGCAGAGGTTTCTGACGAACTTTGTTTGCTTTCTCAGCGATACCGATTGCACCCTCAGCAGCTGCGAAGGACTCGTGGCCTGCTAAGAAGCAGAAGCACTCGGTCTCTTCTTCCAGAAGCATCTTACCAAGGTTACCATGTCCTAAACCTACTTTACGGGTATCAGCAACAGAACCTGGGATACAGAATGCCTGCAGACCTTCACCGATAGCTGCAGCAGCCTCAGAAGCTTTTCTGCATCCTTTTTTGATTGCGATTGCAGCGCCTACGATGTAAGCCCAGCAAGCGTTCTCAAAACAGATTGGCTGAATGCCCTTGATCTGATTGTATACATCCAGTCCGGCATCTTTGGTGATCTTCTCAGCCTCTTCGATGGAAGCGATGCCATAGCTGTTCAGAACTTTATTGATCTGATCAATACGTCTCTCATATGATTCGAATAATGCCATGATATGTAATCCTCCTTATTCCTGACGTGGGTCAATAATCTTAACTGCATCTGCTACACGGCCATACTGACCTTTTGCTTTCTCCCATGCAGTGTTAGGATCATCACCCTTCTTGATGAAGTCAGTCATCTTGCCCAGGGATACGAACTGATAACCAATGATCTGATCATCTGCATCCAGTGCAATACCGGTTACATATCCTTCTGCCATCTCCAGATAACGAGGACCTTTCTTTAAGGTTCCGTACATGGTACCAACCTGGGAACGAAGTCCCTTACCAAGGTCTTCCAGACCAGCACCGATTGCCAGACCATCCTCAGAGAAAGCACTCTGGCTTCTGCCGTAAACGATCTGTAAGAACAGTTCTCTCATAGCGGTGTTGATCGCATCACAAACAAGGTCTGTATTTAAAGCTTCCATAACGGTTAAACCTGGAAGAATCTCTGCTGCCATAGCTGCGGAATGGGTCATACCGGAGCAACCGATGGTCTCAACCAGAGCCTCCTGAATAATACCCTCTTTTACGTTTAAAGAAAGTTTGCATGCACCCTGCTGTGGAGCACACCAGCCTACACCATGAGTAAAGCCGGAAATGTCTTTTACTTCTTTAGCCTGCACCCACTTTGCTTCTTCCGGAATCGGTGCAGCACCATGATGTACACCCTGTGCTACTGGGCACATTGTTTCTACTTCATGTGAATAAATCATGATAAAACTCCTTTCAAATTAAGTAATAATTGTGAAGTACTTTGTTAAATTTATCACATCATACTTGATAATATTTTCTCACAAAAGTCTCAATTCGTCCAGTGTTTTTTCAAAAAACAATTTTTTTCTTTGATTTGTTCCAATTACCGACGTTTTCCGCGTCTTACACTGGCCTGTTTACGCTCATTTAACAACTTCTCAAACTCTTCCTGGCTGCAGCCGATTTCCTGAAGACGTCTTAAACGACGTTCTCTTCTGGCTGCTGCCGCTGCCGCTTCCTGTTTTTTCTTCTTCTGCAGGAAATAAACAGCTGCACCTGCGGCTGCCCCGACAACAGCAACAAGAAGCAGAGGAACCACAATCTTAAGAGACGCTCCTCCAGAGACGTTTTTATTCTCTGTGTTTGATTTAGAAGCCGTTTTATCAGAACCGGATGGCTGCACACTATCTGTCACAGTACCGTGTTCCTGTCCATCCTTTTCAGTTCCGGTTCCATCGATACCGGAAGCGGCCGCTCTTCTGTCGCTTTTAAGGATGCAGAAATCAGATACACGCCTCCAATCTTCCGGTCATTATAAGTGTATTGCAGATAAGCTGCCGCCCCAACTGGAGCGTCAGTCGGAATATCCGTCACGATCTGGCTGTCAACGTCCGCAAAAGAGGCCTCCTTGGGCACTGTGATGACTGCCTGGTCATCCATCGAAAGATCAGAAGACTGATACGTCTGATCTCCGATCAGAACGGTCTGGGCACCGGTCAGAAGCGTTTCATTTTCTGAAATATTCAGATTTTTCACAGAAGCAAAGCCAAAATCCAAAAGCGCCTTTGCATCCACATAATACTGTGGCTGCGTTCCTTTTAAAATAACAGAAACCAGGTTCTGTCCCTCTCTTGCCGCATAAGTAACCAGTGTATTGCCCGCAATGGATGTGTAGCCTGTCTTACCAGCCACAGCGCCTTCACAATAATAATCAGGATTATCCGGCCCTGCCATCAGGATCCGGTGCTCCATTTTGAAGCCAATCCCTTCTGGATTATTGATCGTTTCTGTGATTTTATAACTTTTAGCAGAACTGATGGCCAGAACCGTCTCATTGCGAAAAGCCGCAGTAGCGATCAAGCCCATATCATAAGCACTGACATACTGATTCTCATCATTTAAACCAGAAGGGTTCGCAAAATGGCTTTCCTGACAACCAAGCTCCGCGATCTTCTGGTTCATCATTTCCACAAATGCTTCCCGGCTTCCGGCAACATGCTCCGCAAGGGCATTGGCAGACTGGTTGCTGGAGATGAGTAAAAGCGCATATAAACAGTCCCCAACCGTCAGTTTATCGCCCTCTTCCAGGGACAGTTTATTGCCGCTTCCTGCCTCCACATTATAAACCGCATCATGAGAAAATGTGACTACATCGTCCAAAGAAGCATGTTCTGCCACCACCAGGGCGGTTAAGAGCTTTGTGATACTGGCTGGCGGAAAGGTCTGGTGGATCTGCTGTCCAAAAATAACTGTGCCAGAGTCCATATCCATCAAGATTCCAGAATCCGCCAGAATCCCAACGTCTGATGGCCAGTCAGGCTTGGCATATGCCGTTATGGTACCTCCCATCAGAATTGCCGCTGTCAGCAGAAAACCTGCCGTTTTCCGGCAGAAATGGCGTAAATTCATGTATGTATTCTCCAATCTTTTTCAATACATTTTACTGCACGATTCGTCGCACTGCAAGAATGGAACGGTAAGCGGCATTACCTACTTTGATTCCAGTACTTGGAGAGCTGGCATGAACAATTTTTCCGTTGCCAATATAAATTCCGATATGCCCCGCATAACAGATCAGGTCTCCCGGCTGGGCATCGGCATAGCTGACTCCCGTACCGCTGCTTCGCTGTTCGGAAGAGGTTCGCGGCAAAGTGACTCCAAAATGTTTGTATACACTATACACAAATCCGGAACAATCTGCTCCATTGGTCAGGCTGGTTCCTCCATAAACATATGGATTCCCTACAAATTGAAGTCCGTAATCTGCCACTGCCCGCCCTGCTGCGCTTCCGCCAGAACTTTTGGTGGTACTGGACTGAGTGGTTGTTGTAGACTTCGAGGTGCCGGTATTCGTGGTATTTGTCGTTGTGGTACTTTCAGATCCCGCAGAATTTGCACTGCTGGTATCCGATGCTGATGGACCTGTCCGGTTAGAGTTATCCGCTGCAGTCGTTTCTGCTGCCTGCGTCGGCGCAGCGCCCTGATTTTTCGTTGTGCTGGCTGAATCCGGATTGGCAGCGATCACCGTATTCTTCGTTCCATCTTTGGAAGCTGCTTCCTGTGCAGCTAAAGCCGCAGCCTTTGCTGCCTCCTGTTCCTCGATCGCCTTCCGCTCTGCTTCCGCCTGAGCCCTCTGCCTTGCTTCTGCTTCCGCTAATGCTCTTTGTCTCTCTTCTGCATCCGCCTTCCGGATCTCTTCATTTTTCTTTGCGATGGTCTGGGTATAGGCTGCTGCCGCTTTCTTTGCAGCCGCTAACTGGGTATCGAAATCCGCAATCTGGGAACGTTTTTTCGCGATGGTATTCTCCAGGGTCTGCTGCTGCCCCTTATATTCGATCTGCATTCCCTCCATCTCGTCTTTATCATTCTGAAGCTGTTCCTTATAAGCGGCAACCTCCATTTTGGTCTGCTGATATTCTTCCAGCTTCTTCCGGTCATAATCATAAATATCACTGATATACTCACTTTTATTTAACAGATCCGACATGCTTTTCACTTTCAAAAGGACATCCAGATATTCAGTATCACCCTTCTCGTACATATATCGGATTCTTTTTTTCATCGCTTCATACTGTTCTTTTTCGCGAACCAGGGCATCATCATAATCAGACTGTGCCTGCTGAATCTGGGAATCTTTATATTTGATATCTTCCTCTAAAAGAGTAATATCCGATAACAGTCCTGTCAGTTCCGTTTTCAGGTCCTCAACCTCTGCCTGAGCTGCATTCTTCTGCTGCTGAGCCTGATTGGCTTTCTGATTGGCAGAATCCAACCCCTTCTGGGCATCTTTTTTCTCCTGCTGAGCCTGTGCTTTATTCGTAGCCATGGCAGTGGCAGGCTGAAGCGTTGTCATCAATCCTGCCAATACCAGACATAATATCCGTTTTTTTCTGTTTCGCATCTAGTTTGTCTCTCCTTGCTGAGTCAGGTTCTTTAAAACCTTTAAGTATACAATAAAAAAGATAATTCCTTTTGCCACACTTGTCAAGGACAACGCCCACCACACACCATTTAATCCCAGTGGCGTCCGCTGCAGCAGAAACGCCAGTGGAACACGGGCAGAGGTAAGGGAAATACTGATAATGGAACTCAAAAATGTCTTTCCGATACCAGAAAGCGCCCCGACTGTCATGGATTCGATGCACATAAACATCTGTGACAGTCCTAAAACCGTCAGATACTGGACACCCATAGGGATCACATCTGTCTCCTGGATGAATAACCGGAAAATCGGCTGCGCCCCAAAGATCAGAAGAAAGGAACAGAATGTTCCCCAGACAAACATACAGGCTGCAGCTACAAAATAGCCCTTCTGCACCCGGTCATACCGCTTTCCACCGAAATTCTGTCCGGCAAAAGAATTGATAGACGCTGCAAAACCATCTGCTGTCATCCAGGAAATGGATTCGATCTGGGAACCAACCCTCTGCACTGCCACTGCCGCATCTCCCCATACTGCCACGAACCGCGTCAGTACCATGGAAATCCCTGCATAGATCAGGTTCTGGATTGCAGACGGAAGCCCTAAACCTACCATTGTTTTCATATAAGAAACAGGAACCACTTCCCAAATCCGCACATTTCCCAGAAATTCCTGATCCCTGACCGCTTTCACCAGAAAAACAGCGGTAACGATCACCTGTGCAGTCACTGTAGCGATAGCCGCACCGGCCGCTTCCATGCGGGCAAATGGACCAATACCGAAAATCAGCAGCGGATCCAGGATCATATTGGCACCAAGTCCAAGTACATTTGCTAAAAACGGGGTCCGGCTATCGCCCTTTGCTGTAAAAAGCCCAGTAAAAATACCATTTAAGTAGGAAAATAAGATCATACCGCAAGTGATCTTCATATAAATGACTGCACTCTCCACGGTATTCGGATCATTTAATCCAAAAAAACTGATCAGTGGCCGGCACAGGGACAGAGCCGTTACAGAAAACAGCACTGCAAACAAAATCCCCAATTGGAGAGATCCCTGGGCATAACGGACTGCTTCTTCCTTTCTTCCCTCTCCCAACGAATGGGCCACCTTGATCTGTCCACCCATCTTTGGCAGCATCATAACTCCCTGAGACAGCCATGTATACATTCCGGCGCTTCCCACTGCCGCCACTGCCGGGGAACCTACACGGCCTACCCATGCCATATCCGTCAGATTGTAAGCCATCTGTACCAGAGAGGTGGCCATGATCGGAAGCGCAAGTCCAGTCAGGGTAGGAAAAATCGGTCCATTTAACAGATCTACTTGTTTTCTCATACCTGTTCCTTCTTTACATAACGGCGGAAAGTATAGCAGAGGTCAAAATAGGTCTCCTCGTCACTTTCCACATCCATCACCCATTGTGGATCCTGATCGAGATCAACAAAATGGGTATCTGCCTCATATGCGTAATCAATATATGTCACATGAGCGACCGTACAATACGGAAGCAGCGCCTCATATACCTGTTGACCTCCTGCCACGAACACATCATCGGGATCTGTATCTTTTACTGCGTCCAGTACTTCCTCTACATTATGGCAAATAGTAACACCTTTCGCCTGAAACTCCGGATCCCTGGTCAAAACGATGGTTTTGCGGCCATAAAGCGGCTGTCCGCCCGGCAGACTTTCCAGTGTCTTCCGACCCATGATCACCACTTTTCCCAGCGTTTCATCCCGAAACAGCTTCTGATCCTTAGGAATACTCACCAACAGATGATTATCCTTTCCAATGGCCCAGTTTTTATCTACCGCAACAATAATATTCATGAAAATATCTCTCCTCTATTCCTCTTCCTGGGCAATGATCAGTTCCTTCGCATATGGAAGGCTCTCGATCCAATGACAGAACGTATGCCACTCCTGTAATTTGTGGTTTCTGCGTGCAAAATAGATATTAACTAAAGTCTCATAGTTCATGGTACAGGTACGCATCTGGTTATAGCTGCTTGGGAGAAGCTGGATCAGATCATACCAGTCCTCTTTCTTCTTCTCTGCCACGAATTTCTGGCGGATACTTTCCAGTCGGTCAATGATCACACCCATAAATTCCAGGGAATCTTTCGTCAGATGGTCATGGCTGAAATCATCCAGTTCAAATGCTTTGCTGTGGATCTTATGCATAGTACTGGTAGAGTTGGCTACGGTAGCCACTTTGTAAGTGTCATATTCCTTCCACCAGTATAAAGGCGCTGTGATATCTACGGAAACGAAAATCTGGCGGATAAATTTACGATGGTCACTTCCTGCTTTGCGAAGTCTTCTTCCAAGATCCAGGTCATTCGGACCTAGACAGAAGTTGCCGTCCTCATCATAGCTGCTGTCCATCCGTCCCCAGCTGTTCATGGGATTTCTGGCACCACGCATGGCATTTTCCAGGTTCATTACACTTGTTCTCTCTAACTTGATCATCTATGGTCATTCCTCTTTCTTTTACATATGTTTTTTATTATATACTATTTACCAGCGCATTGCAAATCGCAGCTGCTACATTGCTGCCGCCTTTTCTTCCGCGGGCTACAATATAAGGAACATCGTCGGTCAGAATCAGTTCTTTTGCCTGAACTACATTGACGAATCCCACCGGCACGCCAATGATCAGCCGAGGCTTTATGGCGCCCTCCTGCATCAGTTCATGAAGACGCACCAGGGCGGTCGGCGCATTTCCAATGGCGAAAATGCCGTTTAAACCCAGTCTTGCAGCCTTATCCATGCTGGCACAGGCTCTGGTAGTGCCATGTTTCCTGGCCTCTTCTGCCACATCCTCGTCTGCCATAAAGCAGTATACCTCACTGCCATAGTTTGCCAATCGTTTTTTGTTGATACCGGATTTTCCCATATTGGTGTCGGTGATGATAGGCGCGCCTTCCCGGATCGCCTGCCACGCCAGTTCCATCACGTTAGGGGAAAAGACCAGATTATCTGCATAGTCAAAATCCGCTGTGGTATGGATCACACGCTTGATCACCGGGGCCTGTTTTTCATCCAGCACCCGGTCGCCCAATTCCTGAGTAATGATTTCAAAACTCCGTTTTTCAATTTCCTGGGGCAGTACCTGCTCCAGCTCTGTTAATTCTGCCATGGTTCAACTCCTTTTAATCCCATCATCTCATAGATGGCTTTCATATCCAGGCTCTGCCTTAATGCATCTGCCAGTTTGTCATACTGTTGTTCTTTATATCGCTGATAATCAAAAGATGCTACGGTCTCGCCATCTAGTCCTTTCTTCTTTAACAGGATTCTGGTGATCGCTTCTGCCACACCCGGACGGTCGAAAATGCCGTGAAGGTATGTACCGTAGCAGTTTCCGTAGGAAATACCGTCCTGTTTCTGCAATTTAGAGATCGTAGATATTGTTGACCTTTGCTGAATTTCTGTTACCTGGGTCATAAAACCTGCATCCGGGTCTGCTGAATGGGAAATTCCCATATGGATCTCATAACCTTCGATCTCTAACCCGGACAGTTCTTTCAAGATTCCTGTCACCTGGCCAAAAGTCCCCGCCACTCTGGTACGGACTTTTTCGGTCTCAAATTCTGTATCGATTGGAAGCAGCTCCATGCCCCGCACCTGTGTATTGGAGCTTCCAGCTTTCTGCTCTGCGCCCTCTTTATCGGTAATGGTATTTCCCATGATCTGATAACCACCGCAGATGCCAAACACCGGAATCTCTGCCCCTGCAAGCTTTTTTACCGCTGCTTCCAGTCCACAGCTTCGCATCCACAGCAGATCCTCGATGGTGCTTTTCGTTCCCGGAATGATCACCAGATCCGGTCTGCCCAGTTCTTTGACGCTGGATACATACCGCAGGGAGACCTCCGGGATGCAGGAAAATACCTGAAAATCCGTAAAGTTTGAAATCCTCGGCAGGCGGATCACGGCGATATCCACCAGTCCACCAGCTTTCTTTTGCTCCAGGGCACTGCTTAAGCTGTCCTCATCCTCAATGTCCAGATTCATAAATGGAACAACACCCACCACCGGGATCTGGCACAGATCCTCGATCATCTGGATTCCAGGATCCAAGATGGTTTTGTCGCCACGGAATTTATTGATCACCAGACCTTTGACCCGTTCCCGTTCTTTCGGTTCTAAAAGCATCACCGTCCCGTAGAGCTGGGCAAAAACGCCGCCACGATCAATATCTCCGGCCAGAATCACTGGCGCATCCACCAGTTCTGCCATTCCCATATTGACAATATCATCCTTTTTCAGATTGATCTCTGCCGGACTTCCGGCGCCCTCGATCACGATCACATCGAATTTTTCTTCTAACCGGTGAAAGGACTCCATGATTTTAGGAATCAATGTCTTCTTGTATGCAAAATACTCTCTGGCTGGCATATTTCCTATGGCAACGCCTGGACGATCACCTGGGAACCAATATCGTTGGTGGGTTTTAACAGGATCGGGTTCATATCCGCAAGAGGTTCTGTCATGGCTGCCTCCGCCTGAACCACCTGGGCACGTCCCATTTCCAGGCCCTCTCTGGTTATATAAGAATTCAAAGCCATATTCTGGGACTTAAATGGAGCCGCCCGGAAACCGTCCTGCTTCAGAATTCTTAGAATTCCGGCAGTCAGAATGCTTTTGCCCGCATTGGACATGGTTCCTTGAATCATCAGTGTTTTTGCCATCGGATCAATCCTTTCTATTCCACACATCCACACACTATCTATATATTAGGAAAAACCGGTTACCACCACTGTATCATACGGCATTTTCAGTTCAGAAAATGCCTACCTGTGTACAGTAACAAGAGCCGCACCGTCAGAACCAATATCAATGACAACCATGCTGTTCCCATCATCAAACGGTTAGTCCGGCGGATGTCCCGGTTCTCAACTGGGCGAAGATCATCACCAATGGTCGGTTTTTCGTACAATTTTCCAAAATAATAGGCATTTCCTGCAAGCTGGACCCTCAGAGCCCCTGCACAGACTGCCTCTGTCTGAGCGGAGTTTGGGCTCTTGTGGTTGAAACGGTCACGCCAGAATATTTTCCAGGCATTTTTACCGTCCAGACCTGTTAAAAATGCGGCTGCGATCATCACAAATGCCGACAATCTGGCTGGAATAAAGTTTACCAGATCATCTAATTTTGCCGCTGCAAATCCAAAATAATAATATTTCTCATTTTTATAACCCACCATGGAATCCATGGTATTGACCGCTTTATACAAAAATGCCAGAGGCGCACCGCCGATAGCCATGAAAAACAGTGGGGCGATCACCCCATCGGAAGTATTTTCTGCCACGGTTTCTACGGCTGCTTTCATAATGCCCTGAGGAGAAAGGGGCTTGGTATCTCTTCCCACGATCATGGACACCGCATAGCGGGCACCCTCGGTATCCTGCTTTTCAAAAGCATGATACACCTTCATACTTTCCGTTTTTAAGGATTTTGCCGCCAGAAGCTGGTAACACATGAGGGATTCCACTATCAGTCCCGCCAATGGGTGAATATGAACAGCCAGGTACAAAATGCCAGAAGCCAATATCCCCGTTACTCCTAGAACCAGCGCCACCAGGAAAAATCCACCTGTTTTTTCTCCCATGGGTGTTTTGGGGAAAATTCCGCGAATCCATGTTTCGCCTTTGCTGATCAGCCAGCCAATCGCCCGGATCGGATGGGGGAGCCAGTAGGGATCGCCAAACAGCTGATCTAATAAAAATCCGGCCAAGATAGCCAGCGTTGTATACTTCATCGTTCTGCCTCCTATTTGATCCTGGTTCCGATTCCGCAGACCACCCGGTAGACCGCCTCGGCCTGAGATGCCAGCAGCTGTCCCGTATGCCCCACTAGTTCCCGGTACTCACGGTCTTCTGCACTCATGGGAACCACACCGTATCCGATTTCATCCATCACGATCGTAATATCTGGATTTTTTGCAAGCACTTCTTCGATTACGGATGAAATCTCCCTTTTTTCCAGCCACAACCGCCGGATCACTTCATGAAAATGCGTGATCATATCGGAAGCTGCCAGCAGATCCAGGGAGATGGTTCTTCCATCGGAAACTGTAACATCCGTTCCTTTCAACTGCCTGGCGAACTCCAGTTTGCCTGGTAAGCGCCTCCAATGATCAAAATCATATGTATTCTCCCTTTCAGATAAAATGATAACAGTTCCGTACTTTCGTATTTACACTAAATGATACCAGACCGCAAGAATGGCAACCAGCAAAAGTTCTGTCTGCTGAAGGAAATATCCAGCCAGATCCCCGGTGATCCCGCCAAATTCTTTTTTTGACATCTGATAATAATGCAAGAAAGACAGAACCGCTCCAGCTGCCATCACACCCAGAACCACGATTCCACCGTGCCACCATAAAAATGCAGCCGTCAAAACCAGATAGATGCTCATGGACAAAGTTACCACTCGTTTTTTCGCACCGTCTGAAAATGCGGCTGCCAGTCCATCTTTTTTTGCTTTGGGGAAATTCACCAATGCCAGGGCGCTCAATGCTCTGGTCAGCACATAGATACCGCCGATCAAGGGAAAGGCTTTTCCTGGAATCAGGGAGAAAAATCCCGCATAAGCCAGAAGATAGATCCCGCAGCCAATCACCGCAAAGGCACCAACATGGGGATCCTTTAAGATCTCCAATTTTTTCGCCCGGTCTCCATAGGAAGATCTGGCATCTGTCACATCCAGATAGCCGTCCAGATGGATGCCGCCTGTGATCAAAAGCGGAAGAATCGTTCCCATTACCGCCCACAGAAGACTTCCCTCTTCCAGAGTATGAACATTTTCTCCAATCAAAGCAGTCAGCCACAGGGCTGCTCCCATGACCACGCCGATCAGCGGAAAAAAACACATGGCATATTTCATTCGATTTTCGGTCCAGTCCACCTGGGGCATAGGGATACGGGAATACATGGAGCAGGCGATAACAAAGCTTCCGAAAAGATCCATTTCTTAGTCTCCTTTTTGTAACTACACTGATTTTTAAGACATTTTAACACCTGGTATTTTTATCTCGACTGGAATTCCATAGACTACCTCAATTACCCGATCTGCCTCTCTCGCCAGATTCTGATTGACCTGTCCTAAGATCTGCATATAACAGGTGGTTTCCGGGTCGTAAGTAATTCCGTCAGAAAAAATCTCGTTGGTTACCATAATAAGGTCTTTTACTCTTTTTTTCAAGTCCAGAATATCTTCCGTGATCATCTGCGCCAGATCTTTGTCGGCATAGATGGGATCATAAAAAACATTGGCAGTCAGGTTAGAAAGACATTCCAGGAGTACCGCGCTATCCTTGTGAACCACGGAAAGATCTGCACATCTTCCATAAATTTCTAACGTTTCAAAGCCTTTTCCTGCCCGCATGGCCCGGTGCTTCTGGATCCGTCTGCGCCCTTCTTCATCCCAGGGCTTCATGGTGGCAATATAAAAGCGTTGTCTGGCGTCACTGGAAATAGCCAGCGACTCTGCGTATTCGGATTTTCCACTGGCGCTTCCGCCGGTTACGATATAGAACATTTGTTTGCCTCTCCAACTCTTATTTTTGCTCATTCAATTCCTTATACTCTTCAATATGAATATCCTCAAAGGTACTCATTTTCTCATAAATCTCCAGTGCCATATCCAGAAGTGGCATAAATGCCATAGCCCCAGTTCCTTCACCAAGGCACAGATGTCCGTCAATCGCCGCTGACAGCCCGAGCCTTTCCAGGATCAGCCTGCCCGCAGGTTCCGCCGACACATGGGACGCCAGCAGATAGCCGGAAACGCCCGGACAGATAGTCTGCGCCGCCAATGCCGCAGCCGCTGTGATCACACCATCTAATACTACTGGAACATGATACATGGCTCCACCGATACAGACTCCAGCCAGACCAGCCAGATCCAGTCCGCCTACTGCGGACAATACTCCGATTCCATCTGCCGGATCCGGCGCATAATGCGCTAACGCCTCCCGGATCACACGCTGTTTCTTTTTCAATCCTTCATCAGAAAGTCCGGCCCCTCGTCCGGTCATCCGCTCCGGCTCTAATCCTAAGATCGCACAGGCAACGGCGCTGGATGTGGTAGTGTTGCCGATTCCCATTTCCCCAAGAGCGATCAGATGATAATCCTGTTCTTTTAACTCTTTCACCAGCTCGATTCCCACCTGTAAAGCCTTCTGCACCTCTTCTCTGGTCATTGCCGGCTCTTTGACAAAATTCCGGGTTCCAGAACGGACTTTTTTGCGGATCAGCGGATGTACCTCATGACAATCTTCCATGGGATCTGCCACGCCAATATCCACCGGAAATACATCCACATCAGCTCGATCAGCCATCAGACAGACACAGGAATCACCGGCTGTAAAATTTCTCGTCACGACAGCCGTTACATCCTGTCCGGTCTGGGTCACGCCCTCTTCCACAACTCCGTTATCCGCACACATGATCACCAATGCCCGTTTCGTAAGATCGATCTGACTGGTTCCCTGAATTCCGGCGATCCGCACCAGGGCATCCTCTAAAAGTCCAAGACTGTGAAGGGGCTTTGCCACATGATCCCAGCGGCTCTGGGCATCTTTCATGGCAGTTTCAGACAAATTGGAAATATCTGATATCTGCCAGCCTTGATCAAATCCTGTCATGACGCTCTCATGTTTCCGTTCCATTGATGATTTTAAATTCTTTTTTCGTTCTTTTTCTAATGCTCTCATTGCTTTTTATCCTTATATTTTTTCATCCCGACACTGTATTCTCTTGATCTGGTGTCTGGCAGCTTATGTATTCACGATCCCATGTCTCTATGAAACGGTTCTGCTCCATTTTCTGCACATCTCCAGCCACTGCTCGGCAAATTCCGGAGCAGACGGATAATACAAATGAGGAAACCCAGCAATCTGTCCCTGTTCACTGTGAATACAGCTCCAGGAACGGTCAGACAATGGCTTTTTCGCCGTCCAGCAGGTTCCGCAATCCCCACTCTCCCAATAATGGAACTCGTGGCCTTTGATTTCTCCAGTGAGACAGACATCCGGATGATCTGGTGTCAAGGTAATATAGCCAAAACGTCCCAGACGGTTGGTTTTCCATGCTTTATCTGGAATCACACCTGCCAGTGGATAAAAAATACCATCACTGCCCTCTAATTCCCGGTGCAGATATAAAAATCCGCCACATTCCGCTAAAAATGGCATTTTGTTCTCCCAAGCCTGACGGATAGACGCAAGCATAGAGGTATTTTCGCTTAATGCTTTTGCGTAATTTTCCGGGTATCCACCGCCAAGGATCACACCAGATACCTTCGCGGGCAGTTCCTGGTCATGGATCGGACTAAATGGAATCAGCTCCACACCAAGGGATTCCAGAATTTCCATATTTTCCTGATAATAGAAACAGAACGCTTCATCGCGGGCTACGGCGATGCGGAGCGGATTTCTGCTTTCAGTAAATGAACCTGCTGCACGAGTTTTCATTGCCACTTGCGATGTTTGACATTTCGCCAGTCCTGCATCCGCATTGTTTTCGACCTTCTCCGCATAACTGCGTGCCAATTCCAGTATTCCATCCAGATCCACTGATTCCTCCAACAAATCCGCAATCTCATCCAACTGCTTCTGGATCTGCGGCACTTCCTCCGGCATCACCAGTCCCAGATGGCGGCTGTCAAACTGGATCTCTTTACTGACCGGCACACATCCCAAATATTTCACACCCTCAGCCTCCAGCACAGGCTTCAGCCGTGCCCCGATCATCGGGCTGGTGCGATTCAAAATCACCCCAACGATGTGACTGTCCTTCTGATATAGCAAAAACCCACGCAGCATCGCCGCCAGAGAAAGACTTGCCCCCTTCCCATCCAGAATCAGGATCACCGGAACATCCGCCGCCTGCGCCACTTCATAGGTGCTTGCCTGGGTACTGATACCGCCAAGGCCGTCATAATACCCCATCACGCCTTCCATCACTGCCAGATCAAACCCGGCATTTTTCTGCTGATACTGAGCCTTCAAAGCCTCTTTTGACAGGAAAAAGCTGTCCAGATTCCCCCCAGGAATCCCCAGAACCTGCTTATGGAACATCGGATCAATATAATCAGGACCACATTTCCACGCCTTTATCTTCAGTCCCTTCCTCTGCCACGCCCGGAGCGCCCCGCAGGTAATCGTCGTTTTACCACATCCGCTGGACGCCGCCGCAAATAAAATTCCTGGAATCATGCCTCCGCGCCTCCAAATGACAGGATATACACCGGATTTTCCCCTTTCATCAGATGATATGGCCCGACTTTTTCTGCCCTGGACACCTGCATACAGACGATCTCTGGCTCAATTTCCATCTTTTTCAATGCCTGGCACACTGCCTGAAGACTTTCCAGTGCAATCACATTGATCACAATCCGCATAGAAGGATTCTTGCCCAACAATTGCCGCAGGATCTCCTCCACACGTCCTCCCGTACCTCCTAAAAACGCATGGGTTGCCACCGAAAGTCCCTCAAAAGCCTCCGGCGCCAGCCCCGGAACAATCTTTACATTGGAAACGCCAAATTTCTCACAATTCTGGTGCAGCAGATCTACCGCATCCGAGTTCCTTTCAATAGCATAAACCGTTCCCTGCGGCAGCTGCAAAGCCATCTCAATCGTAACCGAACCCGTTCCCGCCCCTACATCATAAACGACCGCATCCGGAGTCAGTTCCAGTTTCGAAATCGATACCGCCCGGACCTCTGCCTTGGTCATCGGTACTTTGCCGCGGATAAATAAAGAATCTTTCACTATGATCCACCTCGTGTCTTAAAAGCTCTCTCCAATATTTCTTAAAATCAAAAGACCCAACATGGTACGCATCATCGAGAGGCGTGTTGGGGTCGATTAATTATTATTATATTCATTTTGAAAAGAAAAGCAACTAATAACTGTATTTTTTAGATTATGTATAAATTTTCACAATTATAAAATACTATTATATGCTTATTTTTCTATCTTTGCTTTATATGTATATTTCAGAAATTATTTTTCTTATTTTGGATATAAAACTTGTATTTTCGATTTATTTATCATATAATAACCTCAAGAAAGGAGGCTACCAATTATGTTATGCCAGTTTTCATTTCAGAATTTCAAATCTTACAAAGGAGAAACCACTTTAGATTTCCAGGCAGCTACACTTCCTGAATTTAAAGAAACATTGATTACAGAAGAAAAGGCAATGGACTTATTGCCTATAAGCGTTATATACGGCCCAAACGGAGGTGGGAAATCGAACCTTCTCCAGGCCCTTTCATGCGTGATTTCCACCATTGTAAAACCTGTACATGAATTGGAAAAAAATCGGCAGAATCTCATTCTTCAGCAGAAAGTGGATGCTTTGCCATTCCTGTTCGATCAAACTTCGGCAAACGAACCCTCTGAGTTTCGTATATTCTTTAGAATTGCCAAAAACGAATATTGTTACTATATCGCCATAAAAAGCGATGAGATTCTTTCAGAATCGCTGTACCGCAAGTCAATCACTGGCAAGAAATCAGCAACCATCTTCGAACGAGAAACAGCTGACATTACACTTGGTCCTTCAATAAGCAAAAAGAACATCAACACAAGTGTGAATCCCAAAATGCCATACCTCTCTTTCCTTGCCATTAACTATGACATTCCGGTTATCAATGAGGTTATGACTTGGTTTGAAAGCTGTATTATTCGCAGTTATGCCAATCCAATGATAGAACATCAAATCATGCTTGCAAAGGATATACCTTACAAGAAGCAATTTATTCGTGCCTTAAACGATATGGATATTGATATTACTGACTATCGTTATGACGAAGACAGCCATCAGCTTTTTATGAAACGAACCTTAGGCTCAACAGAATACGAACTTCCATTCTCAGATGAATCAGATGGAACAAAGAAACTCATTGCGGCACTTCCTGTGATTCTGCTTGCGCTTCGTGAAGGCCGTATGGTTATTATTGATGAATTAGATGCAAAACTCCATCCAAAACTTCTTAAATATGTCATTTCACTATTTAAAAATAAAGAGCTCAATAAATATGGTGCTCAGCTTCTATTTACCTCTCACGATATGTATACGTTAAGAAACACTGTATTCCGTCGTGATGAAATCTGGTTTGCTGCTGAGAATCACGCCCATGAAAGTGAAATCTATTCCCTCCACGAGATCCGTGGCGAAGATAATGACAGAATTAAGAATACCGCTGCTTATGATAAGCAATACCTAGAAGGGCGTTATGGCGCAGACCCATATCTCTCTAATATGCTAGGAGGTGGATTCTAATGAGCCTAAAACCGCCTAAAAAAAGTGACCTCGACAAAAATTGGATGAAAGCCAGACGCGACAAACCTAAGAAAATCCAACCGGAATATCACCTTATCATAACTGAAGGAACTGACACCGAACCCGCATACTTTGGAGCCATGAAAGAAATCATTAACAACACTTACTCTGACCGTATTCAGCTCGGTGTCCACGGTGCCGGAGATAATACCCTAAGTCTTTTCCAAAAGGCCAAAAACATGGTCGCATCCTCAGCTAATGGATATAAGCATGTATGGGTCGTATATGACACGGACGATTTTCCATCTGACCATATCAATAAGACCGCCGAGCTCTGTATATCAGAATCAACCGAAGAAACCACATATCATGCCATCTGGTCAAACCAGTGTATAGAACTATGGTTTCTATTACATTTCAGCTTCCTACAATCCGATCTTCATAGAACATCTTACTGGCCAAAACTCACAGAAATACTTACATCTTTGGATCTTGGCGAATACACAAAAAATCGTACCGATATGTACCAAATTCTTTTACCTTATAGGGATACCGCTATTGTAAATGCAGAAAAGCTTGACAAAATCAATAAAGGAAAACTTCCATCTACTTCTGCGCCAGGGACCAAGGTTTATGAACTTGTAAATAAGTTAAAGCCTTATTTATCATGAGGTGATCCTTTAAAGAATTAAAACAAAATGTATATAAGGCTACTGCATGTGTTGTTTTGAGACTATAATCATTTTTAAAATTTTAGGATTATAGGATTATGGAATTTGTGTAGATATCATCTGCACAAATTCCAAATTTATTCAAATTATCTGTCAAATGCTCATTTTCGATAATTTTATTTCTTGCCTCTAGCGGCGTTGCAGAGCCACCTAAATCACGTAATGCCTGTAGTAATGGCATAAACCATTTCAGAAATTCGGTCTTTGATATTTTGGGGTCTTTTTTTATCACTTGTTCCCCCATATAAATTTTCCCCCATCATATTGCATTTCTATTTCTCTTTTTTCCGAATAATCACTGCCCAAAGCCCATCCCCCAGCTTTTTATTCATCATATTCTCCGCCGTATCCGTCAAAATCTCCTCATCGTCATAAGACAGATTCTTCCCAACCGAAACAAGCCAGGAGCCAAAACCATGCTCGGAAATCATTCTGGAGACTTCCGCTACGGGTTCAACACCACCAAGGAGCAAAAAGACATTTTTCCCGCGTTCCAGGGCCTCCCAAGGTTTTGCCTCCCTTCCGTGAAGGCTTTCCAGTTCCAAATCCTGCCATGGGATCTGTAATTTTGAGGCAAGATAAGAAACGGTAGAAATTCCGGGAAGGATCTCTAACTGGATCTCCTGGTCTTTCCCTGCCTTTTGACGCTCTCTTAGCGTTTCTGCCAGGCCGGAAGCGCCACTGTAGAATCCGGTATCACCGGAATAAAGAACTGCCAGTTTACGAAGCTGCGGCGCATGCTCAAACCAGTCAAGAATCTTCTTTCCATCGTAAGCCTTCATGACTGCTTTTTCGCCCAGATCTTTTTCAACACTTTCTATCATCCGGGATGCGCCTGCTACTGCATCGGCTTCCAGGAGGATCTTTCTTGCGGCTACGGTCCACATCCCTGGGGCGCCCATTCCGATTCCGATCAGGGTAATGGTGCGGGTAATCGTTTCCGTTCCAAAGGGTTCCAGATATTGGCACGCTTCTTCCAGGGAAATTCCTGTCTCTTTTAAAGGGCGTCCGATTACCAGTGCGATTGCACCAACCGCCTCCGCTGCGTGGATCTTATCAAGGAAGCCGCCTGCATGACCAGATTCTTTCGTTACTAAGTAATTTGCTCCTGTCATACGCATAGTTGCGATGTTCATCTCCAGACTGAATGGGCCCTGCATGGCAATCATGTGGTTTCTGGGAAAGCCCAGGGTTTCGCTGTTTAATAGTGCCTGACTGTCTGGGAGAATCCGGGCAAAGATTCGTTCTTTGTAGTCTGGAATTGCGGTGTATTTAGCCAGTTCCTTGCTGCCTGTGGTCACTAGGACAGTTCCCTCGTGGATTATTAACCATTCTACTGCCTGATCTACAGAATCTACGGTCACTATGGAATCTGCGTTTGTCACAGAGTTCACAACCACCACGGAGTTCGTGATCTCAGCACGACTCTCGTTTTCCACAGATTTCATGGTCAATTTTTGCTCTTTCGTCCCCAGTTTTCCAGGTTCCAGTTCTGATTTTCTCAAAACCCGGTACCACACGATCCCCATCTTCCGGCACACCTGCGCCACATTTTCCGTGACCACCCGCGCATATGGGTGAGTGGCATCCAATACCAGAGATGGCTTTTCTGCCACAAAAAGTGCTTCCATCTCACCCTTTTCCAAAGCTTTGCGGATCACCCGCACAGAAGGGCTCTCCGGCACCAGCATCTCTCCGTATTCTGACACTACGCAGACGACTGTTTGAATCTTATGTTCCCCACAGAATTCCGCCAGCCTGCGGCCTTCGGTGGTTCCTCCAAATATGATCACATCAGACATTTCGATATCCTCTCGGTGAAATCATCCATTCTCCATCGGTTTTTGTTCTGGAATTGCCAATGAAAACCGTGGTAAACATATCAACCTGTGTATCTTTCAACTCTTCAAGAGTCAGAACGTGCTTTTCCTGTCCGTCACGGCCGATCTGCTTCACATAGCCGCATACCGTATCCGCAGAACGGTGCTGCAGGATCAGTTCGCAGGCCCAATGCAGGTAATCGGCGCGCTTTTTGCTGGACGGATTATAGAGACAAATGATCATGTCTGCCTCCGCCGCATGCAGCAGCCGTTTGCCGATCAAGTCCTTCGGTGTCAAAAGATCGCTTAAACTGATCACGGCAAAATCATGGCAAATAGGCGCTCCCAGCACTGCCGCACCGGCACTGGCTGCTGTCACGCCTGGAACGATCTCGATTTCCATCTCTGGGAATTGCTCTGCCAGTTCCAGAACCAGACCAGCCATGCCATAGACACCGCTATCACCGCTGCAGATCACTGATACAACCTTTCCCTCCGCTGCAAATTCCAATGCTTTCCGACACCGGTCCACTTCCTGCATCATGGGTGTGGAAAATAATTCCTTTCCAGGGAAATATTCACGAATCAGATCCACATACACCGTATATCCAACGATGATATCACTCTGTTCCAGAGTCCGGACTGCCTTTATGGTCATCTGCTCATAGGAACCTGGACCGATTCCTACTACATATACTTTTCCTGTCTGTTTCATCAAACGATTACCGTTCCTTTCTAAAATGTGATGCCGTTATGCGGAATCCGCGCTGCCGCCACCGTCACTCCATCATAGACCGTTTTATGGCAGACCAGATAACCGCCTCTCTCCCTGGCTGCTTTCAACGCCGCCCGCTCGCAGACATTTCCAACACCAGTAATCTGCTTTACAAAGGCTGATTCTGCGAAATCTCCAGGAACCGCCGCCAGTTCTTCTGAAGAATAACAGATCACCGGGGTCTGAAGTGCCTCAGCAGCTGCCAGAAGACCCGGTTCTTCTTTTTTTAAGTCAATGGTTGCGATCGCTGCGATGGACAATGGATGAAGGTTCTGTTCTTTTAGAAGCTGATGGATGGCAGCTTGGATCTGTCCTGCAGGCGTTCCCTTTCGACATCCGATTCCGAGAATGATAACTGGAGGCACAAGCCTCAAAATATCTTTTTCCCTTGAACAAGTTTCTGACCTGTCTGTTTCTTTTTGTTGTGCACCTGTCTCAGTGTCATAACCTTCTTTTTTCGCTCTCTTCTTTAAACTGCCTTTCAACGATTGGTATTTATCGTAATCTGAATATTCCGATCACAGAATTGCCCTTCACATAATCCTTTAGGAAGTGTTCCATTCCATAAAAAATCTGTGAAAAATCCCACCTTCCGTCCAGTCAAAAGCTCCGCTGAAATCTCCTTTGCCAACTCTCGGTCTGCAATTTTTAATCCATTTTTCCGTGCAAACACATCCACCGCAAACTGGTGGTTCACATCAGTCGCAGTCGTTATCACTGCCTGACTGCCTGTCAGTTGGCTGATGGTTTCCGCCAGTTCATTGGCGCCGCCACATGACCCGACAATAAAGGAATACAGAACTGCCCCAGCTCATCCATCACCAGAACCGCCGGATCATAAAATTTATCCTGCACCAAAGGCGCGATCGCACGCACCGCGATTCCCGTGGCTCCAATAAAAATCAAAGCATCCATGGATGCAAACATTTCCCTTGCCCAATCATTTAAAGGGCGCTGCCATACCATACACTCTGGCTGCTTCCCAGCTTCTTCCAGCACCGGTGGCTGCTTACTTTTCACATAGCCCAAAATTGAGATCTCATCACGGGCGGCCGCGTTTGTTTTCAACTCTTCAC
Source organism: Lachnospiraceae bacterium AM48-27BH (assembly GCA_003478355.1). Lineage (GTDB taxonomy): Bacteria > Bacillota > Clostridia > Lachnospirales > Lachnospiraceae > UBA3402. Next base: position 36,257 of record QUFC01000021.1, read on the forward strand.
TCAAAGCCGCACATAATTTCCGGTTCAATCTGGTTCCATTCACCGTAAAGCTGATCACCGCCAGCTTCATCATGTTTCCTCCTTCACCGACGCCTGACGAAACTCTGTGGTAAAGCCTGGATCATACAATTTCGACCGCTCATATCCCGTCTGGGCCACCGCGTCACCTACGATGATCAGCGCAGTTTTGGTGATTTGCTCCCGTTCTGCCGAAGCAGCCAGTGTAGCTACCGTACACCGTACCACCTTCTCGTCTGGCCAGGTGGCCTTATAGACGATGGCCGCCGGAGTATCCGCCTGATATCCGCCTTTCATCAACTCTTCTGACAATTTCTTTAACATTCCGGTACTTAAAAATACCACCATCGTTGCGCCGTGAGACGCGAAAGAGGCGACGCTCTCCCGTTCAGGAACAGGTGTTCTCCCTGCCATACGGGTGATCACTACGCTCTGGGTAATATCCGGCAGTGTATATTCCATGCCAAGAGCCGCCGCCGCGCCGCAGAAAGAGCTGACTCCCGGGCATACTGCATATGGGATTCCCAGTTCGTTTAACTGATCCATCTGTTCCCGGATCGCCCCGTAAAGGCTTGGATCACCGGTGTGAAGCCGTACCGTCATCTGCCCATCCTTTTCCGCTTCTTTCATCACATCGATCACTTCTTCCAGCGTCATATGGGCGCTGTTATAGATCTGACAGTCCCTTTTCGCATACGACAATAACTCTGGATTGACCAGAGATCCTGCGTAAATGATCACATCTGCCGCGCCTAATAATTTTGCGCCCCGCACCGTGATCAGATCCGCTGCGCCAGAACCTGCACCAACAAAATTTATCATCTGTCCCCGTCCTCCTTTGGAGAATCTTTTACAATCATCAAAGTATAATATCCTGCCTTTTCCGGAAAATGTTCCACCCCATGATACAGCTTCTGGTTCTCCATGGTACAATTTTCTGCCATATAAGCCGGAAAATGATTTTCCCGCAGCTGTTCAACTACATTCGGATATGCTTTTCCCGATTTCATGATCACTTTCACACCAGAAAGAGCCAGCGCCGCCTGAATCCCGTAGCTTCCGGGCAAAATATGTATCTCTTCCGCCTGTTCTCCCAGGGAAATGCCCAGTTCTGCCGCTGCCGCACAGAAGGATGGTATCCCGCTGATCAGTTTCGTCTCATACCCCTGCTTTTCTACCCTCTGCACCAAGTACATGGAACTGGCATAAACGGTTGTATCACCTAAGGTCAGCAGAGCCACATCGTACCCCTTTTCCAGTTCCCGGATCAGAATCTCGGTACCATCCTTATGAGCCTGTTCCAAAATATCAGGGTCTTTTGTCATTGGCATCTTCACACAGATTACTGGTTTTTCTTTCATCTCCGGAACTGCTCCCATGGCGATCTGGTATGCGGTACACTGGATCGGATCATCGTGCGGAATGGCGATCACCTGACATTCCCGTATGATCCTTGCCGCTTTTAAAGTCATCAGCTCCGGATCACCAGGTCCAACGCCGACTGCATATAATGTTCCTGTCATAAATTCTATCACTTTCTCTATTCGTAATGCTTCCAAACTGTTACGATTGTCTCCATCTCTCAATCATCCGGTCACTGTCACTTGTTTTTCCCAGTATACCGTATACAGTGGAAAATGTCACCACCTGGACATCACAGTTCCCGCCTGCCCATTGCTTCATATAATGCTGCATCCTGGAAACCGCCGTATGCATCACCTGGTCACAGATTCCCCAGGACTTTAAGTATTCCAGAGCCTCCTCCGTGGTATTGCAGCCGAAAATTCGATCGGTCCATTCGTTGCGAACCTGCTCATCCAAAGTATCCGGCAGGCAATCTGCCATGATCTCCATTCTCCTGTCGCCGTATTTGGAATGGGTGTTTTTCACGCCTCCGGCTACTTTAATCAATTTCCCAATATGTCCCACAAATAAAATTTCGCTCATTCCCGCATCCGCAGACCATCGGATCGCATCTGCAATAAAATTGCTGCAGGTGACAGCCTGATCGATGGCGATTCCCAGATGTTCCGCCAGAAATCGTTCTCCATAATTGCCAGGAGCCAGAATCAGGCTGTGTTCACCAGCTACAGCTCTCATATGGATCTCCAGACGGATCGTATCCATCAGGGCCTGTTCACTCATGGGATTGACGATTCCTGTCGTGCCAAGGATGGAAATACCACCTTCGATCCCCAGCTTGGGATTAAAGGTTTTTAACGCCAGTTCCCGGCCTGCAGGAATCCAGAGCTGGATCAGATAGTCTCCATGGGCTTCTGTTTCTTCTAGCACGTGGGCCACAGACTGGAAAATCATCTGCCTCGGAACCGGATTGATTGCATATTTACCAACAGGACAGGAAAGTCCTGGCTTTGTCACCAGACCAATTCCATCCTTCGCCGTCAAAAAAAGCCGGAACTGCCCAGAATGATCCGCATCTGTATCCGGTTCCCACTCATAGGCTCTCGCTAAAACATCCGCCCGTGCCTCCTGGTCAACATCATGTTTCTCTTCTGTTTCTTTTTTTTCACAGGTCCGATCGCTTTTTGACCCAACTGCTCTTCGAAAACCCATGTCTTTCGAAATCCGGCTGACCGCTCCATAGATCCAGGCCCCATGAGTCACATCCGGATCATCGCCTGCATCCTTTTGAACTCCAAACCAGGTCATTTCCCCATCAACCAGCTTCTGGACCTGAAAATGAGCCACCCTGCCGCCTGGTGTCTGAAGGGAAATCTGAGTTTTTTCATCTCCCGTCAAAAAGAAAGCGGCAGCCTTCGCCGCCGCCGCCGCACAGGTCCCTGTTGTAAATCCGCTTCTTAATTGCTTTTTTTCTTCCTTCATTCTCCATCACAGCGCAGTCAATTCCACGCATGCTACTCCTGCTATTAACACTGTTTTGTAACTGTAATCATTATATTCATTTTTCTGCAGTGTTGCAATCGTTTTGTCATTGTTCTCTGGTAGGAATTTTCTGAACTGCAACATCATTTTTCAACGCTTCCCGCTTCAATTCCCGCTTTCTTTTCGTCATTAATCCACCGATCCGGCCGCTTTCCTTAGATGTCAGGCTTTTCCATCCGCCCTTTAAGATCTTATCCCCCAGCCCGATCTCGTCAGCAATCTCATATTTTAATAATTCCTCCGGCGTCATATTTTCAAAATCCAGTGGTTCCTCTTTCTTTTTCTTTGCCATAAAAAATGGGTACACTCCTCTCGCATAATCATTTTGCAATTTGGAGTATACCCATTTTTTAAAAGCCTATACAAAGGACTTCTGTTGATTTAATATCGACCATCCGGTCTTAACGGCATGATCAGTGCTGCGATCAGATAAACGATCAATCCCGTTCCTGAACAGGCGAATACAACCCAGAGCAGTCGGATAATGGTTGGATCAATATTAAAGTACTCGCCAAGGCCGCCGCAAACGCCAAATAAAATTTTGTTGGTATCAGAACGATATAATTGTCTGTTTAAATCCATAATATGCCTCCTTCTTGTTTAATAAGCAACCCCCAATATCAGGGAAATAACCAGAAACGCAATCCCTACAGTTCCACAACTCAAAGCCACTTTCAGCATCACCCGGATCCATCCGTTCTTTTTCTTCTCCATGATCACTCACGCCCCTTTCGGTGCAACAGGCGATTCAGTCTGTTAACAAGCTTCACAAACACCAGCGGCACCAGTTTCCCGTAAAACAGGATTGATGCCAACGCCAGTAAAATCGTTCCGGACATACCCAAAAATCCCCAGCCAAGCCACCATAGCCCATAGAGATCAGCTAAATACAGATAGTAGATTCCCTGGATCAGCATGACTGCGCTTAAAAAGAACAGAAGAACCGTTCCAGCTCCGATTCCAAGTAGAATTACCACCAGGGCTCCTACAATCCCTACAAGTATAGCCAGCAGGATTCCCACGCCTCCTGCGATCGCTGGACCGAACAGAATCACTGCCAGCACGATCAAGAGAATCTGCCACCAGACAAACCCTCTTCGTTTCCTGCCATTTCCCGCCTGGCTGGTATTGTCTGCGTGAAATGACTCTTTCTCCTGTTCCTGCTTAGCAGGCTCTTCTTCCATCACCTCTGGAAGATCCAGCCTTTTGGCCACATCATACCCCGGTTCCTTAAATCTTGTGTCTTCAATGCCATGATCTGTAAAATCGCCGCCTTCGTTTAACTCTCCATTCAGATCGCAGCGAATCATGGATGCGATCCGTTCCGGGCTTCCAAATTCTTTTAATACTGCAGCTGTGTTTTCTCCAGCCTCCTCCAGATAGTCCTGATAATAATTCAGGGCATCCTGTTTGTTCTCATCGTCCGGCAGATCTGCAAGAAGCTCTTTTAATCTTGTCATAAACTCTTCTTTGTTCATACGTCAGGTTTCCTCTAAAATCCTTCCTATTTTTTCTGAATACACCGCCCATTCACCGCGATACAGATTCAACTGTACCCGCCCCTTTTCCGTAATCTTATAATATCTGCGGTTTCGCCCGTCAATGGCCATGTCGTAAACTTCCAGACATTCCTCTTTCTGCAGTCTACGCAGAACCGGGTACAAGGTGGAATCTGAAATTTCAATTACCTCCCGCACATCCTGGGTGATCCGGTAACCATAAGTTCCCTCTACATCTTTCGAGACAACAGACAGGACAATGGCATCCAAAAGAGCCGCGCCTGTATAAAAACCATGCGTACACCGCCTTTCCTTCTAAAACCCGATATTGTTTGAACAGAACATACCTTTCAACACGGATATGTTGTGATTGGATTTATATTCCGTTCTGTCATATATTGGATTAATCACTATACTATATGTTATATAGCATTGTCTGTACATATACTATACATCATATAATATTGTTTGTCAAGATACCAGGGTCAAAATTCCTATGACATGAAAAAAGAGCGCTGATATTACTATCAACGCTCTCAAAATTAATTATCGTAACTGTTCAGTACCTTCAGAGTTACAAATCAATCTTCAATTATTCAGCATCCTCAGCTGGAGCCTGCAGTGCCTTCATGCTTAAGCTGATCTTCTTATCAGCCTCGTTGAAATCAACGATCTTAGCCTCGATCTCCTGACCGATTGCTAATACATCTGCTGGTTTCTCTACATGCTCTCTGGAGATCTGGGATACATGCAGTAATGCATCTACGCCTGGCTCTAACTCAACGAATGCGCCGAAGTCAGTCATACGTGCTACACGACCTGTTACTACGTTGCCAACTGCATACTTCTCTGCTGCGTTAGCCCATGGGTTCTGCTCTGGGAACTTTAAGCTTAACGCGATCTTCTCGCCGTTGATCTCTTTGATCAGAACTTTGATCTTCTCTCCTGCTTTGAATACCTTCTTAGGATTCTCTACACGGCCCCAGGACATCTCGGAGATGTGAAGCAGACCATCTGCTCCGCCTAAATCGATGAATGCACCGAAATCAGTTACATTCTTGATCACACCCTCTACAACATCGCCAGCATGGATCTTCTCGAATAACTCTTTCTGAAGCTCTGCTTTCTTAGCAACCATCAGCTGTTTTCTATCGCCGATGATTCTTCTTCTGCGAGGATTGAACTCAGTGATCACGAACTCGATATCCTGACCAGCATACTTGGATAAATCTTTCTCATAAGTATCGGATACAAGGCTTGCTGGGATGAATACTCTGGCCTCATCTACAACAACGCTTAAACCACCATCCAGAACCTGAGCAACTTTAGCGGTCAGAACCTCATGGTTATTAAATGCATCCTCTAACTTCTTATTGCCTCTGTCAGCAGCCAGTCTCTTATAAGATAATGCAACCTGGCCCTCGCCATCGTTTACTTTTACAACCTTTGCTTCCATCTCGTCACCTACGTGAACAAGATCTCTTAAATCTACGCCGGACTCATTGGTATACTCGTTTCTCGGGATGATGCCATCGGATTTGTAGCCGATATTTAAAACGATCTCATCTTCTTTTACATCGATGACCTTACCAGTGACAATCTCTCCTGTACGTATTGTTTTTAATGATTCCTCTAACATTTGTTCAAAACTTAATTCTGACATTAGTATGAACCTCCTCAATGATTTTCTTGGGGGTCGAAGCCCCTGCTGTAATACCTACGCTGCGCACAGAATTTACACTCTCAGGATTCAAATCGTCCAGTGTCTGAATGTAATAAGTATCCTTACACTCTTTTTGGCATATCTCGTACAGTTTGCGGGTGTTAGAACTATTCTTCCCGCCGATGACGATCATAGCATCTACCTGCGAAGCTATACGTTCAGCTTCCACTTGTCTTTCCTGTGTTGCATTGCAAATCGTATTTAAAACAAGTATATCATAACCCTTTTTCTCAAATTTTTCAACTAAATCTTTAAATTTATTGTAATTAAATGTCGTCTGGGATACGATACACAGCTTTTCACCTGTGAAGGATGGCAGTTTTTCCATCTGTTCCTCATTTTTTACGACCATTGTGCGCGCATCGCCCCATCCTTTGATGCCCTCCACCTCTGGATGGGTCTCGTCGCCAATAATGATCACCCGTCTTCCCTGAAGATTCTGTTCCTGGACGATCCGGTGTATCTTCTTGACAAAAGGACAGGTAGCATCCACGATCTGGACTCCCTGTGCCTTCAGCATATCATAAATGTGTTTTCCCACGCCGTGAGAGCGGATGATCACGGTTCCCTCTGTCAAAGTTAAAATCTCATTCTCTGAATTCAGGACCTTCACACCTTTTTCCTCCAGATCCCGCACCACCTCTTCATTATGGATAATGGGACCTAACGTGTAAATCGGGCCATTTTCATTCTTTATCTGGTCATAAACCTGATTGACCGCCCTCTCTACGCCAAAGCAGAATCCGGCGGTTTTCGCTACGATCACTTCCATCAGGCAAGTCCCCTCTCTCTGGCTGCCGTAATGATACCGTCCACCACCTGATCGATGGTCAGCGCAGAGGAATCCAGAAGCACCGCGTCCGCCGCCTGGGTCAAAGGCGCAATCTCCCGGTGCATATCCCGGTAATCCCGGTCAATAATATCTTGCTCAATTTCTTCCAGATTACACATCTGACCTTTCTCTGTCAGTTCTTTGTACCTTCTGATGGCCCGCACATGACTGGAAGCCGTCAGATAGATCTTGGTCTGTGCGTCCGGGAGCACACAGGTACCGATATCACGGCCATCCATGATCACATTGGATGTCTTTGCCAGATTTTGCTGTAATGCCAGAAGCGCCTGACGGACAGCCCGGTAAGCAGATACCACCGATGCGGCATTACCCACTGCTTCTGTGCGGATCTTGCCGGACACATCCCTGCCGTTTAAGATCACCTGCTGAACGCCGTCCTGATAGCGGAGGGAAATGTCGATCTGTCCGCATGCAGCAGACACTTTTTCTTCATCCTCCGGCTGGATGCCGTTCTCTAAAAAGTAAAGTGCCATCGCCCGGTACATGGCTCCGGTATCCACATAAATGAATCCCAGCTTTGCCGCTACAAGCTTGGCAATCGTACTTTTGCCAGCGCCTGCAGGTCCGTCAATAGCAATATTATACGTTGATGACATGAAAAATATATTCTCCTTTAACAGTATTCAATATGGGAACCCGCCGCCCATCCGGTGGACCAGGCGATCTGAAGGTTAAAGCCACCTGTCACCGCATCCAGATCCAGCACTTCTCCGGCAAAATAAAGGCCGGAAACCTTCTTGGATTCCATGGTAGTGGGATTAATCTCCTTCACAGAAATACCGCCCTGGGTGATAATAGCTTCTTTGTAATCCCGAAGTCCGGTTAAGGTTACCTGGAATCGTTTTAAAACAGAAACCAGAGCCGCCCGCTCCTGTTTGGTGATCTCGTTAACCTTTTTATCCGGAGAAATTCCGCTTCGCGCGATCACCACCGGGATCATCTTAGATGGCAGCAGATGTGCCAGAGAATTCTTAAACTGTTTATTCAGAAATCCTTCAAAATCCCGCAGAATCCTGGTATCCAGCTGTTCCTCGGTTAAGGCTGGCTTTAAATCAATCACCAGTTTTAAAGGATGCTTGCGGATGGCTTTTGCTACATAACTGCTGGCACTCAAAAGCACCGGACCACTGACGCCAAAATGAGCAAATAACATCTCGCCAAATTCCCGGTAGAGTTCTTTCTTCCCATCGTAGATCACTGCCTCGATGTTCCGTAATGACACTCCCTGAAGACTGCGTACATCATCCTCTGCCGCTTCAAATGGCACTAAAGCCGGAGACAGCTCTGTCACTGTATGGCCGCATTCTTTTGCAAAATCATAACCATCTCCCGTAGAGCCGGTGGCCTGATAGGACATGCCTCCCGTTGCCACGATCACAGCATCTGCAAAAACTTTGGTATTATTTTTCTTCAGCCGGATTCCCACACAATGTCCGTCCTCTATCAACAGATCCTTCACCTCTGAATGCAGATGGACATCCACATTCAGATCCCGCATCTGACGGCTTAAAGCAGAGATCACATCAGAAGACTTATCCGATACTGGAAATACCCGGTTCCCGCGCTCCGTCTTTAATGGACAGCCGTTCCGTTCCAGAAGATCCATAATATCCTGGTTGGTGAACCCATAAAAACTACTATATAAAAAACGGGGATTGGTCACCACGTTCTGCAGCATAGTCTCCATGTCGCAGGCGTTCGTTACATTACAACGGCCCTTTCCGGTAATGTAGACCTTTTTCCCCAGTTTTTCATTTTTCTCATATAAGTGGACTTCATGTCCGATTCCTGCAGCGGCAATGGCTGCGGCCATGCCGGCCGCGCCTCCGCCTACAATTACAACATTACTCATTATTTTACCAGATTTAAGTGGATTGCAAAGCCTGCGATCTCTTTATCTAAGTAAACAAATGTTGTCTTGCCATCTACGACCTTTCTGGTCTCCTCGATCGGGTTTGCACCACGCTCTTTGAAATACTCAACGGCTTTGTCAACATCGTTTACACCAAAAGCGATATGGCCTACGGTTCCACGTCCGTTTCCTTTCATGATCTCAACGAGAGTACCGGCGAATACGGAGCTGTTGCCGTTCTTGGTTGGCAGATCGAAGAACTTTAAGAATTCCTCTGCCCAGCCAAGAGCCTGCTCTTCACCTGTCGCATTGATTCCTACATGAAGTACCTTCATATCAAATAATTTTGCTGCCTCTTCCATGATCACTTACCTCCAAGTAAATAGTTTTATTTCCACGTAACTACTCAGTACCTTCATAGTTACGAGCAAAAATCCATTCCAGATCAGCTTCGCTGATGGGATTTTTGCTTTCCAGCCTATGTGCTCTTACGGTCAGCGCAGCATGTGCGCAGACCTACTGAATAGTTACATTTCCACCACTAATTTACACTATCTTGGTGAGAAATTCAAGTAGCTGGGTTGTGGAAATTTTCTATTCAATGGAAATCATAACAGGGGCAGCACCTTCCGGCACCGCCCCCGCATTTGATTTACAGTTCAGTTGTGATAAAGATATCATAAATTGCCTTGATGGCAGCCTCAAAATCAGAGTTTTTCACACCGATGATGATGTTCAGTTCACTGGAGCCCTGGTCGATCATCTTCACATTGACTCTTGCGTGGGCCAGTGCAGAGAAGATCCGTCCAGAAGTTCCTCGGTTGGCCTTCATGCCCCGTCCAACCACAGCGATCAGCGCCAGATCGGATTCCATCTCTACGAAATCCGGTTCTACGGCTCTGTGGATACCGGCGATCACAGACTGCTCAAACTCTTCGAACTCCGACTGATGAACGAAAATAGTCATGGTGTCAATACCAGATGGCATATGTTCAATGGAAATTCCATAATTTTCAAAGACCTGAAGCACTTTGCGGCAGAACCCAACCTCTGCATTCATCATGGCTTTCTCAACGTTGATAGAACAGAAGCCCTTCTTACCAGCAATTCCGGTAATGGTGTATTTTGGCTTTCTGCAGGTACTCTCTACGATCAGAGTTCCCTTGTCCTCCGGCTTGTTGGTATTGCGGATGTTGATCGGGATTCCCTCTTTACGTACCGGAAAGATGGCATCCTCATGAAGAACGCTTGCGCCCATGTATGCCAGTTCACGAAGCTCTCTGTAGGTGATGGTCTCGATCACCTCTGGATCTTTGACTACTCTTGGGTCTGTAACCAGGAAACCAGATACATCGGTCCAGTTCTCATACATGTCTGCATGAATGGCCTTTGCCACGATGGAACCAGTTACATCAGAACCACCTCTGGAAAATGTCTTAACAGAACCGTCATGCTTGGAACCATAGAAGCCTGGGATAACGGCTCTCTCCACATGCTCCAGTCTCTCAGCCAGTTCCTTGTTGGTAGTCTCTGGCTCAAATACGCCATGCTCATCAAAGAAGATCACTTCAGCCGGATCGATGAACTCATAACCTAAGTACTCTGCCATCACCAGACCATTCAGATACTCACCTCTGGAAGCCGCGTAATCTCTGCCGGCCTTCGCCAGAAAATTCTCCTCGATTTTATCAAACTCGTGATCCAGATTCAGATTCAGATCCAGTCCATCAATGATCTCTTCGTATCTCTTTTTGATCTTCTCCAGGATTTTTTTATAAGCGCTGCCAGATGCTGCTGCATCGTAGCATTCATATAACAGATCCGTTACTTTCTCGTCTTTGTCGTTTCTCTTACCTGGTGCAGACGGAACCACATAACGTCTGGACTTATCACTGCGGATGATGTCACCCACCTTTTTAAACTGCTTTGCGCTCGCCAGAGAGCTTCCGCCAAATTTCACTACCTTCTTCATAATCGTATTCTCCTATATCAGCATGTCTGTCTTTTGAGACAGTTTTATGTGGATAATACTCCTCTTCTGTTGATCTGTCAAGCAGTTTTTTTCGTCACAGGCTTACAAGTGTCCGTCTGTGGGCTACACCAAGGTTTCCATCTCCACCTGGACTGAGTTTTCGCATGAACGCATAGCCAGAATCGTTTTCTCCATCAGTTCCTCTAACGTCCATCCAAGCTGCTCTGCTCCCTGCTTGATCACATCACGGGAACAGCCAGCTGCGAACTTCTTATCTTTGAACTTCTTCTTTAAGCTGGAAACCTCCATATCCATCACGCTCTTGGACGGGCGCATCTTCGCTGCTGCCCCGATCAGTCCCGTCAGTTCGTCTGCAGCAAACAGAACTTTCTCCATCTCATGTTCCGGTACCACATCCACACAGATACCATAACCATGACTGACGATGGCATGGATCATGTCTTCACCGACACCTGCCTCTCTTAACAGTTCCGGTGCCTTCACACAATGCTGCTCTGGATATAGTTCAAAATCAATGTCATGAAGCAGTCCCACCTGTCCCCAGAACTCTTCATCCTCTCCATAGCCCAGTTCCTTCGCATACCATCTCATAGTTCCTTCTACCGTCAGTCCATGAAGACGATGAAATGGCTCCTTGTTGTATTTGCAAAGAAGCTCCAATGCCTGAGTTCTTGTCAATGCGCTTTTCATGATGATGTCCTCCTATGATGTAAATGATGTTGCTGTAAGTAACTTATAATATAATGCCTTGCATCACGCTTATGATCGTATGTTTGATTTTATCATGCAGATATACAGGGTTTAATTTTGTCTTTTGGTATTGTAAGTAAGTATCTTGGGTTCTTTCAATCAATAATTTTGTAAAGTATCGTTCCCAGCTGAAATAATCTTTACTTTCGATGTATTCTTCCGGCTCTTGCAAAATCGTTTTTATATCACCATCTGTGACAAGACCCGATTTTAATATCAACCACTCAAAAGATTCTGGAAAATATAAAACAATATTCGATTTTCGTTCTGTTATCTCATATAACCGATTCATTTCCGGGCCAATAGCTGCGCCATCCGCTATAACGCAAACCGTTTCTTGGCCAATAGATTGAAGCTTTGAGAAAATATTGGACTTTCCCCCTGCACTTTCGCACAAAATATTATTTTCTTGGCCGATCGCATTAAAAAATTCATATCCAGAATTGGAATCCTCCACAATGATTTTATCTGGATGCACCGGAAGATTTTGAAACTTAGAATAGATCTGATACATCTGCTGATATATTTTCCTGGTATTCTGATACTTTCCCGCTGGATGAATTCCATATATTTCTTCTACACTATATGGAAGTCCGTATAGATTCTCCCTGGTGATCAGTACAAAATAATTACCAGAATCTTTTACACAAGATGCAAATTCAACGGTATGAACAAAAACATTTTCTTCATCAATGAAAAATATACTGTTTTCCGTATGTTCTAAAATCAGTTTCCAATTTGAACCTTCCAAAATTCTGCACGGCACATCGCAGTTTACTTCAATTCCACTGGAATTACCAAGATTTTCCGCCTGTCTCAGCATATTGATTAAGGTCGTTTTCCCTGTTGCACTATCTCCACGGACAATCGTAATATTTCTCTTGATTTCAAATTCATAGTGTAGACGATTATTTTGTACAATAACTCTATGTTTTCCCCTCATAGTCCCTACCTATACAAAATTTCCAGCAATCTGGACAAATTCCAACATATTCGTTACGATACTGTCTGTATTTAAGATCTTAATCTGAAATGGCCCATTGCCAAAATTCATCACATGCCTCAGATTAATTATCACCTCTTTCTGTTCTCCTAACCGTAAAAGCCACTGAGCACAGTTATCTCCACAGGCCGAAGCATTAAAAACCTTGTTTCCAGTGTCGTAAGCAATCAATATCAGGGTTTTCACTCCACCAGACAATTCTTTCGGAGATATCGGCCCTAATACCGGACTGTCAATCAGACGAGCGCTTATTACCTCCGAATGATCCACATCACGGATCATCTGGATGGCAGTTTTATCGGTTAACCATTCGTCCTCATATTGATTATCAAAATAGGTCGGTGGATGATAAATGGCATCCTTCATATCTCCCAGATATATATTCAGCACACGTAAATCCATCTTTCCATCCAGTTTGTTTTAATGCTGTACGGCACGACAGATAAAAAAGTGCTACAGCACCATTCACCAAGGCACTGTAGCACTTTAAGTGGACCTGACGGGATTTGAACCCGTGTCCAAAAATCAATTCCCTGTTCTTCTACTATCATAGTCAGTTCTTTGACATTCCCTCCATGCCCCGGGAACTAACACCCTGAACACTTTAGTAGCTTCATGATACGCCCGCATGCTCAAAGCTTTGCATGTGTCGTTTCTCACATAGTCGATGCCAGGTTCCTAATGTGTGAGTGCACTAGGGCTGACAGCTGCCATTAGGCAGCGTATGCTAAATTATCTTCAGCGTTTAATTTTAATTTTGCCATTTAACCCATCGCATGGGGATAGCTTCACCAGCTGCATGACCCCTGTCGAAACCAGTACAGGCCCTTACTGGATATTGTAGGAGTTATTCTAGCACAATTTATGCGGCGTGTCAAACCTAAAATTTCTCACATTTCTTTTTGTTTTATAAATGTCACCGCCGCCAGAACCGGTGCGCTTACCATCAGTCCCAGACAATAGCGGGGCAGAATGCAGGGGCCAAATACCAGCGTTGCCCCATAAGCCAGTAAAAATACAGTGCCAAACAGATACGTATACCGCTTCTGCACCAGCAGATACCAGCCACATAACAGGATCAGCCACAGATAAAAGGATGTATAAAAAATCATGCTGACGCCTGGCAGATACCGGTGCAGGTTCTGATCCTGGAACCAGGAATAATATGACTGGGCAGCCGGAAGCTTGCTCTGCAATTCCACATGATGCTTCTCGTCAAAGGAAATGGTCATCTTATATTCCATATAGCAGCTGGAATCGCCGCCCAGATACCAGAGTCCGAAAGTATTATAAAGAGGGGCTTCTATGTATTCTGATGGGAACTGCTTTCCAAGTCGCGCCCACAGTTTTAAAAACTCTGCTGGTTCATCCCCTACCAGTTCCATGTTCATTCCTTTTTTTACCGGATCTGACAAATAATATCTGTATCGTGTCAGCCAGTCTTTTTCAAAAAACCGTTCCATCTCCACCCGGTCTTCCTCATCCAACTCATCTGTATGGCGCACATAAACTCTGGCCATCTGCTGCATAGGAAGACTCAGCATCTCAGCCTTACTTCCTTTAAGCGCATGAAATGTATTTTCAAGACCGGCAAAACCAAGATGGCTTCCAACAATCACCACTGCAATCACAGCACAAACGCCAGCTAGTGGTTTTATGACTTTTTTCCTGTGTATCCGCCATACCACGATCATGAAAAGTCCTATTTCCATCAAAGCCAGTCCATAGACCATGTTGTTGCGGAACAGACAGGCAAGAATTGCCAGAATCACAAAGGCTGCCATTTTCCAGCCTTTGTAAAGCTGTTTCTGGATCTCCATATCACAGATACAGACAAATGTCATTAAAAACAGGCATCCAAATACCGTATCCTTCGTGGTACTGATCCCCAGAACCGGAAAGAATGGAAAAAAAGCAAAGAAACAGCCAATCCCGATCCAGATATTTTTCGGTATCTTCCATTTTGCCAAAAATGTCATGGCAAATGCCATACTGCCTGTCATGATCAGCATCTGGACAATGGAATGCAAAAATAATCCCTTCTGATAATCTCCAAAAATCTGATTGCCCAGTTCAATAAGCCAGGACGCAAAAAACGTGTGGATCAGCGGATGGTGTGTAGTATACCCATATCCAAGAAACTGCTGCCACTGCCAGCTCATATCATAAGTGTAAAGTCCCGGATAAAATGCCAGAAGCAAGGCACATAAGCCGCCACAAGTACCATCCAGGAAAAGAAAAATATCTTCGGAAGAGACACACCCATTCCCTTTTCCAAGAAATTCCAGCCTGACAGCCAGTAAAAAAACGGCTCCAGAAGCGCCGCCAGTATCCATACGCAAAAAAACAAGGCTATAACAGCCATGGCACCGTTCATCGCCAGATCGGTATTTTCCTTTCTCCACAACCAGAGACCCATCATCTCTGTCAGCGCCAGAAATACAGAAATCCCATAAGAATAGAAAAACCTCCGTCTGTCCTGTTTCCAGTGCCGGAATGTCTCTGGCAGCCATCGATATGCCACACCAAAGCAGCACAAGGACACCAGACCCTTATTAAACTGCAGTCTTCCGTCATATCCGCAGACCCATAACAACAGGCTGACCGCCACCATAAAACTCGCAGCGCCGATCAGCCGAAACCATCGTTTCATCGATCCATGTCCTCCAATCAACGGAATGTCTGCTTAAATTCCCGCTCCACTTCCCTGCGCTGGTCTTTCTTGGCAATATCATCCCGTTTATCGTACAGTTTCTTACCTCTTGCCAGTCCGATCTCCACTTTTACCAGGCTTCCTTTAAAATACACCTGAAGAGGGACCAGTGTATAGCCTTTTTCCGCAATCTTTGCTGCAAGTTTGTTGATCTCGGTCTTATGAAGCAGCAGCTTGCGGACCCTTAACGGATCTTTATTGAAAATATTGCCTTTCTCATATGGGTTAATGTGCATTCCATAGATATACACTTCGCCCTTCTCAATGCGGACAAAGGACTCCTTGATGCTGCATTTGCCCATACGGATGGACTTGACCTCGGTTCCAAATAACTCGATGCCTGTCTCGTATTTATCATCAATAAAAAAGTCATGATACGCCTTTTTATTATTAGCAATCAGTTTAAAACTCTCTTTTCCCATGCTTACTCATCCTCTTCCTGCCATTTTGCCGGTATAAAATCAATGGTTCTGGTCAATTTATCGGTGTCTGCCACCTGAACCAGAATCTTCTGTCCCAGCTTATAGCTCTTTCTGGTCATCTCGCCCACCAGTTCCATGTGCTCTTCATCAAACACAAAATAATCTCCCGTCAGGTCATTGACCCGGATCAGTCCTTCCACGGTATTGGGCAGTTCCACGTAAAGTCCCCAGTTGGTCACACCGGAGATCACACCGTCATACTCCTTGCCAATCCGTTTGGACATATATTCACATTTCTTTAATTTATCGGTCTCCCGCTCTGCCTCATCAGCTCTCCGCTCCATAGAAGAACACTGGACTGCCACCTCCGGCAGAATGCTGTCATAGTGAGCAAAACGCCTGTCAGACAACCCACGTCTCAAGTTCTCCTTAATGATCCGATGGATCTGCAGATCCGGATAACGACGGATCGGAGACGTAAAGTGGGTATAATAATTGGCCGCCAGACCAAAATGTCCAGTGCAGACGGTGGTGTATTTTGCCTGCTTCATGGAACGCAGGGTTAACCGGCTGATCAGCGCTTCCTCAGGGGTTCCCTCAATCTTGTCGAGCAGCTTCTGTAGCTCCTTTGGGTGCACTTCCCCATTCTGGGTACGGATGGTGTAACCAAAGTTATTGATAAAGGTTCCCAGTCGCTTCATTTTTTCCGGATCCGGGTAATCGTGGGTACGGTATAAAAATGGAAGCTCCTGCCAGAAATAATCCTCTGCGATGGTTTCGTTGGCCATCAGCATAAAGTCCTCGATAATCTTAGTTGCCGCATTCCGCTCATAAGGCTTAATATCCACCGGTCTTCCCTTCTCATCCAGGATGATCTTGCTCTCCGGAAAATCAAAATCGATGGAGCCGCGTTTTTTCCTCCGTTCTCTTAAGATATCCGCCAGTTCTTTCATCAGATCAAACATCGGCACAAAATCCCTGTATTCCTCCATCACATCCGGATCCCGGTCAGTGACAATGGCATTGACCGCTGTGTAAGTCATGCGGCGGTCAACCTGGATCAGCGTCTCTGCGATCCGATGTCCGATCACATTGCCTTTCCCATCAATCTCCATCAGACAGCTGAGTGCCAGACGATCAGTTCCCGCATTCAGGGAACAGATACCGTTGGAAAGCTTGTGTGGAAGCATCGGAATCACCCGGTCAACCAGATACACGCTGGTTCCCCTCTTTAATGCTTCCTTATCCAATGGACTGTTCTCTGTCACATAATGGCTCACATCAGCAATATGAACACCCAACGTATAATGGTCATCATTTTCCTTGGAAATAGAAATGGCATCGTCTAAATCCTTGGCATCTTCTCCGTCAATGGTAACGGTCTGAAGATGACGCAGATCCAGTCGGTTCTTCTTCTCCTCTTCTTCTACCTCATCCGGGATACCGGCTACCTGGACCATCACATCGTCTGGAAAGCCCTCAGGAAGCCCGTAAGCTTTTATAATAGATAAAATATCCACGCCCGGATCATTGACATGGCCTAAGATCTCCGTGATCACGCCCTCCGGCTTTTTCCGGTCATCACCAAAATCCGTGATCCGCACGATCACCTTATGTCCAGTAACCGCACCCATATCTTTTCCCTGAGGGATAAAAATATCCTGTCCCAGCTTCTGGTTATCTGGAAGCACAAAGCCGAAATTTTTATTCTTCTGATAGAACCCGATCACTGTCTTGTTGGCATGCTCAAGTATCCGTAAGACTGCTCCTTCGGCACGTTTTCCTCTGGCTTCGCCTTCAATGACGATCTGGACCTTATCCCCGTCCATGGCGCCTTTTGTCTTATCTGCCGGAATAAAGACATCCTGTTCCCGTCCTTCAATGGTCACAAAGCCGAAGCCCTTTGCATGACCGCAAAAAGTTCCAGCCAGTGCAAATTCCTCGGCCTTGCCGTATTTTCCTTTCTTAGAAATTCCGATCTTTCCTTCCGCGATCAGAATATCCAGAACTTCCTTTAATTCATCCCGCTGCTCCTTCGGCACAGAAAGCAGCATAGCAAGTTCTTTTAATTTCATCGGCACATAGGTCTTATCATGAACCAGTTGTACCAGCATTTCTTTTCTCTGTTTTAATAATTCTTCTGTCACAATTCCCTCCTGTGAATCCAACGAATAAAAATCCCTTATTACACAAAAGACACCCTTGTTGCCAAGAGTGTCTGTCTTATCTTACCAAATAATGTTCAGCACCAGTGCCAGTAAAAGAACTGCAATGGCAGCGAACTTTGTAAACTTCTCAAGCGTACCTTCCATGGAACGGCCTTTGTTCTTGCCCCAATAGCTGTCTGCCATACCGCCGATGGCTCCAAGTCCCTGGGACTTACCTTCCTGAAGTAATACGATCACAGTAAGAGCAATACATATAAGAACAAACACGATGGTTAAAATAATCTTCAGCATACTTATTCACACCTCCTATAGTCAAACACATAAAGTTTAGCATACTTTTTTAGGAAATACAACTATATTTTTTGTATAACAAAAACTTTTCCCACAATTTACTCCTCTGGTATCATCAGATAACTGCTGACTGCATACAAGGTCTGCCCGTTATACTCCACTCTGGACCAGCCATTGCTTCCGATACCAGTCCGAACCACCGTCTCTCCGTGAATCAGCTTCGCCACGACCGTATCATCACTTCTGGTGCTTGGTTCTGTTCTTAGGTTTGTTTCGATTTTAGCGGTAACTTCTTCCTGACATTCCGTAAATACCACTTTCGAGAAATCCCATTCTTTGGTTTCTTCATTGGAAGCTGCTGCATCCGGCCCTATGGTCTCTGTCAGCTGCCCCGCTGATGCTTGGTTTTCTGCTTTTGTACTGTTACTTTCTGCCATCGTTTCTTTCCGGCTGCCTTCTGTCTGTGCAGGAGCATTCAAATCTGTGGTCAGGTAACTGGTCAATGCATATAACGTCTGACCCTGATATACCACTCTGGACCAGCCATTGTCACCGATTCCCGTTCTTGTGGCGGTATCTCCATGTTTCAATTGGGCAACAATCGTCGAATCATCCTTTACTCCAGGCTCTGTCCGAAGATTAGTGGCGATCTTGGCTGTTACCGTCTCCTGCACCTCCTGGAAGGTGATTCCCAGTTCAGGGCCGCCTGCGATCTGCTCCGGAGCTTCACTGTCCTTCGCCTGATTTTCCTGATCCAGCCGGAAATAAGCCACATTCATATCAACGGATTTGGCGATTCCATCTACCGTTCCCCGGCTGGTATACTGCCACATGGTATGGGAACCACTATAATCTGATCTGGCAGTCTGAGGATACGGCACATCCGGATACTGGGATACCCAGATCGGATATTTTCCGGATAACTGGGCTGTATCCCAGTCAGCGCCTCCTGTCAGTTCATTTTTCGCTGCGTAAAACATCGGGTCATAGCCCTGTTCCTTGATATAGTCCAGAAATGTCACAGCCAGGGCTGTCCTCTCTGCTTTCGAAAGCCCATACTGACGATTTTCCGAATCCTTAAACCCCTCACAGTTGTAGGCAACTGGATAAGTGATCGGATATTTCGCCAGAATCTGAGAAACCCACACAGCCTCCTGCTTCGCTTCTTCTTCCGTAACCGCTGTAGAGAAGAAATAAGCTCCCAGCTTGATTCCGGCTTTCTGGGCCTCCTGGAGATTATATCTGGCATAAGGATCCTCGAAAATCTCTCCTGTCTTCTGGGTCCGGTATCCCACACGGATCATGGCAAAATCAATTCCAGAGGCTTTCACCTTCTGCCAGTCGATCTTTCCCTGGTATTTTGCCACATCAATGCCATTGCTGGTCTGCAGCTGTGCGCTCTGGGAACCAGAATTGGTATTTGCTCCAGCTCCTGTCTCCTGGATCTGGCTTTCCTCACGCTGTACTTCCTGTACCACTTCTGCTGCATTTACCGCTCCGCCGCCAACCGCATCCGCCTGCGGATCTTCCGCGTCATCAATCTCCGCGACCACAACCTCCATGGTTGTCTCTTCCTCCGCAGCAGAAGTCTCTTCTTCCGTTGTCCCTGCAGCAGACGGCTCCTCTGCCATGGTCTCCGCAGCCGCTTCCCGGGTCACTACCTGAATATTAATCGCTTCTGATTCCGACTCCGCTGGCAGATGTTTGCCACAGGCGGTTGTTCCCATGGCCAGTATCACACCAAGTCCCAGAATCAGGGAAATTCTTCGTTTGCTCATCATTTGCTCCTGACTTCTTTTCTTATGATATTTTGTGAAAAACATATTCCTTTATATTTTGGAACTCAATCAGAAAAAAGTCAAGTATGATCCTTACAACAGTCCCAGCAGCATTGCATAAAACGGCTCATTATCCTTCACGATCAGCATCAGCTTCTCTTTTGCACTGTTTAACTGATGAAATAAGTTCCGCACTGTCCGTTTCTTCGAACGCAGATATTTCTTGGAATCATAGAAATAATTCCCGTCCAATATTATTGCCACACTGTCATATGCCTTCTCAGCCACTTCACTTTCCAACAGGTGCTGATATCCTTGTTTCTTCGCATCCTGGATCAGATTTGCAGCTTCCTGGTCATCATTGGCATAAAACACAGTCACATGCGGAAACCTCCTGCCGCTTTTGTAGTCCGGAATGTGCATCATATTCTGAACAAAAGAGGAAATTTCTTCATTCGTCCGAATCCGGTTGGTCAGCCGGAATGTCTGGATTTCAGGAAGCTTTGCGATTCCCAGCTTTACGCTTTGATCCACTTCTTCTGGCGATAGCTGATCCTCACAATCGCTGGTAAAAATAACTGGTCGTTTTCCTGCCGCTTCTACGATGTTCTCCAGCGTTTCCTTATCCAATAAATGCGCCTCATCAACCAAAACCGTTCCATATTCGTCCAATCGCATTTCTGCCGTAATCTGCGAATCGGACACCCAGACGATACGCCTCAAACGCTCGTGAAGCCTTTTCCATTCCTGCCCTGATGCCCCGCAATGGATTATGCAAACCATCTGCCTACCGGAAAGCTTCATGGCGATGTCATAAAGAAGCAGTGTCTTTCCCGTTCCCGGAAGTCCACTGAAATGATAATAGCCGCCTCGTTTTATCCGGATACTCTTTAAGATCTGACGCTCAATATCTTTCTGCTGCGCCGTCAGGAAATATTCTTTTTTCAAAAATCGCTCCGGCTGCGTCAGCGGAGAGATCAGATACCATTCCGCCTGAAACAGATCTTCCAGATTCCCAGAAAAATCTGCACTCTTTTCCTGTAGTTCTGCACACAGCTGTTCCCACTCCGCTTCCACAATATGATCATGATTCGTCAGACGGACCAGGCGGTTCTGACTGCTTATATAGGTATAAGACCGGACCGGTCTTCCAAGAATCGCCAAATAATACCGGTTCTGGATCAGCTGTCTTCGTATGGCGTCCTCCGAAACCGCCCCGCTTTTCAGTTCAATATTAACGATCTGGTTTTCCTTCACCTGAAGCAGATCAAACTCCTTGCCAAGACGCAGAATCTGGAACGAATAGAAAAGCCGAAGCCGATATACCTCCGGCATATACTTCTCCAGCTGATCCACCAGCGCCCGCATACTGTTTATTTCCCACGCCCGCACCTTTAACGGTCTATCCCGCTCGGATAAGTGACATTCCAGGCGGGAAAGGTTGGATAGATTTTGTTTCCTTGTTAGTGCGTAGATTGATACGGATTTCATTTATATACTCCACATTTTGATTTTATTCAAGTCTTGTATTACTTTGTCTGTATCCATGCTGCACCTTCTATTTCTTAATTATCCATTTTGGGTTTTTCGTTGTTCCACACTGTATCAATACACCTTTTTCTTTCAAAGATACGAACATTCGAGAAACTGTCCTTTTTGACACACCGATTTGTTCTGCATAATATGCCTGCGTTGCAGATGGATTTTTCTCTACCGCTTGTAACAATTTCTCTATCTGTGTCTGCTCTGTTTTCCCTGCTACCTCTACGCCATTAACGCCACTTTCCACTCCAATGACGCCATTTTCAACGCCATTTCTAACGCCATTGTCGTTATTTGTGGCGTTGTTTGTCTCAACCTGACCTCGATAAATATTGATACGTAAATCAACCTCGCCGCCAATAAACTCCGGCTCCCGCAGTCCTGCAGCTTTTACTTTATCAATAATTCTCGGAATACCGCTTCCCCAATGCTCGATCAGATTCATATAAGCAAACGCATGAGCAAGCGCTTCATTTCTTATTTTAGAATACCCCTCCTTCATACGCTCCAAGGTTTGTCCCATTGGCAGCTTTCCTGGTGAAGTGATTTCCAATCGGTTATCATACACTGCAACCTGTATCGTACCATGATCCAGATAACTACGATGTACCATGGCATTGATGATCAGCTCACGAATGGCATCCGGTGGAATCTCATAAACATCCTGGCGATAAATGCCCACAATTCTAGCTCCCAAGTGAATATTTCTCAGAACAAACTGAAATGCTTCGTCTATCTGTTCCCAAAGCGGACCAGTATATTCTCTACGGTCAACAAATACCGCTTTCGTTGTACCTTTGAATACACCACATTGCGTTGCAACATGAAGTCCCCCACTGCCAGTCAAAATAGCAAAGGCGTTGGACGGATAATCCTTTCCATCACGCTCAATCAAAACTCCCCAGGATCGCAACTGCTGTCTTCCAACATCTTTAATAGATGCCTTCTGTTCCTCCGTATGAGCGTTTTTGATTGCCTGCTCTTTCATCGCTTTACAAAGAGCATCGATGTCTTCATCCGTGATATTCAATCCAGTGCGCAAAGCCTGATCGTAATAACGGTTACTGCCCTCAAACAGTAACTCTTTCATCATATACTCGTCAGCAAGGCGGGTTGTTCCGGCAACACGGACATATACACCGCCATCTCTACCAAGAGCTTTGATATAATATGGGCGCTGTCTACCTTCAGAAACCTCTACAACAATCACAGTTTTGCCATCAACCGTTTGTAATGTAATATCCGGAATAATTGCCGGTTCGCAGCTATCTGATACCGCATTAGCAATAGCATCCATTTTTTTGAACACATCTTCATTGTCAAAGCCAATTACTTCTCTGGTTTTATCTGCAATTCCGAAAATGATCTTTCCTCCAGTTCCATTTGCAAAGGCAACCACAGACTTCATATATTTGATGCTTTTCTCTGGCAGATTTTCTTTGAATTCTACATTTTTTGATTCCCCAGCAAGAATTTCTTCTATGGTCATCACAACACCTCGCTCTCACTTTACTATGCCATGCATAGTTTTTTTATTATTTCACCTGATATTCCAGTCTTAATTCTTCTGCAAGATACAGATCACTCATGCAGTGCATATCAGAAATACCGTCACGCATTAACTGATAGACTTCGGAATAATAAAATAATCCCAATGCCTCATCCAGTGAAAGTCCCTGCTGTTTTGCAAAACACTCAATCACACGGGCATATTTTTCTGAAGTAAAATCGGGTTCGCTGTCATAGTATTCCCACCTCTCTATTCTCCGCATTTTGCTTCAATCTTTCTCTGCATTTCCTTGTCCACTTATGTGTAAATTCCGATTACGAAGTTCATTTTTCTCATCTAAAAGCAAATTTCTAAGGAACGCTTCCAGATATTCTGTTGTTTCGTGAATGCCTTTTGGCAAGTTGGTATAATTTGCACGCACAAGAGCATTCCTAAAATACCATGCATTTTCCGCAAAAATATCATTGGTCACAGAAAAGCCAAGTGTCCTCAAGTATTTGATAAAAAACACTGCCGTTGTTCTCGTATTGCCCTCTCCGAAAATATGAATCTGCCAAAGCCTTGAAACGAAAACCGCAAGGTGATGAATAATCTCATCCATGGACAATCCTCTGTAGCTAAAATTTTTCTCTTGCGAAAAATCATATTCCAACGTGGCTCTCAATTCCGATGCACTGCCATATACAACGGATGCTCCGTCAAGCACCCACTCTTTTTTCGTAATATTGTAATCTCTGATTTTTCCCGCATGACTATAAATCCCTTGAAAAAGCTTTCGATGAATGGAAATATATTCATTCGGAGAAAAAGAAAACGCTGTTTCAGAAAGGATTTCCGCAATACGCGAAGCCACCTTATCCGCTTCTTCTGTGCGCTCATCGTCCGATAATTGCACAGTTTTTTCTTCATAATAACTGTCAATCAGATGCTTGGCTTCCTTTATCGTGATTTTTCCTTCAATATTCTGAATGGCAGTATCGATTAAGTATTTCGATGGTTTCAGTCCATCTACAGCTTGCAGTCCGATGGCAGTACTCCAGGCATAGCCTTTGTAGGCTTTGTCGGGTTCGGACTCTTTCAGGTATTCTTTAAATGGGTCTTTTTCCATGTTGATAACCTCATTTCATCACATAATATTCTTTCATAATACATTTGTGTGTCATTTAAACTTACTGGCATTCCTATCTTATCAACTTTCTGTATCGACTCTGCGGAATTTTATTTGGCTCAACTTTGTAAAAAAGCTGCTTTAAGATGCCTTTTTCTATTTCATCTGCATCTAATTTAATTTTTTCATCAGAATCCTATAAATGAGCAAATTTGAAAAATTGCACAAAACTACACTGCGAATTTCATAAATGAATCAAAATCATTGCTTTCCTTTGCGCATTGAAAAAGATAACGATACTTTTCCAGCTGAATGGTATCACAGATTTCGTGATATCCAGTTTCAAACGAACAGAACCTACCAGTACCCACTGCACACATGAAATGTGCCAGTGACATAAGTAGCCAGTA
>QUFC01000022.1 GCA_003478355.1 Lachnospiraceae bacterium AM48-27BH
GAAGACTCCCACCTCTTCAGGTGATGAGTAATAACAAATTAGTCTCAGTGGGAGGTGGGTCCCCGACTGAGATAAACGCTCCGCGAGGATGCGCAGTGATTCTGTAAAGAATATGTCAGCTTACGCTGACCAGAATCACGCGCCAAGTCTCACGGACGTTCGACTTGAATGCTGAAGATGCATTTGACCATTTACGGTCAGAGATGGTAAAATACGGAAAGAAGCAGAAAAGCAGAAAAGCAAGCGAGAAATGTAAGAAAAGAGGATTTGTGTCATGCACGGACAGATGTATTTAAAAGGAATGAAAGAAGGAATTCCAGTTGCCCTGGGATATTTCTTTGTTTCGATCACCATAGGAATCGCGGCCAGGCTGGCGGATCTGACGCCGATGCAGGCGGCAGTCATGTCGCTGACGAATTTAACATCAGCGGGGCAGTTTGCTTCCTTTACCCTGATCGCGTCAGGGGCGTCTTTCGTGGAGATGGCAATCTCTCAGGCGGTGATCAACCTGCGGTACTGTCTCATGTCCTGTGCCCTGTCCCAGAAGATCGATCATGAGCTTCCTATGGGGCACCGGTTGTGCATGGCTTTTGGTATTACTGACGAAATTTTCGGTCTCTGCATTTCCCAGAAAGGAAAGCTGGAGCCCTGGTATATGTACGGTGTCATGAGTGTGGCTATTCCAGGATGGGTAGCCGGTACGGTTCTGGGTATCCTATCTACGGGCGTGCTGCCGCAGCCACTGTTAAATGCCATGAGTATGGCGCTGTATGGTATGTTTATCGCAGTGTTCGTTCCAGCAGCAAGAGATAACCGGATACTGGTGCCGATCATAGGCATCGCTATGGCTGCCAGCGCGGCATTCCAGCTGCTTCCGATGTTTGATTTCATTTCTTCCGGTATGAAGATCATCATTTTGACGTTGGTGATCTCCATGGCGGCGGCATTATTATTCCCGATCCAGGAGGAAGAGTCATGAGAAATTATATGTATATTTTAGTGATGGCAGTGACCACCTATCTGATCCGTGTTGTGCCGATCACCCTGATGAGAAAAGAGATCAAAAACCGGACCTTCCGTTCCTTTTTGACTTATGTGCCATATGTGACATTGGCTGTGATGACATTTCCGGCGATTTTAAGCATCACAGACTCACCCTGGATCTCCTGGGTGGGATTTCTGGTGGCCATGGTGCTGGCGTATTGCCGGTCCAGTTTATTTGTGGTGTCATTGGGGAGCTGTATTCTGGTGTTTGTGCTGCAGTTGTTATAATATGAGAATTGCGGGAGCACGCAGTGCAGAGCATTCGGTATCAGAGGGGTCAAAAGCTTTACCCCAACATCTAATTATAAAAGTAAAAACAGGGAGACTTGAATGGAGGTGCCGCATGGAATTATATCAGTTAAAATATTTCTTATATGCGTCAAAATATGAAAATATCTCAAAAGCTGCCCAGGAACTCCGTGTAGCACAGCCGTCTGTCAGCAAGGCAATCCAGGCACTGGAAAAAGAATTGCAGGTGGAGTTATTTGAGCGTAACGGCAAACGGCTGAAGCTGACTTATACGGGAAGAGTCCTCAGGGAAAAAGTATCCCAGGTCATCTGGAAATTAGATGAACTTCCAGATGAGCTTGGCAATCTGGGACGAGAGGCCCATATTATCAAATTAAATGCTGTTTCTGCGGTCACCCTGCTTCCTCCGATTATTGAAAAATTCAAAAAGGAAGAACCTGATGTGAAGTTTATCATCACCGATCAGAGAGAAAAGACGGACTGGGATGTCTGCATCTGCAGCGCGGAACCAGATACCACTTATACTTATGGAGTGGAACTGTTAAAGGAACGGGTATTTTTAGGCGTTTCCAAGGAATCAAAGCTCAGTGAGAAGAGGATGGTGTCTTTGGAGGATGTCCGAAATGAGAACTTTATCCTGCTTCCGAGAGGAACGGTCTTACGAAAACTGGCAGATGTCCGCTTCCGGGAGAATCATTTTCTTCCCAAAATCAGCATGGAATGTGATTCCACCCATCTGGTGAGCCAGTTAGTCAGCGGGGGAATGGGCATCACCTTATGGCCAGAATATTCCTGGGGCAAACGGGCAGATGTTCACTTAATGGGGATCCGGGAGACTGGATTTTACCGCTCGATTTTCCTGTTACAGCAAAGATCATCGGAGACAGCACCGATTGTCCGGAAATTTGCAGAATATGTAGAGGATTATATGAAGCAGCTGAAATCAGGTGGTTAAAGGAAAAAAGTCAGAATTGTCTTTCTTATATAAACAAAAATTATATGGATAACAATAAATGTCCGTTTAATAAAGACAAGTGTACATCCAATACAAGACAAATAGGTTCCTTTATTCTTTAAAAGAATATAAGAAATACGAATGTTATATTGGACATAAGAAAATACAATTGGTATGATTGTTATCAATAAATCACAGAGATGAAGTATAAGAAACTTCTGTTTGATGCTGGAAATAGATGATAGGATACGAAGATGTATCCGAAAGGGGAAAGCTATGTTCCATGGCCAAATAGGAGTTTTTTTTGTACAATAAGAATTCTGTCGAAATCAGATGAAGGGGGATTTATTATGAATCGCATGAATGATTTGAACTGTTTGCTGGCGGAAAAACTTGTAGAGGACATTAAAAAAGATCATGAAGCAAGTGGAATTGCCGTTGCTATTATTGATAAGAGCGGAAAAACCCAGTATGAGAAGTTCTGGGGTGTCCGTGATCTGGAGTCTGGCAAAGAAGTGAATGGAGACACCATTTTTGGTCTGGCATCCGTGACCAAGTCCTTTACAGCACTGTCTATCATGCAGCTGGAAGAAAAAGGAATGATTGATCTGGATGCACCGATCAGTCAGTATATTCCAGAGTTTACGAATAAGAATCAGTCCAAGAAGGTGACTGTGAGACATCTGTTAAGTCATGCAGGCGGTTTCTTCCCACTTCCACGTATCCTGGTTGGCAATGTAGCTGAGAGCCTGGGATTGGATGAAGAGAAAGATGGAGATTTCGCTTACAATGACGCAGTGGCACAGGAAGGTGTGAAGCTGGTTGCAGAGCGTCTGGATGCACAGACGAAGGAGAATGGCTTAAACGGTCAGCCGGGTGAGTATCTAAGCTACTGTAATGATGGATTTGGTCTGTTATCCGACATTATCCGCAGATACGGCGGTGAGCCATCTTATGCAGATTACCTGGTAAAACATGTATTAAAACCATTAGGTATGGAAAGAAGCTTCTGTGATTTCGTTCGTCCAAGCAAAGACGAGAACGCAGCGACTTTGTATAAGAAGGTAGACGGAGTCATGAGAGGCTCCAGAGATTATCATGATAACGCATTCGTATTAAATGGCGGCGGTGCGATGAAATCCACCTTAAATGACCTGAAAAAATATCTGGGCATGTACTTAAATCTTGGTAAAGCCGCAGATGGTACAAGAATCCTCAGTGAGTATGGGGTTCGCGAGATGTGCAAGCCACGTCAGGCATATGGAGCATTTGGCAACTATGGTTATGGCGTTTCCATGAAGCAGTTAGATGACTTAAAGGTAATTGAGCACGGCGGCGCGTTACCGGGTGTTTCTTCCAACATTGCCTGGTCTTACGAAGCAGAAGCAGCAGTCATCGTACTGTGCAACACTTCCAATGTTCCGGTGAGCCTGATCTCCAATGCGATGATGAAAGCATATAATGGAAAGAACCCGATAGAGAAAAGAGATGTATGGCAGATTACCCCATGGTCTGAAGAGACGATCGCTGCAGCTTCCGGCGTCTACAGTTCAGGAGAGGGAACAACTGCTGAGTTATATCGGAAAGCAGATGGAACCATTGGAGCAAGGGAAGAGGGAGTGGAGAAGAATATCATTCCAGTCAGCCCATATACTGCTATTATCCGCAATAAATATTCAGATCTGTTTATCAGACTGATTTTTAATGAAGAGAGAGGCATTTACGCCATGGCATATGGCAGCCGTTTAATTCCAAAGAGTAAATAGAGAGGTAAAATTTGTCTTATCAAGCAAGATGTTACATACGCAGAGTATTATCTGCCCTCGCCCTCGCCATTGTGATCTTTGTGATCCGCAGGGAATGGCATTTGACCGGGTTTTCCAATGCCATGGCGATTTCTGGTATCTGTTTCCTGATCATGGCCCTGTTTCAGACTGCCAGATATTTAAGATGTTATGATCTGATCATTTTCGGATTTTTGAAATTCAAGCAGCTCTGGAAAAATGAAAAGTTCATGGATAAGCACACAGGAAGCTATGGGGAATTCTTGGAAAACAGACGGTACGAAAAAAATTATGGAGAAACTTTTGCTGCGGCTGTCTGTATGTTTGTATGCTCGGCTGTGGTATTAGTGATATAAAAAAGAGGAGGAAAAGTGCGATGAGAAAAAACAAGAAGGCAATGCTGGTTTTATTATCAGCAGCGATGCTGGCAGGCGCTGTCAGCGGATGCTCCAAGTCTTCCAAAAAGGAAGGCAGCATCGAATTTACGGAAGCAGCATCCACAGAAGCATCCACTGATGCAAGCGTTGAAGAAACAAAAGCAGATCCAAATGGAGAGACCCCTACTGATGAGGGCTATGGTATCTTAAGAGAGGCATCTACAAATAAGATTGGTTCCTTAAACCCATTAACCTACATCAACTCCTACTCTTCCACACAGATCAAGAGATGTTCCGTGATTCTGTATACCTACT
Organism: Lachnospiraceae bacterium AM48-27BH; assembly: GCA_003478355.1. Taxonomy (GTDB): domain Bacteria; phylum Bacillota; class Clostridia; order Lachnospirales; family Lachnospiraceae; genus UBA3402. The sequence goes on from QUFC01000022.1 coordinate 4,725, forward strand.
TCCCGAATGAGGACAATACTTTCTGTACCTTAAGCGGTGAGCTGGCAGCAGAGGACCCGATCAAGATGGATGATGAAGGTAAAGTATGGCAGATCAAGATCCGCGAAGGTGTAACCTGGGAGAATGGTGATCCGCTGAACGCAAATGATGTATATTATACATGGCAGATGATCCTGGATCCAAAGTTAGCAAACTTACGTGCAAGTAACTTTGCTAAAGACGTGATTGAGATCGACCATGCTATGGATTATTTCCAGGGCAAATGTACCTGGGATGAGGTTGGTTTAAAGCTGATCGACGACTATACACTGGAGATCCATACCGTAGCAGGACATGATGCAAGAGAGGTTATGACTCATCTGGCTCATCCGGCAAACTGCATCATCAACAAAGAGTACTATGAGAAAGGTATGAACGCAGATCGTACCGAGACTCTGTATGGTACCAGCAAAGATTACTGGATTTCCGCTGGTCCTTTCTTAGTAGATTCCTGGACCAACGATGCTGAGATCGTATTCAAGAAGAACCCGAACTACATCTTCAAAGATAAGATCTGGCTGGCAGGTATTGATATCAAGGTTGTTGCGGACACCAGCACACAGATGCAGCTGTTTGACAACGGCGAGATCGATTATGTAAAACTGAATGCAGAGACATTCTTACAGTACGAAGAGGATCCGCGAGTTCTGTATGCACCAGGAAACTCTGTAAGACATATCACCATCAACTCTGCTAACCCGGATCAGCCAATCCTTGGTAACGAGAAGTTCAGACAGGCTCTGTTCTATGGAACAGATCGTCAGACTATCGCTAAGATGGTAAAAGAAGACCCAGCTGATTACATTGTACCAACCACTCATATCATTGACCTTGCTAAGGGAACCAAGTTCCGTGATACGGAAGAGGGCAAGGCGAATATTCATGAGAACTATGGTTATGATGAGGAAAAGGCAAAACAGTTATTTAGCGAGGCTTTAGCAGAAACGGGTATTGATAAAGTATCCCTGACCATGATCTATAATGATGCTGCACCGCAGACAGTTATGAGTGAGTACTTACAGCAGAGCTGGCAGAAATTATTTGGTGCAGATAAGTTCGAACTGAAACTGCAGGCTATGCCATCTTCCCAGCGTGGTGATCTGATGAGAAGCTGGAAGACAAAACCAAACAGCTATGAGATCAGCTGGGGTGGCTGGGTCAGTACAGACTTAATGCCATGGAACGCATTCAAGTATTGGACAACTTACTATTCTGCTAAGAATGAGCCATACTTAAGTGAAGACTTTGATAAAGTGTTCGATGATGCAAACTTTGGTGAAGATCGTTTTGAGGATGGTGTTCGTCTGAAAGAAGTTGCTGAGATGGAGAAGATGTTAATCGAGCCAGCGATTATCATTCCAGTTACTGAGTCTTTGGATAAGTATCTGAAAGCTGACAGATTAGAGCTTACTATGAAGAACTGGGCTAACCGTGTTGAATGGGGCTGGGATTACGCTAAAATCGTAGAGTAATTACTGAACTCATAGTGAGGAGATGCTGTAGGAAGTTTTTCTTGCGGCATCCCCTCATATTTTAGTAATTATTTCGAAAATGGAAAGAGGAATGTGGATGTTTCGATATATACTAGACAGAATTGTAGCAATGTTTCTTACACTGTTTATCATCGTTTCTATTGCCTTCATGGTAGTGCGACTGATGCCAGGCAGTGTGTATGAGATGGGTGGAGATTTATCACAGACAGTTATTGATGCACTGAATGCAAAATATCACTTTGATGAGCCGATCATCAAACAGTACGGATATTTTCTGCAGAATATTTTCCTTCACTGGGACTGGGGAACATCAGCAAAGATGCGTCCAAACGTACCAGTATTTGAGATTCTGCGCGACAGGATTCCGATTACCCTGCAGATCAACCTGATCTCCCTGTTTGCAGCGCTTCCTGTTGGAATGGCAGCAGGTATCATTGCAGCAATCAAGAAAAATACCATTATCGATCATCTGGTTTCTCTGATGGTAGTTTTATTTATTTCTATCCCATCTTTCGTATTCGCAGCAGGTCTGCAGTACTTCCTGGGATTTAAGACGGGTGTGTTCCCGATTATTTACAATGTTTCCGCAAAAGGTCTGCTTCGGTGGCAGTCTATGTTTATGCCGATCTTAGCACTGGCCTTTGATCCGATTGCCCGTGTGGCAAGATATTTAAGAGCAGAGTTGGCAGAGACCATGAACTCTGAATTTATGTTATTAGCAAAGACAAAAGGTCTGACTTACGCGCAGAGTACCGTTCGCCATGGACTTCGTAACTCCATGGTGCCGATGATGAACATCATTATCCCGATGTTTGCCAATGTATTAGGTGGCTCTCTGGTTGTCGAGAGTATTTTCTCCGTACCTGGTATGGGCGGACTGATGGTTGACTCCATCAATGCCAGTGATCATATGCTGACTGTGGCAATTCTGGTGTTCTATGCCATGATCTCTTTGATCACAGTATTGATCGTGGATATTTCCTATGGAATTGTAGATCCACGAGTAAGAATGGGAGGTAAGAAGTAATGACATTATATGATGATAACAAAGAAAAATATGACAGCCTTCCAAAGGATTTATTTCGACTGGTTCAGAATGATGAAGAGATCCATGATGTAGAATTTAAGACCAAACCGATTGGTTTCTTTATGGATGTATGGCTTCGTTTCGTAAAGAACAAAGCTTCTGTTGTTGCTGCAGTGATCATTTTATTCATTTCCTTTATGGCCATTTTTGGACCTGGTATGAATCAGTACAAGTATGATGAACAGCACACAGACCACATCAACATGCCTCCGAAAATCCCATTTATCGCACAGATGGATATTGGTATTTTTGATGGTGGTTTTACCCTTGAAAACAGAAAATATGATAACTTAAACGACACGCAGAAATATCCAGAAGGTTCTATTCTGGAGGTCCGTAACCCGAGACTGGTAGGCGGCGAGAGAATCGTGGACGTGGTAGTTGATTATTATAAATATACAGGTATGCCAGATGACGAATGTTTCTGGTTCGGCAGTGACTATCTGGGACGTGATATCTGGACCAGAATGTGGCGTGGCGCCAGAATTTCCCTGATCATTGCTATCGTATCTGTATGCTGTAACGTTGTGATCGGTGTGATCTATGGTTCTATTTCCGGTTATTACGGTGGAACGGTAGATATGATCATGATGCGTATTACCGAGATTATTAATGCGTTCCCTCGAATCGTTATTGTTACGTTGTTTATTATGGTGGCAGGTACTGGTATGTTCTCGATCATTATGTCCCTTGTCATCAAGGACTGGGTAAATACGGCCCGGATGGTGCGTTCCCAGTTTTACCGGTTTAAGGGCAGAGAGTATGTACTGGCTGCGAGAACGCTGGGTGTAAGAGATATGGCATTGATCTTCCGTCATATTCTGCCAAACTCTATTGGACCGATCATTACAAGTTCTATGATCGCGATCCCTACAGCAATTTTCTCCGAGTCTTTCCTGGCATACATTGGTCTGGGACTTCAGGCTCCAGAGCCGTCCATCGGTGTTATGCTGTCCCAGGGACAGAAAGTGCTGCTGCATTACCCATCACAGGTAGTGTTCCCAGCTATTGTTATTTCTTTACTGATGATCTCCTTCAACCTGTTTGGCAACGGTTTAAGAGATGCATTTGATCCAACCCTTAGAGGCGCAGAATAGGAGGAACGAAGATGAAAGAACCAATTCTTGAGGTGAATAATTTAAGAGTCTCCTTCCGTACCTATAATGGCAAAGTACAGGCAGTAAGAGGCATCGATTTTAAGTTATATGAGGGCGAAACTCTGGCAATCGTAGGTGAGTCCGGTTCCGGTAAATCCGTAACCACTAAGGCGATTTTGGGAATTCTGCCCAAGAACTCTATCATTGAAGAAGGCGAGATCCTGTATAAGGGCGCTGACTTAACCAAATACAAAGAAAAGGATTTTTATAATTTACGTGGTAAGGAAATCTCACTGATCTTCCAGGATCCGTTATCTGCATTGAATCCGATCATGAAGATTGGTAAGCAGATCACTGAGGCGCTGGTCCTTCGTGAGCATATGAGCAAGGAAGATGCTAAGAAACGTGCGCTGGAGTTGATGGAGATGGTAGGTATTACCAATCCGGAAGTCCGTTATGAGCAGTATCCATTCCAGTTCTCCGGTGGTATGAGACAGCGTATCGTTATTGCCATTGCGTTGGCAAGTAATGCCAAGATCATGATCTGTGATGAGCCAACCACCGCTCTGGATGTTACCATTCAGGCAAAGATTCTGGATGAGATCAAATCCATCAAAAAGAGCCAGGGCCTATCTGTTATCTTCATCACTCATGATCTGGGTGTTGTGGCAAATATGGCAGACCGTATCTGTGTTATGTATGCAGGAAAGATTGTTGAGGTAGGAACTGCGGAAGAGATTTTCTATTCCCCAGCTCATCCGTATACCTGGGCACTTCTCTCCTCCATGCCAGACCTGGAGACCAAGGAAAGACTGTTCTCCATTCCTGGAACGCCTCCAAACATGATCTTCCCACCAAAGGGAGATGCGTTTGCAGAGAGAAACCAGTATGCTATGGCAGTGGATTATGAGGAGCAGCTCCATTCTTCAAACTTAGTGATACTCATTATGCAGCGACCTGGCTTCTGCATCCAAATGCACCGAAGGTTGAGATGCCAGAGACATTGAAGAATCGAATTGCTAGAATGAAGCAGAAGAGGGAGGAAGTCTAAGATGGCACAGAATGATGAGAAGAGAGAAAAAATTTTAGAGATCAAGGATCTGTGCATGGAATTCCAGGATGGCAAACAGACCGTAAAGGCAGTGAACCATGTATCTTTTGATGTCTACAAAGGTGAAAACTTCGGCCTGGTAGGTGAGAGCGGTTGTGGTAAGACAACCTTAGGAAGAACCCTGATCCGTCTTTATGATCCAACTTCTGGTGAGATTTTATTTAATGGTAAGAACATTTCCGGAAAATTAAACCGTGCAGACAGGGATTATGTAACAAGAAACTTAGCGATGATTTTTCAGGATCCGATTTCTTCGTTAAATCCCAGAATGACCGTTCAGGAGATCATCGAAGAGGGATTGAAGACAAGAGGAGAAAAGGATAAAGAGGTACTCCGCAAGGCAGTATCCGATATCTTAAAGAAAGTGGGACTTCTTCCGGAGCACGGCACCCGTTATCCACACGAGTTCTCCGGCGGTCAGAGACAGCGTATCGGAATCGCCAGATCTCTGGTAGTAAAACCATCCTTTATTATTGCTGATGAGCCGGTATCCGCTCTGGACGTATCCATTCAGGCCCAGGTTATCAACCTGTTAATGGATATTAAGAAAGAGATGGATCTGACCATCTTATTCATTGCCCATAACCTGGCGGTTGTAAAGTATTTTTCTGACCGTATCGGAGTTATGTATTTCGGAAATATGGTAGAGTTAGCAGATGCAGATGAATTGTATGATCATCCGGTTCATCCATATACGAAGGCACTGCTTTCTGCAATTCCACAGCCAGATCCATTAAGCGAAAAGAGTAAAGAGAGACTGTACTACGATCCATCGATCCATGATTATTCTGTAGAACAGCCAAGATTCCAGGAGATCCGTCCAGGACATTTTGTTTACGCATCGGATTCTGAGATGGAGAAATACCGCAAAGAACTGGAAGAGCAGGGTTGATCGCTTTCCATATAGAAAAAAGGACAGAGGACATGGAGATGAACGGAAACAGTAGAGAAGCAGTATTTCAGGAGATCATCAGTCTGGCAGATGCCATGCTGACCGTCTGACGGCAAGACGCCGTGATTTTCATAAATATGCAGAGACCGGATGGTTCGAGATGCGGACCTCCTCTCTGATTGCAAGAAGACTGACCGAGCTTGGTTATGAGGTGCTGACTGGAGACCAGGTGTGCAAGAAAGATTCCCGTATGGGAGTTCCTTCTGATGCAGAGCTGGAGAAACAGTATGAACGTGCGGTGAGCCAGGGCGCTGATCCGGAGTTTGTGGAGCGAACCCGTGGCGGTATGACTGGCGTTATCGGTATCCTCCACTGTGGAGAAGGTCCGATCGTGGGCATGCGGTTTGATATTGATGCTCTGGGTGTGTTTGAAAGCGAATCCATGGAACATCGTCCGGCAAGAGAAGGATTTGCTTCTGTAAACCGTGGATTTATGCATGCCTGTGGTCATGATGGACATGCCACCATTGGTCTTGGTGTAGCGGAGGTTCTGATGCAGATCAAAGACCAGCTTCATGGTACTGTAAAGTTGATTTTCCAGCCTGCAGAAGAAGGGGTGCGTGGTGCAAAAGCTATCGTAGATGCTGGTCATTTAGACGATGTCCAGTACCTGATCGGTTCCCATGTAACGGACAATAAAGAATTTACGAATGGCGAAGTGGTAGTGCCGGGGTGTCATGGCTGTCTGGCAACCACCAAATATGATGTGTTGTTTAAAGGACAGGCTGCTCATGCAGGCGGCTCCCCGGAAAAGGGCAAGAATGTTCTGTTAGCAGCATCTACTGCAATTTTGAATTTGTACGCAATTCCACGTCATAGCGGTGGTGCATCCCGGATTAATGTGGGAACCATCCACGGCGGAAGCGGACGTAACGTGATCGCGGATGAAGCGCTTATGGAGATCGAAGTTCGTGGTGAGACCACAGAGATCAACGAATACATGAGCGAATACGCCCGTAACGTATTAAATGGGGCAGCGGCGATGCATGGGGTATCCTGTGACATCAAGGTTATGGGAGCAGCGAATTCCATGACCAGCAGTCCGGAGATGATGGCCCGTATCCGTAGAGTGACAGAAGAGGATCTGCATATGAAGGTTTCCAGGGAAGACAGTCTTCATTCTGGCGGAAGCGAAGATGTATCCTATATGGTAAACCGTGTGCAGGAACATGGCGGTGAGGCATCCTTTATGAGACTTCTAACACCGGAAGCTGGTCCTGGACATAGCCGTATCTTTGATATTGGAGAAGAGGCATTACCGACAGGTGTGAAGATCTTCTGCGGTACGGTATACGATATTATGGGAACAGAGCGATAAGTACACGATGGGCATAAAAATGCAGAGACATTGTGCAGTATTTATTATGAAATCAAGCAGGGAGAAGTAAGATGAGTGAGAAAGTATTAAGAGTTGTTGCAACTGGCGATATGTTTATTACCAGAAGAATTGCAGAAGATGGATATGAGGGATTTGAAGAACTGAGTGACTGTATCAAAGAGCATGATGTTAAGTTCAGCAACCTGGAGATGACATTCCACAACCAGGAAGGATATCCTGCAGCAGTCAGTGGCGGTACCTGGGCAATGATGGAGCCAGAGGCATTAGACGATGTAAAACGTTTTGGATTCAACCTGTATAATACAGCCAACAACCATTCTGGTGACTATGGCCAGGAGGGCGTTCTGGCAACCATCCGTCATTTAAAAGAACGTGATATGGTATTCTCCGGAACCGGACGTAATCTGGCAGAGGCTTCTAAAGCCTGCTATCTGGAGACCAGAAAGGCAAGGGTTGCACTGATCAGCGTTTCCTCTTCCTTCCATGAGGCAGCAAGAGCAGGAGGACAGTCCCACGAGTTAGTAGGTCGTCCGGGCTTAAATCCACTGCGTTTCCAGACCCGTTACCATGTAGACCAGGCACATTATGAGATGGCTCAGGAACTGGTAAAGGTTACGAAAGTGAATGCAATGAAAGAGTTCTCCATAAAAAATGGTTATAGTAACCCATTTGAGGAGGGAACCCTTCCTTTCGGCAGCGCTGGAACATTCTGTTAGATGATAAGAACTGGATCGAGAGTGTTCCGAATGCAGAAGACATGAAGCGTATCACTGATGAAATCAAAGAGGCCAGAAAACAGGCAGATGTGGTATTTGTCAGCTTCCACGGACATGAATGTGATGAAGAAGATACCACCGTTCCAGCAAGATTTTTAGAGACTTTTTCCAGAGCATGTATTGATGCAGGCGCTCATGCAGTATTAGGACATGGCCCTCACGAGTTAAGAGGTATCGAGATATACAACGGTGGCGTGATCTTCTACAGCTTGGGAAATTTCCTGTTTGAGACCGAGACTGTCAGCCTTCAGCCATATGACGCTTATATCAACCGTAAAATGCCATTAGATACTAAGGTAGGCAGTTACATGGATAACCGCAGTAAAAACGGAACGGTAGGTTATGGCGTTCTGGAGAACATCTGGAGAGCTGTGATGGGCGCTTTGACCATGGAAGATGGCAAGATCACCCAGGTTCAGTTATATCCGATCACGCTTGGTCTTCATGACAAGAGACCACATAAAGGTCTTCCAAGAATGAGTCATGATGAGAAAACTCTGGAGTATTTACAGGAGTTAAGCAATCCATATGGCACCAAGATCCGTATTGAGAACGGTGTGGGATATATTGATTTAAAGTAAATACTGAATAGTTACGATTTAAAGTAATTGATCACTAGGTGGTTTGTAAAAGAAAGTCAGGATTCTGGTTAAGATGCTGGCTTTCTTTTTTTAAATACTTATGATATACTTAGAGTCAATAGTGAGTATGAAAAAGGTTATTGGATTGTAACAAAACAGAGATGAGAGGAGCAAAAAACATGAAAATAATCCAGAAATGTAAGAAAATGCTGCTGATGGTCATCATGTGTCTGGTATTATCTGCAGGTACTGTTCCAACTATGAATGCATATGCAGAGACAGTACAGACAGAAACAGTACAGACAGATGCGCAGAATAGCGCACAGACGGCAGAAACTACCGATGCGGCCAAAGAGGACGAGGAGACTTTCTTCTTTCTGATGATGGGCGGTGGACTGCTGATCATTATTTTTGCAGTAGTAGCGGCTATGTCAACCGTGTCTTCTTCCATTGCAGTTGCAGCTAATATGGATGTGGATGGAGAATAAGAAAATATTGGAGAGAAAACACAATGGATATCAAAATGTTTGGCCAGATTACCAATGCGTTTGGCCCAAGTGGTTTTGAGGAGGAAGCAGTCCGCACCGTAGCGGGTTATTGCCAGAAATTTGAACTGGAAAATGATTCCATGAACAATCTTTACGCCAGAATGCCAGGTGCAAAGGAAGGAAAACCGGTGGTGCAGTTAGACGCTCATCTGGATGAGTGTGGATTTATGGTGCAGAGCATCCGGGAAAATGGAAGCCTTGGGATTTTGATGCTGGGAGGTATGGTGATCACTAATCTGCCAGCCCATACCGTCTGGATCCGTACCAGAAGCGGAAAACTGGTAAAAGGTATCATCACTTCCAAGCCCATCCATTTCATGAATGAAAGTGAGCGGGCAAACCAGTCCTTAAGCATTGAGTCCCTCAGTGTGGACATCGGGGCAGTCAGCCGGGAAGAAGTAACGGATGTGTTTGGCGTATCCATTGGCGATCCTATGGTTCCGGATGTGACGTTTTCCTATGATGAGGAGCACGATCTCTGTTTTGGAAAAGCATTTGATAACCGGGCCGGCTGTGCATGTATCATTGATACCATGAACCAGTTGTATGAGGATCGGGAACGTCTGGCTGTTAATGTGGTTGGTGCGTTCGCAGCCCAGGAAGAGGTTGGTATGCGTGGAGCTACCGTAACGTCCCAGGTAGTAAAACCAGATCTGGCTATTGTATTTGAGGGATCTCCGTCTGATGATTTTTATTTCAGCACTGCAGAGACCCAGGGACGGATGAGGGGAGGCGTCCAGATCCGTCTCATGGACAAGAGCTATATTTCTAATCCGCTGTTTATCCAGTATGCGGAAGAGGTAGCGAAAAAATATGGCATCCGCTATCAGGAGACGGTCCGCCGGGGCGGCAGTACCAACGCAGGTAAGATCAGTCTGACAGGCAAGGCCGTTCCGGTACTGGTTCTCGGTGTGCCGAGCCGATATGTCCACACCCATTATAATTTCTGTGCAGGCGCGGATCTGGAGGCAGCAGCAGATCTGGCGGCAGAAGTGATCCGGGGACTGGATATCGAGCGGATTCAGCATATCTGCAGACAGGACTTGTTGAAATAAGGCTACCGTATTCCCATCGAGACAAAAATCTCACGGCAGGTCTGTGCCGGGAGACCGATGAGAGAACCGTTGACCCGGAAGGCACGTACACCGCCGGGAACCTTACTTAGGATACAGGTGACGGGACGGCCTGGGATCAGACCGTAGGAGCGGAGCCGAGAGAGCGTAGCTGGGGGACTGGCGATCCAGACGATGGTGCCGGTTTGATCATTTTTAAGACTGTGAATGGGAAGAACCATGATAGTGATCCATGTTTGCCATTATGGTTATTGTATGCAAAAAGAAGAAAAATAGTGAGAAAACACATCCGGCCTTTGCAGAGGCTCTGAGAGAGGCTGCAAAGGCCGGAATTTATGTTCTGGCTTATGACTGCATGGTCTGGGAAGACCATGTTCAGATGGACCAGAGAATTTCAGTTGTGTTGAATTAAGAGTTTCAGACGTATATCTATTTGGTCACTTTGTAAAGAAGTCTGCCGTCAGTAGCAAATCTGCAGCGTCCGCCGTCTAAGTCATAGTAACCAGTAACCATTTTACCATCTTTATCACAGTAATAAGCGTGATCATTCCAGGTAACCCAGCCAGTCTGACGGTAACCTTCTTCATTGAAGAAGTACCAGCTGCAATCGATGTAATCCCAGGTATCGGTAGCGTAGCAGCCATCTGCGTGAATGTACTGCCACTGAGTGCTGCCATTATCATCAAGGGAAGATACCCACATGCCAGTGGAAACACCAGGGGTTTTGTCATCTAATGGTGCGATGGAAGCACGATGGCCATCGGCATGGATATGGGTTGGCTGACCCGGACGGGATAAGTAGGTGTTGGAGGTTGTGGTCCACTCAGAAGTCTGATCCTGGATCACAGGGCGGACCTGGAAGGTATAATCTCCCTCATCTGCCAGGGCTTCGATAAAATCAAACTCAGAAGCGATGGTAGTTTCTGTCTGAACCAGATTACCGTTGCGGAAAAGCTGAATCTCGAAATGATCACATTTACCGGTGTAATTCCAGGAAGCAACGGAATCGTTCCACCATGCATCAGAGATCACTGCAGGTTCAGAAGAAACGCTGGAATCCAGACATCTTCCAACATCACCGGGCATTGCAAAAGCCAGAGAAGCAGAAGAAACAGTCATGGCAGCAGCTAGGGCCAGAGTCAGTATCTTTTTGAATGACGCATCATAACATACCTCTTTCTGAAATCCTGAAAATAAGGGTTTCGTTACATATTTTAATAGCTTTATCATAGACATTTTGTCGAAAAATGTCAATAAAACGTTGCTGTTTGTGCGTTACTGTACACGGGTAGGCATTTTCTGAACTGAAAATGCCGTATGATACAGTGGTGGTAACAGATTTTGCCGATTTGGAATGCGAAGCATCGGCAAAATCCGTTGCTGTTTGCGCAACGCGTGAACAGTAACAATGAAACCTTTTGTTGCGTTGCCTGACAAAATATGCTACAATGCTCACAACATAGTTTTGCAGATTACATTGTTAAAGACAACGTAGAAAGGATGTAACTGTTCAGCAGGAGTGCGCATTTGCTGCGCTGACCGTAAGAGAGCATGGAACTGTGAAGAAACCGAACAGCTACAGAGAAAGGACTTTTGCTATGAGAATATCTTATCAGAGTACCCGTGGAGGTGAGCAGGGAGTAACTGCTTCCCAGGCAATTTTAAAAGGACTGGCCTGTGACGGTGGTTTGTTCATGCCGACAGAGCTTCCGAAGTTAGATCTGACGATGAAAGAACTGGCTGGCAAGACCTATCAGGAGACAGCTTATGAGGTTATGAAGCTGTTTCTCACAGATTTTACCGAAGAGGAGTTAAAATACTGTATTGAGAAAGCATATGATAGCAAATTCGATACAGAGACCATTGCGCCGCTGGTAAAGGCTGATGGCGCATATTATCTGGAACTGTTCCACGGAAGTACCATTGCTTTTAAGGATATGGCATTGTCCATCCTTCCTTACTTTATGACAACTGCAGCGAAGAAGAATCATGCAGATAAGGAGATCGTGATCCTGACAGCAACATCCGGAGATACCGGTAAGGCAGCTATGGCAGGATTTGCAGATGTTCCGGGGACCAGGATCATCGTGTTCTATCCGAAAGACGGAGTAAGCCGTGTCCAGGAGCTGCAGATGGTGACCCAGAAGGGAGATAATACCTCTGTTGTGGCTATCCATGGCAACTTTGATGATGCTCAGACAGGCGTAAAGAGGATCTTTGCCGATAAGGAATTTGGCGCTGAATTAGCAGATCATGGATTTCAGTTCTCATCTGCCAATTCCATTAACATTGGACGTCTGGTTCCACAGGTAGTGTATTATGTATACGCGTATGCAAGTCTGTTAGCGAATGAGGAGATCAAAGACGGTGAAGAGATCAATGTGACGGTTCCGACCGGTAACTTTGGCAATATTTTAGCGGCTTATTTTGCAAAACAGTTAGGTGTGCCGATCAAGAAGCTGATCTGTGCATCCAATGACAATAAGGTTTTATACGATTTCTTCCAGACGGGAACCTATGACCGCCAGAGAGATTTTATTCTGACGACCTCTCCGTCCATGGATATTCTGATTTCCAGTAATTTAGAGCGTCTGCTCTATTTAAGTACCGGATGTGATGCAGAGCAGACAGCAAAACTGATGAATCAGCTGGGCACAGAGGGTCATTATACGGTAACACCGGAGATGAAGGCGAAGATGGCTGATTTCTGTGGCGGCTTTGCTACAGAGGCTGAGGATGCAGCTGCGATCAGGGAACTGTATGATGAGACAGGCTATGTGATCGATACACATACTGGTGTTGCGTCCGCGGTTTACCAGCAGTATAAGAAAAATACCGGTGATGAGACGAAAACGGTGATCGCATCTACCGCCAGTCCGTACAAGTTCTCCCGAAGTGTGATGGAAGCCATCAGTGATGAAAAATTGCCAGAGGATGAATTTGCAGTGATCGATGAATTGTGCCGTGTATCCGGTGTGGAGATCCCGAAGGCGGTTGAAGAGATCCGAAATGCCCAGATCCGTCATAAGCTGGAGTGCGATGTACAGGATATGAAGAAAACCGTCGCAAAAATTCTTGGAATCTAAGGTTTTTTCGTTTGCAAAACCGGAAAATTCGTGTATACTTAAAGGCGTGAGCGAGACGGTCATCTTCGAGATGGCATGATCCATATGCAGCTGTTTGGCAGGCCGTGACATCGTTGTGAGAAGCTAATGGCCGGAAGATGCTGAAGTGTTGCATAAACATATAGAAATCGGAGGGATTATAATATGTTAGTACCAGCAAAAGAAATGCTTGATAAAGCAAGAGCAGGCAAGTATGCCGTAGGTCATTTCAATATTAATAACTTAGAGTGGACCAAAGCGATCCTGCAGACTGCACAGGAGTTAAAATCCCCAGTGATACTGGGTGTATCCGAGGGCGCAGGCAAATATATGACCGGTTACAAGACGATTGTAGGCATGGTAAACGGTATGCTGGAAGAGTTAAACATCACAGTACCAGTTGCTCTGCATCTGGATCACGGCAGCTATGAGGGATGCTTAAAGTGCATCGAGGCAGGATTCTCTTCTGTTATGTTTGATGGCTCTCATTATCCAATCGCTGAGAATGTAGAGAAAACTTCTGAATTAGTAAAGATCTGTCACGAGAAAGGCATGTCCATCGAGGCAGAGGTTGGCGCTATTGGCGGAGAGGAAGACGGCGTTGTTGGTATGGGCGAGTGCGCAGATCCGAACGAGTGTAAGGCGATCGCTGATCTGGGTGTTGATTTCCTGGCAGCAGGTATCGGTAACATCCATGGCAAATATCCGGCTAACTGGCCAGGTTTAAGCTTTGAGACTCTGGCAGCTGTTAAAGAGAAGGTTGGAGAGCTTCCTTTAGTTCTTCATGGTGGTACAGGCATTCCGGCTGATCAGATCAAGAAAGCCATCTCTTTAGGCGTTTCCAAGATCAATGTAAATACTGAGTGCCAGATCGCATTTGCGGAAGCTACACGTAAGTATATCGAAGAAGGCAAGGATCTACAGGGCAAGGGATTTGACCCAAGAAAGCTTCTTGCACCAGGTACTGAGGCGATCAAAGCAACCGTAAAAGAGAAGATGGAACTGTTCGGTTCTGTAGGAAAAGCAGAATAAAATAAAAAAAGTACTTGATTTTTCCAGACAAAAGGTTTATCTTATTAAAGAACAAAGGCGTTCTCCTATCATAAGGAGAATGCCTTTTCTGTTATAAGGAATACTAACTTTATTTTCTTAAGCAAATCCCTTATAATAGAGAGTGCGGTCGCAGACCTGAGGTTAATATTATGAAAAATTGTAACGGTAAAAGCAAGAAATGGTTACGAAAACCGTAGCTGTGCAATGCTGGTCAGTTATGAAATCTAGGATGAGAGGATGGAAGGATATGAGTGAATTAGTAAATGTTGCCGAGATCTTCGGTAAAAACGTATTCAATGAAACCGTCATGAGAGAACGACTTCCTAAAAGCGTTTTCAAAAAACTGAAAAAGACCATCGAGGATGGTACAGAACTGGATCCCTCTATTGCTGATGTAGTTGCTCATGCCATGAAAGACTGGGCAATCGAGAGAGGAGCGACTCATTATACTCATTGGTTCCAGCCATTAACTGGTGTGACTGCTGAGAAACATGATTCTTTCATTTCTGCTCCAGATTCTGAGGGTAAAGTGATCATGGAGTTCTCTGGCAAGGAACTTGTAAAAGGTGAGCCAGATGCTTCTTCCTTCCCATCCGGCGGACTTCGTGCTACCTTTGAAGCAAGAGGTTATACAGCATGGGATTGCACTTCCCCGGCATTTATCCGTGAAGATGCCCTGGGCGTGACTTTATGTATTCCTACTGCATTCTGTTCCTACACCGGTGAGGCGCTGGATCAGAAGACACCACTGCTTCGTTCCATGCAGGCGATTGATGAGCAGGCATTAAGAATTCTGAGATTATTCGGCAACACCACAGCAAAACGTGTGGTTCCGTCCGTAGGACCGGAGCAGGAGTATTTCCTGGTTGACCGTGCAAAATATTTACAGAGAAAAGATTTGATCTATACAGGACGTACCTTATTTGGTGCTATGCCACCAAAGGGACAGGAGATGGATGACCATTATTTCGGTGCCATTCCGGAGAGAATCGGTTCCTTCATGAAGGAATTAAACGAGGAACTGTGGAAATTAGGCGTAACCGCGAAGACACAGCATAACGAGGTTGCTCCTGCACAGCATGAGCTGGCTCCGATTTATGACCAGGCAAACCTGGCAGTTGACAACAACCAGATCGTCATGGAGACCATGAAGAAGGTGGCTGAGCGTCATCATATGACTTGCCTGCTCCATGAGAAACCATTTGCAGGTGTGAATGGTTCCGGTAAACACAACAACTGGTCCTTAACCTCTGATGATGGCATCAACTTACTGAACCCAGGCGATACACCTCATGAGAACATCCAGTTTCTGCTAGTTCTGGCTTGTATCATGAAGGCAGTTGATATTCATGCAGATCTGCTTCGTGAAGCTGCATCTGATGTGGGAAATGATCACAGACTGGGAGCGAATGAGGCACCGCCAGCTATCATTTCCATCTTCGTAGGCGATCAGCTGGAGGATGTGATCGATCAGTTATGCAACACTGGTGAGGCAACTCATTCCAAGAAAGGCGGCAAACTGATGACTGGTGTTGCTACACTTCCAGATCTGGATAAAGACGCTACCGATCGTAACCGTACATCACCATTTGCATTTACCGGCAACAAGTTTGAGTTCCGTATGGTTGGTTCTTCTGATTCCGTCGCTCCTGCAAACGTAGTATTGAATACGATCGTTGCTGAGTCATTTAAGGAAGCAGCAGATGAGCTGGAGAAGGCAGATGACTTCGATATGGCAGTTCATGATATGATCAAGAAGCTGTTAGCTGATCACAGAAGAATCATTTTCAATGGCAACGGTTACTCTGACGCATGGGTAGAGGAAGCTGTAAGACGTGGCCTTCCAAATATCACATCCATGGTAGACGCAATCCCGGCACTGACTACTGCAAAGGCAGTAAAACTGTACGAGGAATTTGGCGTATTCACCAAGGCAGAGCTGGAGTCCCGTGCAGAGGTCGAGTACGAGGCATATGCAAAAGCCATTAACATCGAGGCAAAGACCATGATCGATATGGCTGGCAAGCAGATCATTCCTGCAGTGATCAAGTACACCACTGGCCTGGCAGATTCCCTGGGCAAAGTAAAAGCAGCTTGTCCGGAAGCAGATACCAGTGTTCAGTCTGAGTTACTGATCGAGACATCTGCACTGTTATCTGACATGAAGGTTGCTTTAGCAGCTCTGGAGGATATCACAGAAGAGAGCCTGGCAATCCCTGATGCCTGCCTGTGTGCACATGCATATCATGAGAAAGTCGTTCCGGCTATGGCAGCACTGAGAAAGCCGGCTGACGAACTGGAGATGCTGGTTGATAAAGAACTGTGGCCATTCCCAAGCTATGGCGATTTGATTTTTGAAGTTTAATTAGACATAAAGAAAAAGGACTTGATGTGATCAGTTGCATCAAGTCCTTTTTGTGTGCCCAATAAAACAGCGTATAAACAAGAAACTGTTCTATATAACAAGAAAGTGGAGCATACGGGAGTCGAACCCGTGGCCTCAACAATGCGAATGTTGCGCGCTCCCAACTGCGCTAATGCCCCATGGGTATCGGATTTACAAAAGAATTATAGCACACATTATGGAAAATGGAACAAAAAATTTGGAAAAATTGCATTTTCTTTTTATAGGAAATTCAGTATAATAATCATTAATTATGGACTGACCAGCGGAAAACTGGTCAGAGATGTGACCGGGAGGTAGAACTGTGGATATTGTATACGCGTCCAATGATTTTTACGCCAGACACCTGGCAGTTTCCATGATTTCCCTGTTTGACCGCAATCAGCAGGCAGAAGAGATCACTGTTTATGTGCTTTCGGTGGGAATCACGGAGGAAAGCAGACAAAAATTGCAGAAGATTGCGGACCAGTATCACCGGAACCTGGAACTTCTGGATCTGACGGATATTCGGGACCGGTTTGATTATGAGATCGACACCCGTGGATTTGATATCAGCGCCATGAGCCGTCTGTTTATTGGAACATTATTGCCCAGGACAGTGAAGCGGGTGCTGTATCTGGATTGTGACACGGTGGTGGTGCAGTCCATTGGAAAGCTGTGGAATCTGGATCTGAAGGGACATGTGGCTGGCGCGGTCATGGAGCCGACCATTTACCAGGCAGTGAAACAGGAAATCGGACTGGAAGAACCGGATCCTTATTTTAACTCAGGTGTACTGCTGATTGATCTGGAAAGATGGAGAGCAGATGGAGCAGAGAAACGGCTGCTGGACTTCTATGGTTCAAAAAATGGAAGTCTGTTCGCCTGCGATCAGGACACCATCAACGGGGCGTTAAAGGGAGAGATTCTGCCTATGACCCCGAGATATAACTTTTTCACCAATTACCGGTATTTTTCTTATGAAGAATTGTGCAAGCATGGGCCATCTTACCGACAGGTAGAAAAACGCCAGTTCTGTCTGGCGAAGAAGCATCCGGTGATCATCCATTATATGGGAGATGAGCGGCCCTGGATTGCGGGAAATCTGAACCATTATCGCAGGGCTTACGAGAAATACCTGGCTATGACCCCATGGAAAGGGGCAAAAAAGCAGGGTGGAAAGCGGTTGTATATGCTGCTTTATCATGGCATGGACTATCTGACAGTGGTGTGCCCGGCACTGCGGTGGGAAATTAGCCGGAGACTGGGGATCAAGGTGGTAGATGCACGAAAACAAGGTGGAAAAGCAGCAAAGGCGGCAGGAACAGCGGCAGAAACAGTGGCAGGAACAGCAGCAGGAACAACAGCAGAAATAACAGCACAGGTCGGGGAGAAGCAGTCATGAGCCAGCATATCACCGTGTTACTTGCCGCTTATAACGGCGTATCCTACATCGAAGAGCAGATCCGGTCCATTTTAGGTCAGACACTTCCGCCAGACCAGCTTCTGATCTCTGATGATGGCTCTACCGATGGAACGGTGGAGCTTCTGGAACGGTTACAGGCGGAGTACCCGTCTGTGCTTCGCCTGGTTGCTCATAAACGGGAAGGCGATTATCAGGATCGGTGGGATCAGGTTCCGGCTCCTGCCATGAACTTTTTCTGGCTGTTATCGCAGGTTTCCACCAAACCGGGCGAATACATTCTTTTAAGCGATCAGGATGATGTCTGGCATGTGGATAAGATCCAGGTGCTTTTGGGGAAAATAAAGGAACTTGAGGCGGAGTGTGGGGATGACCATCCGATCCTGGTCCACTCGGATCTGGAAGTGACAGACCAGAACTTAAACATCATCAATCCAAGTCTTTTTGCCCATAATGGAACCAATCCCTATCGAAACACATTGGCCCAACTTCTGGTGGAGAATCCGGTGACCGGAGGAGCGGTGATGCTCAATGGTCCGCTGACGGCTTATTTCCAGACGCCGCCGAAATGCTGTTTCATGCATGACTGGTGGATGGCTTTGACGGCAGCCTGTTTCGGAACCATAGGATTTGTACCACAGGCACTGTACCAGTACCGTCAGCATGGAGATAATTCCCTGGGCGCGGGAACGAAGGCCGGAGTGGAACAGGCGGCAGAGCGATTGAACAGACAGAAGGAAGTTGAGAAAAATTATCAGCTGATGTTTGACCAGGCAGACGCCTTTTTGTGGCAGTTTTGTGATAGAATGACAGGGGTGCAAAAAGAAACCTTGACGGCATTCCTGAAATTGCAGAGACAGAACCCTCTAAAACGGGCGCTGACCATAAGAAAATATGGGTTTCGGAAGACCTTAGTGATTGGAACCTGGGCACAATGTGTGACGATGCCTGGGAAATGAAAAAATTAGAGTAACTATTTAGTAGGTCTGCGCACATGCTGCGCTGACTGCAAGAACACATAGGCTAGAAAGCAAATTAGAGAATAACAGGAGGAGTATAGAATCATGGAGCAGGACGGCAGTAACCCGATACGGATTAACTGTGTGATTTTAAATTTTAACGATGGGGAAACGGTGAGCAGGCTGGTGCACATGATCCACGACTATGATTATCTGGAAAAAATTGTCCTGGTAGATAATCATTCTACCGATGATTCCTGGGAACAGCTGCAGGTCTTAAAGGATGAAAAGGTAGATTTGATCCGCACAGAGAAAAATGGCGGTTATGGCTATGGCAACAATACAGGGATCCGCTATGCCATCGAGCACAACGGAGCTACCCATGTGCTGGTGGCAAACCCTGACGTGGTATTTTCCGAAAGCTGCGTGATCCACATGGCCAGAGTCTATGGCAATCACCCGGACGCAGGTGTGGTGGCAGCTTCGATTCAGGATGAAACCTTAGGGAAAGGCCGGGGACGCAATGGCTGGAAGCTGCATGGCTTTGTGGGAGAGCTTCTCTCCATGGAACCGGTGTGCAGACGGATCTTCAACTGTTTTCTTAATTATCCAAGATCCTACTTCAAGGATAAAAAAGCTGTGTATGTGGACGCAGTTCATGGTTCCATGCTGATGATCAGTGCACAGGCTTTCGAAGAGACCGGAGGATATGATGAGGGAATCTTCCTCTATCAGGAAGAGGCGGTTTTGGGACAGCGGATGCGTGCATCTGGTTACCGCACGGTGCTGTTACTGAACCGCACCTATCAGCACCAGCATTCCGTGTCCATCAACAAGACCTACACCCAGCTGTTAAAGCGTCAGAAGCTGAGGAATGAGAGTGCTTACTACTACATGGTCCATTATCTCCATATTAATGGTATCCAGAAGCTGATCGCCAAAGGCTGGTTCCGGATGATCTTACTGGAGGACTGGCTGGCAGCAAAAGTAACAGGACAGTAAGGCGTATGGGCGGTCATGTCCCGGCATTGTGCAGCTTTGCTACATAAGCGCTTGGGGTCATCCCGGTCTGTTTTCGGAACAGTTGGGAGAAATACTGGGGATTGTTGCCGCAGCCAACCATGCAGGCCACGTTCTGGATCTTACCAGCGTCGGAAGAAGCCAGATATTCTTTGGCTTTGCGGATGCGGACAGAGGTTAAATAACTGGAGAATTTTTCCCCGGTTTCTTTCTGGAACTTGCGGCTGACATAGTCGGTGTTCATGAACAGGTACTGTTCTGCAATGGATTTTAAGGTCAGATTGGGGCTGGAAATGTGCTCCTCCACATATTGGAATATTCGAAGAACCATGGCACTGACGGGCTGACTGCCCTGGTGTTCATGGTTCTTTTTCATGTTCACGAAATACTGGCAGACCTTCTTTTTTAAGTTATCCAAAGACTTCTCCTGGTTGATCTCCATGAGAAAATCCGTCAGGTCCGCAGCCGTAAAGCCCAGATTCGATGGACCGAGCTTTAAGAGAAGACTGCTGACAGACTGTTTTAGAAACTGTAGATCCTGGACATTGTTGATGGTCTCCAAAAGCGGGGCAAGCTCCTGGTCGCTGTCACCAAAGAGCCGGGAAGTCAGGCGCTCCAGCTCCGCGGACAGAAGACCATAATTACAGGTGGCGATCACATGGAAGCTGTGGATGTAGCAGATCATGTTGTAACGGCGGACTTTATCCAGAATGACCGGAAGCAGCTGGGCCAGATCCGGAAATGAAGCCGTCTGGATCTCCTGGTGCGCCGTCTGTCCCGAAACGGAAAGGTTGGATAAAAACTCCAGAAATTCCTGAAAAACAGGATCTTGCTCCCCACAGTCCTTGGCAAAGAGGATCAGGGTATTGCGGGTATAGACTCCGTGAAGGGTGGTAAACGGCATATGCTGTTCCCACCAGACCTTCAAATCCGAAAGGAAAGACCGCAGACAGGTCTCTTCCAGGTAGTAAACATAGACCAGCTGATAATGGGAAAAATGAAAATCCAGGAACGGTTCATAAGCCCGAAAGGTGTCTTCATAGGAATGGTTCTGGTACAGGGCGTCATTTAAGATACCAAACATGGCATTATGGACCATATCATTGGCAATGCGGAAGGAATCCTGTTCCAGATGCTGCTTTCCGGTTTCCTGAAGACAGGTTCTGGCTACATCCTGGATACTTTCCAGAATCTGATTTTTGTTACAGGGCTTCAGCAGATAATGGCGGACACCATATTTCATGGCTTTTTTTGCATATTCAAATTCACCATAACCGGATAAGAGGATAAAATGGGGAGGAAAATCCAGCTCCGAACATTTTTCCAGCAGTTCCATGGCATCCATGCCGGGCATGCGGATATCTGTCAGAACAATGTCAGGGGATTCGTCCAGAATCGTATCATAAGCCTCCAGACCATTTTTACAGAGTCCCACCAGCTCAATATCGTATTGTTTCCAGTCAATGATGGTGGAAATGGTTTCCCGGATCACTCGTTCATCGTCTGCGATCACTAGTTTCAGCATATTGGCGCCTCCTCATGGTAGGTAATTGGAATACGGATACTTGCAATAGCAAAGCCATTTTCATTGTATAACGAAAGCCCGTGCTCAGGGCCGAACAGAAGCCGGATTCTCTGGTTGATATTTAACAGACCGATTCCTAAACCGTGGGCCCTGGACTCGGAGTGTTCCAGATGCTCCAACAGATCTTCTTCAAAAATAGATCCATTATTTTTTACCTGAATCAATAAATGATCCTGATCAGCGGATAGTTCGATGATAATCGAGCATTCCTCTGGGAACTGCTCCAGACCATATTTGATGGAATTCTCCACCAGGGGCTGGATGGTAAATGGAGGGATCAGGATTTTTCCTAAATTGCCTTCCAGAGGGATCTCATTTTCCAGATCGGGAAGAGAGACCGGCTGGCCATTGATAAGAAATGCACAGAGCAGTCGTTCTTCATAGCGGATCTTCTGGATCAGCAGATAGCGGTGTACCAGCTCCAGCTCTTCTTTTAAGGGAACCAGCGAATGCTTCTGGCTGAGTGAGGCCCGCAGTAAGGTTCCAAGAGATTCAACCATAATGGAAATTTCCTCATTGCCGCCTGCCATGGCCCGCCAATGGATGGAATCCAGGGTATTGTAAAGAAAATGTGGGTTGATCTGGGATTCCAGGGCCTTTAGCTGCATATTTTTCAGATCCAGCTTCAGCTTATAGTCGTTGTTGATCAGGGATTCAATCTCAGAAGCCATGCTGTCGAAGTAATGGTTTAACTGGCCGATCTCGTCAGTCCGTTTGGAATAATCATAAGGAGTCTGGATAATCTGGGAACTGTCACCATGGAAGGAGGCCATTTTCTGACACAGGATACTGATATGGTGGGTGATCCGGCGGATCGACAGATGAATCAGGAAAATAGTCAGGGCAACACCTGCTATGATCGCGATCACATATACCCGGATGACATAGTGCCGGGATCTGGTTATGGCATCATAAGGCAGCAACTGGAAATAATCCCATTTCATGGACTTTAAAGAACCTTTTAAGACCAGATAAGAATGTCCATGGGTGATGATGGTATGATAAGCTCCGGTTTGATGGCGCACCTGCTCCAGGACTGTCTCGTCCAGCTGTGGAGCAGAATAGAAATCCTGGTCATTTTTACAGATGTACCAGAAAATGTTCTGGAAATTCTTGGTTTCCTGTGTCAACTCCTCTAATAAAACATTCATATCAACAGCAATCACCAGTGTTCCAAGGTCAGAAAGCTCCAGCTGGTCGATCTTCCGGATCTGTCGGGCCAGAAACAGATAGTGGCCGGACTGGTCAGGAATCCATACAGGAGAGCCGTGGGCAGCAGCTGCTGTGTCCAGAATCTGGGAAATCAGGCTTCGCTCAGTTTATCATAGCCATAGCCATATGTATAGGTGAGAAAACGTGGGTTAATAATTGCGGAATAAACCAGATAAGGCTGTTTATGCTGCTGATAAAGGCTCTGCAGGGTTTTATAGATGCTTTCCCTGGATCCTGCGGTCAGATAATCCTCATTCTTATGGATCAGATCAAGATGGCGCTGCAGGCTGGAATCCGTCCGGATCACATCGGTCAGCTGAAGGGCATCCTGTAAATGAGTCTCTAAGGAAACCGAGATCAGGCGGGAGGAAGCCGCCATGGACTGATAGACAGTCTCCGTATATTGCCGGTTGATAAAATGAAAGCCCAGAAGAAGAACAGTACCCAGGGTAAGACACAGGATACTGCTGACAAGGGCCATTAGTTTCTGTTCCAGTGACGCATGGTCAAAGATCTTTCGGATTCGGCTAATCATAGAAAACTCCTGCTCAAGTGATATTTGATCGTATCAGAAGGGTCAAAAGCTTTTGACCCCTCTGATACCGAATTGCTCTGCACTGCGTGCTCCCGCAATTCTCAAAAACATTCGTAATTCGCTCATTTTTCTTTGAAAAATGGCTACTTACTCATGTTTTTGGCGGGTCCCAAGGTCAAAAATTCTCCTGCAAGCAAGCTTGCGTCGGATTTCTGACCTTTTGACCCTGGTATTATATCATTATATCTCACAAACGGTTTGAAAGAAAAGCAAAAGTAAAAAAAGTCAGTTTTTTATTATAAAACATCAGATATTTTGATAGGATTGCATGAAAAATCAAGCTATAATAACCATATCAGATGAAAATAGTACGGAAGCCGTACTAGAAGAGTCATAAAAGGAGGAGCAGTTTATGAGAAAACAAAGTATGTCACTGATGCTGGCGGCGCTGATGATAGGTGGAAGCCTGGCAGGATGCTCAGGAAGTAAACCGGCGGAAACAACAGCGGCTTCGACGGAAGCAGCGAAGACGGAAGCGGCAGAGACCACAGCAGAGACCACGGCAGGTGCAGAAGCCAAGGATGTGAAGCTGACCTTTACATGGTGGGGCAATCAGCTGAGAAATGACCGGACACAGGAGGTACTGGATATGTACAGTGCGGCAAATCCAGGCGTTACGTTTGACGCACAGCCAGCCCAGTGGAGCGATTACTGGACAAAACTGGCAACTGCGGCAGCAGGAAACGCACTGCCGGATCTGATTCAGATGGGCTATACCTCTGCTCTGGAGCAGTATGTGGATAACGGGCTTCTGGAAGATCTGGGACCGTATGTAGAATCCGGAATTCTGGATGTATCCGCCATTGACCAGTCCATTCTGGATTCCGGTTCTGTTGACGGAAAATTATATGCGATCTGTTCCGGACAGAATGCTCCGGCGCTGATCTATAATAAAACATTGACGGATGAACTGGGAATCGAGATCAAAAACAATATGACCCTGGATGAATTTATGGATGTCAGTCGTGAAATCTATGAAAAATCCGGAGTAAAAACAGACCTGGCATTTGCGAACGCAGAAAGTATGATGACATACATTCTCCGTGGTGAAGGTGTAGAAAATATGTTTAAGGACAAAGGATTCGTTTCTGATGATTCATCGATGTTTGAGCCGTTCTTCCAGGTATATGAGACCGGTTACCAGGAAGGCTGGATGTTAAAGGCAGAGATCTACGCAGAATTAACGAAGAACTCCGTTGAGCAGTGTCCATTGGTTTACTATTCTACTCCGGAGACCCAGTCCTGGTGTGCATGCTACTGGTCTAACCAGTTAAACGCTATGCAGAGTGCAGCTCCAGAGGGCGTAGAACTGGCTTACAGCACATGGCCAGCAAAGGATCCGGTAAAGGCAGATTATCTGCATCCAAGCATGTTCTTCTGCGTATCTGCTAATTCTGCAGAAAAAGAAGAGGCAGTGAAGGTGTTAAATTACCTGATCAATGATATTGACTGCAACAAAGTCCTTCTGGCAGAAAGAGGAATTCCGGCTACGACTGTGGTAGCAGATGCCATTTCTGCAGAGCTTCCAGAGGCAAGCCAGAAAGAGATCGAGTTCATCAACACCGTAGTAGCTCCGAATGCTTCCACCATCAGCCCTTGCCCGCCAACGACAGCAGCAGAGCTCTTTAAGAAGGCAGACAACCTGGTAGAAGAGATCCTTTATGGTGCAAAGACTGCAAAAGATGCGTCTGCAGAACTGTATACGGAAGGTCAGAAGATTTTAGCCCAGTAATAGAAACATAACATAGAACGCTTACAGAGATAAACTGATAAAAGCCCCGGTATTTCCAATTGGAAGACCGGGGCTTTTGTGAACGCAGATAAGCATTCCCTCGCTTCAAGTGCGCGGAGCACTAAGCGGCGGGTGAGGGGGGATGCTTCTGTCGGTGGAAGCTGAAAGCTCCCACTGACAGATCGCGAAGCGACTGCGTTCATGAGCAAGTAGCGAAGCGGATTGCGAATGTCCGATTTACTTTGAGAAAAATATACTGCGAAACTCATGAAACTATGGTAAGATAGAAAAGATATGTAATGATTCCGTAGTTTTGTGTGCTTTGGCACAAGGGAAAGCAGCGAATGGTCGCGGAAATGTGTCCGTGACAGAAAAATGTAGATTGAGGGGCAGTAAAATGGCAAAATTATATTTCCGGTACGGCGCGATGGGGAGTTCCAAATCCGCCAACGTGCTGATGGTTCGTTATAATTATGAGGAGCGTGGGCAGTATGCAGTGCTGTTAAAGCCGCGGACAGACCAGCGGGACGGGGCGAATGTGATCCAGTCGCGGATGGGATTGTCGGCTCCGGCGGAATACGTGGATGAGTTTCTGGCAGAGATCGGAAAGACCTGGTCTAAGGACAGCGAGGAGTATTGCTATCACGGACAGAAGGTGAATGCGGTTCTGGTGGATGAGGCGCAGTTTTTAAGCGCTGAAGAAGTAGATGTTTTATCGGATCTGGTGGATTTTTATGGAATTCCGGTGCTTTGTTATGGATTAAAGACGGATTTCCAGAACCATGTATTCGAGGGCTCCAGGCGCCTGATGGAGGTGGCAGATGTGATCGAGGAAGTACCGACGGTCTGTTGGTGCGGAAGAAGAGCCAAGTGCAACGCCCGGTTTGCGGATGGCAAGATCGTCAGAGAGGGCGCACAGATCATGCTGGGCTCCAATGAAGCTACGTGGCGCTTTGTCGGAAACATTTTAAAGAAGGAAAGCTGAGAGAAGAAGACTGAAATGTTATAATCCTGTGAGCAGTCCCCTGGCGGTTTGCTCATTCTTTTCTCCACAGACAGGCTGTAAATATTCTTTACGAACCCGTCACGGGATAACTGTACATTACTGCCGCGGAAGTTGTTAAAAGAAAGCCGCAGCTGGTTGTTGGTGCTGGTGTCTATGAATGGGATGTGGTGCTCATCAAGCAGGTTTTTTGCAGTGAAAAACTTTGTTAGATCCATGGTGGTGTAGACCTCTACATATTTTTTAAACAAATACATCAGCCTCCTTCTGGGTGTGAGAATTGTTATCTTGTTTTTATTCTACTGAAAAAGAAAAATGGATTCAATGAATATCCATAAAAGTAATAAACTCGTAAACAATCATTTTACAAAAAATAAAAAAGAAGTTCACAACTCCCACAAGAATTGTGAACTTCTTTTTTCTCATATGTACTGCGTTCAACTACCCTACTGAGCTGCTAACTGAGCTGCTCTTGCAGCTGCCTGCTCAGCGGAAATGGTGTCATCGGTAGGATCCCAGTCCTGCTTGTCAGAAATCTCGTACTTGATGGTTGGACGCTCGTAAGGGCCAACGATGGAGCTGTTGTAAACCTCTACGGCAGTTCCGATCGGGCAGTGGTCGTAGATCCATTTACAATCGGAAGCGATCAGACGGATACATCCGGAGGAACGGGCAACACCCATGGCATTGTAGGTACCAGCTTCCAGGCTGAATGGGTCCTGTCTGTCATAAATAACAGAGTGCATCAGGATCGGAAGTCCGGAGCCAAGACGAGTTGCATACTGTGTATACAGACCGTGGATCATCAGACGCCAACGGTATTTCTCCGGTGTATGGAATGTGCCTACCGGGGTATCCTCACCAGTGGAGGTAAGGAAGGATTTTAATGGGATAATATAGCCGTTTGCACCGTCCTGCACGAAAATAGTCATGCAGTTCATCTGCTTATTAATACGGATCAGGAATGGACCGTTGGCACCAATGATCGGTTCCAGGTCTTCAACCAACTTGCCGTCCTCAGCGAAGTAGTATTTGTAGCCGTCAATGTACTGCCATCCGGTTACCGGGTAGGAATCATTGAAATAATAACGCTGTCCGTCTACCCAGCCCCATCCGGTGTAATTGGAGCCATCGCCACTGATATAGCGGATCGCCCCATCAATGTACTGCGGACCATCCAGATGAGCAGAAACCGTTGCATTGCTCATGTTCAGAGATGGAACACCGCCTGCGCGTTCAAAGAAAGCCAGACGGAATCCGGAAAGAGTTTTTCCGGTATTCATGGTTCCGGCAGAGTGGCCGTTTCCGGCCCAGCCGGTCTGTGTACCATCGTTTAAGGTTGTGGTGTAATAAATATCGTATTTATTACGGACAGGACCACTGAAACGGTACTGGACTGCCTCAATTGGAGCAAAATCATCTGGAATATCAGTCTGCTGGCCGTTCATCGCCCAGTTGGTCCATCCATGTGCAGAGGTGTATGCACGATAGTGGATATTTCCAACATAATTCTCCAGGAATGTGGAAATGGAATAAAAGGCTTTGCCATCTGCAGAGCAGGTATCACTGTTGACAAATGGGTTGGACCAGGTGTGGCTGTCGCATAATAAAACCGTGGTCTGAAGTCTTGGCTCACGCTGGATCGGGAGCAGATTTGTCAATGGGTTTGTATAGATCGGATTTCCTGAATCAACAAGAGTGCCGTTCGGAGCTGCTGATGGAGCGGAACCGGAAGAACTGCCAGACTGCTCCGTGGAAACGCCACCGTTTAATTTTGGATCAAAAGCAGGTCCTATATTTTCTGCGAAAGCGCAGAAGGCAGATTGAAGGGTCAGGATACCGGTGATCATGCCGGCAAGCCATAATTTTTTACGCTTATTCATGAAATGACCTCCTAGAATATGTTAACTTTCCCAGATGTTAATCTATCACATTTACGGGGAAAATACCATATCTGATTTACATTTTTTGGGGAATCATGTAAAATGAAAGGTATTGGTAAGAAAAAAGAAACGAGAAAGTTAGAAATAGAAGGAGATAGATTTGGCAGAGACTGAGATGAAGCAGAAGGTGGTAAAGGGCCTTCTCTGGAAACTTTTAGAAAATGGCGGAGCCCAGGGTGTTCAGTTTGTGATCGCCATTATTCTGGCTCGTCTTCTGACCCCGGCCCAGTACGGCGTTGTGGGAATCATCACGATTTTTATCACGATTGCCAACGTGGTGGTTCAGAGTGGTTTCAGCACGGCTCTGGTACAGAAACAGAAGGCAGACAAGGTGGATTTTTCATCGGTCTGTTATTTTGATCTGTTTGTGGCGCTCGTGATGTATGGAATCTTATATGCAGCGGCACCGGTGATTGCGTCTTTTTATGGAATTGCAGAACTGGAAGCGATTGTGCGGGTACTTTCGATCGTCTTATTTCCAGGTGCGGTGATCTCTGTCCAGACAGCATATGTGTCCCGGAATCTGGAATTTAAGGGTCTGTTTTTGTCTACGCTTGCGGCTTCCGCAGCGTCCGGTGTGATCAGTATCTGGATGGCGGCCAACGGCTTTGGCGTATGGGCTATGGTGGGACAGCAGGTGTCTTACTATTTTGTCCTGATGATCGCATTGTTTTTCGAGGTGTCCTGGAAACCAGGGCTTTTATTTGCCTTTGACCGGATCAAGGAAATGTTTTCCTTCGGGTGGAAGCTTCTGGTGGCATCTCTTATTGATACCTTATTTAACAATTTATACGGTCTGATCATGGGCAAAATCTATAATGAAGAACTGCTTGGAGCCTACAACCGCGGCGATCAGTTCCCAAAGCTGATCGTCAATAACCTGGGCGGGGCGATCCAGTCAGTACTGCTTCCAGCCTTTTCTGCCAGACAGGGAAGCGTCCATGATGTGCGTCATATGGTGCGGAGAGCCATCCGGTTAAGCTCATTTTTAGTGCTTCCGATGCTGTTTGGACTGATGGCAGTGGCAGATACCCTCGTACTGGCACTTTTGGGAGAGCAGTGGCTGATCTGTGTGCCGTATCTGCGGATCATGTGCGTGGCCTATTCCTTCTGGCCTATCCACATCACGAACCTGCAGGCCATCAACGCCGTGGGAAGAAGCGATGTGTTTTTAAAACTGGAAGTGATCAAAAAAGGCATGGGACTGACCGGACTGATCATCGGAGCCCAGTTTGGACCATTAGTCATGATATCGATCAAGGCAGTGTTGGATTTTTTCAGTACCTTTGTCAATGCATGGCCGAATAAAAAGCTGCTTGGATACAGTATTTTCAGTCAGTGGATGGACATCATGCCGTCCCTGATCCTTTCGCTGGTGATGTCCGCCGTGGTATATGGACTGCAGTTTGTGCTTCCAGGCGGACCAATGGTGAAATTATTGCTTCAGATCATGGCTGGAATGGCAGTGTATGGCCTGTTGGCATGGATTTTTAAGATGGAAAGCTTTGCCTATCTGGTCCAGACGATCAAAGGGCAGCTGCAGAACAGGAGGAAGGCTGATGGAACCTTTAGTCAGCATTTGCTGTATCACATACAATCATAAAGAATATATCCGTGATGCCCTGGATGGATTTTTAAGCCAGCGGACAGATTTCCCATATGAGATCCTGATCAATGATGACGCCTCCACAGATGGAACGGCGGATATCATCCGGGAATACGAACAGAAGTATCCGGAGAAGATCCGGGCGCTGTTACAGACAGAGAACCAGTATTCCAAAGGGATCACCAATCCCAGCGGGGCATTTAATTTCCCAAGAGTACGTGGGCGTTATGTGGCCATGTGCGAGGGCGATGATTACTGGACAGACCCGGAGAAGCTGCAGAAGCAGGTGGACTACATGGAAGCTCATCCGGATTGCAGCTTATGCTTTCACAGTGCCAGGATCATTACGGTGGACGGTTCGTTATCGGATAAGAGGATGCGTCCGTATCCAGAAAGCCGAATCGTAAGTCCCAGTGAGATCGTGGATAAGCCGCAGGGATATGCCATGGCTTCTATGATGTTCCGCAGTGAGATCATCCGGAAATTGCCAAAATATTATGTAAACTGCCCGGTGGGGGATACGCCATTGCAGCTGATGGCGGCGGCCACCGGATATGGCTATTACATGGATCAGGATATGAGCATTTACCGGTTAGGCGCGGCAGTGTCCTGGACCAGTCAGGGAAAATTAGGGGATTATGAGGCGAAGCAGGAACGGTACTGTCGCCAAATGGAAGAGACATTTATGGAATTTGACCGTGTAACCGGAGGAAGATTCCATAAAGAAGCAGAACGTGCCGCCAGACGGATCTGGTATCTGACGAAGGTGAACACGAAGAAATATGATGTGGTGATGGATAAGCAGTACCGGGATTTTTTCAAGGAATTGACGCCGAGAACCCGGTTTTATATCCGGTTTGAGGTGTGCTTCCCAAGGGTTTATGAAATTCTGGCGAAAATCGCAAGAGCACGACAGAGCTAGAAACAGCTGACAGCTTCGGGCAGTTGTGCAGAAATGGGAAAGCGGTTAGAGTATCTGCAGGAGGAATAGAAACGTGGATATGCAGTGCAGGCTGGTCACACCGACTCCAATCCAGTATCTGGGAACGGGGCCAGGGGGACAGCGGATTTATATAAAGAGGGATGATCTTCTTGGATTTTCCTTCGGCGGCAACAAATGCCGGATCGCAGAGGTGTTATTGCAGGATATGAAGGAAAAGGGCTGCGACTTTTTCGTGTCCTACGGAAGCCGCAAGTCTAATTTAAACCGGGTAGTGGGAACTCTGTGTAAGGCAGAAAATATCCCGTGTCTGGTGATCACAGCCCTGGAGGACGGAGAAAAGGAAGATACCTTCAATTCCCGGATCTTAGAGAGGATGGAGATCCAGAGCGTGTTCTGCGACAAGTCCCATGTAAGAGAGACGGTGGAACAGACACTTGCAGATCTGAGAGAAAAGAGATATCATCCTTATTATATCTATGGAGATTCCACCGGAAAGGGGAATGAATCGGCAGTTCGGAAGGCTTATGCAGCTGCTTATGAAGAGATCCGGCAGTGGGAGAAGCAGAACAGGATCTATTTCCGGCAGATCTTTCACGCCAGTGGGACCGGCATGACCCAGGGCGGGCTGGTCGCCGGGCAGAAAGCGGCGTCTGGACAGGAGCAGATCATCGGGATCTCCGTGGCGAGAAATGCAGCGCGCGGGGCGGCGGAAGTGGCAAGATTTGCGGGTGTTCCGGCGGATCAGGTTTGTTTTCTGGATGAATATCTCTGCGGTGGTTACGGAAAGTATGAGGAAGAGATTGAACGAACCATAGAACATGTGATGGAGCAGTACGGCATCCCGCTGGATCCGACGTATACGGGAAAAGCCTTTACCGGCATGATGAAATGGCTGGAAACTCATGGAAATGAGGGCGATCCGGTACTTTTCATTCATACCGGGGGTACCCCATTATATTTTGATTTCATAGAGAAGAACATGATATGACACAAGAAAAGTGTACAAAAGGAGGGCAAAAAGATGGAAAAACAGGAAAAACCGATTCTGGTAACGCGGTCATCCATGCCGTCTTTTGAAGAATTTACGGAAATGATCCGTCCCATCTGGGATTCCGCCTGGCTGACCAACATGGGCGAGTATCACCAGGAGCTGGAACGGCAGTTAAAAGAATATATGAAAACCGACAACCTGGTGCTGTTTGTCAACGGGCATATGGCGTTGGAGATGGTGATTCAGGCGATGGAACTGACCGGAGAGGTGATCACTACCCCATTTACCTTTGCCTCTACCACCCACGCGATCGTGAGAAATGGCTTAACACCGGTGTTTTGTGACATTGACCCGGTGAATTATACCATGGACCCGGACAAGATCGAGGCGCTGATCACAGACAAGACCTCTGCGATCATTCCGGTGCATGTGTACGGTAATTTCTGCGATGTGGAGAGGATCGAACAGATCGCGAAAAAGCATAACCTGAAGGTGATCTATGATGCGGCTCACACCTTTGGGGCAGAATATAAAGGAAAGAGTGCTGCAGCTTACGGGGACGCCAGTATTTACAGCTTCCATGCGACCAAGGTATTCAACACCATCGAGGGTGGTGCAGTGGCTTTTGGAGAGCCATGGATGGGACACCGTCTCAACTGCCTGAAAAACTTCGGTATCGTGGATCAGGAGCATGTGGTCTGGGTGGGCGGCAATGCCAAGATGAATGAATTCCAGGCGGCCATGGGTATCTGCAACCTGCGTCATGTGGACGGGGAGATCGAGAAGCGCCGTCATGTGGCAGAGCGGTATCTGGAGCATCTGGAGGGTGTGAAGGGGCTGAAGTTGCCGTCCTATGATAATCCGGACTGGAAGCCGAATTATGCGTATTTCCCGGTGGTATTTGACGGCTTTGTGGCAGGAAGAGATCTGGTGTGGGACTATCTGGCTTCCCACAAGATCTATTCCCGGAAATATTTCTATCCGCTGACCAATGAATTCCAGTGCTATCAGGGCCGTTTTTCCGGCGAACAGACACCGGTTGCCAAATATGTGGCAGACCGTGTGCTGACGCTGCCGATGTATGCAGATCTGGCCATGGAGGATGTGGACCGGATCTGCGGGCTGCTGAAGGAAATTAAGTGATGAAAGTTAAAGGAGAACTCGAGTTATGAATATTCTTCTGACCAGTGCAGGAAGACGGACATATCTGGTAGAATATTTCAAAGAAGCGTTGCAGATGGCGGGAGTAGAAGGCCAAGTCCATACTGCCAACAGCCAGGAATGTCCGGCCTTTTATGCGGCAGATCAGTGGGTGGAGACGCCACTCATCTATGAGCCGGAATACATTCCATTTCTGCTGGATTACTGCAAACATAAGCAGATCGGCATGGTGATCCCGTTGTTTGACATCGATGTTCCGGTGCTGGCGGCCCACAGGACCGAGTTTGAGACCATTGGAACTATCCTTGTGACTGCGGATGAGGATATTGCCCGGATCTGTAATGATAAATGGCGGATGTACTGCTTTTTAAGGGAACAGAAGGTTTTGGAAGAGGAGGGCTTTGAACTTCCGAAAACCTGGATCGATGAAGAGAAAGCGGCAGAATGTGTCCGCTGCGGAGAGACACACTACCCGTTGATGGTAAAGCCCAGATGGGGGATGGGGTCTCTGTCTATCTACAGGCGGATGATGAGGAAGAACTGAGACTTCTGGTGAAGAAGGCCCGCCGGGAGATCAAGGCCAGCTATTTAAAATACGAATCCCAGGAAAATCCGGACCAGTGTGTGCTGATCCAGGAAAAATTAAGGGGACAGGAATATGGACTGGATGTGATCCATGACCTGAAGGGAAACCAGCGGACTGTGGTGGCGAAAGAGAAAGAAGCCATGCGTTCGGGGGAGACTGACGGGGCAAAAACCGTGGATCATGAACGGCTGCGGCGGCTGGGCCAGATACTTGGCAGCCTGACCAGACATAAGGGCAATCTGGATGTGGATGCTTTTGAATCGGATGGAGTCTGCTATGTGCTGGAGATGAACGCCAGATTCGGAGGCGGTTATCCATTCAGCCATGCAGCGGGAGTGAATCTCCCTTATGCGCTGGTGAAATGGGCTCTTGGGCAGGAACCGGAGGAGAAATATCTGGCGGCGAGAGCAGGTGTCCGGGCACAGAAGGACATCCGGATCATGATTTATAAGGAAGAGAGTAAATAATATGAACAAGGTGCTGCTGATCATTCCAGCATATAATGAAGAAGCCAATATCCAGATGGTAGTGGAAGAATTGCGTGACCATTATCCGGAACTGGACTATGTGGTCGTCAATGATGGTTCCAGCGACCGGACCGCCCAGATCTGCCGGGAAAGGGGATTCAATCTTTTAGATCTTCCGGTGAATTTAGGGCTGGCAGGCTGTTTTCAGGCGGGCATGAAATATGCCTACTACAAAGGGTATCCTTACGCCATCCAGTTTGACGGCGATGGCCAGCACCGCCCGGAATTTATCGCATCCATGGCAGAAAAAATGGAAGAAGGCTATGACATTGTCATTGGAAGCCGTTTCGTGGACAGTAAAAAAGACCATTCCATGCGGATGATCGGAAGTCGTCTGATCACGGCGGCCATCCGTCTGACCACCGGTGTGATGGTGACTGATCCAACCTCCGGCATGCGGATGTTTAACCGGGAAATGATCAGGGAATTTGCCTTAAATATCAACTACGGCCCGGAGCCGGATACGGTGTCCTATCTGTTAAAACAGGGCGCGAAGATCGCCGAGGTTCCGGTGCGGATCGCTGAGCGGGCTGGTGGCGAAAGCTATCTGAAGCCTGTGGTGGCAGTCCGTTACATGGCAAGAATCCTGATCTCCATTCTGCTGATCCAGAATTTCCGGAAACGGAGGAAGGGATAATGGCAGATCGTTGGTGTGCGCTGCTTCTGCGTACCAGTCACAACAAAGAACGTGACAATATGCTCTGGAACATTTCAGGAAGCTTTTTCTATGCCTTTGCCAGTATGGTCCTGTCCTTTCTGGTGATGCGGATCATAGGCAAAGAGCAGGGCGGTATCTTCTCTTTCGGGTTCAGCACCATTGGCCAGCAGATGTTTATCCTGGCATATTTCGGCATCCGGCCTTTTCAGGTGACCGATGGCAATGGGCAGTTCCGGTTTGGTGATTATCTCCATCACCGTTATGTGACCTGCGCTCTGGCGTTAGCGGCAGGCGGAGTGTGGTTACTGGTCAGTGGCTACACGATAGAAAAAGCGGCGGTGATCTTTTTACTGGTATGTTATAAGGTCATTGATGGTTTCGCAGATGTATACGAGTCAGAATTCCAGAGAAATGGAAACCTGCATCTGACAGGAAAATCCAACACATTTCGAACAATTTTAACAGTTGGAACATTTTTGATTGTTCTGACGATCACGAGAAATCTTCTTGCCGCCTGCGCAGCGGCAGCAGCAGCCCAGGCAGCGGGGGTTCTGATCTTTGACCAGGTGGTGATCCGCCGGCTTTCCGGTGTGGATTTTGCTTGGGACAAGGAGAAGCTGTGGACACTGACAGGCAGTACGGTTCTGCTGTTTGTGTCGGTATTTTTCGATTTTTATGTATTTTCTGCAGAAAAATATGCCATTGACGCCTATTTAAACGATGCGGCGTCCGGGTATTTTAATATTATTTTCATGCCGACGTCCATGATCAATCTGGCGGCTGGTTTTGTGATCCGTCCAGTGCTGACGGCATTAACGGACGCATGGAACGGATGGGACTGGGAGAAGTTTGACGGCACGCTGAGACGTATTTCTTTGATCATCGCCGGGCTTAGCGTTCTGGCAGTGGCGGGAGCGGCAGTTCTTGGAAAACCGGTGCTGGGGATTCTGGAGCGGATCCTGGGAAGCGGATATGAAGGGTGTCTGACAGCATATTTCTGGCCGTTTGTGATCTGTGTGGCAGGCGGCGGGTTCTATGCGTTTTTGAATCTGTATTACTATGTGCTGGTGATCATGCGGAAACAGAGGATGATCTTCGGTATTTATGCGGTGATGACTGCGATCGCGGCAGTGATCTCACCGGGATTTGTGAAAGCTTATGGCATTCCGGGGGCGGCGTTCGGTTATCTGCTTCTGATGCTTCTGATGACCGCCGGATTTTTCTTTTGTGAAAGATTCGCATATCGCCAGGGAAAACATTGACTGATCCAGAATGTGCGACGGAAATCCGAAAAGGTTACTGTACACGGGTAGGCATTTTCTGAACTGAAAATGCCGTATGATACAGTGGTGGTAACAGATTTTGCCGATTTAGGATGCGAAGCATCGGCAAAATCCGTTGCTGTTTGCGCAACGCGTGAACAGTAACCAGAAAAGCGTTGACCGTGTGCAGTGTGTGGGAATGAGAGCATTGGAATGTGGAAACGGCAGGCTGTGAAGTCTGAGATGGACACGAATCATGGAAAGGAAACGAATCATGGAAAGGACACGAGGATGAGCAATCCAGTGGTAGATGTGATCGTTCCGGTTTACCGGCCGGACGATAAATTTTATAAATTATTACAACAATTAAAACAACAGACCTGGCCGGTTCACAGGATCATTCTGATGAATACGGAAAAGAAGTTCTGGGATGAGTTCTGGAAGACCAGAGAAGGGCTGAACATGGAGAACCTGGAAGTCCACCACATTTCCAAGGCGGAATTTGACCATGGCGGCACCAGAAATCAGGGTGTGTCCTATTCAGAGGCGGATGTGATCGTGTTGATGACGGATGATGCAGTGCCGGAGGATGATCACCTGATCGCCAACCTGGTAAAGGGCTTTCAGAGGAAGGGGCCAAACGGGGAAATGGTTTCGTCCGTTTACGCCAGACAGCTTCCGGCTCCAGACTGCCGGATCGTGGAGCGTTATACCCGGTCCTTTAACTATCCGGAGGAAAGCCGGGTAAAGACCAAAGCGGACTTAGCTGCCATGGGAATCAAGACCTATTTCTGCTCCAATGTCTGCTGTGCTTATGACCGGAAGATTTTTGAAAAACAGGGCGGATTTATCCGGCACACGATTTTTAATGAAGATATGATCTATGCGGCAGGTGTGATCCAGGCGGGGTATGCTATTGTTTATGAGGCGGACGCAAAGGTGATCCATTCCCATAATTTAAGCCCTATGGAGCAGTTCCACCGGAATTTCGACCTGGCCGTATCTCAGGCAGACCACCCGGAGATTTTTGCAGGGCTCCCATCTGAGGGGGAGGGCATCCGTCTGGTGAAGAAAACCGCCGGATGGCTGTGTAAGACAGGAAAACCGTGGCTGGTGCCATCGCTGGTGCTGCACAGCGGGATGAAATACCTGGGTTACCGTATGGGTAAAAGGTATCAGAAGCTGCCAGAGGGCATGGTGAAGAAATGCACGATGAACCGGGCATACTGGGAGAAGAAGGGAGAAGACGCATCATGATGACAATGACATTGAGAATTGCGTTAGTTTTGGTATCGCTGGGGACATTTTCCCTGATGATGCGGAAAATCCGCCAGTCAAAATTGCAGATTGAGAGCGCCATCTTCTGGATCGTGTTTTCCATCGTGCTGGTGGTATTCAGTATCTTTCCATCAGTGGCAGATTTTGCGTCAAGACTCCTTGGAATCTACGCTACCACCAACTTTTTGTTTCTGTTTGCGATCTTCCTATTGATCGTGAAAGTATTTTACATGACCATCCACATCTCTCAGCTGGAAACCAGAGTGAAAGAACTGGTACAGCAGATGGCTTTGGAAGAAAAATGGAGAGAAGAGCAGAGTCAGATGCAGGAACGTGAGAGCCGGAGCGCAGCGGAAAAAGATGCTTATCAATACAAAAAGGAATGTAGGGAAGGGGTACAGTACAGTGAATCCGTACAGCCGGAGTGGGGGGATGGAGCCGATGAAACAGAGATGTAACTGGTGGAAAATGGCCGGAATCCTTCTGATCGTATTTCTGGCACTCTGGCATGGGCTGGAAGTAAAAGCCGGAGCAGCAGCATCCGGAAATCACTATCTTCTGATCCTTTATGGAATTCTGGTGATAGCAGCTTTTGCGAGTCTGCTTATGCTTCAAAAGTTCTTAAAACGGTGGAAGTTAGAGCAGCTTTATCTAGTTGTCGGACTCCTTTTAGGACTTGGTTACCTATTCGTTCTGCCTCCACTTTCTGCCCCGGATGAGATCAGCCATTACGTCGGCGCTTACCAGCTATCCAGCCATATGCTGGGGAGAACTGCCAACTACCCTACAGGCCATGTCCTGATCCGCCCAGAGGATTTCTTCCTGCAGGATGTGGAGGGAACGGATTCCTATACCAGGGATGAGAATGGGATCTGGAATACCTTTGAAGAGCCTGATCAGGGGAAAAACAGTTCTGCAGATGGGGATAACGACAACGAAACGAACGGTATCCTGTGGACAGAGACTCCGCAGGTGTTTGGCCAGGACTTAACTCAGAGTACCTACAACTCCATCTGGAATCGTCTGATCGCTGGCGAGAAAACATGGGCAGAGCAGCAGTTCTCATCAGAGGACATGGCAGTGACAGCCTTTCCGCCTGTGGTCACCACGCCTCTCGCCTATGTTCCCCAGGCCATTGGAATCACCCTGGCGCGCCTTTTTCATGGCAGCAGTATTCTCCTGGCCTATATGGGACGGCTGTGTAATCTGTTCTTTTTCGTGTTTATGACCTGGCTGGCCATGAAACGGATGCCATTTGGCAAAGAAGTGTTATTTGGTGCGGCGGTACTGCCTATGACCGTTCATTTATCTGCGTCCATGTCCTATGATGTGATGATCCTGGCATGTATGTTCCTGTTTACCGCCGTGTGCCTGGATCTGGCCTACCATAAAGAAAAGGTACAGATCCGCGATATTGCGCTCCTGATGGCGCTGATGGCGGTGGCAGGTCCCTGCAAGATGGTTTACGGTGTGATGATGGGTTTATGTCTTCTGATTCCGGTAAAAAAATTCGGCAGCTGGGGCAGATGGCTTCTGTCAGCCCTCTGTGTTGGCGGAATCTGGGCAGCTGCCATGTTACTGGTCAACAGCCAGACCATCGCTGCCTATGCAACCGCCACAGACACGGTGGTTTCCTGGGCAGAGGAGCAGGGCTACAGCCTGATGTACTTAATTCATAATCCAGGACGGCTTGTGACGTTGTTTTACAATACCCTGTTGTGGCAGGGTGCATATCTGCACCAGACCATGATCGGTTCGGCCCTGGGAAATCTGGACGCCGGACTGGGCGCACCATACCTGGTTGTGATGATATTGACCGTCTGTCTGATCCTGCTGGCACTGAAAAAGCCTGGAGAGGCGCAGCTTATGACCACAGGAAACCGGATCTGGACTGTGATCGTCTGCGCCGGGGGTGCGGGACTGACCATGCTTTCCATGCTGATCGCCTGGACGCCCATGTCATCAAGCGTCATCAGTGGCGTTCAGGGTCGGTATTTCCTGCCATTTCTTCCGGTGCTGCTGCTGATATGTAAAAATGACCGGTTGATTTTGACAAAGGATATAAACCGTAGTATATTGTATTTTATGCTGGTTTTAAATAGCTATGTACTGTTTCGGACCTTCGCGGCAGTGGTGCTGCGGGTCTGATAAAAGGATATGTTTGTGGTGTCAGATTCTGGCAGCACATGAAAAAGAAAAGGAGAAAATATCATGGGAAAAATTAAAGTAACTCCATGTGAGATTGAAGGGCTGTATGTGATCGAGCCAACGGTATTTAAGGATGAAAGAGGCTATTTTGTAGAAACCTATAACCAGAATGATTTCAAAGAAGCAGGGCTGAATATGGTATTTGTCCAGGACAACCAGTCTATGTCTGTGAAGGGTGTGTTAAGAGGACTTCACTATCAGAAACATTTCCCACAGGGGAAATTAGTGCGTGCCATCCGCGGTACCGTATTTGATGTGGCAGTGGATCTGCGTACCAATTCCAAGACCTATGGAAAATGGTTTGGCGTGGAGTTATCAGCAGAGAATAAGAAGCAGTTCTACATTCCGGAGGGCTTTGCCCATGGATTTATCGTGTTATCCGATGAGGCAGAATTTGCTTACAAATGTACGGATTTCTATCATCCGGGCGATGAGGGCGGTCTTGCATGGAACGACCCTGAGATCGGTGTGGAATGGCCGATCGAGGAAGGTATGAAGCTGATCATTTCCGAGAAAGACCAGAAATGGGGCGGCTTGAAGGATACCTTTAAGTTTGAGTAAGACCTGATTTAGGAAGGATATTTTATGAATTATCTCATATCGCTGGCAAAGGATATCGTGAAAAAAAGGCGTCTGATCGGCGAACTGGCCAAGGCTGATTTTAAGAAGCGTTTTGTAGGCTCTTATTTTGGCATTGTGTGGATGTTTATCCAGCCTATCGTGACCGTTGCCATTTATTATTTTGTGTTTGGCGTAGGTTTCCGAAGCGGAGACCCCATCGAAGGGGTTCCTTACGTGTTGTGGCTGGTTCCAGGCATTGTGCCGTGGTTCTTCTTCAGCGAGGCGTTAAACACAGGAACAAACTGTCTCCAGGAGTATAGCTATCTGGTAAAAAAAGTGGTATTCCGCGTAGAGATCCTGCCGATCATTAAGATGATGTCCTGTCTCATGGTGCATCTGATCTTTGTGCTGATCATGGGCGCGCTGTTTTTATGCTTTGGCTGGATGCCGCAGATCAGCTGGCTTCAGACCATGTACTATACCTTTGCAGCCTTTATGTTATCCATTGCCCTGGTGTATTTTACCAGCGCTGTTCAGGTGTTTTTTAAGGATATGGCACAGATCGTGGGTATCTGCCTGCAGTTTGGCATGTGGCTGACTCCGATCATGTGGCAGGTAGAGCAGTTTTCCGGAAGCTCCTTTTATCCGATTTTATGTAAACTTGTAAAATTCAATCCCATGTATTACGTGGTCGTGGGCTACCGTGACAGCATGATCATGGGAAACGGATTCTGGCAGAGACCGGGACTGACCCTGTATTTCTGGGCAGTGACACTGCTGCTTTTACTTGGGGGGCTGAAGGTATTTAAACGGCTGCGGCCACATTTTTCCGACGTATTATAAACAGGTGCTTTCACAAAACGATTCCGGGAGCGCATACCAGGGAGTGAAGAATGGAAAACGCAATTACAGTAAAAGATGTAACCAAGATATATAAGCTTTATGACAAGCCTATTGACCGCTTAAAAGAGGCGCTGAATCCTTTTCATAAAGAGTACCATAAAAAATTTTATGCTTTGAATAACCTTTCTTTTGAAGTGAAGAAAGGCGAGACCGTAGGCATCATTGGAACCAACGGCTCCGGTAAATCCACGATCTTAAAGATCATTACCGGAGTGCTGACGCCGACCACCGGAGAGGTGGAGGTCAATGGCGTGATCTCTGCTCTTCTGGAGCTGGGCGCCGGTTTCAATATGGACTACACAGGAATTGAAAATATCTACATGAATGGCACCATGATGGGCTTTTCCAAGAAGGAAATGGACGCAAAGCTTCAGGAGATCCTGGATTTTGCGGATATCGGGGATTTTGTCTACCAGCCGGTGAAGACCTATTCCAGCGGTATGTTCGTCCGTCTGGCATTTGCCCTGGCCATCAATGTGGAGCCGGAGATCCTGATCGTGGATGAGGCGTTATCCGTAGGCGACGTATTTTTCCAGTCCAAGTGCTACCGCCGCATGGAGGAGATCCGCCAGAAGGGTACCACGATCCTGATGGTAACCCACGATATGGGAAGTATCATCAAGTATTGTGACAAGGTTGTTCTGTTAAATAAGGGCAATTTTGTGGCAGAGGGCGCACCGGGCCATATGGTGGATCTGTATAAGAAGATTTTAGCGGGCCAGATGGAAGGTCTGGAAGCTGCCAAAGATGTGGACAGCGATTTTTCCGGAGAGACTGCGGAAAAAGAACAGAAAGAAAAGACTTATCAGCTTCCTCATGGAAAGCTGATGAAAGACAGCCTGACCATCAATAGCAACCGCACCGAGTACGGAGATGGGCGTGCAAAGATCTACGATCTGGGATTATTTGACCAGAGGGGCAATCTGACCAATCTGTTATTAAAGGGTGAAGAGTTCACCATCAAAGAGAAGATCCGTTTTGCGGCGCCGATCCAGAGCCCGATCTTTACTTATACGATCAAGGATAAAAAGGGAACGGATCTGACGGGAACCAATACCATGTTCGAGGGGACGGATATCAAACCGGTGAAGGCTGGTGACGAGTACGAGGTGTCCTTTACCCAGAAAATGACCCTGCAGGGAGGCGAGTATCTGCTTTCCATGAGCTGTACCGGATTTGAGCAGGGTGAGCATACGGTGTACCACCGCCTTTATGATGTGGCGAATATTACGGTCATTTCCAATAAGAATACAGTAGGTGTCTACGATATGGAGTCTGCTGTACAGGCAGTGAAGATAGAGAGGAACCATGATTAAGGACAAACGTGACAATGGGAAAAGCGAAAGAAATGAAACGCTGAAAAGTATTTTAGATAATTATAAAGGAGACCGGAAGCGGGCATTAAAAGAACACCCGGATCTGGAAACTCTTTATGATCTGTCAGATCTGCGGGAAAATCTGCTGGAATGGTATCCCTTCCGGGAAGGGACCAGACTGCTGCAGGTGGGCTCCGGATATGGTGCGCTGACCGGAGTTTACAGTGAGAAAGCAGCACAGGTAGATGTACTGGATCCAGATGCCGGGGATTTAGAGGTCAATGAGCTGCGGCAGAAGC
The DNA here is from genome assembly GCA_003478355.1 of Lachnospiraceae bacterium AM48-27BH. Taxonomy (GTDB): domain Bacteria; phylum Bacillota; class Clostridia; order Lachnospirales; family Lachnospiraceae; genus UBA3402. Next base: position 47,132 of record QUFC01000022.1, read on the forward strand.
AGTATGAGGGCCGGGAGAATATCCGGTATATCCAGGATGAACTGTGTCATTATGTGGAGTCTGGGGCTTATATGCAGGATCAGATGGCTGATGGAGCAGAGACCGAGGCAGTGCCGGACGGAATTAACACAGACAACGCAGGTTATGACTATGTGGTTTTTGTTGGTTCCTTAGAGCCATCCAAAGCTGCAGAACAGATCAGGGCAGCGAAACGATGTCTGGTTTCAGGCGGTGAACTGATCATTGCCGCCTGCAATCCGTTTGGTCTGAAATACTGGGCTGGCGCCAGGGCAGATGATCATGGATTTTCTAAGAAAACGCTGGAAACACTTCTGGGAACGGATGGCGAAACTTCCTGGTATTATCCAATGCCGGACATCAAAGTTCCGGTTACCATTTTTTCGGATGAATATCTTCCGGGAAAAGGTGATCTGACGGACACCATCACGGCCTATGACTATCCGAAATACCTGCTGATGGACGTGGGCGAAGCCTATGACCGGGTCTGCGCAGACGGACAGTTTGACCAGTATGCCAATGGATATCTGGTGATCTGGTCGGCTGGTAAGACTGGTTGTGCCAAAGTAGTGGGTGCAGCCGGAGAAACAGGTGCAGCAGGAGAAACGGCGACAGGTGATGCAGAAGTTCTGCCCCAGGCCAATATCCAGTACGTGAAATACAACCGCACCCGCCGGGAAGAATTCCAGATCCGCACTACGATCTACGGCGATCCTGCAACCGGCGAACGCCACGTAGAGAAAACCTCGCTGGCAGTGGAAGGCGCACCCCACATCTGGGCATTTTCCTCTGATTACGTGGATTTAAGCGCCCAGCACACTGGTGTGAAATTCGTACAGCCCGTCCAGGGCAGTGACCGCTGCAGCGTCCGTTTCCCGTATCTGAAGGGAAAAACCTGGTCTGAGCAGTTAGGCGAAGAGATCCAGGGCGGCAAAGTCCCGGCAGATACGGTCCGCACCGCTTTAAAACAGGTGCTGGCAGTGAAAACGGAGTGCGTGCAGAAGTTTATCGTAACACCCGAATTTACAGAAGTCTTTGGAGAGGTGGAGTCAAAAGAGGTCTGGAGTTCTCTTTCCATTTCCAATATTGACGCTTTATTTGAAAATATTTTACTGACCGATGACGGCATGTACTGCCTGGACTACGAGTGGGTATTCTCCTTCCCGATTCCAGAGACTTTCATCCGTTACCGGATCCTGTTCTATTTCCACCGCCAGTTCCACAGCCTGCTGACAGCATATCCAACCGTGGACCAGTGGCTTGCGGAATTTGGTATTGGAGAAGAAGAACAGGAGATCTTCCGCCAGATGGAAGAGCATTTCCAGCGGTATGTCCATGGGGAAAACCAGCAGATCTATCTGGAAAATTATCTGGTGAAAACGAAAAATGCCAGGGAGTTAGCCAGAGTAGATGGCGAGCTGGAGCGCACCAAAGAGCGGCTGGAGCAGGTAAAGCTGCAGAGCCACCAGAAGGACACGGAGATCCGCAAGATCACAGAGGTCCAGCGTCTGACCAACAACCATGTGACCAACCTGGAAGTGATCATTTCCAATCTGCGCCATGAAAATGAAGAGCTTGGCAAGGCATTGACTTATTATCACAAGCATGAGGCTGTCATTTTCAAGGTACGACGGAAGCTAGGCGAGGCATTTAATAAAAAATTCCCGAAGGGCAGCCTGAAACGGAAAAAACTGTCCTATATGAAGGAATATGTGTTCCATCCGTTCCGTTCCCTGAAGCTGTATACGTCAGAAGAAGGCAAAAACTTAAAAGACGGCGATTTCTCCATCGGTTCGGTGTACCGGGAACATGGAAAACTTCATTTCCCGAAGGTGGAGAATCCGCAGGTATCCATCGTGATTCCGGTTTACAACCAGATCCACTATACTTACGCCTGTCTGGTGTCTATTTTAGAGCATACCAAGGACGTCACTTATGAGGTGATCATCGCCGATGATGTGTCTACAGATGCCACCGAGCATTTAAGCCGCTATGCGGAAGGTCTGGTGATCTGCCGCAATTCTACCAATCAGGGGTTCCTACGCAACTGCAACCAGGCGGCGAAAGCAGCCCGCGGGAAATATGTGATGTTCTTAAATAATGATACCCAGGTGACGGAAGGCTGGCTTTCTTCCCTGGTGGATCTGATCGAGTCCGATCCGGCCATCGGCATGGTAGGCTCCAAGCTGGTTTACCCGGATGGAAGATTACAGGAGGCTGGCGGCATCATCTGGAGCGATGGTTCCGGCTGGAACTATGGACGTCTGGATAACCCGGATAAGCCGGAATATAACTATGTGAAGGATGTGGATTACATTTCCGGTGCGGCGATCCTGTTATCGAATGATCTGTGGAAGCAGATCGGCGGATTTGATACCCGCTTTGCCCCGGCATACTGTGAAGATTCCGATCTGGCCTTTGAGGTGAGAAAAGCCGGATACCGGGTGGTATATCAGCCATTGTCCAAGGTGATCCATTTTGAGGGTGTGTCTAACGGAACCGATGTCCAGGGAAGTGGCCTGAAACGGTATCAGGTGGTCAATAATAAAAAACTCCGGGAAAAATGGGCGGCAGAGCTGGCATGCCAGTGTGAGAACAACGGCAATCCTGACCCATTCCGGGCCCGTGAACGGAGTATGGGCAAGAAGATCATCCTGGTGGTGGATCATTATGTGCCGACTTATGACCGGGATGCTGGTTCCAAGACCACGTTCCAGTATCTGAAGATGTTCCTGAAAAAAGGTTATGTGGTGAAATTCCTGGGAGATAATTTCCTCCATGAGGAACCGTACTCCACTACCTTACAGCAGATGGGTATCGAGATCCTCTATGGACCGGAGTACCAGGTGGGAATCTGGGACTGGTTAAAGGATCATGGGGATGATATTGCCATCGCGTATCTGAACCGGCCGCATATTGCGTCCAAATACATTGACTTTATCAAAGAAAACACCAATATTAAGGTGATCTACTACGGCCATGACCTGCATTTTTTGCGGGAAGGCAGAGAATTTGCCTTAACCGGAGATCCGGCCCTGAAGCAGTCCTCTGAATACTGGAAGGCGGTGGAGACATCCCTCATGTACAAGGCGGCGATGTCCTATTATCCGTCCTATATTGAGCGGGATGCCATCAAGGCAGAGGACGAGGAGATTCCGGTAAAGGATATCGTGGCTTATGTGTACGATGAATTTAAGGATAAGATCCCGGCTGATTTTGAAAAGAGGGAAGGAATCCTGTTTGTAGGTGGTTTTGCCCATCCACCGAACGCAGACGCAGTTCTGTGGTTCGTGAGGGAGGTTTACCCGCTTCTTCGGAGCGATATGGAAGCGAAGGGCCAGAAAGCCCCGGATTTCTATGTAGTTGGTTCCAAAGTGACGGATGAGATCAAGGCATTAGAGCAGCCGGGCAACGGTGTGATCATCAAGGGCTTTGTCAGCGAAGAAGAACTGGCAGAGCTTTACGATACCACCCGGATCGTGGTGGTACCGCTGCGGTATGGCGCAGGCGTCAAAGGAAAGGTAGTCGAGGCACTTTACAACGGAGCAGCCATTGTGACCACTTCCGTAGGCTCCGAGGGGATTCCGGAGGCGGAAACCGTGATGGAGATCGAAGATTCCCCAGAGCAGTTTGCCCGGGCAGTGGCAGATCTCTACGCAGATCCGTCCCGCTGCAGACAGATGAGCGATAAGACCCAGGAGTATGTCCGCAGACATTATAGCGTGGATGCAGCGTGGGAAGTGATAAGGGAAGATTTTGAACGCAGATAAGCATTCCCCCGCTTCAAGTGCGCGGAGCACTAAGCGGCGGGTGAGGGGGGATGCTTATGGCAGTGGGAGTTGAAAGCTCCCACTGCCAGTTTGTTCCTGCATTTTTGCAAGGCAGCCTAAAAAGACATGAAAATTGCACAATTTTACTCTTGAAAATCAGAGTTTTATGGTATACTTTAAGTATGCTGAGAACCCGGCAGCTTTTGGGCACAGCCGGGTTCTCGTTTTTTATGGAATACCATTTTTTATAAGGAGGAGTTTTGTCATGAAATATTCATTATTTACGGTAAGTGTACCGGAGATGACACTGGAGGAAGCTGCAAAGAAGATGCAGGAGTATGGTTATGATGGTGTAGACTGGCGTGTTACTGATATTCCGACAGATCCAGAGATTTTAAAAGAGGCACCTTCCTATTGGAAAAATAACTATTGCACCGTTGACATCAACAAGGTAGAGGAGCAGGCAGAAGAGATCAAGGCACTTTCTGACAAGTATGGTCTGGAGATCAACGCGTTAGCAACCTACTTAGACTGCAGCATGGACCCAGAGAAGATCGAGAGCTGCATGAGAGCTGCTAAGAAGATGGGCTGCTCCAGAATCCGTGTCAACGCATTAAAATACGATGTTGCCCGCAACTATACCGAGATCTTTGCTGAGGCAGTTGCCGGATTTAAGAAGGTAGAAGAGCTGGCAAAGAAGACCGGAATCAAGGCTGACTTTGAGATGCATATGGGAACCATCACTGCTTCTGCAAGTGCAGCAAGAAAACTGGCTTCCTACTTTGATCCAAAATACATTGGTGTTATTTATGATACCGGTAATGTCATTTACGAGGGATTTGAAGAGTATAAGATGGCTCTGGAGATCCTTGGACCGTATCTGGATCTGGTACATATCAAGAATGCCCAGTGGGTGAAGAAGGAAGTAGACGGCAAAGAGAAATATGTTCCGGACTGGGCTCCATTTAATGATGGATACGCAGATTTTGAGAGATGCTTTAAGGCATTAAAGGATGTTGGCTACGATGGATATGTGACATTTGAGGATTTCTCCAGTGCAGAGACCTCTGATCAGAAGTTAAAAACGAATATTGAACTGATCCGCGGTATCGTAGACAAAGTCTGGGCAGAATAAATTTCTGATATCCCAGAAAAACCTTCAAAGTATTTGAAGGTTGGTAATGTGCTTGCAGACGGGAAAGTCTCAAGCAGTTACAAGGTTTGAAAGGAAGAACGGATGTACCAGAAATACAGCATTGGAACGATGGCACATCTCATGGGGATCTCTGCGGAGGCGCTGCGATATTATGAGAGTAAGAATATCGTCAGTCCCATCCGCGATCCGGAAACCGGCTACCGGTATTTCAATACCTGGGATTTTCATATGCTCCTTCGGGCAAGGCATTATCAGAACTATGGTTTTTCCCTGGAAGAGATCGGTGAATTGTTCCGCAGTGGGGAACTGTCCCAGGTGCGGGAGAAGATGGAAGACCAGGAGGCGGTGATCGAAAAAGAGATCATCCGTCAGACGAATCTGTTAAAACGGATCCGTCAGAGCCAGAGCATGTTAAAGGATGCCATGGACAGCGTTGGAAAGTTCCGGATTGAGGAAAGACCTGGCATATACCGCATGAATACGCAGAAAAAGTACACATTATTCAAAGAAAAAGAGCAGCTGGATCTGATTTCTGAGTGGTCAGAAAAAGAACCGTTTGTATTTTCCTGTGCGGTCTTTTATGAGAAAGATATTCGGGACGGCAATTCGGACTTTGATTTTGGACTGGGATTATGTGAGGAGTATGCACCATTCTTAAATGTGAAAGAGTCAGAACTGGTGCAGTATTACCCGCCATGTCTCTGTGTCCATACCTGTGTCCCATCCCGTTCCAGCAAATATCTGAGCCTGGATAATCTGGCGGATGGCCTGGAATTTTTGCGGCAGAATGGCCTGACTCTCTGTGGTGATGTGGTGACCCAGGTGGTCTGCATGACCAAGCCGGAAGAGGAATATTTCAACTGGCACCTGGTATGGTTTCCGATCGCATCCCCTTATTGAGAAAGCCCGTTATAAAATTTACAAAAAAATAGATATTTTTTTCGGCAGAGTGTAGAAAAACACTCTGCTTTTTTTGTGCAAAATGCCCACTTGACCTTAAACCCCCTTGAATCTGTATAGTAATGGCAGAACAGAGCGTTAAAAAAATCACAAACATAAGCTAAAAAAGCTAAGAAAGGGGTAACAAATCATGAGTGATGAGAAGAAGGTTGTACTGATTACCGGAGGTGCCATGGGACAGGGACGTGCCCACGCAGTCAAATATGCAGAGAACGGCTTCAACGTTGTTCTGGCAGATATGTTAGATCCAGAGGATGAGAGATTCCAGGAGACCATCAGAGAGTTAAAAGCATTGGGTGCTGAGGTTCTGGCTAAGAAAGCAAACATCTGCAGTACACCAGATATGGAAAGCCTGTTTGCAGAGGCATGGGAGAAATTCGGACGTCTGGACGTTGTGATCGCCAATGCAGGTGTCATCAATTTTGGCAACACCTGGGAACTGACTGATGAGCAGGTAGAGAAGGTCATCAATATTGACCTGATCGGTACCTGGAGAACCGACAAATACGCAACCCAGTATATGTTAAAGCAGGGATTTGGAAGAATCATCAACATCGCCTCCACCAGTGGTCTTTACGGTACACCAAAGTTAGCTACCTACTGTATGGCAAAATGGGGTGTCCTGGGACTGACCAAGACTCTGGCAAAAGAGGTTGGCAGCAAGGGAATCATCGTAAACGCACTTTGCCCGACCAAGGTAAAAACACCAATGTGCGAGACCCAGAGCTATGTAGAGTTCATCAACGAACTGACTGGCAAGAACTTCAAGGATTATAAGGAAATGTACGCAGGCGTTCCATTCCTGGATGTGGAGGATATCTCCGATATGGTTTACTGGTTAGGAACCAGCCGCGCAGCAGGCAAGTTCAATGGCCGTGACGTTGCATTAGACTTAGGTACTCTTCAGTGCTAAGAAATAGATAGGTAGGTAAAGTATGGGAAACTTTGGATTCAAGAATGTTTCAAAAAGAGACAAGATCGATCTGATGGAGTACCTCTGTTATGGACTGGGAGATTTCTCCTTCTGCTTCATTTACGGAGCCATCGGTTCCTATATCGTGTATTTTTATACCGATGTGGCCTGCATCAGCGCGGCTGTGGTAGGAACCATACTTCTGTTCAGCAAGATCTTCGATGGAATTTCCGATATGCTGATGGGCTTTATCATTGAAAATGTCCATTCGCCACTTGGAAAAGCAAGACCCTGGCTTTTGTGGATGGTGATTCCTTACTGTATCGGCTGTGTACTTCTGTTTACAGTTCCGAATTTCAGTGAAACAGGCAAAATCATTTATGCGTTCCTTTCATATACCTGATGGCAACCTGTATCTTCACTTCCATGAACGTGCCTTACGGTGTCTTGAGCAGCGTGATGACCAACAAGCAGAATGAGAGAGCTCTTCTCTCCATCAGCCGTGCCAGCCTTGGCGCTCTGGGTGTGTTCGTCATCAGCTCTTATGCGCCGGATGTGGTTGAAAAGATGGGCGGAGGCCCGGGCGGATGGCAGAAGACCTTCCTTCTGGTTGGTATCGTCTCCATCGCTTTATTCCTGATCACCTTCTTTGGATGTAAAGAGAGAGTTGGTTCCGGTGTTATGGAGCAGAAGACCGGAAAGAAATCTTCCCTGAAACTGTCTGAAGGAATCAAGATCTTATTTGCGAATAAATACTGGTTCATCATGCTGATGGTCAATATTTTCTATACAGCCATGACAAGTCTTTACGGCATGAACATGTATTTTGCCAAATATGTGATGCAGGACGCTGGTTATAACAAGACCATGATGATGTGCTCCACATTTGCTTCCATTCTGGTTCCGCTTTTATTAATCCCCATTGTCCAGCGGATCGGAAAACGAAATGTGGCTCTGTACGGCGGTGCCGGAATGGGTATTGCCGGACAGCTCGTCCTGATCTTATTTGCGGAGAAATCCATGGGCATCATGTACCTGGGCCTGATCTTACGGGGCATGGGTGTGGCGTGTATCTCTGCAACCAAGTTTGGTATGATCGCAGACAGTATCGAGTACGGCGAGTACAAGACCGGAACCAGAGCAGAAGGCTTTGTATATTCCGCAGCATCTCTTGGCGTCCGTGTCGGATCTGCACTGGCATCTGCAGTTATCGGCTGGGTATTAGGCGCTTACGGCTACGACGGCAAGCTGGCAGTCCAGAGCGAGTCTGCCATGAAAGGCATCCGCGTCATGTTCTACTATGCACCGCTGGTTGTATTTATCGCAATTCTTGCACTGCTGTTTTTCTATAAACTGGATCGGGAGTATGACGGTATCATGAAGGTTTTAGATGAGCGCCATAAGAAGCAGGAAGAAGCGGCAGCGTAAAGAAGCAGGCATCGTAACGATTCCGTAGGTCTGCGCACATGCTGCGCTGACCGTAAGAACACATAGGCTAGAAAGCATCACGAAATACAAAGGGATGATCTGCACCTTCGGGAAATGGAAGGTGGGAAAATTCCCGGAAATGTAAGAAAAAGGAGAGTATGAAAGTATGAAAATCACAAAAGCGACACGCTGGAGAGTATTCGCAGGCGTATGGCTGCAGAGCTTATTTACCTCTGCAACGGCTTATTTCAGCCTGTTCTGTATCCCGTTAACTACCAAGTTTGGCTGGAGCGATTCCGATTTCGCTTTAGCGTACACCATTTACATGTTCACCTATTGTGCCGTTGGTTTCATCGGCGGTTCCTTAGCTGAGAAGATCAGCCCAAGAAAGACCATTTATTTAGGTCTGTGTCTGTTTGCAGGCGGTTGGTTCTTGACCGGTTTTGCATCCAGTATTCCCCAGCTGTACATTTTCTATGGTTTGATGGCTGGTGCTGGCGGTGGTCTGATCTACCCGGCTTGTCTTCCAACTGCATTAAAATGGTTCCCTGATCGTTCCGGTTCTATCTCCGGTCTGGTACAGGCTGGCGCATCCTGCGGCCCATTCATCATGAGCCCGATCGCCCAGACTTTAATCGAAAAAGTAGGCGCGCAGATGACCTGCCGCATCTTAGCAATCGTATTCCTGATCGGTGTTGGTATCGCAGCAGCCATGATCGTTCCTTGTCCAGAGGGATGGACTCCAGAAGGCTGGAAACCATCTGCTGAGCAGGCAAAGGTATTAAAGACCAGAGACTACAGCATGGGCGAAATGGTAAAAACTCCAGTATTCTGGGTACTGCTTCTGATGTTCATCTTCGCGAACGCAGCAGGAACCATGATGGTATCCTTTACCAGCCCGATCGCACAGCGTCAGGTTGGCCAGACCGCGATGACTGCTGCACTTTGCGTATCCATTATGACTTTGGCTAACATGTGTGGCCGTATCGGTTTCGGTTTCATTTACGACATCTTAAAGGGCTGGAAGAGCCTGATCCTCTTAATGGTGATCAACGGCGTCTCTATGCTGATGTTAACCCAGGCAACTACACTTCCATTCTTCATCGCATGTGTGGTACTGGTTGGTTTCTCCTTCGGTGGTCTGTTAGTTGTATTTGCACCAATGGTCCGCATGATCTTCGGTTCCAGGTTCTACAACCGTAACTACGGACTGATCTTCATCGGCTACGGAATCGGCGCATTTGTCGGTCCTAAGATCAGCGCATATTTCTATGATACCACAGGTCAGTACACCTTAGGCTTCATCGGTTCCGCAATTCTGGCAGTGGCTGCGATCGTCCTGATCGTGATCGCTCAGAAGATGGCGGGTAAGATGGAGAACGCACAGTAATCAATTTACCTGTTCTGTATAAATCAAAAAATGCCGTCAGGCCCGGAAAATGGATTCCTTCTGAACTTTGGATATCATTAAAAAAGCAGATATGAAAATATCTGCTTTTTGGGGCTGATGGTTTCTTATCTTTGGATATTTCTAGTACAATAAAACCATCAAAGTCGAAATAAGATGATATATCCCTCACCTGCCTCAGCTATTTATTCTACACATAAGTTCTGTACTTTGACGCGCAAAATCACATCGGCGTCCCAACTTCGATCAAATTGCCATCCAAATCATAAAACCGGACCACCTTCTGTCCCCAACTATGTGTCATAAGGTGATTCACATACTGGATATCGGGATATAACCGCTCCAATTTTTCAACAAATCTCTCTATATCCTGTTCCTCAAAATAAAGCTCACACGAATTGCTTTTCGGAATAATAGTTTTCCCTAAAAAATCCCTCCATATCTTCTCATCCTGCAGCACAAGCCCTTCCGTCAGGATTGTATTTCCGTCATTACCAAGTACTATATCAAGTCCAAACAGATCATGATAAAACTTTATCGATCTTTCCATATCTTTTACGATGACCAGAATATTTCTCAATCTCATTCTACTTTTCCTGCACCTCCTTGCCGCTCAAATGCTCGATCTCGATTTCAAACATCTGCACAGCCCTTCCCGCCTGCGCGATCTCCTCATCAGCCAGATGTTCATTTGGGTAATATTTCATCGCAAACCGTTTTAACATTTCCATAAACCGTAAAACATACCTTATCACATACCCGCAGAGCATCGACCTTATTTCTCTTTTTTCGAATCTCTCTAAACATAATTCTACACTCCTAATTCATAATATTACCAACCTCATCTTTTCCTGCTCCAAACACTGGCAAATTCTTCCAGACCCATTATATCTCACACGATTGGATTCGTCATCCTCTTCCTTCTCCAACGCGTTTTCCATCCCCGGTCATCCTTCATATTTTATCAATATCTGTTTTTCACTTTGCCGCATACAAGCGCTCACACTGTAACGCACACGTTTGACATCTGTACATTTTTCACATATGATTGACACGCAAATACTAATACGAAAAGGGAATCTCACCATGTTTGAAAAACTAAAATATTTCTCAACGATCTTCTTCGGCACCTTCATCATCGCCGTGGGAGTTTATTTCTTCATGAACCCGAACCACATCGTCAGCGGAAGTATCTCCGGACTCGCCGTGGTTCTCGTAAACTTTGTCCCACTGTCTCTCTCCGCAATGACGCTGCTCTTAAACATCATCTGCATCATTTTAGCATTCCTCTTTGTGGATAAGACCTTTGGGACAAAGATTATCTTTATCTCCGTCCTGCTGCCGGCACTGCTCTTCGTGTTCGAGCTTCTGTTCCCGGGTCCGGTATCCCCGACCGGAAATATCGCTCTGGACATGATTGCCATGATTATCGTGATCTGCTACGGACAGGCCGTCCTCTTTAATGCGAACGCCGCGTCCGGCGGTCTCGACATTATCGCGAAGATCATGAACAAATATCTCCATATGGACCTCGGAAAATCCGTCATCATCGCTGGTCTTGTGACCGTCGCAAGCTCCTACTTTGCCTACGATCTCCAGACCGTGATCGTCGGCGCCCTGTCCACTTACCTCAGCGGTCTCGTTCTGGACTACTTTATCGATGAGTTCACCGGAAAGATCCGCGTCTGCGTCATCTCCGAGCACAATGATGATTTTAAACATTATGTCATCGAGACGCTCCAGCGCGGTATCACTGTCTACACTGCCACCGGCGGCTACAGTGACACCCCAAAGAGCGAGATTCTGGCGATCCTCACAAAGAAGGAATATGGTCAGTTTATGGACTATGTTCAGGCAAAGGATCCAAATGCCTTTGTCACGATCTCAAATGTGAAACGCGTGGTAGGCAGTTGGAACACGCCGAAGAGACGAACGTACTTCTAAAACTTGAAAAACGGCACACAGCATTCTCGTTACTTTAGTGATGAGTTAGGTGTGCTAAATTTTTTTATAAAAATACAGAACTAGTGTTTGCTATATATAGAAACATATGGTATAATTTAAACATGGAAAAAGAAATATTTACTATTAAGGAAAATACACTTTCATATGGTAGAGGATATGTATATTCTTTACAGTACCATCTTGTTTGGTGCACGAAATATCGAAAACAGGTTCTGAAAAATGGAATAGACGCAGAATGTAAAAAAATGTTGTATGAGCTTGCGGAGGAATACAAATTTAAGATTCTGGTGATGGAGGTTATGCCAGATCATATTCATTTACTTCTGGATTGCAAACCGCAATTTTTTATATCAGATATGATAAAGATTATGAAGGGGAATCTGGCACGTCAGTTATTTCTTTCGCATCCGGAATTAAAACAGGAGCTGAGGGGAGGACATTTGTGGAATCCATCGTACTGTGCAGTTACCGTAAGTGACCGAAGCCGGGATCAGGTAATGGCATACATTGAGGGACAAAAAGAGAAGGAAGAAAGAAAGTAGGAAACTTTATGCAGATTGTATCCAGCTATGGAGTAGAAATTAAAAAAAAGAATATACCGCTCCGCGCTACGCTGGATATTTTCCGGAAAGCAGTTTCCTATCTGATTCCGGTGTATGCAGAGACCTGGGAAGAACTTTCAGAAATCAGGAATCCACAAAAACGCTTTAATGAAGCGGAGCATCTGGTGCATGAGACAAAAAAGAATCATGCCAGGTTTCCGTTTGACTGTCATTTTCCTAAGATGCCATCTTATCTGAGAAGAGCGGCGATCCAACACGCACTTGGAGCAGTGTCCTCCTATCAAACACGTCTCAGTTTGTGGAAAAAGGGGGAAGTGAAGGGAAAGCCGAAGCTGGTCTGTGAGAATCATGCGATGCCGG
>QUFC01000023.1 GCA_003478355.1 Lachnospiraceae bacterium AM48-27BH
TTTTTTATCTTTTTTATCGCTTCTTTATCAAAAAAATATCGAATAGATAAGTTTTCTTTTTTTAATTAGATAGATAATGCAAGCAATTAAAGCTATAACAAATAATGAAACTCTTATAAACAATCTAAATATAGCAAAATCCATAATATCATTCCCTTAAACTTCAAGTTTGTTGCTTACATTATACTTCATCAACCTAAAGAATGGAAGATATTTTCTTGCTCCCTAAAGCAAAAGCACCTGTCATTTTCAAAACGAAAACAGCAAGTGCCTTAGAGTTCCATATTCAGTTTTTGGGAAAAAAAGCAGGAGACCTTTTCTGATATGCTCCCTTTATGAGAGACAGTGAAAAAACAAACTGTCATCATGAAGGGAGCATATCATTCGGATCTCCTGCTTAGCAAAGCTGTGAAGATTTAATTGTAGTCAGTTTCTCTTATACCATCCGAAATTTATACTTTAATGTTCTCTCATAACAAAAATCAATTTTGTCCTCCAACAAAAATACCGTTTGGGGGATTATCCCATATAAAATTATCCTCAGCCACTTCGCTCTCTAATGCAATTTCAATTTTATATATCCCCACATTTTGGGCATTTTCATCATCCTCACTATACATATAAAAATTCATACAATACCGTTCCTTCTCTGTCAATATGAGATACATACCATCCAATTCCGTTTTCCTTTTACCATAGTTGCTTTCACTTGATGATGCACAATCGCCCTCAAAACTTTGGATACTGCCCTCAATATAATCGAAAAAAGCAGAGATTTCAGTGTCTAAATTCTCAATGTTCTTTTTGCTTTCTTCGGAAAATAGAGATTTGAGTTTCTCTGAATCCTGTTGCTTACATGCCTCGATAATTTGTTGACACATCTTATCCGTTTCATTTTGTTCAGAGCTAAACCAGTCATTGAAATATTTGTTAGAGCAGCCTGTTAAACCGAGTATAATAATCACACTGAAAAGCAACAGTACTTTCTTCATATAATTACATCCTTTACTTGATAATTGCAAAATCACTTATTGGATTAAGGTCATTACAAAAAATTTCTTACTATCATTATACTTCATCAGCCTAAAGAATGGAAGATATTTTCTTGCTTCCTAAAGCAAAAGCACCTGTCATTTTCAAAATGAAAACAGCAAGTGCCTTAGAGTTCCTTATCCTGCTTTTTGTTTTTCGCCGGAATTGTTCGGCTGACTTCACGCTCTGCAATTTCTTTCTTTTTGCGGCTCAACTGCTCTATAATGGAACTTTTGGCTTTCTTCTTGATTTGCTCCGTTCCGGCTTTTTTGACCTCCGGCTTCATCAGCGTGGTTTGGATTTTCTGAATGGTTGATTTCATAGCGTTTGTGATTCTGGCAATCACGCCATCCAATCGTTTCGTTGCATACTCGATTTCTTTCTTTGAAGCCTTACGCTCAGGGGAGAGAACCCATGCCTTAGACTGCTCCACCAGCTTAATATCCTCCTTGTGCGTTTCCAGTTTCACAGTATCAGCAACGACCTCAACCGCCTTGTCATAGGCAATATCGGCAACCTCGTCCACCAGAGCTTCCACATCTTCAATCTTCATCGTGAGTTCTTCCAGCTTTTGCTCCTGTGCTGACAGTTGCTCCTTTTGCTTGAAAAGGATATAATCCTGTTTTTCCAGATAAGCACGACCACCATATTCCGGTTCTTCTTCCAGTTGTAAGCCATGCTTTTTCGCCACATCAAACAGCAGCACTCGGCAAGCTGAATCGAAAGTCATCTTGCGGTTATTTTTTCTTCCGACAGGCTTCTCCGGTTCCGGCAGTTCAAACCCCAGTGCTTCCAAAGCCTTTTCCTGTTGTGGGGCAATCTCCCCATATTGATTTTCACAGTCGAACACATGACGCTCGTGAATATGAGGGGTGCTTTCATCCAAGTGCAGCGCCCAATTCAGGATATGGACATGAGAGCCGAAACGCTCATTTGCGATTTCCATAAATTCTGTGACGATCTCAATGAGCAATTCCGGCGGAACATGATTGTCAAGCGTTCCAATCTGATAGACCGTTTCCTCTGGACAGGTCTTTTTGCTTTTGAGTAAATCTCCAGTTTCCTTATTTCTTTCAGGGTGTCGGTTCTTCACATTTCTTTCATTCTGTCCTGTTACAAAATCATGATACCGCTGACGATAAAAAAGCTGTTCCACATCTTCAAAAGTGGCAGACAGCTCATTTTCCTTTTCGGGATTTTTGAAATTGCGAAAGCCATTGTAACAGTCCCAATAGAGATTTTGTTTGGCTCGTTCTTCGTCAATGTGTTCGCTGTTGGCAATGTCAAAACTGCGGTCATTGTGCTTCGGGTTATAAACGCCATTCTTTCCGGCTCGTCCATTGTGTCTTGTTAATTTCACATGAGTTCCTCCTTTTCTTTTTGATTTCCCCGACAGGGGAGAAGGGCAGCGAAGCTGATTCCTTGCGGCTTTCTGCGTCAAGTAATACCCAGTATTAAGTGGCGAAGCGCCACTTAACTGGGCAAGGCTGCCGCCCTTGACCTGCACAGGGGTATTGCATTCCCTGTACCCATGCACAAAGGGTTGCACCCTCTGTACTCCCGCCCGAACAAACTGACTTCACCCCATCCCAAGCTCTGTCAGTTCCTTCGGTTTTACAAAACAGTCCACCGGACTATTTTGCAAAAAGAAAAACCGACGCATGATCGCTTTACGCTCAATACATCGGTTTCTTCATCTGACCTTGACGGTCATATTCAGTTGTGGCAGATTAGCCAATTTGAAAAATTACTCTGGCACATCTACTGAGTAGCTCAGACAATCGCCTCTTTTATTGCTTTTCAAATCGTTATAATACCACATATACATCGTTCTA
Organism: Lachnospiraceae bacterium AM48-27BH; assembly: GCA_003478355.1. GTDB lineage: Bacteria > Bacillota > Clostridia > Lachnospirales > Lachnospiraceae > UBA3402. The sequence continues at coordinate 2,868 of QUFC01000023.1, forward strand.
CCATATTCTTCATATTCTATAATCCCATCTGGCTTTTGACCTTCTACTTCTAATGAGTAAATTTCTTTATCATGTGCATAGCCAAAAACGAATCTGGTATCCGGATAATTTGGATTTAAGTCTTGTTGAATATCACTTATTGTTAAAGATAAATGGATAAATTTTTTGAAGTCTCCCCCATAAGTGGTATCTGGTGTAGTGGTAGCTGGTGTAGCATTTACAAACGCATATTGTGTACTTTCATTTTCTATCTTTTTTTTGCAGCGTGCAATCACAAAACCTTGAACGGGATCGTTATCACTTCCTGCCCGATAGAAAATAGTATCATACTGTTTGCCATTCCATATATGCAATATTTCATCAACATGATTAAGAAAATCTTCTGGAACAGAAAATTCTTCATTTTCAGCATTCAAAGGAGAATTCAAAATAGCTTCTTCGACAGAACTATAATATATGAGTTCAGAATCCTTTTTATCGTAATCACTCAAATTGAATTCGACATATGCATTGTCTTTATTGTCATCTTCCGGAACATAAGTATAACGACCATTTTCAATATGGTCATCATAATCAACAAACAGTCCAATACATATCAGCGCTGCAAAAATCAAAAAAACTATTCCTACAATGATTAGCAATATTTTCAAAAATTTTTTCATACAAAAGTCCACCTTCTTGCTTCATTTCAGTAAATTATATCATACCGATATGAACAATTCAATTCACGCTCTATCAAGTAGTTTTTTACTTACCTATAACGCACATTTCCGCAAAATCCATAGTCTCCGATACTTTCCTCACAGGCGATATACAGTCGGAATTCTGTCAGCTCATGAAATAAGAAAAACCGACGCATGATCGCTTTACGCTCAATACATCGGTTTCTTCATCCGACTTTGACGGTCATATTCAGTTGTCTAACATCGTACTGTTATAAAATCTATGTCATTTACGATTCTTCTTATGCTGATTTGTCCAGTAAGATTTTACAGGGATTCTTCTTCTCTCTATATCTTCCATAAATTCTTCTTTATCGATATTACTATCAATGGTAAATAGCTTTTCCCCATTTACATATACACGCACAGAACCTTTTTTTCTCTCGCAGTAGGTAATATCCCCAAAACGAAAAGTTCTCTTTTTTCCAAAAGTTGACCGCCATGTGATTTCATCTCCGTTCACTTCCAGTTTCCACATTACCATATTGACTATTCCGCTTATGCCTACTAAAAAAAATATTCCAAATATACAAATGACAAACATATCTTCTTTTTCCCTAAGACTCATAGCCGTACAACAAGCAAAAAATATTGTACCTACGATAAATGCCACGACAAGGAATTTCTCTGTTTTTATTGTATAATGCGTTCTAATTATTCCCTTTTTCTGTTCTTCCTCTCGTTCTTTAGCTCTCTTTTGTTGAAGATTTACAAGATATTTCAAAAGAAGAAGTACAACTAAATAGGGGCCTATTTGTGTAATTATATTCAAACACATTCGTAAAAAATCATTCATTTTTTGCCCTCCATAGTTCCAGCTATATAAAAATGATTGTTTGAAATCGAGTATTAAAAACCTCAATTTTTCATATCTCATTATACTTCATCAACTTAAAGAATGGAAGAAAAAATTTTGTGTACAGAGTTCCTGTTCAAACCTTGTAACGCACATTTCCGTAAAATTTATAGTCTCCGATACTTTCCTCACAGGCGATAGGCAACGGTCAAAACATCAGGTTTGCACCTGACATTTTAACCGCATATCAGCCCTGATTATCACAGTATCCCTGCTGGCTGTTCAGCCCATGCTTTTTCGCATATTCACTGGCTTTCTGTCTGCGTTCCTCACTGTAAGGCGGCAGGAAACGGATAGACAGACGGGACTTTGCCAGCTCATAAGAAACACCGCCTTGAACATTGGATTTTTCCAGTCGGCAAAGGTCAGGGTACTTCTTAGCAAAAGCAGCCAACCTCTTTTTCAATCCGGCGTTGTGGGTGTAGATATTTGCCTTGTCCTCGCCCTCATTAAAGAGAACGATTGTTTCTTTCTCAATCTTCGTCAGTCTCGTCATAGCAGCCCTCCCTATGGTTTTTCAACACACGCAGCTTGCAGTAAAAGCAGCGATACCACCTTTCAACACCCTCAGCACTCAGCTTGACGGAAAGCATATAAAACAGCTTCTTCGCCACTGGATCGGGTGCAAGGGCAGCTACCATACGCAAACGCTCGACAGTTGCTTTCAGGTTCGGACAGCCAAAGGCATAAAGGGCTTCCATTTCATTCCGGTTCATCTTCATTGTGTTTTCCTCCTTAAAGTTTGATAAATGAAAAGCGACAGACACTTCATAAGGAAATACCTGTCGCTTCGTTTACGATACAAATTTGTTGGTTTTGGACTTGATAAAATCAGCAGTAAATCATTTCCTGTCTGATGATTTCTTCGGCTCGGTTACGGATAGAGTTCATGGACTGTACCCACAACATCTGATTGTCTGCTTTCATGGTTTCGGTCACGCCCTCGGCTTGTTTCATCTGCTCAATGATAAGGCTGCACCTTTCCGTTGCCTGTTCGTTCAGATCAGCAAGGTAAGTATGCAGTTCGCCGGATAAACAGAGGGCAGAGAACCTTGCAGGGCGGTACTGCTCCAAATATGTCCTGTGCAGTCTGCCCCACATACCGATAGGGCGGTGTTCCTCCGGTAGCTTCAAGTCCGGCACATAGTAATCACCCACAAGAACATAGTCCAGACCGTTGCTTTCGTCATGGATTCGTAGTTTCAATTCTGTCATGCTATTTTTTCTCCTTTCACTTTTTGCCGATTTGATTTGCTTGTGGCGTTCTGTTCAACACACACATTGCTATCAGAGCTTTTTTCTTCTGCTATACGCTCATGCTCCGCAAATTCTTTTGATTTCTCACGAATCTTTTTCATATACTTACGATTGGATTCTCGTTTTCTGCGAAGTCGTTCCGCCTCTTTTTCAGCAGCAATCCTTTCTTCCTCGGTTGGTTCATGCTGCTCCACAGGTACTTGAAATTGCCCGACATAGTTAAGATATATCTCCACCTCTGTGGTGCGGTCTGCACCTTTTCCTTGTGGCTCGTGAACCAGTATTTTGTCGATAAATTCATTTATCATGGCAGGAGTAAGTTCTGTAATGTTCTCATACTTTTTAACCAGCTTTAGAAAACGCTCCACATTATTTTGACCGCCTATAATCCGTTGCATATCAGCGGTGTCAGTCTCAATAATCTTGTTCAGCTCGTTCTGCTCATTTTCATAATCAGTAAGCATACTCTGAAAAAGTCTGTCCGGCAATCTTCCAATCACATTATCTTCATAGATTTTCCTGATAAGCATATCCAGTTCGTGAACTCGCTTCTGATTTCTTTCAATGCGGTTTTTACAGTTTCAGAAACAGCAATATCTTTCATCGCCGATTCTTCTTGCAGAGAATAAACAAACTCCCGCTCATTCAAAGAAACATAATGGCAAGTCTCCTGTATGGTTTTCAGAATGATGCTTTTAAGTGCTTTTGTTGAAATATGGTGGCAAGTACAATGTCGGTCATACTTCTGATAAGCAAGATTATATGTGGAACATTCATAACAATCTGCCGGATTGGAATAACTTGTCCTTTTTTCGCCTTTGGCAGTATAGTATATTCTTTCTCGCCCTTTCCGCTGCCTGTGATTATACATCGGCGCACCACAATCAGCACAGTAAATCTTTCCGGTCAGAACATTAGGCTCGCCCATAGGATCTGCTTTTCTTACATTCTGTCTTAACTTTTGAGCAAGCAGCCATGTTTCTTCATCGACAATAGGCTCTTGTGTATCATCAAAAACCACCCAATCTTCCTTATCTGCCCTTTTCGTCTTTTTGTCCTTATAGGAATTTTTGAATGTCCTGAAATTGACAGTCTTTCCGATATACTCTGGTCGGGCAATCAGAGTAGTAACCTGATTTCCTCGCCACATATACGGATTTTCTTTGTCATAGTTGCTTGCATGATTTCCAAGTCCCTTTTTGCCAAGATAATAAGATGGTCTTTCAATTTTTTCTTCTGAAAGTTCTCTTGCTATCTGATAAGGTCCTTTTCCCTCAATAGTCATGCGATAAATTCTGCGGACTACTTCAGCAGCTTCTTCATCAATAATCCAATGGTCGGGGTTTTCGGGGTCTTTCAAATAGCCGTATGGTGGGATATTACTTGTATGAGCGTTGCCGGAAGAACCTCTGGATTTCAGTACAGCTTTAATTTTCTTACTTGTGTCCCTGACAAACCACTCATTCATGATATTCAGAAAAGGGGCAAACTCACTGGTTTCTTGACGGTCACTGTCAATACCATTATTGATTGCTATAAATCGAACTTCCTTTTCTCTAAACAGAATGTCAGTGAAAAAACCTACTTGCAGATGATCTCTGCCGATTCTGGACATATCTTTGCAGATACAGGCAGTGATTTCTCCGTTTTTAACACCTTCAACAAGTCTGTTCCATGAAGGTCTGTCAAAAGTCGCTCCACTCCAACCATCATCGGTAAAATGAACAAGATTCGTAAAACCATGTTTCATAGCATAATCTTCAAGCATTTGCTTTTGATGAACTATACTGTTACTCTCTCCAGCATTATCATCATCACGAGACAGTCTTTCATACAAAGCAGTAATGCCATTGCTTCTATCTTTTTTTCTTCTCATGCTGAACTCCTTTCTTCAATTCCTATCCACTCCTTACGCTCACAAAATATCACATCCGTGTACTGCTTCGGAGGCGTTGTGAAGTGTTCGGTGACGCTGGCGGACACATTATCCAGAACATCGCTCTCATGGACTTCGGGCAGGGACTTCATGGGATCGTCCTTTTCCTTCGTCTTGACGGAAGCCTTGAACAGCTCTTCAATGGCTTTCCATCCGTTTTGAACGACGGTCTTGCCCTTGGCTTTGAACGCATAGCCCTCGCAGGAGAGCGAGATCTGCGTCTCTGCGTAGGTGTGCTTCTCGCCGGTCGCACACAGAAGGCGCATCCCAACAAGATTGAGGATTTTCTGCTCCGACTGAGGGAGCGCCGAAACATCCTGCTTTTCAAGCTGGACGGTCGGGAGAATAGCGTGGTGATCTGTGACCTTGCTGTTGTCGGTTACGCGGGCAATGTCCGGAGTAACCGAAACGCCGGAGAAAAGCGGAAGCTTGCGGCAGACAATAGAAATGACCTGACGGGCGGTGTCCTCCATATCATCCGTAATAAACTGGCTGTCCGTGCGCGGATAGGTCAGGAGCTTCTTTTCGTAGAGTGTTTGTACGAGATCGAGCGTCTGCTGGGCGGTGAAGCCGTAGTAGCGGTTAGCCTCGCGCTGCAAGGTAGTCAGATCATAGAGCTTCGGAGGATTGACGGTTTTCGTCTCCCGCTTGAGAGAAGAAACGACGGCTTGCTTTTTCTCGCAAGCCGCCGCAATTCTTTTTGCTTCCTCTTCGGTTTTGACCTTTTCCAGATCGGCGGTCAGATCGCCCTTGCCGACGTGGACGTTGAAATACTTCTCCTTCTGGAAGGTTGAGATTTTCCCGTCACGCTCCACCAGCATTGCAAGGGTCGGCGTCTGGACGCGCCCGACCACCAGCTTCTTATGATAGAGCGTGGTGAAAAGGCGGGTGCCGTTGATGCCGACAATCCAGTCTGCCTTCGAGCGGCTGAGTGCCGCTTCATAGAGACGGTCATATTCCTTGCCGTCCCGGAGATGGTTGAAGCCTTCGCGGATGGCGGAGTCCTCCAACGAGCTGATCCACAGACGCTTGAAGGGCTTGGTGCATCCGGCTTTGTTGTAGACCAGCCGGAAGATCAACTCACCCTCGCGTCCTGCATCGGTTGCGCAGACCAGCTCGGTGACGCGCTTGTCCTTCATAAGAGCGGACAGCACCTTGAACTGCTGTGCTTTGTCCTTTGTGACCTCGAACATCCAGTTTTCCGGAACAATGGGCAGATCGTCATACCGCCACTTGGCATACCGCTCATCGTAGGAGCTGGCGTCTGCCAGCTCCACCAAATGACCGAAGCACCACGAAACGATGTAGTTGCCGCCCTCCATGTAGCCGTCCTTGCGGGACGTTGCGCCCAACACCTTTGCGATGGACTGGGCGACGCTGGGTTTTTCAGCAATGACTAAGATCAATCTTCATCACCTTCCGTTTCGGCATCCTCCGCAATCTGCGGCTCATCATCCTCGTTGATGTACGGCTCTTCCTCGTAGCCTTCATCATCAAAGAAGTCCATATCCTCATCCTTGGGCTTTCTGCCCTTGACGAACTTGATGTAGTAATAAGCTGCACCCGCAGCACCGGCAAGGGCAAAGATGACGAGGATCATGCCGACGTTGGACTTCTTTTCGGGTTTAGGGGCGGGAGCATCGGTTTCTGCATCCTTATCCGGCTCAGGTGTAGCGGGGGCTGTGCCGGTGCATTCGCTCATGTTGGTCTTGCAGACCGGGCAGTCGGTGTTGACCTGACCGGCAGCGCATTTTTCCTTGCAGTTACAGGTAGTCAGAGCCGCCGCAGTATCATCATCAGCAGCGCAAGCAGGTCGCTCTCATCGACCATGTTGAGGAAGTACGTCTGATACTGTTCCTCGTCCTCATTGATGGGTGCATCGTAGTCGATGACAACGAAAAAGGTATTGCCGTTCTTCGTCTGGACTGTGATGAACTGCTTGTTGGTTGCCTTGTCATAGAGCAAGTCGCGGGTGTAGGCGTTGCCCTCATCGTCAATCGGCTCACCCTTCGGCTTTTCCGGTGTGGGAGTGACTGCGGGCTGCTGTTCGGGCTGAGTTGCCTCCGTGACGGGAAGGTTCTGTTCGGTATCATCGGCGTAGGCAAACGCCGTGACCGAGAAGCAAGACAGAACCATGACGCAGACCGCAAGGACGGTCAGAAAACGAAACTTCTTACGCATTGACGATTACCTCCGTATTTCCGGCGGGCTTGGTGCCGCCCTTCATGGAAGACAGGAACGCCATGATCTGATCCTTGTCCATCACCATAGAGCGCACGGTATTGATGATTTCAAGGTTTTCCAGCTCTGTCTTCTTGTCGTACAGCTCCTTGAGCTGACCTTCGATTTCGGACTTCTTCTTTTCAGCCTTCTCAATGTCGGAGAGGACTTTCTGATACTTGGGATTCATGAAATAACTCCTTTCTTTTAATAGGCGGGTCTTCCGAAGGCGTAGAAATGCTGCTGCCAATAGGAAGAGTTGATGGATGTGTACTGAATGGGGTAGAGTGGGAAAGCGCCGCCTTACCGCATTGCTGTGGCAGGTCTGCGCAGACCCCTCACAGAACCGGGCGTGCACCTCTCAATGCACCCGGCTCGCCGTTGTATTGCTCAGTTACCGAAACTCAATAACCATGATGGATTTTCTGGTGGCACTCATGACAAACCACCAATGTTTTTCTGCGCTTTGCAATCATTACTATCTCCCACGGCTCTCTGCCCTTGAGATTCTTTACCTTATTAACATGATGTACCTCGTATTTTCTGTCCTTCCCCTCATAACCACAGAGTTCACATCGACAGGCTTTGAGCCTGCTGTCGATGGTGGTTCTGCTCTTGGCAATAATGGTAATAATGGTTGGAATAGTATCCTCGCATCTTTTACCATCCACTTCGTTGAATTTCGTCAGCTTGCGGACTTTCCTGCCAGACTTGGTTTCATAGGGAATGCCCCAGCGCTTCGCACCAATGCGATATTTATCGTAAATTTTTGACAGTTTGCATTTGTGCTTCCACGCCAGCGTTTTTAGACAGCTGTACTCCATCAGGTAACTAAAATAGTTCAGACTGCTATAATTACTCGCAAGATAGTAGAAATTGCACAATCCCCGCAATTCAGCATCGTAGGTAGTAACAATTTCCAAGTCGGTATTTCTTGTGAGGTCTATTCTTGCTACCGGCTCCAATTTCCCATTATCGGGACGCTGTTTTACTGCACCTTTTGTAAAAAGATACTTTTCAATTTTGTCCCTAAACGGGATCAGCAGCTCCACGGTGTTGTTCATCGTTCTCTGCTTGCAGTTTTTCCATGGTTTAACCTGCTGGTCTCTCCTGACCCTGACATCATAACCGAGGAAACGGGCGCATTCATTGCTGTGGGTAATCAGCGTTTTTTCCTGGCTGAGTTCCATTTTCAGCGTCCCACGAATAAATTCCGTGAGCTGTGCTTTTATCCACTCACAATCTTTTTTGCTCCCGTTGACTGCAATCAGAAAATCATCGGCATAGCGAACATATTTCAGCTTTTTGTCATTGCAGAGCTTGGCGGGAGTTTTTCTCAATTCCTTTCCAATCTCTTTATATTGAGCAATCAGCTGGTCTCGTTCTTCTCCATCAGTACGCCTGTCTATTTTTTTCTTTGTGCTTGCACGCTTATTTTGCAAAGCTCTATACTGCGGTGTCAGCGTGTATGGCGTGTTGGTGTCGAAGGATTTTTTAAGCTTCTCAACAAATGTATCCAGTTCATTCAGGTAGATATTGGCAAGTATCGGTGAAATGATTCCCCCTTGAGGGCATCCGCTGTAAGTGCCAAAATATTTCCATTCCTCCATATAGCCCGCTTCGAGAAACAGGCGTAACAGATTGATGAATCTGGCATCTTTCACCTTTTTGCCAACAATTCCTATCAGCACTGAATGGTCGATGTTGTCGAAGCAGCCTTTAATGTCGCCCTCAACAAACCACTTTGCACCGATGAACTCATGCTTTAGCTGGGCGAGTGCTGTATGACAGCTTCTGCCCGGACGAAAGCCGTGGGAATAGTTCGAGAAAACGGGCTCATAAATTGCCTGCAATACCATGCGAATGACATCCTGCACAAGCTTGTCTGTAAAAGTGGGAAGTCCTAATGGACGCATTTTCCCGTTCTTTTTCTTGATATAGGTACGTCTTACCGGCTTCGGCTCATAAGTTCCGTTTCTCAGCGCTTCAATAATCCTGTTTACTTTATCTTCGCTGAATCCGTCAGCCGTATCTTCGTCAACTCCCTTGGTCGCAGCGCCGTTGTTGGCGTAGAGATTCTGGTAGGCGACATAATAGATATCCGGTCTGAGCAGATAGCGAAAGAGCTTAGTAAACACTTCGTCATGATTGTTTTTTGAATTTTCTTGTAACCTTGTTAAAATCTCGATTGTTGGTTTCATTTGAGGCTTTCCTCCCTAATCAATTTCGATTTTAATACGCTCAAACTGTCCTCCTTCGCCATGTAAACGGTTTTCTCGTTCTCAGACTACTATGAGGACTCCGTTGCCATGTCAGATTTTCAGTGTCATCTCCCTTGGCTCTGCCTTGGGATTTATCACGCATACACGCATTACACATAGTTTTTTCAAACACTCTGATTTAGGCAATCCCCAGTTTGCGAAAGTAGTAGGCTAATGTGAATTGTCGGAGTGTGCTTTCGTTCCGTTAAAACTGGTTCTCCAGCTTGCCGCGAAAAGGATCGATAACCTGTTAAAGGGCAACCCTCTTTAACAGCATTTTCACCATAGGTTTCAGGTAAATTTCCTACGCCCGCACTGAACAGGGGCTTGGAACTCGCATTCAACAAATCCAGTTTCATCCTCATATTCACTTACTCTTGCAGTTCAGTCGCACCAGATTACCTTTAGGTGACTTACCGCTTTCCTGCCGTGCTATTTTCCCGTTACGGCTTTCGCCTCATCGGTAAAGCAGGCGAGTTCCCGTGTTATCTACGGGGTAGTGCCTTAAAAAATTCATCTCTCCTTTCCGTCTACTTCTACTTTCGCCCTTCTGGGCGCACATCGCCGCAGTGGATCATGACCCCATCACCAACATAAATGCCGACGTGAGACACGCCGGGGGTGTCATACGTCCCGACAAAGAAGATGAGATCACCGGGCTGTGCATTCGCCTTTGAGACCGGCGTACAGACGTTGTAAAGCCCTTGTGCGCCCAGCCGACCGGTATTCACAAGACCGCTGTTCGTGAGAACGTAGCTGACAAAGCCGGAGCAGTCAAAGGATGTGTCGGGATTGGAGCCGCCCCACACATACGGATAGCCGAGATACTTTTCCGCCTCGGTAATCAGCGTTGCAAACTTCTCGTCGTTCAGGTATTCCGGGTTGACATCGTAGTCGGCGGGAGGATTTGTGATGTACTTGTCCACATAGGGGGAGTCACCGAACAGATCCTCACGGTTGCCCAACACCGACATATACGTTGCGTACATGGAAAGTTGTTCCTGAGACATGATGTAGACCGGGACATGGGAGAGATTGAAGTTTTCGAGCTTCACGTTGCAGATGTAGTAGTCATACGGGACGCGGTAGGTTTCCGTGTGCGTATTGCCGTCTGCATCCGTCCATGTGTCGGTCTCCGTGCGGTATCTGGTTTCGACGATGACCTCTTCTGTGAGGATATACTGCTTTTCAAACAGCATTTGGAGCGTACCCTGCACCTCATCCAGCGTAAACTCGCCCTCGTGGAGAGCCGAGAGAATGGAGATCAGCACATAGGGGTCATGCTCAATATCGTCCAGATCGAAGTGGTATTCATCGTAGCTGTGAGTGCTTTCGTAGGTGTCGAGATAGCGTTGCAGCTCTTGCTCCATTTGGCAATACTGCGCTTCCGCGCCCAGCATCGCGTCATCCTCGCTGAGATAGGAGGATGCAATGACTGTCGAGCCGGTAGAGGTGAGCATCGAACACGAGCTGATTCCGGCACCGAGCAAAACGAGAAGGGCAATTCCGACGCCGATCCAGATGAAGACCTTCTTGCTTTTCTCAAAAAACTCCTTGATCTTGTCGGACACCTTTTCACCGAGCTTCTTGCCGGTATTCTTTGTGGCAGTCCCGGCAGTCTGAGAACCGGCATTTCGAGCGGCGGCATATTCCTTCTTGATGTTCTGCTTCTGGTAGTGCTTGTTCATGTTCTGCTTCTTCATCTCAGGATGCTCCTGCTGATTTCTTTCATATTGGAGCTTCGCATCCGCAGCATCCGCCTTGTGTTCCAGCTTGGAGACCTTCTCATAAGGCTTGTTGACGCTCTTTTCCCGATGATGACTGAAATGCCGAGCGGCAGTCTCAGCGGCGATCTCCGTCTTATGCGCCGCCTCAACCGCCGTGTTTTCCTGTTCGACCTCATGGATTTTGCCGTGAATGCCGGAAGCGAGGGTGTCACCGACCTTGCGGACGGTTTTATCTGCTTCAAATTGCAGCTTGCCTTTGCCCTTTGGCTTTTTCAGCTCATCCTCAAAATGAAGGCGGGTTTTGCCCTTGCCGGTCTCTTCATCAAAAACGCGCTCCTTCTTGAGAACCTTGTGCGTGGGCAGCTTCTCGCGGGCAGCGTCCAGACGCTCATGCGCCTTTTCTGACTTTCTTTCGAGCTTCTGCATCCGCTTTGTGGGCGGGACGGCATCGTCGATGATCGGCTTTGCGGAGGCAGTCTCCGCCGCTTGGGAGAGAACGGCATCCGCGTCAACGGCTTCAACCGCAGAGGTCTTACGCAGCTTGTGCGTAACAACCGTTTCGGCAATCACCGTGCCGGTATGAGAAGAAACGCCGTGCTGCTCTAAGGTTGGAGGCTTGAACGGCGTTTCCGAGGGCAGCGGTTCGGGTACATTCTGGGGTAGAGTTTCTGTCCTTTTCTCTTCTGTGACGGACGTTTCCGAGGGCGGCTGTGTGTCATTATCTTCGGCGTGTTCCGCCTGAAACTGACGCTGCTGACGGCGCATCTGCACCTTTTTCTGTTCCTCTGGGGAAAGAGCTTCGGAAGGCTCGACTGTCTCACAGGGCTTCACCAGCTCTGCATCTTCCAGCCTCTTTGACACACGCTGCTCGGTGCCAGCCGTCAGGTTTTCCTCAACCGCGCCTTCCCGCGTCATCCGCACGACCACCTTGTCACGGGCTTTGAGTTCCGGTTCCTTGGACATCAGATTTCACCTCCAATCCGCTTGTAGGCAAGCTCGGTGTATTCAGGGTTCAGCTCTACACCCACGAAATGACGCTCCATCTGTGAGGCAACCATGCCGGTTGTGCCGCTCCCCATGAACGGGTCAAGCACAATGCCGCCTTCGGGACAACCGGCGAGAAGACAGGTCTCAACCAGCTTCGGAGGGTAGGCGGCATAGTGACCGCCCTTGAAGGGAACAGTGTTGATCTTCCAGACATCGCGCTTGTTGCGGAGCGGATTGATGTCTGCGTCCTTGATCTCGCCATGCTCACGCGGGCGGTTGATGGATTGCGGCTGAGGCTGACCGGGAACGGGCTTGCCGTATTTGTTGCCGCCTTTCATGCCGCGCTTGAGGCGTTCTGCCGTTGCAGGGGCAATCGGCTCGGAGATCGCCTTGTAGTCAAAGAAATACTTCTTCGACTTGGAGAACAGGAAAATATGCTCGTAGCAGCGAGATAGACGGTCTTTGACGCTCTCCGGCATGGGGTTATCCTTCATCCAGATGATGTCGTTGCGCAGATACCAGCCGGTATCGCGGAGGGCAAAAGCAAGCATCCACGGAATACCGATCATGTCCTTCGGCTTGCAGCCTCAACCTTGTTGTTGAGAGCCACAGCCTGACCGTTTCTGCCGTTGGGGTTCTTCGGGTCAATGAAATCTCCCTGATTACCCTTTCCGGCGTAGGTGTCCGAGATGTTCAGCCAGAGCGTTCCATCCGGACGCAAAACGCGCCTGACTTCGGTAAACACTTCCGTCAGGCGCGAGATATATTCCTTCGGCGTTGTCTCTCTGCCGATCTGAGCCTCCATACCGTAATCACGGAGCGCGTAATACGGAGGGGACGTCACACAGCAATGAACGCTGTCATCGGGCAGGGTTTTCAGGATTTTAAGGCAATCGCCGGTATGAATGATGTCAAGCTCTATAAAAACCAGCTCCTTTCTTCGGATTTGAGCGCATATCAGTCGGAGTAATACTCGTCCGGCTCATAGTCCTCATCTTCCATGAAGTCCTCGTCGAGATCGTCAATCTCGTCTGCCCAACGGTCGAAGATTTCCTCGGCTTCCTTCGCCGCCTCACGATAGAGGCTCAGGCGGTTCTTCTCAAAGGCGGCAAAGGCGGGGACGAACTTGCCGAACTCGCGGATTGCCTTCACATCCTGCGTGCGCATATCTGCGACGCACTGGATGATTTCGGACATCGTGAGCAGATCGTCGATCATCAGCGCATACTCATCCTTGGGGATAGATACGGTTTCATCATCCGCCGCGTCAGCGAAAGGGGTATTCTCATCGCTGTTGCTGCACTTGGGAACATCAACCTTGAAGTAGAAACCGATCATATCCACAGATACCTTGGTCATAATCTGACGCGCCTCCTTGACCTTTTCGTCGATGTCCTCCCTCACATGGAGGTAGGCGCGATGATGCTTCTTGAGGTCGCTTTCCAGTCGGATCAGATCGGTCAGCTCCCACAGAGCCTTAAACAGCGCGGAGGTGTTCTCTCCGTATTCGATAGCGTCCGCATAGGGAATGGTAATCATCTTGTTGGTCATATTCAAAAATCCTCCTATCAGTTCTGTACGGTTTCTTCTAAGCGGGTGGTCATGATGCGGTAGAGCTGGGTGTCCTTCGGGAAATCGTCCTTGAAGGGAACGATGGTCGAGCCGTAGAAGATCAGCCCCTCACCGGCGTTGGAGTTGGTGATGTAGTTCTGCTGGCTGGGCGAGATGTTCAGCGCCTTCGAGAGAATCTGCCGGTCGCCGGATGCCTGATTTAGAAGGTAGACAAAATCCGAGTTTTCAAAAATGTTCTCCACCTCGCGGGAGGCAAGAAGATCCTTGACGTTCTGCGTGATTCCGGTCGGGATGCCGCCCCATTTTCTGAAACGCTTCCAGATTTCCACGCTGTACGCGGCGGTCTGTTCCTCTTTCAGCAAAAGGTGGAACTCGTCCATGTAGTAGCGCGTTGCCTTGTGCTGGGCGCGGTTGATGGTAACTCTGTTCCACACCTGATCCTGCACGATCAGCATACCGAGCTTTTTGAGCTGCTTGCCGAGTTCGCGGATGTCATAGCAGACAAAGCGGTTGTTGACATCCACATTCGTTCTGTGATTGAAGACGTTCAGAGAGCCGTGAACATAGATTTCAAGGGCAGTTGCAATGCGCTGTGCCTCCGGCTCCTTCTGATTTCTCAGAATGTTGTAGAGGTCTTCGAGGATCGGCATTTTCTCCGGCTTGGGGTCTGCAAGGAACTCCTGATAGACCATACGGACACTGCGGTCAATGATGGTCTTCTCAACCGGCTGCAAGCCGTCCTTGCCGCCGACAATCAGCTCGCACATGGAGAGAATGAAGTCGGATTTCAGCGTCAGCGGGTTTTCCTCTTCGGAGTAGTTCGTGTTGATGTCCAGTGGATTGATGTAATCCGTGCTGACCGGCGAAATGCGGATGACCTGACCGCCGAGCTTCTGCACGAGGGGAAAATACTCGGCTTCGGGGTCGCAGACGATGATGTCATCCTCCGTGATGAGGAAGGCGTTCGTCATTTCGCGCTTGGCGGAGAAGGACTTACCGGAACCGGGCGTACCCAAGATCAGCCCGTTGGGGTTTTTGAGCTGCTTGCGGTCAACCATGATCATGTTGTTGGACAGCGCGTTCAGCCCGTAGTAGAGAGCTTCGCCGCCCTGAAAAAGCTCCTGCGTGGTAAACGGCACGAAAACCGCTGTGCTGGAAGTAGTCAGCCCGCGCTCGATCTCCACCTGATTGACGCCGATAGGCAGAGAGGACATCAGCCCTTCTTCCTGCTGGAAGTCAAGACGCTTGAGCGCACAGTTGTACTTCTGGGCGATGGCGGCGGTCTGATACACGGCGTTCTCAAGCTTCTGACGGCTGGATGCCGTGTTCATGATGAGGATGGTCACGAGGAACAGTCTCTCGTTGCGGGTCTGAAGATCCTGCAACAGACGCTTTGCCTCACCGCCGAAGGTGGCGAGGTCGGACGGGATGATGTCCATATCGTAGCCGGAGCGGACTGCCTTTTTCTGCTCTTCAATCTTCATCTTGTCGAGGTCGGTGATCTTCGACTTGATGCTCTTGATTGCCTTCGCCTGGTCAATCGTCCGGATATGGAAATTGACCGTGATGTTGCTGTCCATCTCAAGGAAGTCGGCAAGCATACGGTCATTGAGTTCCGGCGCGAGGATTTGCAGGAAGCTCACCGCACCGATGGTTCTGCCCATCTTGAAGCACTTGCCTTCACGGAAGTCAAAGGAAGTGGGCGCGATGAAGTCCTTGCTGGAAAGCCCTGTCCGGGCAACCATATCGAAGGAAAAGCGGAACGGCTCATTGGTGTCCATATTGAACACATCATGAAGCACTTTCAGCCGTTCGTAGCCGGACAGCGGCTCGGTTTTCACGCCGAGAGTTTTGAAGTTGTTGAGGATGTCGGTTTCAATGCGTTCGAGCTTCGGCTTTGCCGTGCGGAGGGAGTCCGCCTCAATGCCGAAGGTGATGTACTTCTTCTTGATCAGCCGTTGTTGCCCTTGGTGAGCTGGTTTTGCAGCATACCGGAATACTCGGAGCGGATGTCGTTGAAGGCGTCCTCCTGTGCCGGAATGTTGATGCGCTTGCGAAACTCATTCAGGCTTGCCTTCTGATTGATGAAGGAGAGCTGGACGAAGATCGAGCTGTCGAAGTAGTTCAGAAAGTCGCACCAGTTCTCAAAGATGGCAGTTTTGTCCTCGTTCTGTGCAAGCTGGTAGTTGATGTCCTCAAAGGCGATGGACTTCGTGTAGAGGCGGCTGTTCACCTTACAGATACCGTCACGGCACATCTCCACATAGGGGATGGTCTGCTGAGCGGACTTGCGGACTTTCTTTGCCTTCCTGTCCTTTTTCTTCTGCATGACGATCCGCTTCTTTTCCTGAGCGGAAAGGGCATTGCCGTAAACGACACCGTTTTTGACGGTCATCTTAGGCTTTGCCTTTGCTGTGCTGTTGTTCAAGCTGCAATTCCTCCTGTTCTTTGATTTTCTGCTGAATCTCAGCGTAGAGATTGTTCGTGCGATAGGGACGCACCTTGTCCCGGATGAACATGGACTGTACGATGTGGTACATATACTTTTCGGCGGGCTGACCGTCCTTCTCGTAAAGCGCGAAGAAGATGAACGGAAGCATGATCACCACCATCAGCATTGCCGCCGTAGACAAGTCGAGATGCGCCTTTGCCAGAAAGAAGATCGGGACGCCGACTGCCGCAGCGATGGAAAAACAAATGAGCTGCCGCTTGGTCAGGTTGAACATGACCTTCGTTTTGACGCGGTTAAGATCCTTCGGGACCGGAACAAATGCCATTGACTGTTTCCTCCTTTCTAAGCTGCTTTTCGTAGCGCAGCTTCATTTGTGCGGGATATTGATCCTCCTTCGGCTGACGCTTGCCTGTCCAGCGAAGCCCACCCGCTTTGCCTTGACAAATCCAGCCGGAAGCCCGAAGGCTTGCACCGTTTTCGCTTTCCAGCGTGTAGGTGATGATGCGCTTATAGCCCATAGCCGCAGCAGCTCTTGCCGCCGCGCCGTAGAGAAAGCTGCAAGCGTTCTTCGCCCCGTTGGTGCATAGCCTTGTAACCTCCAATGTGAAGCCGTCATCCAGATACCGGCTGACGGGACGCCCAGCGATGATTACGCCGACCAGCTCACCGTCTGCTTCACAGCCGATGGAAAACTTGTGACCGGCAACCGGCTTATGATGCCGGTGATGCTGCCGGACGTACTCGTTGGCGTCACGAAGAGAGATGGGTCTTAGCCGCAGCATGGTGTTTCCTCCATAGGAAGATGCGCCGTGCATTCGACCTCGTTGCCCCAAACATCCCAGCCTTCGGGAGACTGACGGGCAAAAAGCTCTACGCGGGGAAGGTCTCCCATGAGCCGAACAATGCGCTCCCGCGCTTCATCCGGCTTTTTGGAATGCTCTTCAATGTGGCTGAGGATGACCTGACGCACACCGGCGTCAACACGCTTCGGATGTCCCTTCGTAGCAAGGATGCAGATTTCGGCATTCGCCCTTGTCCAGTAGCCCATGCCGGTAAAGAGATCGTCGTTCTTACGGTTTTGCTTCACCCATACAAAAGCCACGGTCTTATAGGAAAATCCCCATGCCGTCAGCACTTCGAGTGCTTCACAGAGGCACGGGAACGTGATCCAGAGGAACAGGGCGCAGTCCTTCGCGGCAAGCTCACCGACCGGAAGTGCCTTGATGTCTTCAATGCACATTGTCGGGTAGTGGCTTTCTGCCGACCGTCCCTGTCCCTTCTTGGAGTAAGTCCGATACGCCCAAGGGGGATCGGCATAGATGATGCTGTACTTCTTCATGCTGCCGACCTCCTTAGTGCGCATGGAAAATGGATTTTGCGAGGCTTCCGGTCTTGAACAGCGAGAAGCATAGAATGACCGTATACGCTGCCACAGAGAACAGAGCCGAATGAATGTTGTCTGCGATGATCATGCCGTTGATCAGCACCGCATAGATGCCGACGCAGACCATGATGAGAAAGCCCTGAAATGCCAGAGCAAACAAGCCTTTCAGATAATTCGTGCCGATGCTGCCCCATTCGCGGTTGCTCATGGTTGCGATGGGAATAGGCGCAATACTCACGGTGCAATAAATCTCAATCATGCGCCCGTAGAGAATGACCGTAATGAGGATCGCCATGATTTTGAGGCACAAGCTGATCAGAAGCGTTTCTATTGACAGACCGAGCAGTTCTCCGACGCCCATGTTCTCCATGCCGGTACGCATCTGCGCAATCGTCGAATCAATATCAATGCTGGTGTTGCCGTGAATGACACCGGCTGCACCGGAAACTACGTTCTGCCCGATGTCGAATACTGCCATCACGATGTCAAAGGTGTGCGTCACGAGATAGATTGCCACAGCCGCCTTGAAAAACCACTTGAAGAACATCCAAGTGTCCATGTCGTGAAGGTTGTTTTTCTCGGTGATCATGGAAATCAGCTCGTAGCACAAAACGAAGGTGATGATGATACCAGCGATGGGGACTATCACGTTTTCGGATAGTCCCCGGATCATCTGGTACACGCCGCCGTTCCAGCCGGACGGTGTTTGCCCAACTTCGGCGGCAATCGTTCCTACCTTCTCGTTGACATCGGTGAACATATTGGTCAGGTTGCTCTCGATCCATCCGATCAGCATATCCTTGAGAGCCTGCTCAATCTTTTCTAAAATGCTGCCCAATATTTCACCACCCTTCGGTTAAGCTGGGCTTGCCGTGGATTAGCCGAACAAACCGGAGAGCAGAGGGATGAGGGTCGTGCCGATCAGCACCACACCGCCGCCAGCCATGAGCTGCTTGATGCCCTGAGACTTAGCGCCGGGGTTGTCGTTGCCGTAGCCTTCCATGAGATTGACAACTCCCCACACCGCAAGACCCGCACCGAGGGCGATAACAAGCGTCTGGAGAACCGTAACTGCCTGATTGATAAATGCCATACTTGAATTTCCTCCTTAAATCGTTGGTGAATTGTGAGGGGAGAGTGCCTTTTCCAGCACCCGCCCCGATGGTTACTTCTGCGCGGCTGCCGGATTAACCGAACAGACCGGAGAGCAGAGGGATGAGGGTCGTGCCGATCAGCACCACACCACCGCCAGCCATGAGCTGCTTGATGCCCTGAGACTTGGCACCGGGGTTGTCGTTGCCGTAACCTTCCATGAGGTTGACAACACCCCACACTGCGAGACCTGCGCCGAGGGCGATAACGAGCGTCTGAAGAACCGTGACAGCCTGATTGATGAAAGCCATAGATTTTCCTCCTTGATTTGAAAAAGATTGGTTGTGTATTTTTGAAAATGGGCATAAAAAAAGAAGCCCCGTCGCTGTTCTGCTTTGGGAGCCATCAGGCTTTACCCACTGCGCAGTGCAGCGACGGGGCTTTAATCTGCATCGACCTCGCCCATATCATAGAGGTCGAATGTGTCATTGGGCTTGACTACCAGCTTGTGCTGCCGGTACTTCTCGATGTCAAAGATGTTCCGCTTGTCGTAGTCGGAGAGCTGTCGGTATTTGGGATGCTTCGTAATGTCGTATTTGTTACTGAGAAAAGGTCTCACACCTCGAAGCTGCAAAATACACTTAGCTCCGTCCATGACGGCGATCTCATCCTGAGACATCAGTTCCTTGCCGGTCTTCTGATAATTCAAGCCGTAGGAGTTGTTGTTGGAACGGGTTTCCGAGGTGTTGTAAAGGTCGATTGTCTCCTTGCCCAGCACCTCGCTGATTTCCTTGAGCGTGGATTTCTCCTTGCCGCCGAGGAAAAGTGTGCAGTCACAGTTGCCCGTGATGGTGTCCGCCGCGTCCTTGTAGATGGTCTTGAGCTGAGACTGGGACTGCAAGATGATTGACGCCGAAATTTCCCGGCTTCGTATGGTGGCGATGAGCTTATCAAACTTCGGGATTTGACCGATGTTCGCAAACTCGTCAAGCAGACAGCGCACATGGACGGGAAGCCGCCCGTTGTAAACGTCATCTGCTTTGTCGCAGAGAAGGTTGAAGAGCTGGGAATACATGATTGCCGCAACGAAGTTGAAGGTGTCATCGGTATCCGAAATGATGACGAACAGCGCCGTCTTTCGGTCTCCGATGGTGTCCAGCTCCATCTCGTCGTAGCTCATCAGCTCCCGCAGCTCTGCGATGTCGAAGGGCGCAAGCCTTGCACCGCAGGAAATTAAGATCGACTTAGCGGTCTTGCCAGCAGCCAGCTTGTATTTGCGGTATTGCTTGACCGCGAAGTGATCCGGGTCACGGGCTTCCAGCTCGTCGAACATCTTGTCCACGGGATTCTTGAAGGTCTCATCGTCCTCTCTGGCTTCCGAGGCATTGATCATTTCGAGCAGGGTAGTAAAGTTTTTCTCGTGGTCGGGTGCTTCGTACCAGATGTAACCGATGAGGGCTGTGTAGTACAGCTTCTCCGCCTTCACCCAAAAATCTTCGCCGGACTTATCGCCATCTCCCTTCGTGTTGACGATGATCGTATTGACCAGCTTGAGGATGTCCTTCTCGCTGCGGATGTAGCTGAAAGGATTGTAGTGCATGGATTTCTTGAAGTTGATGGTATTCAGCGACTTGATGACATAGCCGCCCTTTTCGAGCATCTTGCCGCACTCCACCAGTACCGTACCCTTCGGATCAGTGACCACATAGGAGCTGTGCATCTGCATCAGGTTCGGCTTCACGAAAAAGCGTGTCTTGCCTGAGCCGGAACCGCCGATGACAAGGATATTTTTGTTGCGGGCGTATTTCGGCTGCTTCGGGCGGCTGTTCATGGTCAGGAACTCCGTCTGCGTTAGGATGACGTTGTTCGAGAACTCCGGATCCGTGTACGGCTTGATGTCTTCCGACTTGCCCCAGCGGGCAGAGCCGTACTCTTCGCCTTGCCGGAACTTCTTGCGGTTCTTGCCCTTGAAATAGACCGCCAGCTTGAGAAGCGCACCGGCAATCAGACCGATGAGCAGATCGACGGTATGAAAGCTGGGCAGCGGATTTGCAAAGGCAGTGCCGAATACAGCAAAGCCGTTTGTCAGCTTGTCGATGAACTCCGTGCCGGGAGCGAGACGAAATACGGCGGCGATCTTATCCGCAAAGTAGAAGGCGAAGACATACGGTAGGTTCAGAAGAACGAGCTTCTTCACATCGGGTTTGTTCACAGCTCCACACCCCGATCCTTGGTCTTGACCTTGACCTTCTCCTTATGCTGCGCCTTGCTCTGAACTTTCTCCTGATCCAGCTTGTGCCGGATGGACGGCTGTTCCTTCTGCTTGACGGTTTTGGCGGAGAACTCCTTGAACGCGGCGGTCATAACATCAACATCTCGTCCCTTGAAGAAGACAAGGTAGCTGGGCGGTTCTACGGAAACGTCCTTCTTGAGCGCAAAGTCCAGACCGTATTTGCTGGCAGTACGCTCAAAGGACTTGATGTTGCCGTCCGTCACTTCGATGTTGGAGATGGCGGCGTTCTGGCTCATCAGATGCTTGATGGACTGCTTGCCGCGATAGGTTTTGGGCTGCTGCATCTGCTTCTGCGCCTTCTCGATCTCCTGAACGAACTTGTCCAGAGCCTTTTTCAGCACCTCAGCAGAGATTTTGCCGCCCTTAATCATGATTGCAACAACTTTGGTGTTGACTTCATCCTGCATTGCGGCGTTTACCTCCTTTCTTTGGAATGATTATTGGGACTGCTGCCTCAGCTAAGGCGGCACAATCCGGCGATAGATGTTCTTCATGTCTGACCTCCTTTTTCGTTTTTCTGCCAATGATACAAGTCCTCATAGGCAGTCTTCATCATAGTTGTAATCCCGCCCGTAGAAATCATGGTTGACGAGCGCGGAGTAGTAATTGTCTATCGTCAGAGAGGCGTTATACAGAGCGGTCAACAGGTACGCCCGGATATTACGGATGTCTGACGGGTTCTTGTTCATTGCTTCCAGAACGTACTCTATGTGGCTGCTATTCAGCTTGAGAAAGCGGGACTTAACCACTTGCTGCGGCATATCCTCGCCATTGATACGGATGGTCGGAGCGGTAGAGCAGACGGCATCCAGCATGATGTCCATGATCTCCCGGAAGCGGTCTTTATCGAACTTCGGATCCTGACAGAGAATGTTGTAGTCAAGATTCTCTTTGATAATCTCTTCATACTCGCTTCGCTCATCCATCCTGTCCATCACATCAAGATTGATGGATTGATAGTTCTTTGAGAGAGTATTTCTTTCTTGTGTAATTACTTGGATAGTATTTCTTTGTGCGGGATTTTCCCTATGGGGATTCTCCACGTCTGGATTCTCCACATCGGGATTTTCCCTGTGTGGATTACCCCTGTGTGGCAAACCGGCTTGCGGCATCTCATAGATGTCGAACTCCGTGCTGACCATTCTGCCCTTATCATCTCTGCCACGGTGACGGACAAGGTAGCCGTTTTCCTCAAGCTCCTTGAGTGCCGAAAGTATGGCGTCGGGACCTTCCTTGCAGAGTGCTGCAAGACCACGGGTGGAGAACTGCCAGCCGTCGTTGAAGGACAGCATCTTTGAGAGAAGACCGACTGCTTTGAGGGAGAGGTTCTTATCTCTCAGGTGGGTATTGCCCATGACCGTGAAGTCACGGGTTTTATTGACGCGATAGACTGACACATGATCACCCTGCCATTTCCGTAGATACTTCAACGCCGCAGATTCCAAAGTAGCGGATGCGGATGACGTTCTTGCCCTTCGGGGTGAAGTAGGTCTGAGAGCCGGTATAGCGGAAGGTCACGAAATCCCGGACGATGAAGAGTCCTTCGTTGCTCTTCTTGTTGTAGGGAAGAAGCTGACCGGAGGGAGAGCGGAACAGATACCCTTCGTTAAGCAGGAATTTGACGAACTTGCGCTCCGGGATTTTCAGTTCCTTCGCCGTGGTGCGAATGTTGGTGCAGTCATCTGGATTGACGAAGACGTCAAAGTAATCGGCTTTCGGTCTTGCGATGCCCAGCTCCGCTTCAAGGGCATTGGCGCGATTCGTTTCCTTGAGCAAGGTCTGCGCAAGCTCTATGATGACCGCCGGTTCCTTCTGAATGCGGTCCAGCAGGGATTCCGTCATGTAGCAGCCGGTCTTGCGGATCATGGGAACAACCTCATCGAACAGCCAGTGTTCAAATCTTTCCGCCGAGGGGAGTTTGCTATGGACAATTAGCCTGTAAACATCACCCTCCGTAATGTAGGAAAGGGACTGCGTACCGCCGCTCGTAAGGGTGTCCCGTTTTAGGACACCCTTGCAATGGTCAATAATTGCCTTGCCGGGTCTGGCATATCCCAATGCTCTTGCAACATCTGAGCCGCAGAACAGAAGTGTTTCTCCGTCGAGGATCGTCCTCACCTCACCGAACTGTTCATTCCTGAAGACTTCGATTTTGTTATCCATGACAGGTTTCCTTTCCGGCATCAGATGTGCCACTTTGATTTTTGAGTGTAGAAACGGGATTGCAGCAGTAGGGACACTCTGCAAACACGCAGGACTGATATTTCCAGTGAGGACGGTGAAAGCGGCAGCTTCGGCACTCAGGGAGAATGCCATCCGCGCCGCTGTCAAAATGCTCAAAGCCGGGTATGGTCTGCATCAGCAATTCCAGTGCTTGCAGATCACCGGCTGTCATGCGTTTCATGCTTAAAAACTCCTTTCCTTCGCCGCATCGCCAGCAAATATTCCGGCTTTTGGGCAACAAAAAAAGAGGGTTTGCTTCTTACTCCAAATTGGAGAAGAAACAAACCCTCTTCGTTTACGATGTAGTTCAGATGATTTCTCGGATGGTATGAATGACACCGAGCAGCAGCCCGATGAAGAAGGCAAGTCCTCCGATAAGACCGCCTATGATTAAGTTCAATGCGAAGATGCCGACTGAGCCGGAGATACCGTAGCCGCTGGGAACGAGCCAGAGGCACATCCTCCGGATGCCAAATGGCAAGCCGACGCAGATCCACATAAGGAAGTAGTCACATACGCCGTCAGGCATATAGATCGGCTTGAGAAATGACGCGAGGCAGAACGCAAGCGCGATTGGAAGCAGAACCTCCTTCAAGAAGACTTTGATAGCACCCACTATATCCTCCTTCTGCCGGAAGTGTGCAGCGGCACACTCCGGCTTGCTTGATTATTGTGAAAGTCCTTTGTTTTCGGTCAAAAAAAGAAGGGACTAAGCCAGAATGCCTTGGTTTTCAAGGTCTTTCTGATTTAGTCCTATTATCGCACAATAATCCTTTGTGACAACGCAGTTGATTTTCCCGTCTTCGATGTCATCAATCATCCTTTGGAAACTTGGACGCTCGAAATTTGTCCCACTCCATCCGTCGTCAATGTACTCGTCTACAACGGTCAGCCCATGCTCTGCGGCATACTGTCTAAGCATCATGCGCTGGGTCTGGATACTGCCGCTTTCCCCCTGTAATTCATCGTCACGGCTCAATCTCAAATATAGTGCAGTGTTATAAATCGTTGTATTGTATGGTTGTTTCACGGTTAAAAATCCTCCTTCTAAAAGAAACAACCCACGCTTATACAATACTCGCTGGTACAAGTATATCATAAGCGTGGGCTGATTGACAGTCGTTATTCCGTATTTTTTCAGGAAGCGGCGGCAGCGTGCTGGATCACATCTTCCAGTAGGCTGTCAAGCGGCTTCCCATCCTGTGCGAAATGCTCCGATACCTTGATACGGACTTTCCCCATGACAAAATACTGGGTGCCGTCTTTTTCGGTAAGCAGGGTGCCGCTGTTTTCGTTGTTGCTCTCGTTTTTGTTTTTTGCCATAGGCAGTTACCTCCATAAATGAAATATGCCCGACAAGAGAATGTCAGGCAGGTGTACAGCCGCAGACTGTCTCCATGTCAACCGAACCGTGTCAACCGGCAGAAAAGACTTTGAAAACAATCCATAGGCGCTCTATGATTACTTTTTACTTTTTCTTTAATTTCTTGGTTGACATGGTTGACAAAGGGGAGAAATGCCCCAAATATCAGGCTTTTCCCCGTCAACCGGCTGTCAACCGAAGCGTCAACCAAACTGTCAACCGGTGGCTTTTCAGAATGGCAGTTCCATTTGCCGGGCTTCTTCTTCCGTGATTTCCTGAAAACCGTCCCCCTCCGGCGGAGCTTGGTTGACACGCTCCCAGCCTTTTTGAGAACCGTATTTCTTATACCGCTTCGGGCTTTTGTAGGCTACCCAGCCCTGTATGATGCCGCCCGCAATGCCGGTATTCATAATCTCGCAGATTGCCCGTGTCTCCCAGTCTGCCGGGGAATTTAAGTTCCCCAATGCTTCCTCATAAAGCTGCTTGGAGCATACCCTGTCGCCGGTGTAGTCCTCCAAATAGGCGTAGATCATGCCAGCCTGTGCGTCTTCCTGCATGAAGTCCTGCTGGTGGGCGTTCAGATATCGGTTCATTTCCATACTGAATGATAGCTTATACTTCCCGCTGCGG
Organism: Lachnospiraceae bacterium AM48-27BH; assembly: GCA_003478355.1. GTDB lineage: Bacteria > Bacillota > Clostridia > Lachnospirales > Lachnospiraceae > UBA3402. The sequence goes on from QUFC01000023.1 coordinate 27,843, forward strand.
TAAACCGTCATGGCTTCCGCCCACATCTGTTCGATATACGCCCTCGCCGCCGCTTCATCATCCAGTATGTGAACCTCCGCCCGTTCCGGGTACACCGTCACGGGGAGAAAGCGCCGGTTGCCGGTGCGGTCACGAGGTAAAAAGTCCTGCCGGTTGGTCGTCCCTCCAAATACACATTGCCGCAGCCGGTCTGCCGGGTGTGTCTCATACGGCACTTTGTAGGTTTCTTTCTGGCGGCTTAAGAATGACTTGATTTCCTCAATACTCTTGGCGTTGGCTGTGGCAATCATCTCCGACATCTCGATAATCCAATGCCCTTGCAGCTTGCGGTACACATTTTCATCGTCCAGCTTTTTCAAATCGTCTGAAAACCATTCGTCCCTGCCTGCCAGCAGCCGGAAAAAGGTAGATTTCCCGGCTCCCTGACCACCAACCAGACAGAGCATGACCTCAAACTTGCTCCCCGGTCTGAATACCCGCCGGATGGCTCCCATCAGGAACAGTTTCAAGGCTTCATAGGTGTATTCGTCCGTATCGGCTCCCAGAAAGTGATGCAGGGCGTAACGGATGCGCTCTGTGCCGTCCCATTGCAGGCTGTTCAGGTAATCCCTGACTGGATGGTAGCGGTTTTCATTGGCAACAATCTTGATGGCGCTCTGCACCTTTTTCTCGCTGGTAAGCCCGTAATTTTCTTCCAGATACAAAAGCAGGTAGTTCATGTCCATGTCGGTCAGCGTGGTACTGGTGCGCTCCCAGCCCAGCGGCTTCACAATGTCAATCTGCTCCGTCAAAAGGTTCAGGCGCAGCGCCCCGCGAAACAGAGGGTCACGCTGGAACACCGTCAGGCAGTTTCGGATGCTGTTCTTCACGCCGCCTTTCTGCGTCCCCTCTAATGTTTCCCGGATTTCTGCCGGTGTCTGCGCCGGTTCCATTGTGTCCATCGTCCTTTTGACCGCTTCCTGCGTTTCCGGCGGCAAACTCTGAAATTCGCTGTTCAAGCCGCAACACCTCCTTTCCCTGTGCGGCGATCAATGCCGCTTTTTCTTCTATTTCTCCGTATAACAAAATATCCAAAAGGTATTCTGTGTAGCTTATCCTCTGCAACGCTTCCACAAAAAGAGGATGCCAGATGGCATCCTGCGGCTGTGGGGCGTATGCTGTTTTCCAATGCTCCAGCAGGCGCAGATAATCGCATAGCACCCGGAAACAATACCGTTCCGTTTCCTGAAATCTCTGCTCCGCTGATTTTTGTCGGGGCTGTGACCTGTTGTGACGCTTCCTATCTGGCGGCGCATTGCCGGATTTCTCATAGGAAACGCCGAAGTCCTCCGCAAGCCTGACCGCAGCTTCCCGTTTCCCCAATCCATGCAGCAAAGCGGCAAAGTCGATCACATCCCCAGAAGCCCCGCAGCCGAAGCAGTAAAAGCGGCTGTCCACTTTCATGCTGGGCGTGCGGTCATTGTGGAATGGACAGCAGACCATGCCGTTTCTTCCCACCCGGATTCCATAGAATGAAGCAGCCTGCCGGGTGGTAACAGACTGTTTCACCGCTTCAAATACATTCAAATACTCCCTCCATAAAAATACCGGTAGCGGTAAAGCTGCCGGTTATATCATAGCTCCATCTCATGGTTCTTTCTCTGTACTTCCTGTGGCTGCTCCCTCCGGCGCAGTGCGGTATCTACGGCGTTCTGCACCTGCCGCAGCCGTATGACTTCCTTCAGGAGCGGCTTGTGCTGCGGAGACAGTTCGGCATACTCTGTTTTTAACTGTGCGTATTCCTGTTTCCATGCTTTCATGGCAATGGGTTTTCCGTCCAGTTTTTCTTTCAGAATACGGCGGGCGGCATAAAACAGCCGTAACTCCGCATCGTGGGATGTTTCAAATTTCTCCCTCTGTTTCTTAAACTTGATATTGTTCAATTCCGTATGGACAGGTTTTAGCCGCTGGTAATTCTCGCCCTCCCGTATCAATTCCTGCAATTCCTTTATCCGGGCGGATTTCTTTTTCATGGAGCCGCTTAATGCTTCAAATTCTTCACTGACAGAGGAAAGACGCTCCTGCAAATCCTCTAATGTGAGCAGCTTGTTTTCCGTCAGATAATTGACGGCTTCGGCAAACTGCTTTAAGTTTCCGGTTCTGGCTTTATTGCTCCATGCTCCTGCGTTGCGCTGGTTGTAATAAGTAATTAACAGGTCGGCAAGGCTCGGTGTCTGGGGTTTGGAAAGTTCTTCTTTTACCTCTGCCATCCAGACAAACAGGGCTTTGATCTTCTTCCTCACATCCTGCATGAGTCGGTTGGTGGCTTTAATCCAGCGGTTCAGTTCCCCTTTCTCGGTGCGGATGCCCTTTGCTTCCATCTGCCGGACATTAGCTCCCTCGTGGACAGTAGGTATCAGGTCAAGCCCCTGCCGCACATAGGAACGGTGGTCGATACGTACATCCAGCCCTTTTTCCTCAAATTTTGTATTAACGGCAGCCGCCCACTGCTCCCGCCAGTGTTCCAGCGTTTCCGGTTCATGCCAGTCTGTTGTATGGACAGCGTTAAACATATAATCGCCGTTTTTATCCCGGATTCGGTTTCCATCTTCATCAAGAAGATATTCCCGACGCTGTTTTTGTCCCCATGTGCCATCCGGGTTCAAAGGGCGCATGGTTGTCATCACATGAAAATGCGGGTTAGGGATGCCGCCGTCCTCTTTCTCCGGGCTGTGAAAAGCAAGGTCGGCAATCATGCCTTTTGTCACAAACTGCTCCTGTACGAACTTCCTCGCCAGCTCCATGTTTTCTTCCAGCGTCAATTCATTCTGCATGGCAATATCAAAGGAATAGGCAAGCTGTGCTTTTGGATGTTTCTCGCAGTTCTCCACAGCATTCCAGAGGGTCGCCCGGTCAAGATATATTTCCGGCGCATGGGGCGGCAGCATGATTTCCGAAGCGATCACGCCGCCCTTTTTGGTGTAGTCGCTGACTTCTCCATAGTAGCTGCTGTAAAGACGCTCCCCGGCTCGATAGGCTGCGCTGGCAATGGCGCTCTGACCGGCGCTGCGCTTGATCTGTGCGATTGAAAAATGATAAAGTGCTATCCTTAGTCACCGCCTTTCTCCTGCCCGGAAATACGGGCGTGGTTCTCTGTGGCAGACCGGATGAAATGCTCCGCCTGCGGCAGATTCAAAATGCTTTCCATGAGGGAATAAAATTCCGCTTCGGATAGCTCCTTTGTCTGTGGTGCAATGCTCTCAATAGCTGCCCCACGGGTAATCAGCCGGTGCGTCCTCTGTTTCCGGGAACCGCTTTCCAGATACGCCTGCCGGTTTTTCAAACGCTGCATTTTCCGTTTTTCCTGTTCCAGCAGGACAGTGGTTTTTTCATATTCCTGCTTCAACTGTTCCAAAGATTTTTCCATGTTCTCACATCCTTTGCTGATAAGATAAAGAAAGACCATCCGCAGACAGTCCGTGTGTCAGTGCTTCTATAAAACCCGATGAAAAGGGAAAACCGCAGAGCGGATTTCTCTTTGCGGCGAGTACACAGGGGATAGCCGCTTTAGCGGCGCAAGGGGGTGTAGCCACCTTGTCGGAGCGAAGCGAACGCAGACCTCGGATTGCTGATTTTATCAGCGGCAGAGGTAGCTCCGCAGGACGCACGATACATGGTCTTTAGACTATGTATAGAAGTGCGCCCTTAGTTCCTAAGGGATTTTGCCGTTTCCGGCAGTCTTGTCCTTTTTCTTGGAACGCTTGGAAAGATACTTCGGGCAGTCAACCACAACCGCCCGGAAGCTCTGTTTACATTCGTGCTGGCATTTCCGGCACAGTTCGTTGTAAGTGATACGGCTGCGGTCATTTAAGAAGAAAGACCATTCCAACCGCCGCTTGTTACTCATTCTTGCCATAACCGGCTCCTTTCTCCGTTTCTATCTGATGTACGCAGATAGGCTGTTTTGATGTAGCGTCTCGGTATCATTTTTAAGTTTTTTTCCCTCTGTATGCCCCTTTGGAAAGTGCGGCAGTATTGCAAAGTCAGGGAATGATACCTCACGCTTATTTGTCGCTTCTCGGTACGGTTTCGGAGTCTTTTGCCATCCATTCAAAGAAAGCAATTTTGCTGACCTTGATAAGCCTCCCCCTGCGGAACGCCGGAAAGCCGGGGGTGTGTACCAGCTCATAGGCGCTCGCTCTTGAAATTCCCATAATCCGCTGAATGTCCGCCACATCCAGAACCAGCGGTAAATCCTCGTAGCTGTTCAATCTCTTTTTATCGTTCATTCTGTTCCTCCCATAAATCAAATAGGTTAAAATGCTTCCTGTTGCCGTTCTCCCCAAAAGCCGTTTTCCTGCCCCATTCCTGCGGTGTTTCCCTGCATTGGTGCGCCGAATGCGTCACTTCTCCTGCCGGTCATATCCCTTTTGGACGGTCATTCACTTGTCAAGGTACTGTGTGGCACGAAATTACCAACCGCAATCATCATAGCGTACTATCCTTGACAAAACAATGATTCTGCGATACCATGAGTGTAACGGATATAACTGAATTATATAATTACCATAAACAAAGGCAGGGGATAGGGATGGAGAATCAGTTTATACGGCATGAGCCATGTTTTGAGAGGATTTTGTTTGTCCTGACGCTGGACAGGAAGAAAATGAAAGAGCGGATTTTGATTGGGGAAGAACAGCAGATCCGCTTCCGTCTGAACGGGAGCCAAAACGCAGAGGTGCTTTGTGATATGACACGCCCACTGGGAACTTTTTTGATAAACTTTGAGCGTGACACGGACAGAGACTGGAACTTATACGGGCTTTCTCCGCTGCGGCAAGCTCTCCACTCCAACCGATGGAAACAGCCGGAGCTGGAGCAGGCGGCAAGCGAATTTCTTTGGGAGAAATATCTTAGCAACGACCCTCTGAAAATGTATGTGGCGTTCCGTATCTGGAACAGCTATCTGCTTGCCAGAGAACCCCGTGACCGTAACGCTGCCTGTGACCGCTTCATGGATAAAATGAGCAGACTGACCGGGGTATTCCAAAACGAAACCATGAGCTTTGACAGGGAGACAGGAAAACCGAAACAATTTCAAGCTGGCAGCCTTTATTTCAAAGGCGCACCGTCAGAAGATACCCGGCTTGACCTCTGGTTCCCGGACAACCGGCGCACAGAAGAATGTGTGTCTGCCTATGCGTCCCTCTACCCGTTGATTACCTATTATCTGAACAGGCTGAATGACTGGGGGCTTTGCTTCCGGCGGTGCAAGGTCTGTGGAAAATATTTTCTGGCAAAGAGCCAGCGGTATGAGCTGTGCAGCGACAAGTGCCGAAAAGCACAGGCGCTTCAAAACAAGCGGGAATTTGACGAGAGGTCAAGAGAAAATAACTATGACCTGCTTTATAAAAATGAATGCCAGAACTGGCGCAACAAAATAAACCGGGTAAAAAATACCGCAGGCTTTCCGGCTGACCGTCTGGAAAAAATACAGGCTTCCTTTTCCGACTTTAAGAAAGAAGCCTTACAGAGAAAAAAGGCTGTAAAAACAGGAACGGCCAGCCCGAAAGAATTTACGGACTGGCTGTATCAGCAGAGTAATGTAATTGTTGAGCTGACCGAGATATGAAAAACTTTCTATCGTCAATTTCGCATTATTGCAATAACAGATTGCTTCTTCCATGAATGGTAATATTATCATCAAACTTTTGGAAGAACTATAAATGTCCGAGGTGCCTTTGATTTCGACAAAAAAACAGGCTGAATTGTTACAAAGCTCGGACATTTCAAAAATTTTTTGAGAAATGGCGAAAAAGCGGGGCAGCACACGCCGCCCCGCCGATCCCATACGGTTATTCCATCGCCCGCATTTGTTCGATCAGGGATTGCTTTTTCTGTCTGCGGATTGTCCATACAGACAAGATCAGTTCCATTCCGAACAATACCAGAATGAACAGTCCCATTTCCAAAACCGGGAATTTGTAAGGCACTACATTTCCGGCAAAAGCTCCTATACTCATTTTTCTGCAAGCAAAGATGGAAGCCGGAAGCCCAACGATCAGCGTCGCCAATGTTGCAAAGAGCGCATAGCACAGCCCCTCACAGATGTTCATTTCACATAGCTGTTTTTGTGTTAGGCCGATAGAACGCAGAATACTGTTTTCCTGCTTTCGGGCTATCTGGTTAGAGAGTGTCGTATTGATAAGGTTGATAACGCCAAAGAGAAATACCAACCATGAAAGTATCTCCATACTGCCAAACGCAAAAGAATTTGTCATTTCTTCATATTCAATCACTGTATTGATTTCATCTAAGGCAATATTACTATGGCTGGCAACAATATTTTTCAATTCAGCTCCCACATAGTCCGTTTTTTTCGGATCGTTTACAATGCTCCATGAATAGTCGAAAGAAGCGATTTCCGGGTGCAGTTCATGGAACAATGCTTCTGGTGCGAAAAAGAGTACTCCATCGAGGGCCAGTTTTCCATGCCCGGAAGGCGTCTTGTTGGAATCAAACAATCCTGATACAGTGACGGAAACAGGCGGTTGCCCCTCTCCAAAATAAAAGTCAACTGTTGAACCAACACCCATATCCTCATTCTGCTTTAGCACATTATAGTCAATTACAATACTACGGGAATCTTTTGGCATCGTTCCTGCTGTCAGAGCCGCTTCAACTGTTGCATAATTCTGGTCGGTCAGCATATCACACATACCACCGCTTTGGTAAATGTCCGTCTTAAGGGTTGCATAGAGAGATTGTCTGCTTGAAATTATATCTGTAACACCATCAATAGATAAGATTTCCTGTTTTAATTCTTCATTCAACGGATTTCCCGCTGCCATAACCTTTTCTTCTGTCATTTCAGAATCCAAATAAATTTTATAGTCGCCGTCCGGGAAAAACCGTCTTGCAAGCGCCTCTGGAGAACGCAGCAAAACAATGGAGGATACCACAAGCAGAATAATTCCGCCCAAACTCAATGAGGCTACAATAGCAACGGTCTTTTTTCGGTCACGCTTAAAATTCGCAATTCCCATTGAAACAGGATTGAGCTTGATATTCTTTTTTCGGCTTCGGATGTCCTTTTGTGCCGGGGTAAAACGGACGGCTTCAATCGGGGAAATCCCTGCCGCAATTTTTATCGGCTTACGGATGGAAACAGATACCATGATCCAACTGCTTATGAGTGTCAAAATAATCGTTGCCACATAGGAAACAGCATTAAATCCCTTGGGAAACAAAAGAAAACCGCCGCATACACCCAGCACTGTACCAATCAAAATCCCGATACTGCCGAGTTTACGCCCCTCCCGCTTTACAATCCGCTTGATTTGCTTTGGCGTTGCACCAATCGTTCGTAGCTGCCCGTAGCTCTTGATTTTGTCATTGATGGAGATACGGAAGATACTCTGGATCACAATATAGCCGCCGATCAGAACAATGGCAATCACGCCAGCCATCAGTGCAAAATCAAAGGATTTAGAAGCATAGGCAAAATACTTGCTGTTCATTTTGGGCATAGGAAGCTGATATTCCTCCGCAATCTCCCTGCAATAAGAGGTCATCAGTTCTTCGCCCAACTGGTCGCTGTTTTTGAAATGGACATAGGCGCGATAGCCAGTCGGGTCAAACCCTTTCCATCCTGTCAGGGCAGCGTTGGAAAGAATGATAGCGCAGGTATTCGCTTCTTTTTCATTTACGCTGTCCATAATGCCGGTAACGACATAATCACCATGAAAACTCTCTGTATCTAAGGTCACAGTGTCCCCGATCTTGGCATTGTTTCCATAGGTGGAAAGAAAGTATTCGCTTACAACAACTTCATTTGCTTTTTCAGGAACCCGGCCCTCTAACAACTCCATCTGCGCCTTGGTAATCTCCATCATTTGCGCGTCGCAATACACATAAGACGCATGATAGCCCTGTTCTGAAAGCTCCTCACCCAGCATATAGTAGCCGCCTACGCGCTCAAACTCCGGCAGTCCTTTCAGGGTTTCAATGTCGTTTTCCTCTACGCCCAGCCAGACCGCCTCATAAGTATCGACAACCTGATTGCGCTGCATTTGTGTCAGGGAGGTAGACACAATTCCCGTAAAGCAGATCAGAAATGCCGCCAGCGCAACGGCAATCACCACCATCAGATTCCGGCGCTTCTCGCTTTGCAAACTTTTCTTTGCCAGCTTCTTTGTAATGGCGCTGGTATCATTCTCAAAAGGCCATGTCATAGCCTGCCACCTCCTTACTCCACAATCTTGCCGTCCTCAATGCGGACAATCCGATCTGCAAGGCGGGCAATGTCGTCATTGTGCGTAATCATCACAACAGTTTGCCGGAACTCTGCACTGGTGCGCTTGATAAGCCCCAGCACCTCGGCGCTGGTCTTGCTGTCAAGGTTGCCGGTCGGCTCGTCGGCCAGCACAATAGCCGGTTTGGTAATCAAGGCGCGGGCGATAGCCACACGCTGCTGCTGTCCGCCGGAAAGATTGTTCGGCATATTTTTCAGTTTATCTTCCAGCCCCAGCAGATGAACGATCTCGTCCAAAAACTTCTGATCCACCGTGTCCCCGTCCAGCTCCACCGGCAGGACGATGTTCTCATACACATTCAGGATCGGAACAAGGTTATAGTTCTGGAAGATAAAGCCGATGTTGCGGCGGCGAAAGATGGTAAGCTGCTCGTCGTTCTTCTTTGCCAGTTCTTCGCCTCGGACAATCACTGTTCCGCTGGTGGGAGTGTCCAGCCCGCCCATCATGTGAAGCAGGGTGGACTTGCCGCTGCCGGAGGTTCCCACAACGGCCACAAACTCACCGTCATTTACGGAGAAGTTCACGCCGTCAAGGGCGCGGGTGATATTCGGCTTTGTGCCGTAATACTTTTTCAGATCAATCGTCTGCAAAACGCTCATACTCAAAACTCCTTTCAAGGCTTTCTGCCTGTTGATAAGGTCATTGTAAAACCCAAATGTCCGCGAAATGTTACAGCGGCCAAAAAATTTCATTGAAAATCGGGGTGAAATGTTACAGCGCTCGGACATTTCAAAAAATTATCGGCGGGCAGCCGGAAATGGCCGTCCGCCGTAGCTCATGATCTGTTCTAAAACCAATTCGCCTTTTGATTTCTAAATTGAGGAGTATCGCTTTCTTGATAAGGATTGTAGGTATTACGGTTACACCCAAACTCTTTTAATGATTTTATTTTATTGTCCTCTGTCCATTCAATCAAAGAAATACCGTCAAATTCCTCTATATCCCCATTGTTCATTCCATTTTTGAAATACCACTCTACAATCGTTTGATTTTCTTTATGGAAAAATTGCTTGATTTCCCAAACTACCACCTTTCCACGGGTATTCCACTCCTGAAACCAATGTTTTACTGTTTTACGATTGCTATACTGGGGACACCGACTTTCTGTATAGAGTACATCTTCCGCAAAAATATCATCAATGCCCATATCTTTCTGATAAAGCCACATATCAAACCACAGTCGGATTATTTTTTCTCGTTCATTCATAATAGAAACACCTCGCTTGTTTACTTTCATTTTGTAGGCAGCATAATGGAAAATTCCGAACCCTTGCCCGGCTCCGAAACCACTTTGACATAGCCGCCCTGCCGCATTACAATCTCGCGGGCCAGATACAGGCCAATGCCCACGCCCTGCTGTTCGTGTACTTCTTCCTCACGATAGAAGCGCCGGAAGATGGCAGCCTGATTGCTTTCGGAAATGCCCTTGCCGGTGTCGGTCACTTTGATCTCCACATACATTTCCCACAGCACCACCGACACAGCGATTTTCCCGCCTGCCGGGGTGTACTTCACCGCATTGTCCAGCAGGTTAAAGAGGGCTTCCGATGTCCACTTGCTGTCATGGGAAACGGTCAAATCCTCCGGGCAGTCCACGGACACGGCGATTTCCTTTTTCTCCGCCGCATACACGATCCCACTCATGGCCTGCGCCACAGTATCAAAAAGACGGCCCAGCTTCTTATCCAACTGGATCACGCCTGTTTCCAGTCGGGAGGTTTTCACAAGGGCCTGAAAGAGAAAGTCCAGCTTATCCGTCTGGCTGCGGATTCCCCGGATAAAGTCGGTGCGCTCCGCCTCGATCATGGGCTTTTCCAGCAGGGTGTCCGTCGCCATTTTCAGATTGCTTACCGGCGTTTTCACCTGATGGGAAATATCCGATACAAGGGTCTGTAACTCCTGCCGTTCCTCGTCCACCCGGCGGCGGTTCTCCTGCATGATCTGGTAAAGCCTTGCCAGCCGGTGTCCGATTCTGGCAAGCTGGGTTTCGCTGTCCTCTGGCCGCTGGGGCGCTTCATTCCCGGCGATCATGTGGTCTAAGGTCTGGCACAGGTCAGCGGTAAACTGCGACAGCCGCTTTCCAAACGCCTGCGTCAGTACAAAAATCCCCACAAGGGCGCACAGCAGCAGCGTCCCGCCTGTCAGCAGCACCGCAATCTGTTTTGTCACAAGAAACAGGGCTATGGTGATCCCGGACATGGAGAGGACAAGCTCCATTGCCACCCGGCCAAACAGCCGCTTTACCGAGAGGTTTTGAAACTTCATTTTGCCTCGCCTCCCGTCCATTGATAGCCCATGCCGTAAACAGTCTTGATGTAGGGTGCGCCGCCGTCAGATTCAATCTTGCTGCGAATCCGGCTGATGGAGGTTGTCAGGGTGTGTTCGTCTACAAACCTCTCGTCTATATCCCACAGCTTTTCCAAAAGCTGCCCACGGGTCAGCACTTGCCGGGGATTTTTGCGGAACAGGTTCAGCATTTTATACTCCATCGGGGATAGGGTCAGGGGCTTGCCGTTTAGGGAAGCCGTCTGCTCCGAGAAGTCCAGAAACAGCCGCCCGTCGTCGTAAATGTCCTTGGCCGGTTTGTGGTGTTCCAGCATAGCGAACATGGCTTTGATTTTTCGCTGCAAGGCCCCGATCACAAAGGGCTTTGTGATGTAGTCCACCGCGCCCACCTCATAGCCCCGTATCTGGTCGCTCTCCTGATCGTTGGCGGTCAGGAATATTACGATGGTGTCCGGGTGCTGGGGCTTTATCAGCTTGCACAGCTCAAAACCGTTCCCATCTGGCAGGTTAATGTCCAACAGCACTAAATCAAATTCCCGCTGGCGGATGGCTTCGGCTGCGGTTCTGGCATTTAGAGTAGAAGTCACGCCGTAGCCGTCTGCGGTCAGGTTATAGGCTAACATCTTATTCAAAAAACTGTCGTCCTCGACAATTAAAATCTGCTTCATATCCTCACTTCCTTTGCTTTTTGCAGATAGTATAACAGGCAAATGTCCGAGAATTGTTACAAGGACAAATATATTTATCATATTACAGCTTTTTTATGTGTACTGCAATTTTATAAAAGAAAGGACAGCAGTATCATCAAATTGCTGTCCTTGCGGTTTATTATAGCTGGTAGTGTATAAGCGTGGGTTCATCATATTTGGTGTGGTATCTTTAACTATGGGAAACTCCCCGTTCATTTCCTGATATGCCGGATTGATCTGTACTGCTTCTGTCCCGCGAAAGCCCGGATTTCCATTCCATAAGAAATGATGGATCACCTTCCACTGGCCTTCCTGTTCCAGTTCTACTGCCAAGCCGTCAAGCTGCAACTGCCCATCCCTGCCCCGCAGCGAATCATCGCTTTGATTCAGCAGAACCTGTCTGGCATTTTTGCACGCCAGAATATCTTCTTTCTTTAAGTCATGCAAGATATCTTCCGGAAAACCAAGGGATAACAGATGTGCTTTGGTTTCTTCACATGCCGGATCCTGGGTTTCATTTGCAGTTGTCCACTCCATATGATAAGCACCAAAACATGTATAGCTGACGAACAGACCTGCCGCAGTCAGAATTGCTGCTCCTGCTGCACATCTACTGTCTGAAATCCGCACCGAATGTTCTTCCAGTACATATCCGGCCTCTTCCAGTTTTTCTGCTATATTCTTTAACTCTACAAGGATTCCAATGTATGCAGCAACGATTACAAAACCAAGGATCCAGCCCTCATATTCCTGAATCGCAAGCACCGTCACCACCGCATACCAGATGATGATATGGAGCAGAACTTCACTTTTTATTTTTTCATCACGCTGTTCCAACTCCTCACGCATTCCAAGGAAAAGACAAATCATCAGCACGACCGGCAGGATTCCGCCACAGAAATCAATTCCTTTCCATGCGTACAAAGCATAGATTTTCTCCCGTTCGAGCACACTTCCAAGCACAATTGTCACAATGGTAATCACAACTTCGAGCGCGGCGCCTGCATATCCGGCTTTCAGCCAGCGGTTTTCTGATCTCAGTTTTCGAAATCCTGTAAACAGCAAAAGGGCGCCAATGAAGGGGAGAATCTGATTGAGAAAGAGAAATTTCAATGTAATCCCAAAGAGACCCATTCCAATCAGAATCTTCTCATACGTCTGTTTCCAGAAACTCTCTTCCATGTAATCGCCCCCTTTTCACACCGTTCCTGCTGCCAATACCATGCGAGCTGCTTTTCTTATGAATTTCCGCCATTTTTCTTCCAATAAACAATTGCTGCTACAGCCAACAATACAATTCCGATCAGAATCAGTATGATAGAGAAATCACCATTCAGTTTTCCGGCAACAAACACAGCGGTAGGACCGTCTGCGCCTCCAATGACAGTAACCGCTGTTTGTCCTTTCAGCTTCATCACAGCACCAGAAATAACCAGTACTATTCCGACCATACAGCTTCCGATTCCGAATACTTTTTTCATGAATATAATCTCCTTTGCACCATTTGCATTTACTCTGTTTGCCCCTGATAAAAAACGTCTACCGCTTCTTTCATGTCGGTAAAATTCATACCACCGCCATAATCCAGCACAACCAGACGATTTCTGTCTTTTAATATCACTTCATCAAGAGTCGGCTCATCCTGATAGAAATTTTCTTCCGAAACAGGCTCAGCCCCATCTTTGCGGACCATGTACCGGCACCAGGACACTTCTGTCCCCTCGGGAAGTTCCCCCAGCTCTGCCGGAAGTTCCAGTTCCATCTGATCCCACCACTTTGTCATATCCTTTGGATAGCATTTGCTGGTTTTCGCAATGATCCAGGAAATGGGACTGGTATATACGGTAACGCCTACTGACTTTCCAGAACTGCTCATCTGAACATCATTTGCCTGATAGCTAGCGAATACCGTATGTTTTCTCCCGGTATCCGGTTCATCTGCTCCCAGAAAGTGAGTTGCTGCCGCATTACACAAGGAAATCAGAATCATGCAAAGCACACCAACGCCAACCGCATATGACATCCAGTCATCCCGGGCATTTCCGTTGCCGTTATTTCTGAGCAGGTTCCTTACAAACAGGGAAATCACTACAATGAGAATGGAAGAAAGCATGGTTCCGGCCAGGGCTCTCATGGAAGAAGAAAATGCCAGCGCCAGAACTGCCAGAATCAGGATTTCATCTAATAGAATGATACGCTTTTTAAAGCTTACCTTCCGCTGCAGATTCATTCTCGGAAACGGCCTGCCTTCTTTTATAGCCATTGTATTCCCACAGTTCCATCGAAACAGCCGCGCATAGGTTACCGTCCAGGAAATGCAGATTCCAAGCAGCAGAGGATTTAGCATAAGCGCCACGGGATCCGCAAACATTTTTCCCGGATTCTGCAGATTGCTGTATAACGACCACAAACTTAATACTACCAGTACAGGATAGGAAATTTTCGCAGACCCGTTCCAGGAAAGAGCTTTCTGAATCAGGAACTGCCTCTCTTCCGTCATATCTCCGGTCAGCTTCACGCTTTCATCGGTGCTATAAAATATCTGCCAGTAAGTTCCGCTGCATTGAAAATCCCATCCTGCTTTCTGGCACTCCTTGCGAAACTGTTCTGCCTTCCAGCTGTCCGCGCCGGTAAGGGAAGAGCTTCCCGGAACCAGAAGCGCCGCGTATCTTCTTTTTTCCGGCTGTGCCCTGTAAAATTTCATGACAGAACCGCCGACGTTTTCCAGGAACCAGCCCTGCAGCGCCATTTCTTCCAGATATTGCTGAAATGCATCTGCTTCCCATAAATTGAACGTCCACCAGATCCGTTTTTTCTGCTTCATATGGTCATCTCTTTTCCGGGACAGCTATGCCGAAATACTCCATGCAGGAATTTATCTATGTACTTCATCCGCATCAGAATGCGAACGGAAATTCCAGTTCTTTCCCAACGGTGAAAGCAGAGTTACCAGTCACTTCCGTAACATGAAAACTTGCCCCCTTCCACCCGTCAATATGAATGATTCCCCGTACATTTCCATCATCCGATGCGAAGGCCAGTTCTCCATTTCCATGATCCGTAAAGGTTCCTCTTGTTTCTCCTGTCCGGTATACCGAAATGACCGCTTCATTCTCTCCGTTCAATCCCTCCCTGGTTACCAATGCGCTATATACATTTCCTGTCCCCTGATTATCAACAAACAGGCCGTATTTGTTTGATCTGTCCGGCAGCATGAAATCTTCTCCTTTTATCCCAGCCAGCTTACTGGCAAGAACACAGGCTCTGTTTTTCGTAATTTCTTCCAGAAAAGAATTCTGAAGGAGAGGATAAATGCTGCCATTTTCTTCGCTGCTTCCGATACTCAGCAATGTTGCTTCTTCCTTCATGGCTACCCAGTTTCTCTGTTCTGCAAGAACGCTCTCCTTTGTCTTCTGGTCAGCCAAATTCATAAATCTGCTCCAGAGATTATTGAGCTCCGTATCCCAGATCACATAAAACCATCTGGAAGATGCATTCATTTCTCCCTGCGTTTCTGCTTTCTCTGCCAATGGAGTAAACTTCTGAATGATCGTATCGATCTGTTCCAGCTCTTTCTGCAGAGATTCCGACTTCGATACCACATCTTCAATATCCGCTTTGATCTCTTCCGAATAATCATGCGTGAAATCCACCTCTCCTGATGCATCTGCTTTCTCTGCCAGAATTTCGGTTTCAAGTACCTGCCACACTGCCGATTCCTGCGTTCCCACATTTCTGCTGCAGCCACTCATAAGGCCAGCTGCAATTCCTGCTGCCAACAAGATGCAAATCCATTTTCTCATAAATTTCCCCACTTCTCTTTCCATGAACAATTACAGATATAGCCAGCAATACTCTTTCTGCCATTATTATAGATAGGATTATCCTGTCTGACAAGAACAATGGGCTTACCATTTTCTTACATATTTTGATTGAATAATATAAGATTGATGAAAGCAGATTGACAATGCATAAAGGATTCTATATCATTAAAGATACATTAGATATTCTCTTTTTTACCAAACAGGGAAGGACGGTGCAAACGAAAAATGGCATTTGGTTTTATATCAACTTATCTCGGTGGTATTCTCATTCAGGCTATTGTAAATATTTTTGTCTATGCTCCGGCAATCATTGTGGCGCTGTACTTGTATGATCGATTTATAAAAAAAATAGCATTAATAAAAGAGCTGTTTTCTCGACAGCTCTCAGACTGTAGACAAAGTGGTGTTTGACTATTAGGTCAAGCACCACTTTGTCTACAGTCTGAGCCACCGACAATTGTCAGTGGTTATATTTATGGATATGCTTAAGACGTATAAGGTAAGTACAAACATATCCCAGGACTATAAATAAAATGCTCACAAACAGATAATCTATAAGTGACCACACTACCAGTTGCGAAAAATCAACGAATACAAATTGTGTCCTCAAAAATAGATATAATCCGATTTTGTTTTTTATAAAAGTATAAAGACCGCAGATTGCTAACAACACTATTATCATTCGCAAACTCCAAGTCCTGATTTTAGAGGTTTGCTGTGTAGTAGTGATTTTTCGGAATACTTCCATTATCCTATTGCCGTGCATACCGGCGTGGAAGCTCATTAGCACCAATCCCCAATAGGAAGCCAGTAGATGCACTGTCCTTGCTGTGGCTGCTCCACCAAGATGCAGAAAACGAAATACATAACGGGATAGAATCATGCCGCTGATTGGCAAAGCCAGCATAATAACCACCAGTGCCAAGTCTATCGCTGTTCCTAAAATACGGAGTGGTGTGTACTTTCCACGCAGCAGATGTTTCCACCATGCAACATTCAAAATATGATGGGCAACGAAAAGTAGAGACATTCCAATGCCGAGATATTCATGGGCGGTTTCTCCCACCAGAGAATATGCCTTCAGCAAAGGCAAAAGCAGAACCATTCCACTGTCTACGGCAATTCTCAACTTTTTATTCAATAAATCCATCCTCTCTGAGCCAGTCCGTCACATTGTTTCTGGCTGTATCACGGTCATTCTGGGCAGTCGTGCCGGGAATTGCGAAACCGTCTTTCATTTTGCCTTCTGTAATATCGGCAATCGTAGATTCCGTATTGGAAAGCCCACTGCCGCCGTGGGTGCAAAACGGAACAATGGTCTTGCCCGACAGATTATATCTCTCCAAAAAATTGTAAATGATCATTGGCATATCGCCCCACCAGTTGGGATAGCCGATAAAAAGCGTGTCATAATTATCCATATTGTCCACCGTGTCAGCAATTTTCGGGCGGGAATTGTCTGCCATTTCCTGTCTGGATACATCCAGAAGCCCCTGATAGGTGGTCGGATATGGTGTTTCCGGTTTGATTTCAAATAAATCGGCTCCTGTTTACTCCGTAATCATGCGAGCGATAATGCTGGTGTTTCCTTCCTCTACTACACCAACACCGTACTGCTCACCGTCAAGAGAAAAATAAGCTACTAACATATTGCTGCCTCCTTCTATTTTTTCAGATTGTGCGGTGTCATCCGCTTGTAAAGTGTTCTGCTGCGTACTGTTTGCCGGAACTGCTGGTTCCGTTTGTATATCCCTATTATTAGATGTCCTTGTTTCACCTTCTGAAACAATTTCTGCCGAAGAACTATTTCCGCAAGCTGTGAGTGCCAATACCATAATACTCGATAGAATAAATATCAAAAATCGTTTCATAGTGTCTCCTTTACCAATCGCCCAGGCGCTCATTTTTATCCAAAGAAGCAATTTGTTCCATTTCATCCAGTGTAAGTTCAAAATCAATAATATCAAAATTTTCCTGAATATGCTTTTCGTTATGAGAGCCTGGAATTGCAATGTGTCCATCCTGCAAATGCCATCTCAAAATCACTCACGACTCTGCGAGAATTTGTTTACAACAGCACTGAGGACGCTTCTCCTACTGTAAATATTCCGATTTCAGAAATGAAAAAAGCAATTGCAGCGAAACGGATCACGATTGTGGGTGGTAATGAAAACTGGGTTAAAAAGCTTCGACAGGAGTTCCCAAACTGGAAATTTGTCAGCGCATCCGTATCAAGCACCGTAGATAATATGTCCTTCTTAAAGGCAGAACGGGTTATCCTCTTTACGGATACACTTGGCCACAGCAATTATTATAAATTCATGCAAACAATCCAATCCCACCATATTCCTTTCAGCTTTTTGCATGGCGTTAATATTGAGCGGAACATCGTTCAAATTTATGACGATATATTTGAAAAAAGATAGGAATAATTGCAAAAACGCTTTCTCAGCACTGTGTCTAAATTTTGACCTAAAAAAGCTCCTCCTGTAAAGGAAGAGCTTTCTTAGGTTAATGAGTACACACTTATGCGTATTCTATGATGTCAGAATTGTGTACTTGTTAATTATTATACAATACTTTGCCCGATATGACCAGCGCAAAACCTACATTTTACATTATCAATTCTTATAGCCGATAACCCATTTATTAGATTATTTCTTCACGATATACCAAAGGCTCTTTCCCTTTAATATAGTACTGAGAAAGAGCCTTCTAAATGATTGCATACACATAATTTTTTGTGCCTTTCGACGGGGAGCAAAATGCCTATACAAGATTATTATAGAATACTTTCTGGCAAAGAACCACTATAAATTTCCATGTACTCCCTTTTACTGTTCCTGTCTATACACATCAATCTGGCAGCTCTTCATCGTTTCCAGCGCAGCAGCTTGCTTTTCTGGTGTAACTCCGGCGCAGCAGCTTACATCCACTGAAATTATCACCTCCGGATACTTAGCTTTCAGGATCAACGCATTGGAGACCACGCATATATCCGTGCAAACTCCAACCAGTTCAATCTCATCGTTTGATCCAAAGCCCTCCTAGTTAAGCCAGCCAAAGGTCGGTTTGTCTATATATTCGCAGTTTTCCACTTCCAGCTCCGGCACGATCTGCCAGCCTTCCGTTCCATTGATGCAGTGCTTCACTGGTAACTTTTTCCCCTCCGGCGTGTCCAGATAATTCTCCTCATGGGTATCCCTGGTAAGAATTATCCAATCCCCGCGGTCCGCATACTCTTTTACTTTTGCCTGCACATTTGGAACAATTGCCTGCGCTTCCTGATTGCCAAGAGTTCCTGTCACAAAATCGTTCTGCATGTCGATCACGATCAAAACCTTACCTATTCCTCTTTCCTCCCGTTTTCCTAAATTATGCATTACCCTGCTATAATCAGAATATTTCGACTTCTGATGAAAATCTGCAACACCCCGAATACGGTTTCCCCCATTATACTACCGATTTCCAATTAGCAAAAGAAAAAAGAGGATGCCCCTAAAGCATCCCTCTCAAGTTTCAAGCAATTTCTACTTTTCAATCCACCCTATAAAAGTATTAATCTTTTCAATATCCGATTCATTCATAGTCCGTAATTTTTCACACACTTTTCTGTATGTGGTATCTTCATCATCCAGTGGTGCGAAAAACTCTGCCGGCGTCATATCTAAATAGGCAATTATTTTAAACAGTTCTTTCAGAGACGGTAAGGCCGCTCCGCTAGTTATGCCACGTATATATGATCCACTTTTATCCAAATCCAGACTCATTTTGTGCTCAGAAATGTTTTTGCTTAGTCTCAATTCCGTAATCCGTCTACGAACAAAATCCTCTTGCTGCGCATTGGCCATTTTCCCACCTCCCGTTTCAATTATTTTAGTATGAATTTGAAGATGGCGTTGGTTATAAAATTATCAATTTACATTTAATATGTTGCAATTCTAATGATTTTATTATCAATATATTGTTTTAATTCATATTATCAATAGCAATACACAGCATTTTTCAAATGGAGCTATATCTATTGGGGATGTACGGGCAATCAGACGCTTAGAAACACTAATCGAGTAGGAGGCGGTTAGTCACCGCCTCCTACTCGATTGCACCCTTCTCATCTGATGAAAAGAATTTATTTTATCTTCACAAATGCCTTTCGCTCTTTCTAAAACATATCTTACTGCAATAGAAAAGCGTCCTCTGCTTTTATACAGGGACGCTTTTCTATTACCAGCCATCTATTTTTCTAGCAAGTCCTGTTGGTATAAACCACCACATAACTAATAAAATTATAAGTATTACATCCGCTACCTTCCCTAAAAATTGCAAAGGAATCATAGCAAATCCTATAATAGGTAACGTTAATACTTGGATTATATATTGTACTAATTCCCCCAATGAGAAAGAACCAAAAAACTTCGGCGGCGGATCGTCATAAGGAAATTTTTCACGAAAATCATAAGGATAGAGTAAATGTTTAATATACAATACGACTGCAGTAATTATAACACATTCCGGGTAAAACTGTATATATTTCATATTCGTTATATCCCCGCATAGTCAGAAAAGCGCAGTGCGTACCTGCCACTATAGCCGTACTGTAACGATAACCACGCCACATAATTAAAAAAATCTGTATATGTTTCGATAGTAAAACTAATCATTGTAGATGTTAAAGTTCCCAAAACAGATCCCGCTACTCCCGCACATCCACCAAGGATATAGCTGCAAACAACCACAGCCGAATTTTGAATCAATTTTTCCTTATCAACTTCTCCATAATTTAAGAGAATAGTATCATCTTCCATATACTGTTGAACTAAAGCATTCAAGCGAACATTTGGATCTTCCGAACACTTGGATATCATCTGATTTACCATCCACTTTGAATCCTCACAAAGATCTTCTTTATTTAAGCTCGCGTCAAATCCATTGAGCAATTCAGCCAATGCTGTAGAAAAAACATTTCTTGTAAGAACAAAATGTTCATATCCTTCTGTTAACGTCTCATAATTACCTTTTAATGAAGAAATCCCAGAAGCCAGTGACCCAACTTTTTGTATCGAACTTGAAACCTTTGTTGAACTCATATAAGTATCATATGCCTGTCGATCAGAAGCCGTCAGCCACCTTGCCAAAGCTCCATCAGGACCTGAACGTTGTTCTCCATCTAAAAGTAAAGCAGCCTTTCCCTGATTCCAAAAATAATCTTTTCGATCTACATAATGAGATATAAACATATACTTTGCTTCTTTGGCTATATCTTTTGCACGGTTCTGCTCGATGCTCCATTCAGCACAATCTATCGAATACGCAATAGATGTCGCTTTTGCCTCTTGTAACTCCTCGTCCTGAGCTAACGTTTCTATTCTATATATACTTCTTGAAGCGAGGTAATCATTGAGGAAAGCTTCCGCATCCGTCTCCCAATCATCAGTGATATTAAGATTTGAAAAATCTTCAACACTAAATTTAGTTTTGGTTGTATCTTCGAATTCTGACACAGCTTCCGCAGCTGCTAAGCCACTTACAAGGAAGTCATGCACTTCCGTACTATTGGAAGCTCGTCCTTGAGTTGATTCACTTGCAAAAGTCGATGCAGCAGTTGAGCACATTATGATACTCAATGTTAAGCCAAATGCAACAAAACGCTTGAAAGTTTTCATTCAATTTCCTCCCATTAATCTCAGTTTATTTGTATTAATGATATTACATTTTTTATATTCTGTCAAGTATCTTATTGCATTATCAAAATTCTGAAACATTTTATAATAAACCTATTTTCTCTATTTTTTGTGGTGGGCCACGTCACTTGTTTACTATATTTTGGGAGATGATCTGAATCACCATTATGGTGGAGTTGCCAGATACCAAGATAGTACCGGAAAATATGGCCATCTATCAAGCGAGGGGCACATACTTACAGAAGCAATCTATACAGAGGTAACTATCTTTGACTCTAATAAAGCACATGTAAAAACCGAAGACGGCTCTGAATATGATATCGATAGCTATGGTCGGCAAATCGACTATTAATTTTGATTCTGAAGTAAATGCGTCACTTGCTGAGGTAGTGCTGGATGTCTCATCCAGCATGTAGGACGGGTACCGTCCTGGACCGAAAGGGATGGCTTCGCCGGGAGACTGGAAGGCTCCCAAAAGAACAAATTAAGGGGCTAAATGCCCTGCGTGGAACTTGTTTCCACTAATTTGCTTAGTGCAAAATAGTGGACGCCATAACCTAAAAAGTCACGAAGCGCCATAAGGGACGAAAAAGCAGTGTGGCATAATTCACGCAGGATGAGAAATTCTTCTTTTGATAGATGTTTTAGTTGTTGGCATACTTTCAGATACAATGGGCTCCCCTCCTCTCCAAAAAGAACATGCGTTCTAAATAATTATAACATACTGATGAAGAAAATGAAAGAACTTGAATGTATATTTAAATTCCAGTTGGCAAGAGTAAATTCCAGTCTTATGGAAATTACTTCCGCACATATATTTGAGATATTGTCTTTGATAATCATTACTCCGTATAATGTACTCGCAGCTGATTACTCTACTTCTACAAATGTGGTAGTTATTAGACTTTGCTGTCTTTCGCCAGCTTATCTCTCGAAGCCTAGCCTCATATGCGATTTCTGTCCGTCGGACCAAGGATTTGCCTACAGCTTCCTTCAGATTCCACCTCACGATGGATACCCTTGCTGTTCAGCTATACATTTCCCACTACCTGGGCATGTTCAGGACTTTCACCTGCGAGAGCGCGCCCATGGCGCGCAAACGAAACGTGCGCCGCCGGGCGCACATAAAAAACCCAGACACGATTATCACTGATCTCTGTCTGGGTTTCTTCCTATTATAATGTAATCAATTTTGCCATAGTCTGGATAAATAGATTTCTCTCGTTTCCAAAAGAAATTTTCGTTCTGTTCATTGCCTCTATCAATATCGACATTACCGTATCCAATCGCTCTTCCGGTAATTTCCGATAGGCCCGTATTCCCCGCATCTGCTTTTCCGTAAGGCCTAAAAGCTTTAAAATTTCATTTTCCTTCATATCTGACAACAATAACGCTTTTTTCGCAACCCGGTAATTCCGAAGAAGCAGCCCATAAAGCTTAAGGCTATTATTCCCATGATCGAACAACTCCACCGCAAGCTTCATACCTTCCATAGGATCCAGTAAAAGCTTTGATGCCAATTCCCAGCTTTTCCCCACTGCTGCAGGAACAACCTGGTCAATCGTCTCTTTGTTCACTCCAGTATCCATGGACGCAAATGCAATCTGTTTAATGAAAATAGCTATCTGGTAAAGATCTGTCGTCTCATCTTTCCCGTCTCTGCGTTCCTGGTATGCATAAGCGCTCCTGTCAATAAAATATCGTAGCATCGGCTCCGGTATTGGACAATCTAAGGACTGAAAAGCTTTTTGGATCCAACATTGATAAGACTTTCCATTCAGCTTATCACAACATATGCCATGCTTACTTTTCCATGCATTCCAGTCCTTGCTGTTGTCAGGCTTTTCCGTCCGAATGATCAAACAGGAACTTTCCGGACACTCTTCCATAAGATACAAGAGTTCCTTCCTCTCTTTTTTCACATCCTCCACCTTATAAATGGCACATGGTACACCAAAGAATGAAATGCTCTGCAGAAATTCTTTCACTCCATCCATGTCATCAAATACCTGCACATAATATGCCGTATTTTCTGCTAATTTCCGTACTTCATGGTCAATACGGTATGGTTCCGTTCCATATACAATTTTCACCATTTTCTCCACTCACTTTCTCAGTAATTCGTACTCAATGAAGCGAAGCCGTGCCCTCATTGGTTACACTATAATGGCTGCGCTTCCTGTTCCATGACAGAATGTTTAAAAAATTCTTCGACATTTCCATTTAACTTTCCATACAGCATCTGTAATAATGGGATAAGATTCCATGACAAGAAGCCAATCCCATATGTGATTTCCACGTATCCATCGCAAAATCCAGTTTCGGAAGGATATATCATAATGAAAAAATCTTCAAATGAAATCACAAAATAATCCAGTTCCATGAAAATATCCGTTTCAGAAAGAAGCGGTGCATTTTCTCCTTTTATGAGTACAATGACAAACTCTCGCTCTTCTCCATAAAAATCGCATCGGAATTCATCAAATGCTCTGTAAAATGCCGCCTTCTGATCCCTGGACAATATATGATCCAGATCCTCCAATTCAGCAACTTCCAATAATTCAAACCCTAATGCCTTCATAATGGCATCAATCGTTCTTTTCCTCTGTCCATCTGCCACTTTCAATCCCTCAGAGCATTCATCACTGACAATACATAGAAGATTTTCAACCGGTACATCCTCCATTCTTAGTTCTGCCGTCTCATACTCACAGGTTATAATACCTGCTTTGATCAGCCGGTTTACTAAATGGCTGACCCACATCTGATAATGTGGATAATACCTGGCAGATCTGCCCATGTTGGAATTTGCATACGCATATGCCTCTTCTTCGTTGCAACCCCCCTGTTGAAAATAGTCCATCTGATCCAGATAACTCCACGGACAGAAAGCACCTTCTATCCTTTTCATGAGCCGGATCACCTGTTTTAATACTTCCACAAGCGCTCCTCCTTTAGCCGATAACACATTTCCAATTTCGCAGCAAGCAGACATGTTTTCCAGGCCGGCACATTATCTTTGTATGTACCATAGGAAATATAAAGACCGCCTCCATTAAACACATTGCCAAATACATTTAAGCCTCTTTGATCGGTCTGCTGGTTATCTTGAAGCACCAGCATAAGGTATGGTTCATCCTGATCATAAAGTTTCAGTAAATTATGATACTGTTCATAATTCATTCTGCATTTTGCAAGAATAGGTTCCAGGATCTGTTCTGCAGATGTTGTCACTCCACAGAAAACAACCTGGTATCCTATTTTTTCAATCAGATACCGATAAGCTTTTGCAAAACTGTCATAATATTCGTATAGATTTTCCGGAAAATGTTCTTCCGCAAATTCATTCTCCCATGCGTACCGGAACAATATGTATTCACAAAAGTGTTCCTTATAATTGCTCAGATTTAGCATACTCCTCCTGCCTTTCCTAACACATAAAGAACAATCCCGCATAGGTCACATACCGGGGATACTGGAAACATGTCCTCCCAGCCGGTGTTCTCTTCTGGATTATATAACCAGTAGGAATGATCAGCAATCTGAATAAAGTCTGTCCCAGCCGAATACGAAACACTTAAAGACCGGCAAAACAGATCATATGCTTCAAATGCAATTTCACAAAGTCTCCGATCCTTACTTTTTTCGTACCAGCTTATTACCTGCTCCACAACGTCCAAAGTAAGTACCATCGTTCCACATTCCCCCAGATATTCCTTCAGCTCTGCTCTTACTTCTTCTGGAAAAAGTTCCAAGGTTTCTGTATCATCCTCACTGGCAGAAACTACATCAGTGAATCCAATAATTCCAGGATATGGAGTTTCTACACAAAAGAGTACTTCTTCATTTTCACTGATGAAGTCATCTTCATCGTCTGACTCAATCCATTCGATCGATAAATCATAAACTTCCCCCACTTCAATCCCATATTCCTGCAGGATGCGTTGTACCGCTACCTGTAAAAGTTCCATCTTCATGCAGTTATCCCGAAAAGAATAATCAAAGCATTTTTCATACTGCATCAGACGCTTTGCATAGGCAATGATCTTACGCAGTTCTTCCGGATGATCGAAGAGCTGCTGATAACGCTCTTTATTCACTATCTTCAAAAAATATTCCCCTTTCTGCCCCCGCATTTACCGGAATAACATTTCCCTTAAACACATCAAAATAAACTATTTTATATGGAAGGAACCCGTTTCTTAAAATTCCGAGAGTAGCTGATAAAGCCAGCATCGCCGCAGCCATATTGGTAATCCGATGCTGCGGTGAAGACTGGTTGATCACCCCACAGCTTAATTCACTTGCCCGTTTTTCCCGGCTTCGCATGATTTCCGGGAAATAATACGGCCTGGAAGGCGACAGCATCTTTCCATTCTTTTTGACTGCAGCTACAACCTCGCCAGTGTGAAATTCATTTGCCGCATCGATCCAGATACCAGTAGGTGTCTGACGGAACCATTTTTCCATTTCCTGTCTGGCCCGGTGATTATCAACTGACCCAATCAGGATCGGGACCGTGCGTCTATAATACGCTCCTGACATCTGTTTAAAGACCACTTTTAACTGCTCTGCGGAGTCAATGTACATTGGATATGCTCTTACTTCGATCCCATAATGGTCTCTAAGAGCTTGTGCCAGTACCATTGCCTTATGCTGGCCAACATCATCTTTCAGGAAATTCTGACGGTCAAGGTTCTTCTGCTCCACCCGGTCTCCATCGATTATGGACAATGCATAGGAGTTGCGTTCCTCCTTCGTTAAGGATGAAAGGATCGCCCCTAATTCCTTCAGATAATAAGAACCGGTCCCACCAGTGCCTACCACAACCAGTTGATAATGATAAACTTCGGTTGATTTCCGGCCCAGAGAAAGATCCAGCTTCTGGTCGTTATGAAGCTGTGGTCCTATTTGGGCCATTTTTTCATTCACACAAAATGTCCCGCATTCAATCTGTCCTTCTTCATAGACAGCCACAATCTTTGACATAGCAAGGTTCACCAAAAACATTCTTTCCAAATGCTTCCAGACAAAATCTTCGCTTTTCTCTTCCGTATTTGAAAAAAATAGTTTCTCTCCGCTTCCGTCATCCACATACAGCTCTGCATCTCCGAATTTCAGATACAGTTTTCTTTTCGCAGACAGTTTTTTCCATTCCATTCGGTAGTCTCCGGGAATACTCCCATCGCTGCAATCAATCATAAAAACATAATCCCGTTTGGAAATCTGTAGTACTGGACTGTCTACAGAAAAATCTCCCGGAACAGCCATTACCTCATAGTCATACTGTTCTTTCAAAAGTTCTGATAATAAAAGTGCCCTGTTCTGGCCAAGATCCTCCCGGATATAGACTGCGCCAAGGTCCTCTTTACCGATTGAACCAGGATCAAAAACCGTAATATCCGTCCGGATCAAATTTTCCTGTTTCATATGAAGATACGCAATCATTTCCTTTAAAAAGAAGGAGCCGGTCAAGCCAGCTCCTATCACAATTACATGCAGATTAATACGCATGTTTGTTTCTCCTTTCCCTGTTTACCATAAATTCTGGCAGTTTTAACACATCCGGCATCTCTTTTGTCCTTTCTTCAGATTCCAGAACGTATTGTAAAAGAAGCGCTTCCTGGCGCTTTTGGATCCTCCTGGCCGCTGCACGCTGCCGGGATCTCTTTTTCCTTGTGAGACAGCTATACCCCTTCGCCAAACATAGTCTGATCAGCTTCATCACACCATGCAGCAATAAGGATATAATAACCACAACAAAAAAGGCTTCCATAAGCACCAGAATACCAATTCCAATGATAAAAAGACTGCTATCCTCTAACAATGCAATTTCCGTTCCTGTAAGATAGGCTCTCTCTGACTTTGCATTCAGGGATTCCTGCATTGTTATCTCACTCTGCATCGCCCGGAATGCCCAACCGAACAGAAACCGGCCATACTCCTCCAATTTTTCAATCATAAACCTACCCCCTCCGATTATAATAATGCGACCAGCTGATCAGCATAACCACATCCACACAGCAAAGGATCTCCTTTTCTCCAGGTAAGCTCCTCAGCTGAAATCAGAAAATGATGATCCTGCGGACAGTAATCTTTCCGCAGGCCGCGGTCAATGGAATACACATGGAAAATACCTTCAAAAAATCGTGCCATTTCATACGATGGAACATAAATGGCTTTTGTCTTTTCCTGCCCCACCAGCACAATATAGTGGCTTCCATTTCCGTTGCTCTTGTTGTAGACTGATGAAACCAGCCCAAAACCCAGGACTGCCGATCCTCGCCGGAATCATAAACAACCGCTTTCATCTGTTCTTTTGTGAGAAAAATCTGTTTATCTGCCCCTAGTACAGCTCGATAAACTTTCCTGTCATCGCCGCAGGATACCACGCCGTAAAGTCCAGGAAATGTTTCATCCTCATCATCTGTGGCAGAGAAAAAGGCCGGGATCCTGCCATGGGAATGAAATTCTCCAACTTTTACCAATCCTGAAACTTCATAACACTCTAAATAAGGCTCCCGTTCTGCTTCAACGGATGCATGATATACCTGCTGAAAGGGCACAAACCACTTAAAGTTGTTTCTTGTTGGATCATAAAAAAGATGCACAGCTACTTCGCTGTCACAGTTTTCGCAAAAAAACTGTGATATAGCTAACCAATAAGAAATATCCACTTTTTCAAGTTTCCAGATAAAGAGTTTCTGGTCACTTTCCAATGAACTTCCGCAGTAAAAGCATGGATGGTTCAGAATTTCATAGATTTCTCCCTGATACATCACCCGCTGTCTTCCGATGGAAAGCTGCATTTTATCCAGTGTTTCCTTATCATCCGCACCTTTTTTGCTGCCCTTTGTTCCCACATACAGAATGTTCTTGTCTTTTCCAAGCCAGGTAAACACCGCACCGGCCAGCCGGTATTCCAGATGTCCTTTTGCATCCAGGAAATTCAGCAGATCCTCTTCCGTGACGGACTTTTTACCGCCAAAATCCTCTGAAGATAAGTCATATGAGGTAAACATCAGAGATAACTTAACTCCGTCAATGGCATACTTGGTCACTTTAACCGTACTGGCACTGGATGCACCAGCATACTTCGGGCCAAGATAGTATTTTTCGCCACACGGGTACAGATCATATAAGGTTCCATAACCATCAAGTTCCTTGAGCTGTTCTTCAAGTGTCTCTGCTTCTTCGCTGATTCCAATGGTAAGCTCTTCTCCTGCTTTCAGTACCATGATCTCTTCTGTATCTTCAAACGGTACGGTGATTGCAGAAGATTCTGCCGGAAGGAGCACAACATTGTTTTCGTTTTTAAACAAAGTAAGCTTTAATCCGCTAAGCCCCTTGCTCTTTAACACATACTCAAACAGATTTGTAAGGTCCACTTCACCTGTTAATGCCGTAACATCCACTGCTTCTGCTCCAAAGAACACCTGCATTCCGTCAACCGAGATGGTTCCTTTTTCCACTCCTTCATGATTCTTTGGGCGGCACAAATATGCATCATCTTTCTTTGAAACATCACAGATTGCAAAGAATGGGCCCTGCTCTGCCAGAAACTGCTTCACCTCTTCCTCTGTTCCTGTTCCCTCCGTCATCATCAGATCACCAGCAACACTCTTTAACGTAAGGGGCAACTTGTAAACCGTTTTCGGCGCAGCTTTTTTCTTCTGCTTTTCTTCCTTCTTCTTTCTCGGTGCCTCTTTCTTCTTTGCCTCAGCCTTCAGCTCATTAAATTCCTCAAAATCAAAAAAACTCATCTGCATAACCTATTTTCCTCCTCTTATCGCAACACATAAGTTGCTTAATTGATTTCCGTTTTCTTGCAGCCATTTCTGTGGGAACACTTCCATTTCCTTAAGTGTTTCCAGAAGACCGGACTGTTCTTTAAATTCCGGATGCTCCACGATTCGGTTCTGGTACAGATCATTATTGGTTTCTGCATCAAAAAATGACTGGATCAGCTTCTCCGCATCTTTGATCGAAGTCATTTTCGGAAATACCGTATTTCCCCAACATATTCTCCCATTATCATATACATTTCCAAATGGGTAATAACATAACCTGCTGGCCGGCCCGATCATCCCGGATGCATCCCGCTTTAAGGCAAAACAAAAAGAGGCGGATAACATCCCCTCTCTTACCTTAAATAGAAATGCCAGATCCGGAAACACAACCTGTTTTGGTACTCCAAACAGATAAATAACCCCCAGATGTGCTGAAACCGTGATGATCACATCAAAGCTCTGTTCCTTATTCTGTATCAGTACCCCGTCATAAAATCCGTTTGGTATCTGTCCGATTTCAAGGCATCTCTCCTGCTCCGCTTCAATCGTGCTCATGGCCTGATGAAATCGGCCATCGTAACTGTTTTTTGAACAGCACTTCCATCACCGAAGGAAAACTCCACTCGAACTTTTGCGAAAGTTTCCTCATCACTGACTGCTGCCCATTTTACAATATTGCTCACTTTCTCCCTCCTCTTACAGCATTCTCCGTCGTTTCACTACAGAACAGCGCTTGATCTGTTCAAAAAAGCTATGCACCAGTGCCTCCGAATTGTACCGCGTCTGATATGCCCATACTCCGGCATCAAGAACATCAAACAATTCTTCGATTGGAATTTCTCTGGTGATCGGACTCTCCGGTGAAAAAAATGCCGCTTCATTCCGTCGTTCCTTTTGCTTTTTTTCATCCCATCGCTCTTCATAGAGCAGTTCATACATCCGTGTAACCTCGGACATAGTTTCTCTCCTTTCCTGGTTCGTCTATAAAATAAAAAAGCCAATGCACACTCATGCATTGACTAAAAAATAGACTACCCCTTTTCAATGATCCGCAAGATCTCACCCATAGCCAGAGGCCACTATCATCGAAAGAAATAATCTTGGTTTGATTATAGCATTGATGGCTCTAATTAACAAGGAACATTTCATATTGCTGGAAGCGGCATTATTATAAATAAATAATTGCATAAAAAATACAGATCAAGTTATAATTTCCTTGCAACTTTTTCTTCTCTTTATCCGTCTAATATATGAAAACAAAAAGAAAGGAAATTATGTAATGATCCATTCTAGCGCGCGGGATTCCATTACCGTAGAGACCGAACAGGTCTTGATTGAAAAATATGACCGGCTATACCGGTTAGCTTACAGCTATGTTTACAATGAAGATGATGCCCTGGATATTGTTCAGGAAAGCGCCTGCAAAGCGATATGCCAGTGCAACTCCTTAAAAGATCCCTCCAAACTTTATTCCTGGATCTGCAGGATTGTAGTAAATACCACCATGGATCTTTTAAGAAGCAGAAAAAAAGAAGATCTGCCTGGAGAGCTTCCAGAACAGGCATCGGAAGATGTTTACCAGGAAACAGATTTAAAAAATGCCCTAGAGAGCCTGGAACCTCAAAACCGTACCATCGTCGTCCTACGGTATTGCGAAGATATGAAACTGGAAGATATTGCACTGGCTGTAAATGAAAATCTGAGTACTGTAAAAACCAGGCTTTACCGTTCTTTAAAAAAGCTGCGTATCAACCTGGAAGCACCTGACACCAACTAATTCGGAAAGGAGTTCTTACTATGAAAGAAAGCAATCACACTATTGATGAATTAAAGCAGGAATATGAACAGATCCCCGTTTCTCCACATGCCAAAGAACGTATTTTAGCTGGAATTGCACAGGGCAAGGCAGCAACCGCTGTCCAGTCACATTCCACAAAATCAGGCGAACGGAAAAAGAAATCACATATTATTTATATTTTACGGAACACCGGTGCAACTGCTGTGGCAGCCATGGCCGCGCTGGTAATCCTCACAAACATAAACCCTACCATTGCAAATGCCATGGAAAATGTCCCTATCCTTGGCCCAATCTCCAAAATCGTCACCTTCCGGACTTACGAAGACCAGACCAATCACTTTGAAGCTAAAGTGGATGTCCCAGAAATAGAGTCTGCACCGGCAGAGGTCAACCAGAGCATCGAAGAATATGCCAATGCCTTAATCGCACAGTATGAAAGCGACCTGCGCTCATCCCAGGGAGAGGGCAATTACTCGCTCACTTCTTCCTATCAGGTGGTAACGGATACCCCCAACTATCTCTGCCTGCGAATTGATACCACTCTGGTAATGGCCAGTGGAACCGAATATACCAAAGTTTTCACCATTGATAAACGCACCGGCAAAATGATTTCTTTGTCTGATCTTTTCCGCAACAAGCCAGAAATGCTCACTGCGATCAGCGACAATATAAAGGAACAGATGCAGGCACAAATGGCCGCCGATTCCTCTGTCACCTATTTTTACAACAGCGATATGCCAGAATGGGATTTTAAAGAATTACGAGGCGATGAAAGCTTTTATTTCAATGAAAAAGGCGAACTTGTGATCACCTTTGATGAAACGGATGTTGCCCCCGCTTACATGGGCGCGGTGGAATTCGCCATCCCGCAATCAGTAACTGGCACACTGGAATAAGCGGTAAAATACTCCTTCATTAATATAAGGAAGAAAAAGCTGTCGCAAAATCATCAATAGATGATAGCGCTGCAGCTTCCGCTTTCATACAGCAAAAGGGGCTGCGGTTCCATAGATAATCACTCATCTATGGAGCAACAGCCCCTTTCGGGTTTTGTCAATAAGGAACAAGAAAATAGTATCTTGCTTTTAAGCGGTTTCATCGCCGCTGTCGTTCTGGATAAGGCGCACAACCTTGTCCGTAAAGGTTTCCCG
>QUFC01000024.1 GCA_003478355.1 Lachnospiraceae bacterium AM48-27BH
CACTGGCACATTTCATGTGTGCAGTGGGTACTGGTAGGTTCTGTTCGTTTGAAACTGGATATCACGAAATCTGTGATACCATTCAGCTGGAAAAGTATCGTTATCTTTTTCAATGCGCAAAGGAAAGCAATGATTTTGATTCATTTATGAAATTCGCAGTGTAGTTTTGTGCAATTTTTCAAATTTGCTCATTTATAGTTCTATATTATATATACATTCAAAGGACTGAAACCGTTCCCACATTTTCCGGATCTTGACCGCTCCCAGGGATGGTGTTTTCGTAAGCCAGTATAGATATTCGCGTTCTATTGCCCGTCGTTCTGATTCCACACTTCTTAATTGCCGTTCCAATACTTTTCCTCCAAACTGCGATATCCAATAGCCTCACATAAATGGGAATGACCGATCAGCTCCGCTCCTTCCATATCTGCGATGGTTCTCGCTACCTTTAATACTTTTCCATAGCCTCTGGCACTGAATCCTTTTTTTTGATACAACTCACGGAAAAACGCTTCTTCTCCCTTCTCCAAAACGCAGAATTTCCGGATCATCTCTCCACTCATCTCTCCATTAAAATGAATTCCAGTCCCCTGAAAACGTTCTTCCTGGATCTTCCTGACACGTTCTACACGCTTTCGGATAGTCTCTGAAGACTCCTGTTCCTTCCGACTGTTTAATTCCTCATAAGAAACAGCTGCTGCTTCAACACAGATATCAATCCGGTCACGGATCGGTTTCGACACCTTTCCAAGATAATTGTGAATCTGGTTTTCGGTACAATGGCAACGATTTCGGTCCGGGTAAAATCCGCAGGGACAAGGATTCATGGCTGCCGCAAGGATAAAATCCGCCGGAAACTCATACCTGCCATTGACTCTGGAAATAACGATCTTTCTGCTCTCCAAAGGTTCCCTCAAAATCTCAATGGCATATCTGGGAAATTCTGGAAGTTCATCTAAAAACAGGACGCCGCCACTGGCCAGTGATAATTCTCCTGGAACTGGATACTTTCCCCCTCCGGCCAATGCCTGGATGCTGCTGGAATGGTGGGGACTGCGAAATGGTCGTTTTCGCATAAGGGGATGTTCTCTGGAAAGCATCCCGCACACACTGTAGATCCTGGATATTTCCAACTGTTCTTCAATACTGGCCGATGGCAGAATCGTCGGGATCCTTTCTGCAATCATGGTCTTACCGCTTCCGGCAGAACCAATATACAGGATATGATGCCTTCCAGAAACCGCCACTTCCGTAGCACGGCGTACCAAAAACTGTCCTTGCACTTCTTTAAAATCTATCGGATACCTCTCCTGCTCTGACTCACAGCTCTCCTGCAGTATTTCTGTCAATCCCCTTCTGTCCTTCTGACTTCTTTTTCTTAATAACTCTGGCAATTCTTTCACACATTGGATACCAATCATCTGGATTCCCGGAATTATCTGTCCCTCACGCACGTTGTCCTGCGGAACAACACAAATCTTCTTACCGCATCTCTTCGCCTCCATCACCATGGACAAAACACCTCTCACCGGGCGTACTTGTCCATCTAATCCTAATTCTCCCAGCAGTACTACATCCTGAAATGCCGTACAGTCTATCACCCCATACGCACCTAATACTCCGGCTGCAATAGCCAGATCAAACGCAGTACCACTTTTCCGTACTCCAGCCGGTGATAAATTCACCGTCACTTTCTGCGGACGCAATGTAAAACCACCGTTACGAAGAGCAGTTCTTACCCGATCCTGGGCCTCTTTGACCTCTGCTGCCAGAACTCCTACCATCACAAATGCCGGAAGTCCATCACTGACATCCACTTCCACAGAAACTTCATAAGCATCGATTCCAGACAAACCAATGCCAAACACCTTGCTAAACACGCATCCTCCTTCCTGCAGCAAAAACGTTTTTTCTGTGCATGACCCACTGATTCACCAAAATCGGCAAAACCTGCTTCCAGCACTGTATCATGCGGCATTTTCAGTTCAGAAAATGCCTGTCCATGTACAATAACCAAAAAGCTTCTCTCTCCCACACATCTTCATGCTTCTAAAATTTAATCTTCCCTGGATTTTATCTTTTGAATTCGTACAGATATATCTGAAATACGCCTGATTCGACTCGCTTGATTCTCTTTTTGAAATGATACTTTCATCATACTGGATATTTTTATAAATAGCAAGCAGGATTTTATCATTCGTGCCTAAATCCGTTACCGTTCATGTTCTGCAACGACCTGAAACTCTGTCATATATGGCCTGAAACGAAGCGGAAGATGGTTCATCTGACATCTTGGATTGATTCTCTCCCTGACCGCAATATGTTCATGATACGTCTTCCACAAGCACTCAAAGGCATTCTGATCGTTACTGTCTTCCAGACGTTCCTTCCAGCTATCATCATCCAGCTGTACCATAAACCACGGCTGCTCTGCCTGATGCACTACAGCCTTTTTCCGTTTTTCATCGTAAATCACCCAGTTTTCTCCCCGCAACCGGTCTGCGAAGTGAGGAGCCAGAAGAACAATCACATCATTCTTCGGACCGACTGTGCCAAACAGGATTCCATCCCTGGTATTTCCAAACCGCAGAAACTCGATCAGATAATGGGCTTCATTCGATACCATTCGATCGATGCGGAAAATCTCATACACCGCTGGAATCTGAATCTGATCTGCGATTTTTTTCCCATAGGTGATCGCATAGACCAGATAACGATAAATGGCATCTGCTTTTTCCTCTTCTCCACTCAAAAAAGCCCGGTAAACCTGCTCATAGACCTGGTCTCCCGCTTTCTTACAGATCACAGAAATGACTTTTTCTGTCTTTTCTGACGTCACCTCTACTGTACGGTACTGGGCAAACATCTGGATGTTTCCCCGGTTTTCTATCTCCAGTTTTACATTGGCATGGCCTAATTTGCTCATCCAGGCATCATACACGCCGCATAAAATACCCTCAAAGGTATCACTACAGGTAAAAATCGTCATACGTAAACTCCTTTCTCCAAGGCAGGAGAATTCTTGCAATGTTTCGTCAAAAATCTCCTGCAGACCTTCCTGCACGTCCAAGAAATCCATCATCAAAAAGTGATAACTGACGGTACGCATCCGTGTGACTGATATCCCAGGCTCTTTTATGTTCCTCACTAACCAGCTGCTGGTAATAAATCCTGGTCTATCCTGGTGGGATACATCATCTTTCCTTTACAAGTAATAAAATACACCGCCCGTTTTAACACTACCCCGATCTTCTTTAAATCCCCATAATCTAACGCCGCACCTCTCCGGGCCGCCACGATCCGCTTAGCAGACTTGACCCCAATTCCTGGAACCCGCAGAAGTGTCTGATAATCAGCCCGGTTCACCTCCACCGGAAACTGTTCTAAATGATTTAATGCCCAGTCACACTTTGGGTCCAAAAAGGCATTAAAATTCGGTCTTTTCTCATTCAAAAGCTCTCCAGCCTGAAAACCATAAAACCGCATCAGCCAGTCTGCCTGATATAACCTGTGTTCCCGCAGAAGTGGCGGGCCTCCCGGGATCACAGGCAGCAGGCTGTCCTCATTGACCCGGACAAATGCAGAATAATACACTCTTTTCAAATCAAAGCGCTGATATAAAGCCTCTGCAATGGTGATCATCTGATAATCGCTCTCTGGTGTTGCACCGACGATCATCTGAGTACTCTGCCCTGCCGGTACGAATGTTCTCTGTCCCCGGTATGGCACGATCTCCCGCTGCCGAATCTTCCCACTGATCTGCTTCATGGGTGACAAAATCCGTTCCCTGGTTTTTCCAGGCGCTAATTTCTTCAATCCCTCTGCTGTGGGAAGTTCCATATTAATGCTGACACGATCAGCCAGAAGACCAATCTGTTCCACCAATACCGGGTCCGCCCCTGGGATCACTTTCATATGGATATATCCGTTAAACCGATACTCATTTCTCAATTTCCATAAGGTCTGATACAGCAGATCCATGGTATAATCCGGACTTTTTAACACACCGGAACTCAAGAACAGTCCCTCAATATAATTTCTTCGATAAAATTCCATAGTCAGATGACATACTTCATCTGGAGTAAAAGAAGTCCGCACCACATCATTCGACCGACGATTAATGCAATAACGGCAGTCATAGATGCACTGGTTGGTAAACAGTATCTTTAACAACGAGATACATCTGCCATCTGCCGCAAAGCTGTGACAAATTCCTGGTGATACTGTGTTCCCCAGCATCCCGGCTTTTCCCCGCCTCTGGGAGCCGCTGGATGAGCAGGACACATCATACTTGGCTGCATCTGCCAGAATCCCTAATTTTTCTTGCAATGACATCTCTTCCTGTATTAACATCTTCCTCCAGTTTTCCTCCACTTTCCTCCAGTTTCGTCATCCCCCGCCATTTATATACCGAACATGTGTTTGTTTTTCTCTGTTATCAGCATATCACAGTTCCATGCATTTTGCAAGTCGATTTCGAACATTTGTTCTTTTGTATTTTTGTATTATAAAAAAATTTTCCCGTACATAAGGAAGAATTTGCCTTGGCACATTCTTTCGCCGAGCGCGGTCGCTTGCGACATATTTCTTCTTCGCGCGAGTGCGCATCCCGCGGAGCGTTTTTGTGTCATAGGGAGAAGTTTCCTATGACACAAAAAAAAGAACGGCCAGTTTCCCAGCCGTTCTCATTCTACTGTATTATGTTTGAATTTTCGTACCTGTTCAGCACCTTCACAGTCACGAATTCTTATTCTTCGTATCCTTCCGGATTATTCTTCTGCCATCTCCATGCATCCTCGCACATCTCACGGATACCGCGTTTTGCCTTCCAACCAAGCTCTTTCTCTGCTTTAGATGGATCTGCATAGCATGCCGGTACATCTCCAGCTCTTCTGTCTTTGAACACATAGTTGATCTTCAGATTATTCGCTTCTTCGAAGGCATTGATTACATCCAGAACACTATAACCGGTTCCGGTTCCTAAATTATAAATCCAGACACCACCCTGTTCCGCTTTTAACTTTTCAAGCGCTTTTACATGACCATCTGCCAGGTCTACTACATGGATATAGTCTCTTACACAGGTTCCATCTGGTGTATCATAGTCATTACCAAAGACACCTAAACATACCAGCTTGCCAACTGCCACCTGGGTAATATATGGAAGCAGGTTGTTCGGAATGCCTTTTGGATTCTCACCGATCCGTCCGGACTTGTGTGCACCGATCGGATTGAAATAACGAAGCAGCATGATCTGCCACTCTGGATCTGCTGTATGTAAATCTGTTAAAATCTGCTCCAGCATACCTTTGGTACGTCCATATGGGTTCGTGATCTCGCCCTTTGGACACTCCTCCGTGATCGGAACAAATGCAGGATTGCCATATACAGTTGCGGAAGAACTAAATACGATGCTCTTTACTCCGTGTTTTCTCATCTCATCACACAGGATCAGGGTTCCTGTAATGTTATTATGATAATATTCCAGAGGCTTGTACACCGATTCTCCTACTGCTTTTAAACCTGCAAAATGGATTACCGCTTCAATCTTCTCATTATCAAATACATTCTTTACAGCTGCCTGATCCAGCAGAT
Organism: Lachnospiraceae bacterium AM48-27BH; assembly: GCA_003478355.1. Classification (GTDB taxonomy): domain Bacteria; phylum Bacillota; class Clostridia; order Lachnospirales; family Lachnospiraceae; genus UBA3402. The sequence goes on from QUFC01000024.1 coordinate 5,596, forward strand.
CTACCTCATAGAATGTTAATTTTTTCCCTGTGATCTCCTCTACACGTTTCAGCGATTCCTTGCATGAATTGCAGAGATTATCGATGACTACCACATCATAACCTGCATTCAGAAGCTCAATACAAGTATGACTGCCAATATAACCGGCTCCGCCTGTTACTAAAATTGCCATAGCTTCATCCTCCTGATCTAATATAAGTTATAACCGTTCTATAGGTCTCCACATGTTCTGTTCTGACCATAAAACACGAACATGAAATATAACAGGACCTACCCTTATATTATATAAGGGCAGGTCCTGTTTTACAATGTCTTTTTCGTAGCTTTATTTGCACAATTTTTTGAACTCATCTGCTACGAACTGTACCTGGGTACCGATGATAACCTGTACAGAAGTTTTGCTTGGACGGATCACGCCTGCAACACCCGCAGATTTGATCACTTTTTCATCTACCTTGGTATAATCCTTGATTTCAAGGCGAAGTCTTGTGATACAGTTATCAATAGAGGTTACGTTGGAAGCACCGCCAACACCCTCTAATACGATCTTAGCAACTGCTGTGTAGTCATCATTTGCTAAGGTGACCTTCAGTTCATCTGCATCATCATCCTCACGTCCCGGAGTCTTTAAGTTGAACTTTGTGATCACTACAGTAAATACTACATAGTACAGAACGCCAACTGCCAGACCAACCGGGATCAGCAGCCATGGATTCTCTGCCAGTGGAGTGAAGGAGCTCAGTACCATATCAACTGCACCACCGGAGAAGGAGAAGCCTGCACGGATCGGAAGAGCTACAGTGATTGCTGCTGTTACACCTGCTAATAAAGCATGTACTACATACAGACCTGGAGCCAGGAACATGAAGGAGAACTCGATTGGCTCAGTAACACCGGTAAAGAAGGAACAGAATGCTGCGGATGCTAACAATCCGTATACCATTTTCTTTTTACCAGGTTTTGCGGTTTTGTACATAGCAAGACAAGCTGCTGGAAGACCAAACATCATGAATGGGAAGAATCCGGTCATATACATACCAGTCTGTCCATAAACACCTGTGTTGCCCCAGAAATTACTTAAGTCACTGATTCCGGCTACGTCAAACCAGAATACAGAGTTTAATGCATGATGCAGACCAAATGGGATCAGCAGACGGTTGAAGAATGCGTAGATACCTGCTCCAATCGCACCCATGCCGATAAATGCCTCGCCCATGCTTACCAGACCGCCGTATACTAACGGCCAGATGAAGAACAGGATCAGTGCTGCCACGATAGAATACAGTGCGGTAAAAATTGCAACTGCACGCTTGCCACTGAAGAATGCCAGAGCATCCGGAAGTTTAACCGTTCTGTACTTATTGTAGCAGTAGGAACCGATCAGACCGGATAAAATACCAACGAACTGGTTCACGATCTTGCCAAATGCAGGAGCTGCTTCCTTACCGGTAATTCCGGCAACAGCGCCGCTGCTCAACAGAGTCGTGATCATGTACATGGATACCAGACCTGCAAGACCTGCAGTACCATCGTTATCCTGAGCCATACCAACTGCAACACCTACAGCGAATAACCAGGACATGTTATCGATCAAAGCACCGCCTGCCTTGATCAGGAACAGACCGATAGAATAAGATAATCCTCCGGCAGTAAATCCCTGAACCTCACCAGCCATCGCTGCTGGTGCCAGGATGTATCCGATACCCATCAGGATACCACATACAGGCAGACACGCTACCGGAAGCATCAAGGACTTACCTAGTTTTTGAAAAAACTTCATCATAAAACAAAACCCCTTTCTTTGGGCTTACGCCCCATTTATTTATTTGAACCGTTCCCCTAACGGATTCAAACCGCATCTTACTGCAGGATCTCCAGAAGCGCATCCAACGCTTCTGTTTCTTCCCTGCCTTCTGAAATGATTTCGATCCAGTCCCCACAGCCCGCATTCAGCGCCATCACTTCCAGGATCTGGTCTGCAGCCGCTTCCCGTTCTCCCAACCGTAGACAGACTTTCACATCCCGCTGTCTCACAGCCATGCAGATCTGCACAGAATTCCTTGCATGGAGTCCCTCTGGATCCTTTAACTGTATTTTTCTATATGTCATCCCATCTGTCCTACAACTCAATCACAGGATCCTGCGCTTTCACTTCCATGCCCGTATGACATACCATATTCGGAAAATCTGGTGTATTGCAGATGATCACTGGTGTAGTCACATCATATCCTGCGTCTTTTACTTTCTCTAAATCCACCGTCACGAGAAGATCTCCCGCTTTTACCCGGTCTCCCTGCTTTACATGGGCCTCGAAATACTCTCCTTTCAGATTCACCGTATCCAGACCAATATGGACGATCAGCTCCGCCCCATTATCCGCCTTGATGCTGACTGCATGTTTGGTCTCAAACATCACCACAACCTCTCCGGATGCCGGAGCTACGATCCGTCCTTCTGACGGGATCACTGCTACACCTTTTCCCAAAATCTCCTGGCTGAATGTAGGATCTGCCACCTGGCTCATAGGAATCACTTTTCCAGAAACCGGAGCTAAGATCTCTTTTTTTCAGCCCCTCCTAAAAACTTCTTCAATGCGCTAAACATCTGTTTATTCTCCTTTCTGTGTTCTGACCCGCTTTAAATGAACTGCCAGATATGCCACTTCCTCTTCCGATACCTGATGTCCATAGGTCTTTTCAATATATTCTTTTACCTTTCTGCTGCACTGGTATTCCTCTGGATAGATCTGCTCGATCATTCCAGGGAATTCTGACAACCCGGTGTCATCATCAATCGTTTCACTGGTATAGATCCTCTGTGCCAGAAAACGCAGATGCGTGATCAGTCTCTCATAGCTGAGAGAAGTCTCATCCAGTTCCATCTGAAAATATTCCCGGACCAGATCCAGGACATCCTGAATGATCCTGGTAATATCAATCGTATCCCTCATCTTCGTGTTGTACTCTGCGTTCACAATATGAAGCGCGATTGATGCCGCCTCATCCACAGGAAACGCAATTCCAAGACGCCGTTCAATCAAATCCAATGCAAAGGTTCCAATCATGTACTCTTCTTTATAGAAAGCCCGGACTTCCCGCAAAAGCGGGTTACCAAACAGCATATGATCCTGAAACCGTTCAATGGCGAAATTGATATGATCCGTCAGAGTCAGGTAAATGTTAGGACTCAGTTTTTTATTCAATACCCCTTTTGCGTACTGGATCACTTCTGTGGAAATCTGAAGGCGCTCCGGTGGAAGGCTGGCTACCAGATTTTTGAACTGATCCATAGAGCTTGGGTTGTCCAGCCGGAATACCTTCTCAATCTGTTCCTCTGGAATCGTCATCCCATGACGCATCTGAAACCCTACGCCCTTCCCCATAACCACAACTTCTGTCCCATTTTCTTCGACGGCACTGACTACATTATTGTTAATTACCCGATCAATCCTCATTCCCAATGCCCCATATCTTTCCGATTCAACGTCTATAATGAAAAAAACCAATCTTAAATCAATATCCCTACCTAAATATCGACTCAAAATTGGTTTTGCCTGCTTACCAGTAACAATCCGAACTATTCATTTCTCTTTCGTACAGTTAAAATTTATCATAGCTTTTGACAAATGTCAACCTTTTCTTTATTTTTCTTTTGTATATTTTTTATAAAAATTTTATATTTTTCTCATTTCCTTCCCTATTTTCTCTAATCCCCGTTTTTCGATCCGGCTGATATAAGATCTGGACAGGCCCATGGCCTGCGCAATCTCCCGCTGAGTATACTCTTTTCCGCCAAACAGTCCATAACGCATCCGCACCACCTGCTTCTCATTGTCATTTAAACAGGTCTTATATGCCTGATACAGCTCTCTCACATCCTGGTCCAGAATCATCTGTTCCAGAACATCTTCATTTTCCATCTGGATCACATCCACCAGGTGAATGGATTCTCCATCTTTGTCCACGCCGATCGGTTCATAAAGGGATACCTCCCTGGAATACTTTTTGTGCGACCGCAAAAGCATCAGGATCTCATTTTCCACACATTTGGCAGCATAGGTCGCCAGCCTGGAACCACGGTCCGGTTTAAAGGTATTGACCGCCTTGATCAGCCCAATGGTTCCCACCGAAAGCAGATCTTCCGTATCATAATCGGTATATTGGTATTTTTTGACCACATGGGCCACCAGACGCATATTATGTTCTATTAAAAGCCTGCGGGCTTCCTGGTCGCCCTCTTTTAAGCGTTCCAGGCATTCCCGCTCTTTTGCAGGTGTCAGTGGATTCGGAAAGGTTTTCAAAGAAAGCCACCTAAAAGCTAAACTTAATGTAGTTTATGCTTCTTTTGATTTTCCAGTGCCTTTCCAGTATGGATTTCCCTGGCTACAGCTCCAAAAACATGTTATAATGCAGATGTACTGACGGAAAATCCGCCGCAGAAACAAATGCAGGTATGTCTCTGAGATCGTATGCTTATCACCAGGAGGAATGTCATGGAACACGAGTTGCTGTTATGAGTATTATTGTGGAAAATCAGGATTCCGTAGAGCGGTTAAATGGTCTGCTCCACGATTATGGAGAATATATCATCGGGCGGATGGGGATTCCTTACCGTCAGAAAAAGATCAACATTTTATCGATCGCCCTGGACGCACCCCAGGACACCATCTCCGCCCTGGCCGGTAAATTAGGCAATTTAAAAGGAGTAAGCGTCAAAACCGCCTACTCCCATGTCACATGCCAGAATTTCTGACATCACAAACAACAGAGGCTTAGTGATGGAACAGACGGATTCCAGTAAACGCCATCGCCATACCATATTTATCACAGGTCTCGATTACGTTGTCATCACGGACGGAACCGCCTGGCTGGGCGATGTATTTCACACCACTCTTATATGCCCGGTCGATGTTATCACCGAATGGGAAGAACGCGTCAGAGCCTAATGCCACATCGGTCATCTGGTCTAACCAGGCACGTTTCTCTTCTCTGGTAAATACCGGAGGCTTCACCTTAAATACTTTCTCCCATGCGCCGTCTGCCAGCACATCCATATATTCCTCACCAATATAAACATCAATGGCATTGTCACGGTCCGCTCTCTTAATTCCATCTACAAACTGTAAAGAAAGCACCTGCGGAGCCTGGCGTAAGAACCAGTTATCTGCCTTATTGCCTGCCAGTCTGGTACAATGAACTCTGGACTGCTGTCCTGCACCGATGCCGATAGCCTGTCCGCCCTTCACGTAGCAGACAGAGTTGGACTGGGTATATTTTAAAGTGATCAGGGAAATCAGCAGATCGATCTTTGCTTCCTCCGGAATCTCCTTATTCTCCGTTACCACGTTATTTAACAGTTCTTTGTTGATATCCAGCTCATTTCTTCCCTGCTCAAATACCACGCCGAATACCTGTTTGTGCTCGATCGGCTCCGGAACATAAGTCTCATCCATCTGGATCACACAGTAGTTGCCATTTTTCTTCGCTTTCAGGATCTCTAATGCCTCCGGCTCATAGCCAGGAGCAATGACACCGTCAGAAACCTCTCTCTTGATCAGCTTCGCTGTATCCACATCACACACATCGGACAAGGAAATGAAATCTCCAAAGGAGGACATCCGGTCTGCACCTCTTGCTCTTGCGTAAGCGCTTGCCAACGGTGATAAATCCCCCATATCATCTACCCAGTAGATCTTCGCTAAAGTCTCAGTTAAAGGCAGACCAACCGCTGCACCAGCCGGGGAAACATGCTTAAAGGAAGCGGCTGCCGGAAGTCCGGTGGCTTTTTTCAACTCCCTGACCAACTGCCAGCCATTGAAAGCATCCAGGAAATTGATATACCCCGGGCGACCGCTCAACACCTTGATCGGCAGGTCTTTTCCATCATTCATAAAGATCCGCGCAGGTTTCTGATTTGGGTTACAGCCATATTTTAATTCCAGTTCATTCATTTGTAATCTCCCTTCTTAACAGTTCTTATTGATGATCCGGCTCTCATAAATACCGGTTTCGATGTCAATGTAACGGACAAATAAAGAAACTTTATTGTCTGGATTCAGGTTCTCCCATACTACCTTGGCAAACTCATCGATCTCGCCAGAGATAGCAACCACCTTCGGCTCTCCCTCAAAGCTTGGCAGCGGATTGCCGTCGTGCATATAAGTATGGATAAAACGACCCTGTCCAGCCTTTGGATTCTCGTAAGCGTAAGTATAGCGGTTGCAGGACTGCGGATCACCGTCATCGCTCTTTAAGATGGACATGGCAAAATTATATCTGCCATTCTCGATATGCATGATACCGGAGATCCGTGGGGTGTAATTCGGACCGTCCGGCTCAAATTCCCGGCTTCTTAAGGACTGTTCAAAGGTAAGCTGCTTATCCATGCCTTCATAAATGGTATCTGTCTGATCACCATTCGTAACGATGGTCTTGTTTCCAAGAACCCGCACTGGAGCATAAATGATCAGACTTGGATCGGTTAATTTGGATGGATCAAATGCCTGGGTCCGGATGCCTGCCCCGTCCTCAACAAACACACGGTTACGGCTGTTCTCGCTTCTGCCCATGATAAAGTAAGCAGTCACTGCCTTTTTGCCATCCGGCGTCCTGCCAATGACGATTCCTCTTCCCGGATATGCGTTGCCGCGTAACTCTTCTGCCAGATTTAAAATTTTCATAACTGTTCTCCTTTTCCTTCCGTTAAAAAAGAATGTGCATCCCGCGGAGCGTTTTTGTGTCATAGGGCGAAGTTTCCTATGAGATAAGAAAGAATCCTGCTTGCAGGATTCTCCGCCTGCGGCGGGGCGCGACAGCGGCACTCTTCCTTTCCGCCGCAGTGCGATCCTTAGCGGAGCGTTTTTTGTGTCATAGGACGAAGTTTCCTATGACACAAAAAACCGCCTGGGCATCACAAAATAACGGTGCCCAGGCGGTCGGCTTTTTTACTACGTGCTCCCCTGTGGTTACCCACGAATCCGCCAGTCGCACGCTCTTAGCCTTATGATATATTATTTATTTTAATTTTTCAAGTACTACTTTTTAGTTTTACTTATTAATTTTTCTTATCAGCGGACTGACAAGCTGCGCCCGCAGGTCACCCAGGCGTTACTGTTCACGCATTGCGCAAACAGTAACATCCATTCTCTTTCTATTCGTTGCGGATAGCCGCCAACGGACTTAAATGCATCGCCCGTAAGGACGGGAAGAATCCTGCTGCCATACCCACGAAAATAGCAAACACAACAGCCGCCGTTGCAAGCCACAAAGGAATTCGGGAAATATCGCCCGCCTGTCCGGTCATGATCTGGCCGATGCCCAGGAAATGGTTCATGATAAATCCGATTCCATAACTGATGGCCACACCGATCACTCCGCCCATAAATCCAATAAATCCGGATTCCAGCAGGAACATATTGCGGATGGTTCGCAGATCACATCCCAGCACCTTGATGACACCGATCTCTTTGGTACGTTCATAGATGGACATCATCATCGTATTGGCGATACCAATGGCTGCTACAAACAGGGAGATGGCTCCGATGCCGCCCAGCACCAGCTGGATCATATTGTATGTCTGCTGGGACTGCTCGATCCATTCCATCTGGCTGTTGGCCTGGAATCCCATATCCGTAATGGCTTTCTGGACTGCGGTAACATTTTCCATATCATCCACATACACATATGCCTGATTATAAATAAAATAGGAATATGGTTTTCCTTTTTTGTTGGTTGGCTGCCCCGGGATCGGATTCTTCTTATAAATCTTCTTTAACTGGGTCTTCAGCTGGTCGATATCCGTGTAAACGCCATAGGCATAGGAATTATAGTCATCAATGCCGCCCTCTACTACACCTGCCGTCCTGATCAGATATTTTTTCGGCGCCTTCACCGGCGTTCCATCGCCGCTTCCGCCACTCCGTGACTGATAATAAGCATCGGTATCGAAGATCACAAACATCGGCTTATTCATATAGTCAATATCTGGCAGTTCCTGGGTATCCCAATAGCCCTTTCCCGTCTTACTGTTCTGGAACCACTGGACAACCGCGTTTCCATAGATAAATTCCATCTCCGTACTCTTCGGATCCGGCAGCTTTCCCTGCCCCAGTGGTATCTGCTCCATAAACTCCCTGGTCACACCATTGATACTGGTATTGGTCTCATAGACACCCTGTTTTAAAATCACATTGGTCTCCAGCACCGGGGAGGCGCTGGTCACATGGGGAATCCGCAGGAATTCCTTCACTGTATCATCGGTAAGATACAGTGGATTGTCGCTGGTCCCATTATTTCCATTATTTCCATAATTATAAATTTCAATGGCCGTCATGCTCCCATAGGAAGAATACATCTCCATCATCAGCGCATTTAAGCCAATTCCCAAAGACACCATGACCACCACAGAAGCCGTTCCGATGACAACGCCAAGCACCGTCAGGGCTGTACGGACCTTTCTTCTGCGGAGGTTATTGATGCTCATGGTCAGAAGATCAAGAAATCTCATCGTCTACATCCTCTTCCTGTGAAGCTTTTTTCTTCTTTTTCTTTACTACCACCACGGTTATGGCCGCTACTGCCAGAACTGCCGCTGCAGGAATGATGAATTTCAGATATTTCTGGATTCCTGCTGGCTCCTGGTCAACGGTATCATCGAAGTTTCCTGCATCCATGTCCATATCACTGTAGTCCATAGGCTCTGTCACATACAGGTTCAATTCCTTCTCGATCGGCTCCTGCTGAATACCATTTTCATCCTCATAGGTGATCAGAATCTTCACCTTCCCGTCATCGGTGGTTGCTGCTGCGCCAGTCACCATCACATCCACATTACCTGTCTCGCCTGGCTTAATGTTGCCCACATACGTATCAATCGGCACGATGGAATCTGCCTGGAATGCCACAGTCACATTATAAAGGATCACACGGCCTGTATTATTGATCGGGAACATAATATTGCTCTCATTTCCCACTTCCATGCTGGACGGCATGACTTCGATGGTTCCGGTATTCAGCCGGGCAATCTGTTTTAACGGGATATCAATGCTGACTGTCTCTGAAGCATTCTTAAATTCCGGGCTGTCGTAGGTTTCCTTGATATTCAGCGCATAAGAACGCTGGTCGATCCCCGCCTTGGACTGCATATCGATCTTTAACTCTGTCACCTCACCTGCCCCCAGGGAATTCACTACCACAGAGCTGGAGCCGGAAGCAGTCGTAAATACCGCACTGTCACTGACCTTCTCCGATTCCAGGGAGAATAAAATGTTGCTGGCACCAATGCTGGAAGATGCATTCTTCATCCGCAGGATCAGCTGGAAATTCTCTCCGGCAACAATATCCTTCGGTATTGTTTCAAAGCTGTCTACTACAAGACGGGCCTTGGTACGGTCATTCTCATTGAAATCCTTAGAAGCGTCCTCTTTTTCCTTATTCTTCACATGAACCCAGAACTCTTCTTCTATTTTCTGGAGATCTCCTGTAGCTGTCTCCCGATATGTAATCTCAAATTTTAACGGATAGTATCCGGTGTAGGCATCGGAACGGATCGCAAAGCTGTATGGCATCGATACTGTTTCACCGGCAGCGATCTTTTCGTATTTCCGGTCATAGTTGCCTTCGTTAATGGCAAACGGAAACTCGTTGCTGTCCTTGCTGAGTACCATGGAAGCAGTCACATCTCTGGCCTCGGAAATACCGGAGTTACGCATATTGATGGCAAAATCCATCACGTTGGGGTAATCACCGTATGGAGTTGCCTGGCCTTCACCAAGGGTAAAGGAAATCTGACGGTCCGGATCATTATCCTTATCGTTGGCACCTGGTTTCGTGACCCAGATCAGGACCTCACCGTAGGCAATGGCCTGTCTGGAATCTCCAGACTTGCTGTAGATAGCGATGGGAACAGAATAGTAACCTTCCGAAAGATCAGCCCTCACTCTGGCTGTCAAAGAAGCATTTTTCTCTTTTCCGGCTTGCACCGTTCCCAGCGTTGTTGTTTTAAAGGTATTTTCTGTAATTTCAAATGGAAATACATAATCACCATCAATTGCATCCGGTTTTGACATGGTAAAATCCTGCTCTTCGATTCCAACCACTACGTTTTCCCAGTCCCCACCGCTCTCATTTCTCACAACGAAATTGATATTCATACTTCTTCCAATTTTTCCTTTGGAAATGGATTTTGTCACAATCTCATCGCTGTTATTGTTCATGGGTGATGCCATCGCCGTCATCGGCCCCGTCAGCCCGCTCACCGGAACCGCTGTCGCCATCATTGCCGCCATTGCCATGGTCAGCCCCTGTTTCCATAACTTTTTCATCTTCTTTTTTCTCCTCCAGATCATCTTCATGATGTAACTCTTCTATCTTAAATATCTTTCCATCTACAATATGGAACAGCCGGTCGGCATAGGATGCCAGGTGATTGTCATGGGTTACCATGATCAACGTCTGCTGCTGTTCCCGCACGATCCGCCGCATCAGCTTCAGGATCTCCATGGTCGTCTTGGAATCCAGATTTCCTGTAGGCTCATCCGCAAATATAATCCTGGGATTCACCGCCAAAGCCCTCGCAATGCCCACTCGCTGCTGCTGTCCACCGGACATGGCATTGGCCATGTGGTACATCTGTTTTTCCAGTCCCACCAGCTTTAAGTATTTCTCCGCAATGGCATTCCGCTCCTTCTTCGCCATGCCACGGAATGACAGAGGCAGGGCCACATTTTCCACGGCATTCAGCGTCTTTAACAGGTTGTAGGACTGAAAAATAAATCCCACGCGCTTCCGTCTGAACTCTACCAGCTGATTCTCTGTCATATGCTCAATATGGATCTTATCAATGATGATCTCACCTTTGGTCGGCTTCTCCAGTCCGGCTAACATATTTAATAACGTAGATTTACCTGAACCGGACGGACCAACGATGGCACAGAACTCTCCTTTGTTGATGGTAAAATCCACCCCATCCAGCGCATGGACCCTGGTATCGCCTACCTTATAGATCTTATATAGATTTTTTACTTCAATGATCGGAACCGCCAATGCGAATCCCTCCTTCAAATTGTGTCTTTTTTCTGCTTCTATGATACACGATAAACTGCTTTCTGTCCCGTCATTAATTCTTACAGTTTCTTACGGTTTCCTATAGATCATTTTGTTCCCCCGAAATCTTCAAAAACTTTTGTATTTTTAGAAAAAATACATTTCAGCTACTTGTCGAAATAAAAATTTATGCTATAGTAAAGCTGAACGTTATTCTTAGGAAAATGTATCAACGACAAGTCTGACGCATCCTTGCGGCAGCAAATCTTTTACTTTACAGGATCAAAGGAACCTGTGCGGACCGTCTGTGGCTGCAACTGGTGGAAAAATTTCCTGTGATTTTTATATTTCTGCTTGTATACGATTGTCTTGTTTGTATACAAAATGCAGGATTCTGTTTTGATCTGTCAGATTCATTCGTAAGCGTTTCGTTCATTGTAATCCCCATTATTTCTATTATTATATAAGAGCTGAAAAACAGGGGAACACCCATAGGTGCCGTTTTATCAGACAAAAAGGAGAAAACAATGAAAAACTCAACTGTAACTATGACCCGCACCCGGACCTTATTCATGACCAAGCTTGCTCTGATGGTGGCCATCATCGTGATCATGGCATTCTCACCCCTTGGATACTTAAGAACTCCGGGACTTACCATTACATTCCTGACTGTTCCTGTGGCAGTGGGCGCCATCATCTTAGGACCGGCAGCCGGAGCAGTCTGCGGCGCAGCATTTGGCTGTACCAGCATCGCTATGGCCATGACCGGTGGTTCCGCATTCAGTGCGGCTCTGCTGCAGATCAACCCATTTGGCCTGTTATTTACCTTACTGGTTCCACGTATCTTAGAAGGCTGGTTATGCGGTCTGGTATTCCAGGCAGTAAAGAAGTTTTCCAAAAATGGTGCGTACATCGCTGCCAGTCTGGCATGCCCAGTATTAAATACCGTGTTATTTATGAGCACCCTGGTGCTGTTCTTCTACCGCACCGATTATATCCAGAGCCTGGCTTCCAAATTAGGCGCGGCAAACCCATTTATTTTCGTGGTTCTGTTTGTGGGACTGCAGGGTCTGATCGAGGCTGTGGTATGTACCTTCTTAGCAAGTGCTGTTTCCAGAGGACTGGCCGCTGCTTTGAAGCAGTAATGGCTCAGGTTCACAAAAATATCTGTTCATTTACAATTTTTGGCGGAGTGTCTGGCAGTGGCCGGATATTCCGCCAGCTTACTTTCAGGAGGATTGATCGATGAAATTATTCCAAAGCTTAAAAGAAATCCCTATCACTGCCCTTCCCGGTCTCCGCATTGGTAATGCCCAGAACTACGAGGCCATGACCGGCGTTACCGTCCTGCTCTTTGATCAGGGAGCCAAAGTGGGCGTGGACATCAGCGGCGGCGGCCCTGCTTCCCGTGAGACGCCGCTGGCAAGCCCATTGACTGCCGATAATCCTATCAATGCCATCGTCCTATCCGGCGGCTCCGCTTACGGCCTGGCAGCCAGTGATGGTGTGATGCGATATCTAGAGGAACATGGGATTGGCTATGAGACCGGATTCGCCAAGGTTCCGCTGGTGCTTCAGTCCTGCATCTATGATCTGGGGATCGGACGGGCAGATATCCGTCCTGACGCAGCCATGGGATATGCAGCATGTATGGACGCCGAGAAAAACCGCCCCATTTCCGGTATCATCGGCGGAGGCTGCGGCGCCAGCGTAGGCAAAATCTGCGGACGGGAAAATGCCACAAAAACCGGACTTGGCATCTACGCTGTATCTGCCGGAGATCTGATGGTCGCCGCTGTCGTGGTACTGAATGCCTTAGGTGACATCTATGACCCTTCTACCGGTACGCAGATCGCCGGACCAAGGAAACCGGATGAAAGCGGATTTTATGATAGCCGGGAAGAGTTTTATAAGCTGATCCAGCAAACGGACCTTTTTACCGGAAAAGGCGGCAACACCACCATCAGCGCCATCATCACCAATGGCCGCTTCTCCAAAGCAGAATTAAACAAACTGGCATCCATGACCCGCTGTGCCTATGCCCGCTGTATCAACCCGGTGGGAACCATGGCAGACGGAGATTCCATTTATGCCGCCTCCATCGGAAATGTCCAGGCGGATCTCAATATGACCGGAACTTTAGCCGCTGAAGTCATGGCAGAGGCCATCCAGATCGCAGTCAAAGCTGCCAGGGAGCTTCCGAAGTAACTACTCAGAATTCCCTTTCCCTACCCGGGACTCCAAACGCTTCCGCACCTGGTCGCCGGAATTGAATCTATTGTTTCACAAAATTAACAAAATTTAAAGAATTTTATTAGCATATTTCATAAAAAAAGCTCTGGTATTTTTGGTCGATTTCCTATATAATAAGGGGAAATGAAAAGAAGGGAGTTTGCTATGAGACATCTGTTAAACCCACTGGATTTCTCTGTGGAAGAAATTGACCAATTACTGAACTTAGCCACCGATATTGAGCATAATCCAAAGAAATACGCTCATGTATGTGACGGAAAGAAAATCGCAACTTTATTTTATGAGCCAAGCACACGTACTCGTTTGAGTTTTGAAGCCGCTATGTTAAATTTAGGTGGTAGTGTTCTTGGCTTTTCTTCTGCCTCTTCAAGTTCTGCTGCAAAGGGCGAAAGTGTAGCTGATACCATCCGCATGGTTTCCTGCTATGCTGATATCTGTGCAATGCGTCATCCAAAAGAAGGCGCTCCGTTAGTCGCTTCCATGCATTCCAGCATCCCGGTCATCAACGCAGGTGACGGCGGTCATCAGCATCCAAGCCAGACCCTCACTGATTTAATGACCATTCATTCCTTACTTGGCCGTTTAAGCGGTATGACCGTTGGTTTATGCGGCGATTTAAAATTCGGACGTACTGTTCATTCCCTGATCAGCGCCCTGGTACGCTATCCGGACGTAAAATTCGTCCTGATTTCCCCACCAGAGCTGCGGATTCCTGAATATATCCGTGAAGATGTTTTAAGAGCGAACAATATTGAATTCAAGGAAGTCGGAAACTTAGACGAGGCGATGCCAGAACTGGATATCCTCTACATGACCCGTGTGCAGAAGGAACGTTTTTTCAACGAAGACGATTACATCCGTTTAAAAGACTGCTATATCCTGAACAAGGAGAAAATGAAACTGGCAAAGGAGAAAATGTTCGTTCTTCATCCACTGCCACGTGTCAACGAGATTTCCGTCGAAGTCGATGATGATCCAAGAGCTGCTTATTTCCGCCAGGTACAGTACGGCGTTTATGTAAGAATGGCACTGATCATGACATTACTGGAGGTAGAAAAACCATGTTAAATATCAGCGGATTAAATGAAGGTATCGTTCTGGACCATATTCAGGCCGGCAAAAGCCTGGATATCTACTATCACTTAGGTCTTGACAAACTGGACTGTCAGGTGGCAATCATCAAAAATGCCCGCAGTAATAAGATGGGCCGCAAAGACATCATTAAGATCGAAGGACCGATGGAGAACATCGACCTGGATATTTTAGGTTACATCGATCACAACATCACCGTTAATATTATCCGTGGCGATCATATCGTTGAGAAAAAAGCATTAAAACTGCCGCAGAAGATCACCAATGTGATCCGCTGTAAAAACCCACGCTGCATCACTTCCATCGAGCAGGAGCTTCCAGATGTTTTCTATCTGGCAGATGAGAAGACCGAAACTTACCGGTGCATGTACTGCGAAGAAAAATATAATAAGAACGTGTAAGACACTTAAAGGGATTGCGTACCAGACGCAATCCCTTTTTCTCTCATCAAACGAATGCCGCAGGCAGCTGCTGACAGATATCAGAAAAAAATAGTGCATGTTGATCCTATCATTCAATCAACATGCACTATTTTGAATCCATTAACGAACGATCATTGCCTCACGTCCTGCGCCGGTTCCGATGAACTTCACTGGTGTCTTGATATATTCCTCAATGAAGTTAATATATGCCTTTGCATTCTCTGGAAGATCTTCAAAGGTCTTGCATCCGGACAGATCACCAAAGTTACCATCAAACTCTTTATATACTGGTTTGCTGTTCTCTAAGAACTTTAAGTTCGTAGAGAAATCTTCTGTCTGTACACCGTTGCAGTCATAAGCCACACAAACTTTGATCTTGTCAAACTTACCGATGGTATCTAAGTGGTTCACGGAAATTCCAGTTAAACCATTCAGACGTTTTGCGTATTTTAAGGTTACCAGATCCAGCCATCCACAACGTCTCGGTCTGCCGCTTACGGTGCCATACTCATGACCCAGCTCACGGATCCGGTCACCGGTTGCGTCTAACAGCTCTGTTACGAATGGACCCTCGCCTACACGGCTGGAGTAAGCCTTGATGATACCATATACATTACCGATATCAGATGCGCTGAGACCGGTTCCTGTGATGATACCGCCGATGGTTGGGTTGGAAGAAGTTACGAATGGATAAGAACCAAAGTCAATATCCAGCAGAGTCGCCTGAGCGCCCTCTACGATAACTTTCTTATCCGCTTCCAGTGCCTTGTGCAGATAAGTTACCGTATCACATACGAATGGCTTTAACTGCTCTGCATATTCGCTGTAAGTCTGATAGATTTTTTCAAAATCCAGTTCTTCATCAACCGTGGTGTCCTCTGGATCATAGAATTTTACCAGTGCTTTTCTGGACTCTACCAGTTCCTCTAAACGGCTTTTAAAATGATCTGCATACAGATCTTCCACTCTCAGACCTGCGCGCTCATACTTATCACAGTAAGCTGGTCCGATTCCCCTTCCGGTGGTACCGATCTTAGATGCCTTTCTTGCCTTCTCTAAGGCACGATCCAATAAGCGGTGATATGGTAGAATCACATGGGTCTTATCGCTGATCTTTAAATGATTATCAATATCATATCCGTGCTCTTTTAAGTTCTCGATCTCTTTTAAAAGAACTGCCGGATTCATCACAACGCCGTTGCCGATTACGCCAATGGTATGACCAGACAGAATTCCTGACGGAATCAGACGCATCGCGTATTTTACTCCGTTTACTTCAATGGTATGGCCAGCGTTATCACCACCAGTTGCGCGAACTGCAATATCCGCATCGCCTGCAAGATAATCGATTACTTTGCCTTTTCCTTCATCACCATAAAAACATCCAATCACTACATCTACTTTTGACATAATCAGTCTCCTTTGTTGTACTGCTACCATAACTGTTATATTTACGAGTAAGACGATAAGCCGGGTTATGTCGTTGGATGGTCATCTATCTAGTCCTGATGTCACCACCAGGCTCAAGCGACCTACCCGAAAGCAGACGGGCCGCCTTATGCTTTCTGTTCGGTCTTGCTTCGGATGAGGTTTACATGTGCCCTGTCTGTTACCAGCCAGGCGGTAGTCTCTTACACTGCCTTTCCACCCTTACCGGACGAACCGGCGGTTTATTTCTGTTGCACTGTCTCTGGAGTCACCTCCGCCAGACGTTATCTGGCATCCTGCCCTGTGAAGCCCGGACTTTCCTCTCCCACGGCCTTTCGGTCCCGTGGCAGCGACCATCTGTCTTACTCGCAAACGCTACTTATTCTATCATACTTTTCTTGAAATGTCTATATCCCATTATCACATCTACCACCATTCTGTCAATGATCCATGCCAGCAGCATAGATGCCACGCCGCACAGCAGCACCGAAAGCAGGATCTGCAGATACTGACTCATATCAGAGCTGAACCATCCATTATATACGATCCGGATCAGGACAAACCAGTGGACCAGCAAAATGGAATAGCTGTAACGGCTTCCTGCCGCCTGAAACGATCAAAACTGCCATTTTCCATGGCTAAAATCATAGACGGTTATGAGACATTCTATAACCAATCCCAAAAGCAGGCCCATTGTCAGATAAATGACCGATATTCCTTTTCTCGTTTGTTTCTTCTTATTCATATTTCTTTCATCCATCTGCTTCTTTTGGCTTATCTCCCCCATTTTTATGCCAGCCACAACGCTGCGATCTGCATGGTCATCACATACATACCGAATAAACTGTAGATTCCAAGCCCACAGACACGGACCCAGTCTGGAAGCTTTTCTTCTGCCGCTTCGTAGACCAGCACCGTTGCCGTGATCACGCCGATCAGTAAAAACAGTCCGGTCCGGTTTCCAGATGCAAACACCATCGGGGAAAATCCCATCACTGTCTTGGCACCAAGACCAAACAACAGCATGTAAACCGCCGGAACCGCTTTTTCCATCGTCTCGCAGGCAAAAATCAGCAATCCAAAAAGCAATATCCAAACCATCAGGAAAATTCCTGCTTCCGCCCATGGACTGACCGCTTTGCTGACAAATAATTTGTCAATATAATCATCACCGCTGAACACCGGTATGATCTTCGCCATCATAGGACGTAAAACACCGCTGATCATCAAAAGCACCGTAAAAACTGCGGATACCATTCCTGCCGTCCTGTTATGACGAGTTTTGTATCCTCTTCCCGTAAACACAAATCCCAGAGTCATCAAAAGCCCTAAAAACAGGAACAGATAATTGCCTTTTCTCACCATCAGATAGCTGGCTGTCAAAAAGCCATCTCTTAATTTGATACCAAATGGCAGATCCGGGAATTCCGGATACCCGGTGGCTGCTTCCTTGGCAAATCTGATGGAATTGCCCGGACAGCTGAGAATATAGATCAATCCCAAGACACCAACCGCCAGAAGCGCCCACAGATATGGCCGGATCTTTTGTCCCTGCCAAAAACTGTATAAAATTGCGACCACTGCGCTTCCCGTCACGAAAACCGCCGTCATTTCTTCATTGCTGGCATAAAGAGCCGGAAGCAGACACAGATATTCCCATCCGCGATAAGACTTTCCAAATCCATTCTCTACTTCCCCATAGACCCGCTTCATGGGGATCATGGCAAGAAGGGCACAACCCATAGGCCAGATGTAGTTCATGGAAGAAGCGATCTGCCCTGCATCATTGAGATCCCATCCAAACAGCATCAGGATTCCCGCCGCGATGACACAGTTGCCGCCCAGTGTCCCTTCTGTAAACAACCAGGAGATCAGAACGCCGATCAGCACATACATTCCCGTGTTTAAAATTCTCCACAGGTTCGGCCCATAGATCCGCATGGTCACCATGGCCGCCTCAATGAGCGTCCTGGAACTCCAGGTATGGTACTGATTGATGCTCCATGAAATCAGATTCTGGTTATCTAACGCATGGACAAACGACGCGTCATCCCCAAGATTGACGCTGACCTTCAGATGATACGCCAGCAAAAATATCCCTAAAACGATCCACGCCGTCCAGGCCGGGATCTGATCCGGACGGTGGTGTCTGCTTTTTCTGTAACTCACTTTTCATACTCCTGTGTAACCATATTTGTATTTCTCTGATGCCCTCTAACCTGTGTTCCCACAGTCAGCGCATGAACCTGCTGAACCGTTATTTTATTCCTATACCCGGAAGCAGCTTCCCCCGATAAACTCCCTCACAATAGAATTATGTGGAATCTCCTCGCTGCTGACTCCCAGTACATAATCAAAGAATTTTAAAAGCCGTTTTGCCTCTAAGTATTCCTCACAGTCTTCCGGAATCTGGAACAGAAGCGGCTCCGCATACTGCTTTAGCACTGCCAGTTCATAGACAGAAGCCGAATTAAACATCACGTCCGCATCCTCCTGGAACGGGAAAATGTTCTGTTCTTCCCCTCTCCGCACCGATGGCCACATCTTGATGGTATCTTTTGCTGAGGTTCCCCTGGTTCTGGCATCCCTCACCATCCGGCGGATCAGACGTCCATCGGTAGTCGGTATCCGATTGTGTTCATCAATATTTAACTGGGTCAGGGCGCTGATATAAATCTTGAATTTATATTCCGGCGATAATGCATAAGAAAGTTTCTCATTGAGGCAATGGATTCCTTCAATAACCAGAATATCATCTTTTCCAAGAGTCAGGTAGTCTCCCTTGTATTCTCTTAATCCTGTGATGAAATTATATCGTGGAAGCTCTACTGTTTTTCCCGCCAGCAGATCCGTCATATCCTGATTAAACTGTTTTAGATCAATGCATTCCAATGCTTCATAATTATAGTTGCCCTTCTCATCTCTCGGACTGTCCACCCGGTTGACAAAATAATCGTCCACACCAATGGCATGTGGCTTTAATCCTAACGCCCGTAACTGAATGGATAACCGGTGGGAAAATGTAGTCTTTCCGGAAGAGCTTGGTCCTGCGATCATAACAAATTTCTTCTCTGGCTGTGCCGCGATCATTTCTGCGATCTGACCGATCTTCTTCTCCTGAAGAGCCTCCTGGATCAGGATCAATTCGCTGGCTCTGCCCTTGCAGATCTGGCTGTTTAAGTCCGCAATGGTACTGATGCCCATTTTCTCGCCCCAGACTGATGATTCCTTCAAGGTATCAAACAGCTTTTTGCTGTTTTTCAGCTCCGGCACCTGCTGTGGCTGCTCTTTCGTTGGAAGCAGCAGCACAAAGCCATATTCATAAGGAACCAGGTTGAACCAACGGATGTAGCTGGTATCCGGCGCCATATAGCCATAATAATAATCTGTAAAACCACCGATCCGGTACACATTGACCGTTGAAATCCGGCGATAACGGAATAATTCTGCCTTCTCGTGCATCCGGTAACGGTGGAACAATTCGATGGCCTCGTCTTTTTTCAACGCACTCTTCATGATCGGGATCTTCTGATCCGCATACTCATGCATCTTCGCCTTCACCCGGTCTAACAATTCCTGGTTTAAAGTGAAATCACCTCTTGCGTCCACAAAAAGGCCCTTTCCCACAGAGAAATCCACAAATACCCTCTCGATGTGCTCGGTACCCACCACCTCATAAAATGCCTTCAACATCATCAGAGTGGCGCTCCTCTGGTACGTCTGCATTCCAGGCGCGTCCGCTGTGGTTACGAACTTCAGTTCGCAATCCTTTTTCAGGCTTTTATACAATTCCGTCAGTTTTCCATTGACGAACACCAGGATAATATCCTGTGGATATTCCGCCTGATGTTTCCTCGCAATGGTGAGGTAAGGCGTACCCGCCTCGTAGTTTTCTATTTTTCCATTGATCGTAACCTGAAACATCCGTACCTCCTTATCTATGATTGATTGTCATCCGGTCGCATGGGAGCAGAAATTGCATCTCAACAGACCTGCAGTCAGCGGTTTTTACCACACCTGCACCGGGAATCTTGATGGCATCTGGATAATCTGTGCATCACCATCGATCTGATTTTTGCAATATTCCGCCATAAACGCAATAAAAATATGTTCCAGGCCGTAATGTCCCGCGTCAATGACCACCAACCCATTGGCTGCTGCATCAATTCCCTCATGATGTCCCATATCACCGGTGATCAGTACCTGAGCGCCAGCTTTTTCTGCCTCGATCTCCATACCGCGTCCAGAACCCGGGCAGACAGAGATCCGCTCCACCAGTCCCGGTGCCGCCTCCTGTCCATATACGGTCACATAAGGCAGACCGAACTGCGCTTTCACCAGCTCTGCCAGGGCTTTTAAGGTCATCGGCTCCTTTAATTTTCCGGTCTTTCCGATTCCGACCGATCCCTCATCCGTCACATTCATGGTCTCCAACGGCTCACACTCCGCCAGTCCCAGCTTCTCCGCTGCCAGATCTGCCATACATCCCGGCGCAATATCAAAATTCGTGTGCATGGCATACATACTGATATCCGCCTGGATCAATTTGATCAGTCTCCGTCCGATAAAATCCTGGTCATTGACCTTTTTCATGGAATGAAAGATCAACGGATGATGCGTGATCAGAAGATCCACCTGTTCCTTCACTGCCAGATCCACCACATCATCGGTGGCATCCAGGGCGATCAGTACCTTCTTTACTTCCTTTTCCGCCCGTCCTGCCAGCAAGCCTGGATTATCCCACTCACAGGCCAGAGACTTCGGCGCTAATATCTCCAGCTTCTCCATCCATTCACTGCATTTCATGTTGTGCCTCCTCGATCCACCGGATCTGTTTTCTCAACTCTTCTGCCCGTTTCCCGGCAGACTCGCTCTCCTGCCCGGCAAGGCCCTTTAAAATGCTCTCACACAAGGTCTTCTCTTTCTGCAAAAGTTCTGCTAAAACCGTATTCTTTTCCTTTAACAGCAATGGCCCATACAGGCTTTCCCACGGTTTTAAAGACTCCATCTGTCCACGGACCACATCCATGACCACATAATATTTGCCTTCTTCTTTTAACATCGTCTCCCGCTCAATGGCAAATCCCTGTTCTACCAGATAATCCCGTACCTTGTCAAGTTCTGACTGGGGAGACAGAATCCAGTGACCGATCTGATCCCAGAACCGCCGTCCCTCTTCTAAAATATGTATCACCAGTTCGCCACCCATACCGGCTACAATCACGGTATCTGCCTCATGATCCTGCAGCTGACAGATGCCGTCACTTAACCGGGTTTCAATCACATCCTCCAGTCCATACTGGCGGATATGCTCTTTTGCCCGTTCCAGCGGTCCCTTCCGCACATCCATTGCTAGTCCATGGCTGATGATCCCACGCTGTGCCAGCTCAATGGGGACATACCCGTGATCCGTCCCCACATCCACCACCCGGCTTCCCGGTTTTACAAACGATACTACTGTATTCAGTCTTTCTGATAATTTCATAATTTAAAAATAAATCCTTTCGTTGTTTCAAGCGAAATCCTCTGCCTGTCAGTCATCCAGATAATCCTTCAATTTTCTGCTTCTGCTTGGATGACGCAGCTTTCTTAATGCTTTTGCCTCGATCTGGCGGATACGCTCCCTTGTCACATGAAACTGCTTTCCTACTTCTTCCAGCGTCCGCGGTCTGCCGTCCTCCAGGCCGAAACGTAATTTTAACACCTTCTGTTCCCGCTCTGTCAAGGTATCAAGAACCTCTAACAGCTGCTCATGAAGCAGCACTGAGGTTGCCGCATCTGCCGGGACGGTCACATGGTTGTCCTGGATAAAGTCTCCTAAATGGCTGTCCTCTTCCTCGCCAATGGGCGTCTCTAAAGACACCGGATCCTGGGAAATCTTCATGATCTCACGCACACGCTCGACTGGCAGATCCATCCTTTTGGCGATCTCCTCTGGCTGCGGCTCCCGGCCAAGTTCCTGCAGCAGCTGTCTGGAAGTACGGATCAGACGGTTGATGGTCTCCACCATATGAACCGGGATCCGGATGGTTCTGGCCTGGTCTGCGATGGCTCTGGTAATGGCCTGACGGATCCACCAGGTCGCGTAAGTACTGAATTTATAGCCTTTTGTGTAATCAAATTTCTCCACCGCCTTGATCAGCCCTAAATTGCCCTCCTGGATCAGATCCAGAAACTGCATTCCACGGCCCACATACCTTTTTGCGATACTGACCACCAGGCGCAGATTTGCCTCCGCCAGCCTCTGTTTGGCGTCCTCATCCCCCATCTGGATCTTTTTAGCCAGTTCGATCTCTTCCTCTGTGGAAAGCAGTGGAATCTTACCAATTTCTTTTAAATACATTCGGACCGGATCTTCCACACCGACGCCTTCCGGCACGGAAAGATCCACCTTTTCTAAGTCGATCTCCTCCTCGCTGTCTAAATCCATGTCCTCCTCAAACATATCTGGATCCATATCCGGGTCATTGCCTACCCGCAGGACATCGATTTTATTGGCATCCAGGAAATCATACACCGCATCCCATTTGTCTTCATCCAGATGATCATCCGCAAAAAAGCTCTGAATCTCCTGTTCTTCCAGGACATTCTTCTTTTTCTTTGCCTCTTCCAGCAGTTTCTGTAATTTTTCTTCAAATCCCAATACTTTCTCGTCCATATGGTCCAAACCTCCATAGCCTGCCTATAGTGTTGCCCTAATCAAGGGAAATATGCAGGGTCTTCAATGCGCTCTGAGCCTGGATGATCTTCTGCAGCGTTTCAATATCCGACGCATTGCGGCTGGCCTCATCCAGACTATGTTTCCGTACCTTGATCACAGTCTCTGAAAATGCTTTCTTCTGTTCTTCATTATTCAACGATTCTTTTAAGCTGGCATTAAACAGCGCTGCTACTTCTTTATACTGTTCTTCGTCATTGATGAAATGGTTCAAAATCCCCGCCGGGTTCACATCGCCCCTGGCATGCCCGTCAAATACCATCTGCGCTACCTGATGATACAGATCTTCCCGGAAATCGTCCGGCGTAATGATTCCCTCGATCTTATCAAACAGCTTCGGATCCTCGATCAGCCAGGTAAGCAGCAGCCTCTGGGACTGCCTGGCTCCGTCCTCTTTCTCCTTCTTCCGTTCTCTCGGAGAAAACTCTTCCCGCGGCTGCGTCTGCTCCGCTCCCGGAACGATCCGGCTGCTTAACCGGCTTACCAGCTGCTTCAGTTCCTGATAGGGGATAAACTGCTCTCTGGCCACCGCCTGGGTGTAATTATCCCGTTCCAGCGCCTCCGGAAATTCCAGCAGCTTCCTCGCCACTGCGTTGTAAAAGTTCGTCTTCTGCTCCGGGTCTTCTAAGTTATAATCCCGTTTTAAAACCTCGATTTCAAATAAAAAGCTGTTCTGGGCCTGATCGATCCGCTCCTGGAACGCTTCTGCGCCCATATTTTTGATAAATTCATCTGGATCCTTATACGGCTTCATATTTAATACCTTACAGGAGATCCCCACCTCTTTCAGGATCGGGATCGCCCGCAGGGCCGCTTTTACACCAGCCCCATCACTGTCGTAGGTCAGGATCACCTGATCTGTATACCGCTTGATCAGCATAGCATGCTGACTGGTAAATGCCGTTCCCAGGGACGCCACCGCATTCGTAAAGCCAGCCTGGTGCATGGCGATCACATCCATATAGCCCTCGCAGATCAACATATATTTCTTTCTGGAAGATCTGGCATAATTGAGACCATACAGGTTCCGGCTCTTGTCAAATAATCTCGTCTCCGGTGAGTTTAAGTATTTCGGTGTTCCATCACCCATAACACGACCGCCAAAGCCGATCACCCGGTTATTCACATCCATGATCGGGAACATGACACGGTTCCAGAACTTGTCATGGGTGCCCCGCTCCTCAATGGATACCAGCCCGGTCTCTTTTAATATCTCATCCTTATAGCCCTTGGATTTTAAATACCGGTATAGATCATCACTGGTCTTATTGGCAAAGCCCAGTCCAAAATGCAGGATCGTGGCATCGCTTAGCTTACGTCCGGTCAGATAATCGTAGCCCAATTTCCCCTGAGGCTGTTTTAGCTGATAATAAAAATAGTTGGCTGCCAGTTTATTGATCTCCAGCAGTGTTGCCCGCAGATCTGCCTGGGCTCTGGCCTCCTTCGTCATCTCTTCTTTCGGAAGCTCTACACCCGCCCGGTCCGCCAGCACCTGAAGCGCCTCCGGAAATGAATAATTCTCATACTCCATCAGAAATGTGATGGCATTTCCTCCTGCGCCACATCCAAAACAGTAATACATCTGTTTCGATGGAGACACAGAAAAGGACGGAGATTTTTCATTATGAAATGGGCACAGACCAAAATAGTTGCTTCCCTTTTTCTGCAATTTCACATATCCGGAAACAATATCCACGATGTCATTTTTCGTTCGTACTTCTTCCACGATGTCTTCTGGATAAAACATGAAATCCTCCCTTTAATGTGCCTTCCATGCCTTCGGCACAAATAATTCTTCAAAACGGTCGATGGCGTAACCATCGCTCATCCCCGCTATGTAGTCGCATACCACACGGCCCTTCTTCTCTTTTCCCGACTCAAACATCCGCCGGTACTCCACTGGCATCTGGTCCGTATGATCCATATAATATTCATAAAGCGCCTGGATCAGCTGCTGGGCTTTTCCCTCTTCCGCCTTCGCCAGACCTCCTGTATACACATTGTCAAACATCCAGCCTCGTAAGCCCTGCATGGCCTTTTCCATGTCCGGTGACATGATGATCTGGGGCTTGTCCAGGCTGTTGCCGATGATATCCCGGATCATGTTATTGAGCCGATCCCGGACTGATCTGCCTAAAACATCTGTATATTCTCTCGGGAGATCCTCTTCCACAAATAATTTTGCCCGGATGGCATCATCAATATCGTGATTGATATAAGCGATCTTATCTGACAACCGGACGATACAGCCCTCCAGGGTCGATGGATGTCCCGCTGTCCGGTGGTTTAAGATGCCATCCCTTACTTCCTTTGTCAGGTTCAGTCCCCGTCCATTCTTCTCCAGAACCTCCACCACACGGATGCTCTGCT
This sequence comes from Lachnospiraceae bacterium AM48-27BH, assembly GCA_003478355.1. Lineage (GTDB taxonomy): Bacteria > Bacillota > Clostridia > Lachnospirales > Lachnospiraceae > UBA3402. The sequence goes on from QUFC01000024.1 coordinate 30,921, forward strand.
CATAATGGGTAAAACCACCCTCATAGATCCGGTTCAGCACTGCCTCTCCCGAATGTCCAAAGGGCGTATGTCCAAGGTCATGCCCCAAAGCAATGGCCTCTGCCAGACTTTCATTTAACCTCAAAGACTTGGCAATGGTTCTGGCAATCTGGGAAACCTCCAGCGTATGCGTCAGCCGCGTCCGGTAATGATCTCCCTCTGGCGCCAGAAACACCTGGGTCTTATGCTTCAGCCTGCGGAAGGACTTACAGTGCAGGATCCGGTCCCGGTCTCGCTGATATTCCGGCCGGATATCACACAAAGGCTCCGGCCTGTCCCGCCCCTGGGTCCTGCTGCTCAAAGACGCATAGGGACTTAAATACTGTTCTTCCAAACGTTCCAATGATTCTCTGACTGTCAATCCATTCCCTCCTTCTGTAAGCGCCTCTTACTATGTATATCAGTTTTTATACAAAATATAACCGAAAATAGCTTTATGGTATAAAAACCCACTATGAAAATAGTATACCACAATTTGTGTAAATCTGTCATATTTTCTGTGAAATTGTGGTAAATTTTCTTGGTTGTCGGAGATACGGGTGCATCTCTTCCACGAAAAATGCTGCTGAAAAATCCCCTATATCCCCAATTACTTAATTATATATTTCGTGCCTCTGCCTTTACCTTCAATTGCTATCACACCTTTTTCGCCCATATCTTTCAGCAACTGTTATAGTACCCTCCACAACATCTTCTTTCCCTTTCAATTCCTCAAGCGTCCCAGGTTCTCTTCAAATGACGCCATTTGTCTGGAAAGTGTTGGCTGGGTAATATGCAATTGTTCTGCTGCCTTCGCACTTCTTGAATGCTCTCAAGAAGTCATTGACGGCATGGTCAACTCAACGTATATTTTCGATACTTTGCCGGGGTCATCCCTGTAAATTTCTTAAATATACGAATAAAATAGCTCTGATTGGAAAAACATAGATACTCTCCGATCTGAGAAGCTGTATATTCAGAATAAACAAGCATATTGCAGGCAGCTTCAATCCGCTCCTTCTGGATATAGTTCACAATAGACATCCCCGTTTCCTTGCGGAACATTCTGGAAAGATAGCAGGCGCTGATTCCGGCAGCCTGACTCACTTCCTCCAGTGTGATCGGTGTGTGAAGATGCAGATGGATATACCGCGCAGCCCTGTCAATCGCACTACTGTAATGAGGATTCCCGTATTTCTTTACTTCTCTGGCGAAACGTTCTGCTGCTTTCCGGCTTAATTTCTCTATGGATTCTCTGTCCATACATTCCTCCACTGTCTGGATATATCCGTCACTTAAAGAATAGGCAGTCTCTTCCGGAACTCCTCCCTCGATAGCAGCTCTTGTAAACAACGTGATCCCAGCAATAAACATATTCTTACTATTACGAAGCTGATTCTTCGAAAGGATACCGGGAGTTCCATCCAGCTCACGCTGCATCACTGAACGGATCCGTTCAGGCTGACCATTCCTTATCGCTTCATACTGCATACGCTCGCTGGCATAAGAGGTATGTTTCTGAAGATTCTCCCTGCGCTGAAAAAGAGTATCTTCCCCGCGATTTTCTGCCAGTATCTCTTCAGATTCTGTCTTTTTTTTATCCATGAAGCTGTCTCCTTCTTATTGCAATATTTTATTATTTTTCGCAAGATTTTATTATATTTTACCAGCAAAAAATGCTATAGTCCATATCAAGAAAAAACATTCGGAGGTATATTTTTATGGAACGTGATCTGAAAAAAATTATATGCCAGATGACTCTGGAAGAAAAAGCCGGCATGTGTTCCGGTCTTGATTTCTGGCATCTAAAACATATTGACCGCCTAGGGATTCCAGAAGTAATGGTCAGCGATGGCCCTCACGGACTGCGCAAACAGGATGACACAGGAGATCATCTTGGAATGAACGATAGTATCAAGCTGTCTGCTTCCCTCCTGCTGTTTTAAGTGCCTGCTCTTTTGACCGAAAACTGATGCAGAAAATGGGTGAAACCATTGGAAAAGAAGCGCAGGCAAACGATGTGTCCGTTGTACTGGGACCTGCGGTAAACATCAAGCGTTCTCCTCTCTGCGGAAGAAACTTTGAATATTATTCCGAAGATCCTTACCTTGCCGGCGAGATTGCTGCTGCTTTTATAAATGGTGTCCAGTCCCAGCATGTTGGAACTTCCATCAAGCATTTTGCAGCAAATAATCAGGAATATCACCGTATGAGCAATTCTTCTGAAGCAGATGAAAGAACTCTTCGCGAAATTTATTTCCCTGCATTTGAAACTGCGGTAAAAAAAGCACAGCCATACACATTCATGTGTTCCTACAACCAGATTAACGGTATTTTTGCATCTGAGAATAAATGGCTCCTTACAGATGTTCTCCGCAGTGACTGGGGCTTCAAAGGTTATGTCATGTCTGACTGGGGTGCTGTCAACGACCGTGTCAGGGGTCTTAAGGCAGGTCTGGAACTGGAAATGCCATCTTCAGGCGGAGCTAATGATGCTCTGATCGTAGCCGCTGTAAAAGACGGTTCTCTGAAAGAAGAAATCCTGGATCAGGCCGTGGAACGTATTCTTCGTATTATTTTTGAATATGTCGACCACCGCACTCCTCAGGAATTCACTATGGAAAAAGATCACGAGGAGGCCCGCCACATTGCAGAAGAATCCATGGTTCTTCTGAAAAATGATGAAAATATCCTTCCGCTGAAAACTTCCGAGAAGGTGGCATTCATCGGCGGTTTTGCAAAAAAACCGCGTTTTCAGGGTGGCGGGAGTTCTCATATCAACTGTTTCAAAGTCACAAACGCACTGGACTCAGTTCCTTCTGATGCACAGGTAACTTATGCAGAAGGTTTCCCGGATGACAAAGATCTCTATGATGATGCACAGGTTGCTGAAGCGCTCAAGGCCGCAAAGGAAGCAGACAAGGCCGTAATCTTTGCCGGTCTTCCGGACAACTTTGAGTCTGAAGGTTATGACCGTTCCCACATGCGGCTTCCGGACTGCCAGCTCCGGCTCATCGACCAGATCCTTCAGGTACAGCCAAACACCGTGATCGTCCTCCACAACGGCTCTCCTGTGGAAATGCCATGGCTTTCCGATGTAAAAGGACTTCTGGAAGCATATCTCGGAGGGCAGGCCGGTGGTGCCGCCGTAGCAAATATCCTCTACGGAAAAGTAAATCCGAGCGGAAAGCTTGCCGAAACCATGCCTCTCAAACTCTCCGACAATCCTTCTTACCTGAACTTCGGTGGCGGAGAAAAAGTTGAATACCGAGAAGGTGTATTTGTAGGATACCGCTATTATGATACCAAGGAAATGGAAGTTGCCTATCCGTTTGGATATGGTCTTTCCTATACCACATTTGCATACAGCAACCTGGAAATCTCCAACGAAAATCCAACTGAAAAAGATACGGTCACAGTTTCCGTTGATGTGACAAACACAGGTGATATCGCCGGAAAAGAAATTGTACAGCTCTATGTCAAAGACTGCACAAATTCCACGATCCGTCCGGAAAAAGAACTCAAGAACTTCGAAAAAATTGCACTGGAGCCGGGCGAAACAAAAACTGTCATCATGGACCTGGATAAAAGAAGCTTCGCATGGTACAACACAGATCTCAATGACTGGTTTGCAGCCAGCGGTGACTACCAGATCCTTGTCGGTGCATCCTCCAGAGACATCCGCCTCGTAGGAACGATCCATCTCAATAGCAGCCAGCAGCTCCCGATGCATGTTCATATGAACACTACCCTGGGAGAACTGTTCCGTGACCCGCGTACAAACGAATTTGCAAAAGAACTCACCTCAAAATATCTTTCCAGCATGAATAGTGGTGAGAAATCCGCTTCTGAAGCTGCCACAGAAGCCATCTCCGAGAAAATGGTTCTGGCTATGACAGACTCCATGCCATTGCGCGCATTGATGAGCTTCGGAGACTTTTCCAGAGAGGAGATCTCTGATATTATTGAAAACCTAAATAAGCTGCTGTAAAAAGCAAAAAAACTCCGGACTGTATTTCCATATAGAGCACAGCCCGGAGATTTTTGTTATAGCGCTTCATTGTTCCGCTTCTTCCATCTGGCGGATCAGAATCTTTATATCAGTTGAAAACGGTGGTCACATATCGTTGATAATATGATTTTAGATTGACTGGCTCGGCTGGCTTTGCTATCTCCCAGACGAGGAATTGTTGAAAGATGTTATAATGAAATCCAATATCTTTGTATTATTCCACTTTTACTTAAACCTACTGTATCAGAAATTTCGTTCTCCAACATCCCACCATTTTTAATAATCGTTCTTTGTGAAGCTACATTTCCTTTATCGCAGGTTAATAAAACCTTACTTTCTCCGAAGTCGCGACAAATGGGCAAAACCAGTTTTAGCATTTCAGACGCGTACCCTTTTTGCCTTTCTGATGGACGAATACTATATCCAATATTGCCCCCATAATTTTTAAGAAAATCCGATAATGGGTGACGAAAATCAATCATTCCGACAAGAAATTTGTCACTTTGTCTTACCGCTAAAAACACTTCTGATGGAACATATCCAGTTTTATACTTTTTTCTTAATCTTCCTTCAAAATCAATCCATTCATCAAATGAATAGACATCTTCAAGTCCTGCACAACCGTCAAAGCTATCCCCATTTTGTGACATTTCTTCTTTGTATGACATTACTTGTTCTGCATAAAGTTTACATGGCCTAACTAACATCAATCCACACATTACTTTTTACCTCGCAATTTCTCGATTGTCGCTCGCTATTTCCGTTTTCCCCGTTGCGGCACATAGCTTTTCGTCAACTCGGATTTTTGTACAATCCGGGTCAGCCATTGTTTTTCTTCCTCCGTCAGCTTGGTGTAGCGCAGTTTTGTCTGCTTACACAACACCATCAACAGGTGTTCCGCCCGACTGCCTTTGAAGTTCGCCACTTCCTCCAAATCCCGCTTGAGTTCGTCCACAATGGTATTCTCCGGGGCGCTGTCGCTCCTGCCCCTGTGTGCTTCCCGTATGTCCTCCATAATAGCGTCTATGTCGTGATGTACCCGGCTGCTGAAATAGTCGCCCTCCCGCACATGGGCGGCTTGCAGGACACCAGCGGTCTTGTCATGCTCCCCCGGCTGGTACTTCTCCATAATTTCGGCCCTCGCCACATCTACCCATGCGTTCAAGTTCTGTATCTGTGTTGCGGCGATACCCTCAACATAAATCTGTATATCGGCCAGCAGCTTGACAAAATCCGGGTGCACCGCCAGTTCACAAAGCAAGGCGGTATCAATTCGCCCACGCTCCACACACAGGTCTTTCAAGCGTTCCTGTATTGTCAACGCCAATCTACACACCCCTTCTTATGCTTATTTCATGCTTTCTTGACACTCGCTGCACTCTCTGTCATGGATAGAAATGATACCTCCGCATTTGGGACAAGTATATTTCCCTTTCTGCTGTTCCATGAACCTTTCCAAACCGTGCTGACGAACAAACTCGCTGTTCTCCATAAGGCTCGCCTGATACCTTTTGTTGTAACTTTTTTCAAGGTTTTTAATCAGCTTGCAAGGATAATCGGGACATTCAAAACAATAGGACAGCTCTTTGCCCTTGATACAATCTTTTATCTTGCATTTGCGGCAGTGTTCCGGTTTGCCCATGTCGCTGTTCAAGCAACCGGCACACGGCTTTTTATGATAACAATGCTTATAGCAGACCAAACAGTTCATGCCGCAGGGGGCAAACATAGCCGTATCCATTTTTTCTATTGGCATTTTCATGGCTCGCTCTCCTTGTCAGCTTACGGTTTCTTTCATTCTACCACAATTCCGAGAGCGTGGAAATAGTGTGTTTTCCAGCGGGATTTCCAACCTTTCGGATATACGGGACGGGCGGTCAAAAAAGTGTAGACTTGTGTTAGTTCATCGATGGACAAGCACAAGTGAATGACCGTCCGAAAGAGATATTACCGGCTGGGGAAGTACGCCGTGACCCTGGCGCAGCGCAGACGGGCAAACGCCCTCATTCGCAAAACCTGCTGCAACTACGATAACGGCAACTGCCTGTTGCTGGACGATGGGGAGGAATGTGTCTGCCCCCAGTCTATCTCCTATTCCGTCTGCTGCAAGTGGTTCCGCTGGGCAGTGCTGCCACAGGACAAGGTGCTGGAGGCGGAGATATTCCGCAGCGCCAGCGTGAAGCGGTGCGCCGAATGCGGGGCAACTTTCGTCCCCCGTTCCAACCGGGCAAAATATTGTGAAGCCTACGCCAGACGGGTACATAGGCGGCAGAAGAACGCCAGCGACCGGAAACGGCGCAGGGAAACGGACAAATAGGGGCTGACAAAAGCCCGTAAATCAAGGACTTTTCCGGGCAGTTGAAAAAGTACAAGGTCACGATTACCGACCTGCTGGAAGAAAACAAGAAGCTGGAAGCAAGGGCAAAGGCCAGCGATAAAGGCAAGATGCAGGACACAATGGAACGAGCGAAGCTGGAAAGCGAATTACATAATATCCAGCGGCTCGTGGAGCGTATTTCCCCGGACGTGCTGGCGGAACTGAAACAATAACAGCAGTACGGAAAGGATAGGTGATTTTATAGGCAATATGGAGTATATCAGATATAAAAAAGAAACAGAGGTCGTTGTTTACAAACTTGACCGTATCAGCCGTTCCATTCTGGACTTTGCCAACATGATGGAACTGCTCCAGCAGTACAATGTGGAGTTTGTTTCCTCTACAGAGAAGTTTGATACCTCCACCCCGATGGGGCGGGCCATGCTGAATATCTGTATCGTGTTCGCCCAGCTTGAACGGGAAACGATACAGAAGCGGGTGACGGACGCTTACTACTCCCGCAGTCAGCGGGGCTTCAAAATGGGCGGCAAAGGCTAATCCTAAAATCGACGCCCTGCAAGTGGAACTTGCCCATGTGAACGGCGAGATTAAAAAGCTGGTGGACAGCCTGACGGGGGCGAACAATGTCCTGCTCTCCTATGTGAATGTGAGGATAGCGGAACTGGACGGGCGCAAGCAGGAACTTGTGAAGCGGATAGCGGACTTGACCGTGGAAGCCATCAACATTACATGGAAAATCTGACGGGCAGCACACCTCCCGTCAGACCGTTACCCTGTGTAGTCCCTTGTAAACTGTACTTTATAAGGCTTTATATATCAATCTGTATTCAGATACATCTGATTGACCAGATCATAAAGAAGGCTATTTGTCATGATCTCCTCGTTTTTCTTAATCAATTCCGGGAGAATATCCGGTGATTCCTGCTGTCTGTTCTTTTGCTTTGTTCTCGTTTTCTGCAGATACGCTTTCCGGGAAAATCATATCTTTCATAAATGCAAATCTCTTACCGATGCGTCTGGCGATAAAGCCTACCAGAAGGGCAGCAATAACGGTACCTTCTCTTACACCAGCCAGTCTTCCTGCAAATACGAAAGAAAGTACAGCAGCGATCACTAACATGGATACATCAAAACAGATCTTGGTTGTTCCGAAATTTGTTTTCCATGTAAGAACAATAGCACGGACAAAAGATTCTCCTGGAAGCATGACAACGTCTGCCAAGACCTCCATATATACACCTACACCAAGGATCAAACATCCGATAAGAAGATATACAATCTTCATAATGTATGCTTCCGGATTGACCCAGGAAAAAAGAATCATGGCAAGATCGATAAAATATCCAAACATGATGGATACCGGAATCTGAAGGATGTGCTCCAATTTAAAGTTCTTTCTCAGGATGATCAACTGCAGTACGATCAGAAAGATACTGATAAAGATGGTAAAGTTTCCAAGTGTTAATGGAAAATTAAGACTTAATACGTAAGGAATTGATGAAATCGGGGATGTTCCTAGGTTTGCCTTTGTGATCAGGCTGACTCCCATGGAGTTTACAAACAATCCCACCAGAAATATTAAATATCGTTTTAGTGTCTCCATTTTTTTATTTCCTCCTCATTTCATAGTTTTTATCGTCGGATCATTTCATATCTGCAAGATTTCGGTAAATCCGGCAAAAAATATCCATAAACAGCTTCTGCTCTTCTTCGGAAATACCATTTAATGCAGTTTTTTCAATTTTCTTAAAAGCCTCCTCCACAAGCTTCTGATTTTTCTTTCCGGATTCTGTCATAAAAATATGAAAAGTACGACGGTTTCCATTGAGCATTTTTCTTTCGATCAGGTCTTTTTCTTCCATACGGTTCAAAATGGACGTTAAAGACCCTGCCTCGATGAGGCATCCTGCCGCAATCTCTTTCTGGCTGACACCATCGTGATTTTTCAGGTAATCCAATACTTTGGGCTGCCCCAAGGTAAGACCTGTATCTTTCAGCTGTTCCATTAGTTTTTTCTGGACAATCATATGGTTTATCATAGACATGTAGTGAAAGGAATCATCCATTTAGTATTTATCTCCTTCTTTTATCATGTATAATAGTTATAATTCAAATATTTAGAATTGTAACTATATTTGTGATGTATGTCAACAACTTTTTTATTCTACCCTAACAAAAAGCGGCCTCTGGAATCCTCCAGAGGCCGTTCTTCTTTCTTCACATCTTTTCTGTTTTAAAATACTTTTCTGCCCTTCACATAAGTACTCTTCACGGAATTCTCTGCATCCAGGATCAGGAAATCCGCGTCCTTACCAGGATTTAAAGATCCAATCCTATCGTAAACCCCGATCAGCTTCGCCGGGTTCTCGGTAAACATCGGGATGATCTCCTGAAGGGATCTGCCGGTGTAAGCTAAGACATTCTTAAGTGCCTGTCCGGTAGTCAATGTACTTCCTGCACGACTGTTGCCTACTACCAGCTTTGCATCTCCGTCAACCACTACGACATCATTGACGCCCAGCTTGTAATAGCCGTCCGGCAGGCCTGCAGCCATGATGGAATCGGTGATGGCAACCACACGGTCTAAGCCCTTCATCTTCATGATGAAACGGACCGTACCTGGATGAAGGTGTCTGCCGTCGCAGATCATCTCGCAGTACACCTCATCATCCTCCAGAACAGCGCCCCAGATTGCCGGGAAATGCTGATGCAGCAGCTTCATGGCATTACCAGTATGAGTTGCTCCCATCGCACCGTTGCGGATAGCTTTCATCGCAGTGTCATAATCAGCTCCGGAGTGACCGATGGCTACCTGGATGCCAAGGCTCTTGATATACGGGATCATATCCGGGATGCCTTCGATCTCTGGTGATACGGTAATGTAGCGGATATCTCCCTCAGCTGCATCCTGGTATTCCTTTAACAGCTCCGGATTTGGTTTCTTCATCAGCAGATGCTCCGGCATGGCACCCTTGTACTCGGCAGCAAGGAAAGGGCCTTCCAGGTGGATACCCAGCATCTGTGCACCGTTGTGCTCACTCTTTTTCCATGCCTTATACTCACCGATGGCTGTCAGAGTCTGCTCTCTGGTATCTGTCAAAACGGAACCTAACCAGCTTGTAGTACCCTGGGAAGCGAAGAACTGACAGATCTTTTCAAATCCCTGGGCGTCTGCTCCATTGACATCGACACCGACCGCACCGTGCGTATGGATATCGATAAATCCAGGAACGACCGTCTGTCCCTCAAGATCCACTTCGTCCATCTCCTCATCCTGGGCAAGCGTGCCGATCTCCAGGATTTTTCCATCCTCTACGATCATGTCACCTTTTAAGAAATGATGGTTCAGATAAAAATTACCATTTTTGTACCTAGTTTTCATTGTAAGCCCCTCCTTGTAGATACGCCAAATGGGAGCAAGTGATTTTGCCCCCAATGACATTCATTTTCATTATTTAATTACGATTGCCTGTGTCAGATGACGTGGGCTGTCCGCATTTAAATTCTTCAGTTCAGCTACATAGTATCCGATCAGCTGGCCGATAAAACCAATGATTGGAGCGTTCTGCAGGCTGTCATATCCGTAAGGCATATCCAGAGTGTAGTCAACATCGGTGAAATCCTTGGATGCATTGTTTCCGATCGCCAGAACCTTTGCACCGTACCCTTTCATCTGGGTCAGCAGTTTTGCATCTCCGTCAACTGTATTCTCGTTGCCTAACAGGATGATCAGAGTCTTGTCATCAACTAAGCTCATTGGTCCGTGACGATACTCCAGTGTGTAATAAGCTTCAGAATTGCTTAAACTCATCTCTTTCATCTTGTTCATACACTCATTAGCGATACCATAGTTGATACCCTGTCCTAATGTGATGAACAGATTGCACTCTGGATGCTCAGCAACAATCTTCTTAGCCATCTCATCGGTAGCCTTTAAGAAGCTTTCTGCATTTGCTGCATAATCCTTTAACTGCTCGATCTTCTCTTTCTTGCCGCCTACATAATAGGACATAACAACTGCCAGATAGATCATGCTGGTGAAGGAACGGGTCATGATTACGCTGTCCTCTGGAGTCTCTGGAGATAACAGCATGTAATCGTTGTATTTGGAGCTGTCTGGATCACAGGTGATCGCAAGGCTCTTAACGCCCGGATAGCTTCTTACTTTATCGATTGCCATACGAACCTCTGTTGTATAGCTCTTTCTCGTCATAGGAACAACCAGAACTTTCTTGCCGTTGCCTACATAAGTCTCTGGGAAATAGTACAGCTCGGAGCAACACATTCCTTTTGCAGAAATACCTGTGCAGGTGGAGAATGCATGTGCGGAAGCCTGTGCTAAATACAGGGAAGTACCGCAGCCTGTAAAGATAACTTCGTCATATTTCTCAGCAAATACCTCGTCCAGAGTTTTGAAAATAGTATCCAATGTATCATTGACTGCCTGGAAAGAAACCGGCTGTCCATAAATCTCTTTATATGTCAGTTCACTGTTTTTCATGATTATGCTCTCCTTTTATTTTACTTTTCCATCAGAACCAGCAAGACGGATGATTCTCTTCACATCTTCCTGTAAACGCTCATTTGCAAACTGGGACAGTTTCCAGGAATGACCCTGATGATTCAGTTCTTTTAATGCTTCCTCGTAGTGCTGTACATATTTGTAACGAATCTCAGTACCAAAGTTGATCTTCGCAACACCTAATTTGATGGCGTCTTTTACGATCTCATCCTTCATACCGGTGCATCCGTGAAGAACTAATGGCATATCTGTAAACTCGCGAACCTTCTCTAATACCTCCAGATGGATATCTGGCTCGCCTTTATAATAACCATGAGCATTACCAATGCCGATTGCTAAAGAATCTGGCTGGCAGAGAGATAAATATCTGCGAACCTCTTCAGGATCTACGATATTCTTATTCTCCATAACGGTACCTGCATCATCAAGACGAAGAAGCTCTCCGATCTCTGCCTCTACAGGAACGCCAAAGCACTTGGCTACCTTGATTACTTCGTTGGTCATTGCTGCATTCTCTTCGATCGGTTTTGTGGAACCATCGATCATTAAGGAAGTGAAGCCTAATTTCAGGGCCTCCATGCAGATATCAAAATCAGCGCCATGATCCAGATGGATCGCTACCGGTACAGAAACCTTGGACGCACACCATTTGCAGACATTTACAAACCAGTCATGTCCAGAGTATGCACCAGTGGAAACGTAATGTGCTAAAATGATCGGGGATCTCAGATCTTCAGCAGCTTTACAAATTGCCCAGATAATGTCATAATTGCCACCCTGAGTGTTGATTGCCGGTACTGCGTAACCGTTCTTGGATGCCTCTAAGAGCATCTCTTTGCTTGTTGTTAACATAGACTTACTCCTCCTTTTATTATATGCACGCCCGAAGTAACTCCGGGCATACATTTATCCTTTTACTGCACCTGCTACCAGACCTTTTACCATATACTTCTGGAAGAAGAAGAAAATGATGACCATTGGGATCGTTCCTACGATGGAGATCGTGTTGATCAGAGACCAGTCATAGGACAACTCACCTAAATATCTAAGAGCAACACCTGCTGAAAGTGTTCTCAAAGCATCCGTCTGGATTAAGGTGGATGCATGTAAATAATCATCCCAGGCAATTAAGAATGAATAAATACCAACTGCCAGCATACCTGGTTTTACTAACGGAACTACAACCTTGAACAGGATCTGCAGTCTGCTTGCACCATCCACTCTCGCAGCCTCCTCCAGCTCTTTCGGAATTCCATCATAGAAGCTGGACATCAGCATGATCGTAAATGGGAGCATACCTGCAGTAACTGCCAGGATCAAACCAGGATGTGTATTGATTAAGTGAACATCACCAAGGATCTTATATAAGGAAATCAATCGGCTGACTACTGGGAACATCTGGGCAGAGGTAAATGCTGCCACGATCCAGGCATTCCACTTAAAGTTAAATCTTGATAACGCATAGCCCGCCATGATCGCCATCAGAGTCGTAATCAGAGCTGCCGATCCGGCTACAACAAAGTTATTCTTATAGTAAGTAAAGAAATCGTTGTCAACGGTAAACAGATTGATATAGCTTTGTACTGTCGGATTCTTTACTGTAAATGTCGGCGGGAACTTATATGCTTCCATATTGGTCTTAAAAGAAGTTAACAGCACCCAGTACAATGGAAACAGCAAAAACAGAAGAATGATAAGCAGCACAACGTATTTAATAATTGTATTTATAATTCTTTTCTTTTTCATGTTCTGCCTTCCCCCTTCTACATATCTTCCTTACGGAAAATACGGTTATAAACAAATACCACTGCAATCATCATCAGCATCCACACAGTTGTTACAGCAGCACCTGATCCGAAGTTGTTGGATACGAACGCCTCTCTGTAGCTCAAGATCGCCATGGTTGTTGTGGAGTTGTTTGGACCACCACCGGTCATTGTCCAGAACAATGGGAACTGTTTGAAGTTCTCAATGATCGACATGGACACAGTAACCTTAATGACGCTCTTCATATATGGAAGAGTAATCTTGAAGAAACGCTGTGCTTCATTGGCTCCATCGATCTTAGCCGCCTCCAGCATATCCTCCGGCACATTGGCAAGTCCTGCAAGAAGAAGCAAAGTTGCCAGCGGGATCTGTTTCCACAGAGCTGCAACGGATACACCGAGCATCGCTGTCGTCGGACTGTTCAGGATCGCAAAGTCTGTGATCTTTCCTCCACTCAAAATACCAACAAAGTATTTTACTAAACCATACTGTGGCTGGAACATCCATAACCAGACTAAACCGGAGATCAATGTCGGAACCACCCACGGAATCATCATGATACTTCTGATGAATCTTGAGAAGCGGATGTTGGTATTTAATACCAGTGCTAAAGCCATACCCAGAATGAACTGTGCAATTACAACACCAAATACGAATAACAGAGTATTGGTCATTGCGGTAGGAAGTTTTCCATTTGTAAATAGTTTAACATAATTTGCGAAATTATTCCAGGTTCCAGGTTTTCCAGATATGATATTTTTCACTTTGTAATCAAAAAAGCTTCGATAAATAGAATCCACAACCGGAACTAAAATAAAAATAACTGTAATGATAACGGCCGGAGACAAAAGCATCAGTGAAAACTGCTTATCTCCGGATTGTAAACCTTTCTTCATCCCCGTCTCTCCTATCCATATACATGAATTCCAGGTCCATTGACACCTGCTAAATGTTTCTGACCTCTTCCGGCTACTGCCTCATGAGTTCCATCCACTCTTGGATCCACATATTTATAGAACCAGGCTTCCAGGTTCTGTTTCATCTTCTGAATGATCTCCTGGCTGTCCGGATCATCAATCAGGTTCTTAGTCTCCTTCGGATCATTGACCAGATCATAGCACTCGTTCGGACCAAATGGATATCTCCATACTAACTTGTACTTTCCGTCACAGATCATTCTGCATGGTCCATATTCATCGAATACAACAACCTGAGCATCTTCCTCTGTGCTGTTGCCCATCATCTGACGGCAAAAGCTCTTACCTGGAAGAGTCGGATCATCCGGGCACTCAAGACCTAAATATTCAAGCAGCGTTGGCATAAAATCATATCCACTGCACATTGCCTTACATACTGCGCCTTCCGGAATTTTTCCCGGCTGGCTTGCAATAAACGGTACCTTCACCGATGAATCATACATATTTACCGGAAATGTTCCATTTCCTTTGCCCCAGACGCCGTGATGTCCACAGTTAAAGCCATTGTCACTGGTAAATATGATCAGAGTATCATCCAGCAGGTTATCTGCTTCCAGTTTATCCATGATCCTGCCGATATTGGCATCCATTGCTGTCACTGCCGCAAAATAACCGATCAGGCATTCTCTCGGATAACGGTATCCATCTACATCGTTCACTTTTGCCCATGGATGAATCTCTTCCTGTGGACAGCTTTCGAATTTACAATCTTTGTACACTCGTGTGTACTCTTCTGGATGACAGTTCATCCATGGAGAATGCGGAGCTGTATAATGAACGCTTAAGTAAAATGGCTTCTCGCTTCCTTTTTGTTCATCAAGAAAATGGATTGCTTCATCTGTGATCACATCCGTGATGTAGCCCGGTTCCTGAACCAGCTTCCCGTTGCGGATCATAGGCGCATTATAGTATGGACCGCCTCCCTTCTGGTGTGTATACCAGAAAGAAAAACCTTTTTGTGGAAGCATACCGGCACCAAGATGCCACTTACCGCTCAGTCCACATGTATATCCGTTCTCAGCCAGGACATCAGTATAACCGCGATGTTCTTTCAAAAACTCGATGGACTCCTGCTCTGCCCCACCGTTTCCACCACTTAAATAGTCATGGATTCCATGCTGTGAAGGAATCTTACCGGTCAGCAGGGAGGCCCTGGCTGGAGAGCACACCGGTGATACACAATAAAAGTTCTCAAACCGTGTTCCTCTCTCAGCCAGTCTGTCCAAATTAGGTGTTTTGATCTCAGGATTTCCATAGCAGCCCATTGCCCAACTGCCCTGGTCATCTGATAAGATCATCACTACATTTGTCTTCTTCTCCCCCATGATTTTCCTTTCATTTATGGAATGATTGGTTCCACTGCTGTCTCAAAGCTCTGAAGTGCAGAATCTACATCTTCGCCGCCTACTGTGATCGCCTGTCCTAATGCACATACCTCTAAGTTGAACTCAGATAAGGTTGGGAACATATAAACCGGCTCAGCCATCTCTACAGAATTACCAGCATTGTTTAAGATCGGGCTGTCTTTTAATGCAGCCATGTTCTCCATGGATTTCTTTGCTGGGAATGCAGGTGTGATGGTTGCGATATAATCATTCAAAACCTCTGGTGTAATTACATACTGGATAAAGTTCTTAACTGCCTCATTGTGTGCCGGACCATTGTCAACTGCTACGAAGCAGTGAGACTGTAATGTAGAAGCGCCATCGCCGTCGCCGCCCTTTAATGGAGCTGCTGCTGCTGCGAAATCAGCTACATCCGGGTTGATGGATCTTGCGCCGTTGTAACCCCAGGAGTTGTCATAGTACATAGCCAGCTGTCCTAATGCAAACAGGTTTCTTAAATCCTTTGGTTTTGCGTTCTGTGGGTTGTACTGTTTCTCATCTAAGAGCTTTAACATATCTAATGCGTCATGTAAGCCCTTATTATCGGTATTTAAGGTGCCATTCTCATCAAAGAAAGTGCCGCCGAAGTTTGCTGCAAATGCCTGTAAAGAAGAACCGATCACGATAACGGAAGCAGTTGGCTGGCCAAAAGCATATACCTTATTGCCATCATCGGTTGTTAACTGGGATAACTTCTCAGCCATCTCTAACATCTCATCATAGGTGGTAGGTGGTGTGTTTGGATCCAGTCCTGCCTTCTCAAATAAATCTTTGTTATAGAATAACAGGGATGGAGATACATATAATGGAGCACCATATACCTTTCCATCAATGGAATGTGCCTCTAATACGTTTGGATAATAATCTGCAAGAAAATCTGCATCCAGGATCTCGTCCATAGGAGCAGCCAGACCTGCGTCCTCTAATGCAGGGATCCAGATCATCTCACTGAAGATCAGATCTACACGGTCGCCGCCGCCTGCCATATTGATTACCTGGTTTAAGATCTCACCATAAGGAGCGGTAACCCATTCGATCGTAACGTTTGGATATTTTGCTTCATAATCATTCTTTACCTTGGTCCAGAATTCCTCATAGCCCTTCTCTAAAACTGCGTAGTTTGCAATTTTTAAAGTAACAGGCTCCGTGGATCCCTCTGTTGCCTCTGCCTTACTTTCTGCTGCAGTTGTCTCTGCCGCTGCAGGTGCTGCCGTTGTCTCTGTTGTTTTTCCCCCTCCAGAGCATGCAGTTGTAGCAACCATGGCTGCTGCCATTGTCAGCGCTAACATACGTTTTTTCATAACTTGTACCTTCCTTTCTTTATTTAACACAGGTTATCCTGTGCTCATTACACCCCTGTCTCCCATCTGATCACTCAGTTCTGGTACTCTCTCTCTTAATCAATATGCTGTCATACACTACGCTCTCCGGTTGTTCCCCAGCAACCATCGCCACGATCATATCGATCGCAGTTTTCGCAATGTGTTTCTGATCCATCTGGATCGTCGTCATCTTCGGCGAGCAGAACCGGCTGATGCTGGAATCATCAAATCCAACAACCTTGATGTCCTCCGGAACCCGGTATCCACTCTGGATTGCCGCCTGCATCGCAGTGTGTGCGATATAATCATCTTTTCCAAAGATTCCATCGATCTTCATGCCGCTCTGAAGCTTCTGCTTCATCACCTCTGCCAGTTCTTCTTCGCTGTGGCAGCCACAGATCATGTAATCCTCTGTCAATGGGATTCCGTTGGCCTCCAGCTCATCAATAACACCCTGGAGTCTTAAATCATCCGGTTTACTTGGATGACCATTTTTACTGATCCTGTCTGCAAAAACGATATTCCGGCAGCCACAATCCAGCAGATGCCGTATCGCCTTTCTGGCTCCCTGATATAGTCCTGTTCCTAAAAGAGCAACTCTTCCAGAATACTCCTGTATCTTCCATCTTCGAAATACTACAACCGGAATCCCGGCTCTGGTAAATTCCTCCACATATTCCGGTGAAAAGCTTCCGGAGCTGATGATGATCCCATCATACTGACGGCTGATGACCTGTGATGCGAACTCCTTGGTATTTCTGTTCCCGCAAAGGGAGATCAGATAACCGGCATCGTAGGCATATTGATCCATCTCATTTACAATATTAGCAAAATATTCATTCGTAATGTGGTCTGCGATGAACAAGATCTGATTGCTGGGTTTTCCCTTCAGCGCTCTCGCCACATTGTTCGGCCGGTAATTCAATACCCGCACCGCTTCTTCAACCCGCTCTCTCTTATCCTTCGCCACATATCGGTTATTATTGATCACATAAGAAACAATCGTTTCACTGACCCCCGCCAGTGCCGCTACATCTGCCCTGGTTACTCGTTCTTTCTTATTGCCCATGGTAGATTCCTCTTTTATTATTTATTGTGTACACTCGTGTGTACTATATAAATAATACAATGCAGCTTATGTTTTGTCAATCCTATTTGGTATTTGTATCTATAACATTTTTATCTATATAACATCGAATCCCTATTACCGTCCATGCATTGCACGAACGGTAATGGACCTTTTCTATGCCTCGATGACCGGAATCTGTAACAGTCCGCAGATTTCTTTTAATTCTGCCGCCACATCATCCCAGACCAGACTGTAGTGATGCGGAACGCCTTCTGCAATGATCTGCTCGACCACCTGACGAACCGGTTTTTCTATCTTCACATTCGCCATCACACCTCTGGTGTAGCGATCCATGTCCACTGCTTCTCCCTTTAAAAGGAACAGCTTATACTGGCCATCAATGTTGCAGAATCTTGCGATCGTCACTTTACCAGGCTTTAATGCACCCCAGAATGCAGTACCCTGTCCGGCTAGCGGATGATTTCTCAGCAGTAACTCATATTTCGGATTCGCCAGAGATGGAGCTGCATTGCCACAGTGCCAGAAAGTCATGATGTTCTTCTCTTCATCAATATTGATCATATCGGTAATGAGGTTGGAAGTCCGGTCAGATAATGTTCCGCGATCTGTGCGATCTCTGCATCCACATCTCCCTCGCATCCGATGTTCACATGATCATCTGCCAGTCTTCCAAGGACTGCACATGGAGTTGTATGAAGATTTCCCATCTCCGGCCAGCACTTGATGGTTGCAAAATCATAATTCTGCGCTGCCATCACTTCCTTTAAGGCCAGATAAAGTCTGGAATGATTCTCCAGATGTCCTTCTGGAAGGGTATCCATGTTGTAGGTTTCTTCCATCTTCTTCATGTCTGCCTGACACGCTTCGTCCGGAATCTGTGCCATCTTGTCAAATACTACCTTCAGATCTGTCTCTTCGATCTTGATCCCGAATGTCCGACGGATCAGCCCTTCGTCAAATGCACAGTTGTAAAATGCAGTTGGACGATATCCCAGCAGTCCAAGATTTGTGTACTTCATCGCCTTTACCGTATGATAAGCCATCACCAGTGCTTTTACTTTTCCTGCCGCCCGCTCATCATCCAGACTTCCATATACCGTATGGTAAGTCTTACCAAGTCTCCGCAATGATGCTGCATTCATGGTCATGGCACATAATGCGTTGGCATATAACCTGGTGTTCTTTTCAAATGGGACTTCGTATGGCGCCCACAGAATGATCGGCACATCCAGCATCTCTGTCAGGTAAGCCGCCGCATCATCCCCTGTAAACGCGCCGTACACCATCACCACCAGATCTACAGAATTCTCTTTGAACTGTTCCACGATCTCTTCCAGTGCCTGACTGGTGCATCCGATCTGGCTGGCCTTCACCACGTCCACTTCTGGAAGATTCTTCTCAAGCCACTCTCCATACTCCCGGTCTCGCTGTTCTGGAAGCTCCTTCGGCCATCGTCCGGAATAAGTCGTTACAAACCCCAGATGTAACTTTTTCTTCACAATCACGCCTCCCTTGTTTCGTTGAAGTGCTTAATTTCAAAAGCATAAACTCGTGTGTATATGGCTATATTATCATATACACACGAGTTGTCAATAGGTTTGCAGTTATTTTATCAATAATATTTCTATTATGAATGGTTTTTCCAGAATCGTATATTCTTTCGCCTTATATTCCTCACCCGCCGCTTAGTGCTCCGCGCACTTGAAGTGGGGGAATGCTTATCTGCGTTCAATTTCTTTTTCAAATACCGGTAACACGGAACAGACACCACCGGAAGAGATGCCAGCCAGGCCATGCCATCCTGGATATAATAGGCATACACACCGATCAATGCCGGGCCGAAGGCAACGGTCAATGTTCTCATAAAAAACTGCAGGATTCCTGCGATCACTGCATATCTTGGATACCCAAGAGTCTGGATCGTAACTCTGTGAAGGTACATCGGTGTCATCAGAAGCATGCAGGCTACCAGCACATGAGTATTGGAGCTGGCCACCGTAAATGCCATTTCATAAGCCTTTGGATCATTTGCAGATAAAAAGAGAGGGATCACATAGCCCTGCACTGCAAATACGATCACGATCATCAGGGCTGTCAGACCAATTCCGATGCCTGTGATCTGAACCAGCCCCTTCTTGATCCGGTCAAACCGGCCGGCCCCAAGATTCTGACCCACATAAACACTGACTCCCGTCTGGATCGCGATGATGATCGCCTCCAGCAGACCAAAAATCTTTCCACAAGCCGCGATTCCGGCGGTGAAATAAGAACCGATCTGGTTCGTATGCTTGGACACAAAGAAACCTCCCATAGAGATCACCAGACTGTTAAAAAACATTGGTGCCCATAAACCGGACAGCTCTTTTATCAATTTCCAATCCACCTTTAAATCCGAAGCCCGCAGGCGGAAAACCGGTGTTTTCACCGCCGCCCACAGGGCAATTCCCATGGACACAAACTGGGCGATCCAGGTGGCTGCTGCCGCACCAGTCACTCCCCAGTGAAAAACCAGGACAAACATCAGATCCAGGACTACATTGACAATCGTGGAAATAGTCATAGACCAGAAGGTAATACTGCTGTTGCCATAGGCACGCAGCAGGCTGGCCGTAATATTGTAGACCAATCCGCAGGGAATCGTCAGGATAAAGATCACCAGATACCTTCTGGTCATATGGATCACATCCGGCTGAACGCTCAGCAGCCGCATGATATGTTCCGTCTGCCACAAAAGCACTGCCGTTACCGCGATTCCAAGACCAATACTGATAAAAATACCATTGGCCACAATGCCGCGAAAGCCTTCTTCGTCATGATTGCCCACCCGGACAGAGCCGGAAATACTGAAGGCATTGGAACAATCCCGCAAAAACGCATTGATCAGCCAGCATACCCAGCTGATACACCCCACGGCTGCCAGGGCATCCACTCCGACAAATTTTCCAACTACCACTGCGTCAACGATCGAATATAATTGCTGGAACAGATTGCCAAATACCAGTGGAAAAGAGAATGTCAAAATCATTTTCCAGGCTGTTCCCTCTGTCATATCCATGGCTGCTGCGCCTTTACTCTGCAATTTTCTCATGTTCTTTTTTCCTTTACATCCACATTCAAGTCGAACGTCCGTGAAACTTGGCGCGTGATTCTGGTCAGCGTAAGCTGACATATTCTTTACAGAATCACTGCGCATCCTGCTTATTCTTCCTGGTCGATCAGATCTTCTTTTTCAACATGTTCCATGTTTTTGAAGATCAGCATGCAGATTACCACTGATAAAACGATCGAAATATAATCCGCTGCCGGCTGGGCATAAATAACTCCGTCCAGGCCAAACATACCATTTAAAATAAGAATCAGAGGGATAAATACCAATCCCTGACGGCAGATAGTCAGAATCAGGGACGGAAGAGCCTTTCCCATACCCTGGATCGTATTGATACACAGGAACATGATTCCAATTACCGGACCAGATAACTGCAGGGCAATGATCATCTGGATGCCATAATTTACTACGTCGGCATCATTAATAAACATCCGGATGATGCTCTGTCTTGCAACAACCATAAGTAATGTCAGCACGGTACCCATGACTACTGCACACAGTCCGGAAAACGGAACACCTGCATCAGACGTTTTTTATTTCTTGCACCATAATTATAACCGATCAACGGCTGAATTCCCGCGCAGAGACCGATCTGCAGCAGAACTACCAGCATATTGACCTTTGTAGCCACTCCCATAGCTGCTACCGGCGTATCTCCGTAGCTGGCCAGCATCTGATTTAATACCATGTTGGCACAGCTCATCAGAATGTTATTCAAAGAAGCTGGAATACCGATTGACGCTACGCTGAACGGGATATTCTCTCCCAGCTTGAAATCGTGGATGTTAATGGACAAGCTGGATCTTTTTCTTAAGAAATAACCCAGGTAAAACAGGCTTGCCGCCATGTTTCCAATCACCGTTGCCACAGCAGCACCCACAACGCCCCAGCCTAACACCAGGATCATGATCGGATCCAGAACAATATTGACGATAGTTCCGATCAGATTACCAATCATGGACTCTCTTGCCGCACCTTCACCTCTTAAAATATTACCAAAAGCAGTGCCAAACATGATAAAGGGCGCTCCTAAAGCAATAAAAAACAGATAGTCTCTGGCATAATCAATGGTATTTTCACTGGCGCCGATCAGTTTTAAGATCAATTCCATTCCTAAAATGGAAACCACTGCCATAAAAATACCAACGCCCAGGGAACCGTAACAGCAGAATGCGGAAATATGCTTCGCTTTCTCCGGTTTGTGTTCTCCCAATGCCCTGGAAATAGCAGAACTGCCGCCGATTCCAAACAGATTGCCCAATGCCATAAATACCATAAAAATTGGTGTCGCCAAAGAAACGGCTGCCACCTTCATAGGGTCGTTGGTCTGACCAATAAAAAAGGTATCTGCCATGTTGTAGATGACCACAACCAGCATCGAGATCATGGTCGGGATCGCCATCACTGCTACTGCTTTGGATACCGGTGCTTTCTCAAAAAGTTCCTGATTCTTATTCATGTTACTCCAAATCCTCCTGTGTATCTTCCTGTCCAGCTTCATCAAACCGGACTTTCATTTCCTCTTCCACTTCAACACGGATCTCCTCCTCACGAACCGGATCCATATCTGGCAGATTTTCTGTAGAACCGATGCCGAAACGGCGCAAAAACTCCTCTGTGGTGGCAAATAACGCCGGGTGTCCCGGTGCATCCAGTCTGCCCACTTCCTGCACCAGGTTATATTCCACCAGACGGTTGACTGCATGATCCGACTTGACTCCGCGGATCTTCTCAATCTCCATCTTTGTCACCGGCTGCTTATACGCGATGATGGAAAGCGTCTCCAACACCACCTCGCTGAGCACCTGCTTCTTAGGAGAAGCCGCCACCCGGATCAGATTCTCATAAAATCCGGTCCTGGTACACATCTGATAACTGTCCTCCAGCTCGATGATCTCCATGCCCCGCTCTTCTTTATCATAGCGGACTTTCAGCCGTTCAACCGCCTGTCTGGTTTCCTCTTCACTCTGCCCTGTGGCAATGGCCAGCTGACGCAGTTCCACTGATTTTCCCATGGTAAACAGTACTGCCTCGACCACAGCCTCCAGATGCTTTTCTAATTGTTTTTCTTTTCTCGTCTGCTTCTTTTCTTCCATTCTTCCATCCTATTTAAAATCCCGGGAGCTTGCAGCCGTTGGTTTCATACCCCTTACTGCTGCATATCCACTTCCAGCTCTTTCAGATCCAGTTCCCCCTGCTCGCCCTCCGGCTCCAACGTCTCAATGTTCATATCATCAAACAAATGCTCCTGTGTCAGATGAATCTTTCCCATCTTCATCAATTCCAGCACTGCCAGAAACGTTACCACCACTTCCAGCTTGTCCGCCTGGCGTTCCAGAAGCTGGCGGAAGCTGAACCTCCGGTTCTTTCTGGCATAGTCCATGACGGAACTTACCTTCTGTTCCAGGCTGACCGGTTCCCTGCGGATGGTTCCAAATTTGCTTCGGATCGGATCGATTTTATTCTCCTGGCGTTTCATGATGGACTCAAAAATTGACTGCAGCTTCGCCAGCGTCAATCCATCCAGAAGCTGATCCAAGTCCACCGGCTCCTCGTATTTTACCACTTCTTTAGGGATCGTCGGCACTTTATACAGATGTTTTCCTGCATGATCCTCCAGTTCCTGCAGCTCCTGGGCCATGTATTTATACATCTTATATTCCAGAAGTCTCGCCATCAGTTCTGCTCTTGGATCTTCCTCTTCCCCGTCCTCGTTGACCTCCACAGGTAGAAGCATCCGGCACTTGATATCAATCAGGGTTGCCGCCATCACTAAAAACTCACTGACCACATTCAGATCTTCTGTTTCCATGCTGCTGACATATTCCAGATACTGTTCCGTGATCAACACAATGGGAATATCATAAATGCTGACCTTATTCTTTTCGATCAAATGGAGAAGAAGATCCAGAGGTCCCTCAAAATGTTCCAGTTTATACGAAATCGCCATCCGGGTCACTCTCCTCTCGTAAAGCGGACATTCGCAATCCGCTTCGCTACTTGCTCATGAACGCAGTCGCTTCGCGATCTGTCAGTGGGAGCTTTCAACTCCCACTGACAGAAGCATCCCCCCCTCACCCGCCGCTTAGTGTTCCGCGCACTTGAAGCGGGGGAATGCTTATCTGCGTTCAAATGGATCACAACCAGCTCTGGCTTGTTATTCAGCCGGATATTAATAGAATGGGTACCTAAGCCCCGGCTGACGATCATGCTGGTGTGATGTTCTTTCAAAAGGCCCCCGCAGCAATCCTTAAAAAACTGAAACTGCGGTGTCATCAATCCGCCAAGTCCAGGAATCCGTATGGTTCCTCCATGGAAATGACCACTTAAGACAAGATCTGCCCCCCATGCCGCATAGGCATCCAAAAAAAGGGGCGAATGGGCCAACAGAATCTGAAATTTCTCTGTATGGGCTTTTCCCAGCCGTTTTTCCAGATATCCTTCCTCCATCTGCGCTCTGGAAAACTTCTTATAAAACCGCTCCTCCAGATCCACTCCACTGATCCGGATGTCCGGATAAACATCCACTGAAGTGTCCGGCAGATACGCCACTCCCATTTTTTTCAGTTCTTCTACATAGATGTCATACCTGTCTCCGTAAACATCCCGTTCCCGGTTCATCCGGTTTTCATGATTTCCATTTCCATAATAGACTGGATAACGGGCAGTTAGCTGCCGCAGGAGATTTAAAGAAATGTCCAGATCTCCCCGTCCTTTCGACACCATCATATCGCCGCCGATCAGCACCGCATCCGGCCTGGCCTGCTCAATCGCATCCAGCAGCACGTTCTGGTCATCCCCAAAACAGTTGTCATGAAGATCTGACAGAAACGCAAACGTATATTCTTTTTCTAATTTTGGAGAACGGATCTCGAACTCATCTGTCACCAGACAGGACCGTTCATAAGAAGACCTGGCTAAAAGCCCGGCTCCGATCAAAGCCACCGTTCCTGCGGTTCCAATCAAACTCCACATATGGTCACTCCTGTTTTGCTTTATTCAGCGCTTATTTCTTGTCCCGAAATACCGGATCAGCCGGATAACCGCCTACGATCTTCTGCATGGTCCGCTGTACCGCATCCTTGGAATTCTTCCAGTCTTTATCTTTATTGACATAATCAAACTTCTCGATCATCCAGTCAATATCTCCCTGCATCCGATCCAGTTCCCGGTTCATCTGGTCAAAAAGCACCGGGAAAAGCTGCTCCTGCTCCTTCTGGGACAGTCCCTCACCACAAGCTTCTACAAGATCTGCAAAATGGTGTACACAGAAGCCCTTGGACGCCTTTACCATATCCACAAATTCCGGCTCATGCTTTACCTGATACACAAAGGTATCCACCATGCGGCGGTAGGTATCGTCCATCCGCTTACAGATGTAACAGTGGCTTTCTTCCCCTCGGATCCACTCAGCTACAGAATTGCCGTTCTCAGGTTTTTTCTTAAATAATCCCCGTTTTGGCGCTGCCCCAGGCGTATACTCCTGCATTTCCTTTTTCAGCTTCTCTCGCACATATGTTAAGCGGGTCTTTAAGATCCATGCATTGCCAAGAGTATTGCCATAGTCAAACATCATCTTCGTATGTTTCCTGCAAAAGCCCTGACGGTCTGTGGCATCTCTGGTGTCACTCTCCATATAAGAAGATCCCAGCACAAACTCAATGGCAGACTGCTCCAGTTTTCGTTCCAACCAGCAGAACGGGCACTCATCCCCCGCCTGTAAGGCATCATGAAGCTCAATCGTATACAGTTTTTCTTTCATATTTTTCCTTTCCAAAAAGAAGAATTGCAGACATCCCACTCTGGCTGCCGCAATTCTTCTTAAGTCTACTGAATCCAGACACCCTCTGCATTCAGCCTGTATCTTCCGTCTATGATCGTATCCTTCAGCATATAACCTTCACCGCCCAGATAGAACCATTTGCTATTATCCTCTATCCAGGTATTCTTCGCCATCACACCGCTGGATTTGAAATAATACCAGGCGCCATTATTATACTTACGCCAGCCAGTCGCCATATAGCCGTTGCTGTCAATCCAGTAAGTGGCATCGCTAAACTGCAGCCACTCGCCAGAAGCTTTGGTGTTATCGTCCTTGATGTAATACCAGCCAGTGTTATCCTGGTTCCAGCCTTTTTTCTGTGCCGGAGCTGCGGGCTGGGCGATATCAGAGCTGTTTCCTGGTTCCTGTGTATTCGTAGACTTGGCAAAGCCATAGTCCAGTAAAGCCTTTGTATCCGCATAATGGGTAGATTTGCTCTTCATGACGACCGCGATCAGACGGACACCATTTTTCTCCGCCCCGGTTACCAGGGTGTTGCCTGCCTTGGAAGTATAGCCGGTCTTTCCACCGATAATGCCTGGATAATATCTGGAATCTGTGGAATACATCATCTTGTGTCCCATGGTAATGGTCCGCTCCCCTGCATTCTTTGTTGCCGGGAACTTATAGCTCAACGTGGTGTCGATCTTCCTTAAAGTATCATTCTGAAATGCTGCCCTTGCAATCAATGCCATATCATACGGTGTGGTGTAATGGTTGGAATCATTTAATCCATTTGGATTCACAAAATGCGTCCCTGTACACCCAAGAGCCGCCGCTTTCTGATTCATCAGACCGGCAAAACCGCTGACACTGCCAGATACCTTTTCTGCCAGGCCATTCGCCACGTCATTCGCCGACTTTAATAACAGACCATACAGACACTGTTCCACGGTCAACTTATCGCCTTCTGTTAGCTTTAAGGAAACCGCCCCTGACTCCAGATTCTCCGTGGCAGTCCTGGAAAATGTCACTGTGTCACCCAGCTGGCAGTTCTCCAACACTAAAAGCGCTGTCATCAGCTTTGTGATACTGGCCGGGTAATATCTGGTATTCTGGTTCTTGCCATATAAAACAGTTCCTGTGGCCGCATCGATCACCACTGCGCCTTCTGACTGAATGGTTGGTTCCGCAATCTTCGATGTCCCTGTGCCGGTTGTCGTACTGTTCGTAGATACCGTCGTATTGTTCGCTGCCGCTGTTTCCTGTGTGCCAGGTCCTGACATGGATACTGTCGCATAGGCTGTCATCTGAAAAGCTATCGCAAAGGCCATCAATGCACTGACAAATCTTCTTTTCTTCTGTCTCAATGTCTTATCCTCTTTTGCCCTGCTGTTTCTGCCACAATTACTTGTTCTCGCCGAAACGCTCTGCCTGACTCTGGATCAGCTCCTGATCGTCGAAATAGTTGATCTTCATGGCTGCTTTTACATCCGCCAGTGTCTGCGCTGCTACCTTCTCTGCACGGATACTGCCCTCCTGTAAAATGCGGTAAACCTCCGGAATGTTCTTCTCATATTCTTTTCTGCGGGCACGAATCGGCTCCAGCTCACTCTGAACCACATTATTCAAGAAACGTTTCACCTTCACATCGCCAAGACCGCCTCTCATGTAATGAGCCTTTACTTCATCCAGATTCTTATACTCTGGCCAGAATTTTTCAAAATGCTCATCACGGCAGAATGCATCCAGATAGATAAATACCGGATTGCCCTCCACACAGCCCGGGTCCTCTACACGCAGATGGTTCGGGTCAGTGAACATGCTCATGATCTTCTTCTTTACTTCATCCTCGCTATCGGATAAGTAAATGCAGTTATTTAAGGATTTACTCATTTTTGCCTTGCCATCAATGCCTGGCAGACGTAAACATGCTTTGTTATCTGGCAGAAGTACATCCGGCTCTACCAGTGCTTCCCCATAAATACGGTTGAAGCTGCGGACAATCTCTCTGGTCTGTTCAATCATCGGAAGCTGGTCTTCACCAACCGGAACCGTTGTCGCCTTAAATGCAGTAATATCCGCTGCCTGGCTGATTGGATAGGTAAAGAAACCAACCGGGATATTAGCCTCAAAGTTACGCATCTTAATCTCATTCTTCACAGTTGGATTTCTCTGAAGTCTGGATACAGTTACCAGGTTCATATAGTAGAAAGAAAGTTCTGTCAGCTCTGGTACCTGGGACTGGATAAATAATGTGGATTTCGCCGGGTCCAGACCACAGGATAAGTAGTCCAGTGCTACCTCAATGATATTCTGTCTTACTTTTTCCGGATTATCTGCATTATCAGTCAGTGCCTGTGCATCCGCGATCATAATAAAAATATCATCAAACTCTCCAGAATTCTGAAGCTCAACTCTTCTCTTTAAAGAACCTACATAATGTCCTACATGTAAACGTCCGGTTGGTCTATCGCCAGTTAAAATAATCTTTTTCTTTGTCTCTTCCATGATTTCCTCCTGATATTGCAACGGCTATTCAGCCTATTTTAAATAGTATACCATCTATTTGCAAAATTGCATACCATATTTTGCTTATAATTCTCTTACACTTCCCTGACGTTTCCCTTTTTCTTCATGAGTCATTTATGAATTTTACACTTCTCCCTAATTTTTTAATTTTTTCAATTTTTTGAAATTTTCTGTTGACAAATCACTATTCCCTATGGTATCCTATCTAAGCTGCAAGTGAGCAACACACAAATGACACAAACGGCCTCGTGGTCAAGCGGTTAAGACGACGCCCTCTCACGGCGTAAACCCGGGTTCGATTCCCGGCGAGGTCATTTGTTTCACTTTCATTCAATTTCATAAGGCCT
>QUFC01000025.1 GCA_003478355.1 Lachnospiraceae bacterium AM48-27BH
GTTGGTACATATTTTTATGTACTTTGTATGCTTTTAGTACATGTTTTTGTATACATTTACTATTTTCAAAGTACATGTTTTCGTGTACAATCAAATCATCAAATAGATGAGGTACACAAAATAGGAGGTATTCATATGGCAGACGTTTACAAAATGGTAACAGATAAAATCATAAAAGAATTAGAGAAAGGGAACATCGTTTGGGAAAAGCCATGGACAGGAACTAGAAGCGGAGCCTACAATAGAATCACAAAAAAACCGTATTCTTTACTGAATCAGATTCTTCTGGGACGGGACGGCGAATGGGCAACGTTCAAACAATGGACAGACTTAGGCGGCCACATCAAGAAAGGCGAAAAATCTTCTTTTGTAACCTTCTGGAAGATGCAGACCTACACAGAAACCCAGGAAGACGGCACAGAAACAGAAAAAATCATTCCACTGCTGAGATATTACAATGTATTTCACATTAGCCAGGTGGAAGGCGTTGAACCTTTAAAAGATACAGAACTGATTGAGAATCAGCCAATCAAAGAAGCGGAAACCATTCTCAACAACTACTGGACACGGGAAGGAATCACAGTGGAGCAGGAAGCAAGTAATAGAGCGTATTACTCGCCTATGCGAGATCTGATCCATCTTCCACTGCTTGGACAGTTTCAGAAAGTCGAAGAATTTTATTCTACGGCGTTCCATGAAAGCGTACACTCTACAATGAAAAAATCCCGTTGCGACCGGGAACACGAAAATAAATTAGTTGCGTTCGGGTCTGAAGAATACAGTTTCGAAGAACTCGTGGCAGAGTCTGGAAGCGCAATGATTATGAATCTTTTAGGACTGGAAACGCCGCACAGTTTTAGAAATACCGCCGCATATATCCAAAGTTGGATCAAGGTACTTAGAAATGAACCTAAATGGATTGTATCGGCATCCAGCAAAGCAGAGAAAGCCGCTAAATACATCTTAGGAATTGAATAAAAGCGTAAAAAAATGGCTAGGGGAAACGATCCTCTAGCCTTTATTTTATGCCCGTTTGGGTGGTGATGCTATACTGGGGGGTGGCAAAAACTATTGAACGGGGTTCTATTTCTATAGAAGGTATAAGCTGGTCCATCTACATACTGGCCAGAAAAATTTTGCCGATATTATCCCTCATCCTTGAATCATCTCTTCATCTGCAAACTTACTGTCTTTCCCAGGTGTCGCCAATTCACCGACCCCTTTGATCTTCTTGGCACATAGCAAGATAATCTTCAACCGCATTATGGAAATCATCTCGTAAATCATTGTAGCTTTCACCCTCGTATGAAATCAAAGAACGGATTCCCTGGACTTTGCCAAAGAAAACACCATCTTCTTCTGATACTTCCACGCTTCCAATATAGCCCTTATATTCCATAGTGTTTTGCCCTCCTCTCCCCAAAAATTTGCCCCAATGTCATCTCAAATGCCACTTATGGCACTGTCCGTAAAGTTATTCGCAGAGCAGCGAAAAATACCGTCGTCATTCCCGGCGCTTCATGCTACAATACCTTTGGGTGCCACCATAACGGTAGGCGGTTGGTCCTTCTACGTTGAGCTTATGCTTTACGTGCTTTGGACTCGGCTACAAAGTTGGCCGGGATAGTAATAAGACACAAAAATAGCTGCCCCGACCTGGTAAGTTGAGCAGCTATCTTTGTAGTTAATCAATTTGAATGGGATCAACCGTCTATCGGTGGCATCCCTTTGTCTATAATATACCATTCTAGCTTATGATATGCAAGAACTTTTTCTGGAGCGCAAAATCTGCCATACCGGGGGTACACTTAAACCTGGGAAATCAAGTACCTGCTGCCATACCGGGGGTGGCTTAAACTATGGGAAAGTAAGTACCTCGGATATATGGTATAGGGCCGAAAAATAGCGAAGTAAAAAATAGGGCAAAGTCAGATTTTCTCCGGCTCTGCCCATTTTTTGCAAAGTTAATACCTATCCCGATATGGTGTATTTTCAACACCGTTT
The DNA here is from genome assembly GCA_003478355.1 of Lachnospiraceae bacterium AM48-27BH. Taxonomy (GTDB): domain Bacteria; phylum Bacillota; class Clostridia; order Lachnospirales; family Lachnospiraceae; genus UBA3402. The sequence continues at coordinate 2,005 of QUFC01000025.1, forward strand.
CTGTTTAAATTAGATACCATTTTATCCAATTTAGATTTCCAAAACCTTTTAAACCATTTAGTATCTCCGAATCTTTCAACTAAAGTTGGACTTATCGCATAATAACATTTAATAAATAATCTACCATACCACGTTTCGTCAAGTGTATAATCCCTAAACCTCCTTAATGTCCAAACCTGCGGGCAATCATATGATCCATATACACACGTTGCTATATAGCATCCATTTATTTCTTTATTTCGGTTTATGTCCTCTTTCGGTTTATAATCTGGCTCTATTTCTTTTATTTTCTGATACATTGTATCATATAAATCTAAATATTTCTGATGTAATTGTTGATTCAATTTTATCTCTGATTTTTGTTCAGCTTCAAATAATTGTCCTGGATTAATTATTCCAGTTACATATTGTCTTTGCTTACACATTTCCACACAACATATACATACAAATTTCATGCTTTCTTTATACTGAAGACTAGCATTTTCTATTTTATTTACATTCTCATTTTCTGTTAACGCATTTACAAATAGAAATATATTAATAGCTTTCTCCAGTCTATCCCATAAATCCGGCGCAGATGATTGGTACTTCCAATTATCATCATAATCTTTCATAGAGATTTGATATACCATAATCGCTGCAGCATATAATTCTCCTGCCGTTTTTGCTATAAACTCAAATATTTTCTCATCGGTTATCCCCTCTTCTTTTCTCTTACTCTGTATTGCTTTCTTGGCATAACCAATTAATTCATCTGTTTTTAAATCTGACATTTTTGAACTATACAAACTACTGATACCTTTTCCCAAAAGTGCATCACTGTTCATAGGTTGAATTTCCAATATCCTAGAATAATATTCTTTCGCTTCTTCATAATTTCCAATATCTTGTGCGTTTTGAGCCAATACAACTAAATTGTCTATATTAGCTCCTACAACATTAATATTAGCACCAGCGAAATTATTATTAGTAGTAATATAAGTATTATAATTATTTATAGCTTTCTCTGTAACAAAAGCAGTTCCACAATATTTACATATTCCAGCTTCTTTTGTATCATCAACTTCAATGTTAGCGCCACATTGAGTACATTTTGCCGCAACAAATCCCATTTATTTATCCTCCAAGAAAAAGTATTTTGGTTAAGTTATCGTACTATCCTATAAATGATACTTCGCTCACAACTGTTTTCCAAAATGCCAATCCAGGTTTAACGAACTTTGCTTCATAACATTTTCCTGGCTCTGCACGAAAACTTCCAGTATCCCCAGATCTTAAAATCGCATACTGCTGTTGCACAGTTATATACATTGGAGTTTTTATATTTAATGTTACCGTTGATCCAATTAGTCCTCTTCCAAGCTCTACACTTCCATTCATAAATATGTGATACCGTACAGACCGATCATTCGATAAACACCGTATTTTTATACTTGTTGGTGCATTCGCAATGGGGCATCCACAATTAGGACATGAAGCTGCCTTATCTGAAATTTGTTTTCCGCACTCCGGACACTTAATTAATGCCATAAAAAATATCCCCCTACTGTTTTATCTAATACAAAAACCAATCAGCACTATAAGAAATCCGATCCCGAAAATTACCAGTATTGCAACTGCCAACGAGTAAAATAGATGCACCATACTTTCAATATTACCAATGCTTTTGGCAATCTCACGTAATAATTCCAATTCATTCATGTCGGATATTGGTTTATACACATTGTTCACCTGTGTTTCATTTTCTGTTGTCTCACTTACCTGCTTTTCATCTGCCATACTACGTTCCCCTCTTCCGAATTTTGTCACAATTTTCTGTATTACTTTGAATTTTATGACTTTTTATAGTCCTACTTTATCATACTTTATCCTACTTTTCAATATTATATAAGATAAAATGGTATATTATCCATAAGGTAGGTGATTAGGTGAAGCCATTGAAAAGTAAAGTTAGCATTACCCTAGACGAAGACATCATTCAAAAGATTAAAGAATTGGCAGAAAACGATGATCGTTCTTTCAGCCAGTATATAAATATGGCTCTGAAAGACTATTTGAACCGTATAAGCAGGACTGCAGATAAGTAGTCCTTATTTTTTCACTAAAAAAGCACCTCGATTTCTCAAGATGCTCTACCTATTCATCAGCAAAATAAATCCCACAACAACCAGCACAATCGCTCCAAACAATTCCCCGCACACCGCCCCAATAAGCGTACCAATCACAACCGCAGCCAGCCATATAAAACCTGCTCCGCCACCACCGCCGCCATGAGAACTGCCGCTATAATGGCCATAGTTCTTCTCGTCACAATCACATCCATATCCTGTGCAACTTCTTCCGTGTTCCCCATCATGAGGGAAGTTATTATTTCCACTCATATGAATACCTCCCCACGCTTTTCTTCTATTATAGGTCGCTCTATTACCTCTCGTCAATCACAATTTTCGCACATTATTCCACCATGCAAACATATTGTTCCACAAATTGCACCCATAGCAGCGATCACGGCATAGCCCGCAAAATAACTCCCGTTGATGATCCGGTTGCAAACACCTGCATCTGCCGCAGAAATGGCATATATAGACTTGGCGCAGTTGATTTTCACATCATACGCCTTATAAAAGAAGACCATCGCCAGAAGATAAAAGGCAGCAGTCATGGAATACAGTATCACTCTTCGCAATCTGAAAGCGCATGAAACCGTTGTTTCATTTTTGGGACTTTTTTCACCTCTCATTGCCATTTTCCTCCTCAAATTCCGTCTTTTCTCAAAATTATAGTCTTTTTAATGACTATGGTCAAGTCTGCGACCACATTCTAAGATTAAAACTAGAATGTAACGGAGGAATGATGGTATGATTGATTATAGTCCTTTCTGGGAAACTTTGAAGAATTCCAGTGAAACAACATACACTTTAATTAACAAGCACCATCTGTCCAGTTCCACGTTGGATAAACTTCGCAACAATAAGCCAGTAAACACCACAACACTCAATGATCTCTGTCGGATTCTGGACTGCCGCCTGGAGGATATCGCCCAGTACGTGCCGTCAGACCAGGATCAGCCATTATAATACAAGACGTAAAAAAATAGGCATACCAAACAGGATTTCTCCCATCTGATATGCCTATTCATAATCTTCTAACTGGCAGCAGCCACATTCCAATTCTTCATGCCATCATAAACGCAATCTGGAACCTTACCCTTACATTTTTCCGCAAGATCATTGATGTACTGGATTTTCCCATCAATCAAGCCTTTCTTCGCTCCCTCTTCTGATTCAAATGTTCCAAGATCAACCTTTTTATTCAATATAGTCACGGAAACCGTAAATTTGCCATCATCAGTCTTAGCAATTTTAGTTTTCATACCTCGATCCTCGAACACGGTATTCAGAAAATGAGTGATAAATACACACGTTTCTGGTCCGTAAGTATTGCTCTTTTTACACAGCAGATCTTTGTCCAAATCCACCTTAGAACCGGGAATAAAATGTTCATCATACCAGATTTTAAAGTTCTGGTAATTGTGCCATTCTTCGCAGACAGTTTTCCCCTTATAATATGGCTTCATTCTCTGCACATTCCGGTTATAGCATCTCTGGATCATGTTAAACCATCGAATATAAGAGTCAGAAGTACAATCTACATCGCCGGTTCCCAGATAACCGATGCCCTCATAACTTCTCCTAAAATACCACGGATTCCAGCTTTCGGCCTTATATTCTACGGCGTTCACAATCGCCATAATCTGATCTTCTGTGACTGTTCCATTCTTATCATATAAATCCTTAATCGTCCCATACTGCAGTTCTGTGACTGGATACAGATGCTTATAATAGTTATCCTTTCTATCATTATTTTCGTGCCAAATCATGGTGTTGCTCTTCATGTCATAATTGACAATAAACATTTTAACCACAAGACTACCGGCAGATACCCGCTCTTTCTTATACCCCCATTCCTTTTTACCCTTAATGTACACGTTTCTTTGAAGAGTATAGTACATCTCTTTGTCCGCTTTGGAATAAGATCCTTTCGCCAACACATAATTATCCTGGTCTTTTACAATAATTCTTCCGTAGTTGGAAACCCAGGAATCCTTGTAATCCAACAGGCGCACAAACTTTTCATCTCTGGCGATATGGTCAATTCCAGATGCAGATTTTCGCAAAGTCTGGCTCTGGTTTATCTTCTTATATTTTCTGGTAATCCACATAGATTCATCCAACTGGTACAACTTTAATCCATTTTCGTAGCAGGTTTTCATTCTGGCCGCTACAACACAATCGTTACAAGTTGTTGCCCAGTTCTTGCCATAAATTTTCTTATATTTTGTTACCGGAAGTTCTCTTCCGCATTTTTTACATACTTTAGTTTCAATATTCATGTTCCTCCAATTTCTATAAATCAAAAAAGCAGCAGGACTCGCCCACCGCTTCTGATATTGGCATTTATTTACTTCCCGCCAATCAGGAAATACCCATATATTTTTCGGTATATGTCTTCCAATTTTTGCCAACACTGACGGTACGCTTTTCGCCGCCAGGGTTAAGCTATATGATCTGGTTCGCCCCAGTTATCTTCGTTTTCTAAATCTAACTTGATAATATTCTCCGGAAAAACTGATAAATCCAGTTCTCCACCTTGCTTATATTGACCGTCATACGTGCCATCTATCGGCTTTATCTTTAAAGATTTATTGTATTTTATACACTCTTGATACAGAGATACGGTTTCTTCTGGATTCTCCATATACTTTTGTGATCCATTACAATAGGAATTATATCGTAGCTTTATGGATCGCCTATCGACCTTTTCAATAAACTCAGACGTTTCAACCGTTTCAGAATATTCCAACGCCGCAGAAATAACTTGTTTTCTATCCTCATATCTTCCATAAGAATTATTGAGTTTATAGTAGGTTCCATCTGCTCTGCGCCGCTTATGCCTATAAACATAGATCAGTTCCAGTTCTTCCAATTTGTGCAGGTAAGTATTAATTGTTTCTTTCCCATATTTCCAATATTCCACCATTTCGTCCTGGGACATATGCCACTCTTTGGTCTTATTATTGATTGTGCCAATCAGCATTGAGAAGAACTCAAAAACGCCAAATGGTTTATTGGTATTTTGGAATATTTTCTGCAATTCCCATAACTCGACAACGGTAAAATTTTCTTTCGATGTATCAATCTCTAATCCCTTACTGGATAAAACGTAATTATCCTTATCTTGATCCAGGATTTCTATAATATTCTTTTCTGCCAGACCCCTTAATGCTTCACGAATGCCCTCTAGTATTGTGCGTTCCTGCCGCTTTTCAGATTTAAGGAAGCGACCGCACATAGCGTATCCTATAAATGTCACTGATACAAAAAGTTGTTCCTGTTTATTACTGTACATCCCGTTAAGTACCGCCAATACAGCAGTTTCTTTGTCTGTGGTCAATATTTCTTTACTTAAAAATAACTTCATAGTTGTATTCTTAAAGTTTGATTTAATACCTGAATAATAATCGTATAATTTAATATTATCTCTTGACGTTATCGTAATAGCATATTGCTTAAACATTTCTTTTAATTTCGTGCACGCCATATCAAAATCAATATTAAACCATTCGCCCGTCACTCTGTACTGTTCAAAATATTTATGCATTTTCCCTTCTATCTTATATGCATTAGAACACTTCGGTGTATAGAATATATCAATAATTTTGCTATTTCCAAGACATGATATTGTTTTTTTTCTTTGTTCAATATTTTTTGACACTCCAATTTTACATGAACCATTTTCTGTTTTAAAAATATAAATATGTTTTTCCATTGTCTCTCCCTAAAATATTTTTCTTTTGGCCTATAATAGATACATCATATTTCGTACCCTATTGGTAATCCCTACCTACAATATTCTCCATCTGTTGTTGGCATTTACACCGTCAGTTACCACCGATCTGAGGGCTACTGAAACTTTGCTCTTCAACTAGCCCCATTTTGGGTACTGCCATGATAAACAACACTTACCGCTATGGTAACTACTGAAACGTGATTACCGCCATTTACTAAATCCAATTTTGGACAGTCAAATATTTACCTATCTGGTAAACGGCATAACATAATTTTTGGGCATAGTCCCCTTAATTGTTCCTATAATTGATCTGTTGGGAAAGTCTTCCAGAATTGGTTGAATTGATTTTAGATAAAAGAAAATAAGCATCCCCTACCGTTTGCGGAATCAAGTTTACTTCCTAATATGGTATGTCTTTTTTCGGATAGATGGTATACGTTGAAATGTGCGGAATCTGCACTTTTGTGAATGGTTATAAAATCTACGGCAGTGTTTTCATTGTCCAAAATTGGATAGTGAAAAGTCTTGAAACTGAGTAGGTATGCCAAGTTGTCATTCCTCTTTGGATATTCAAAAGTCGGTAAATCCGACTTATGAATTATGGAAATGATGTTAGGTTAATGGCAAATATATCATTCGTATATACGAACAGACTCACTTTCACGATAAAGTCTTTTCGCCAAAAATTCGATTTACTTACAGTTTTACAACAATAAGAGACTCTGACACTTTCAAAATCCAATTTTCACCTTGGCATATTTCTTTATACACGTTCCCCATCATCATGCTAACGATACCTCTAAATATACATTTTTTTGTTCATTTTTATTGTATTTTTATAAAATTTGAACATTACTGTTTTTCACTAATATTCCACCAAATCACAGTATACACGGCATTTCAGCATGATTTCAATTTTTCCACTTATTTTCCGGCGATAAGGTATACGATAATGGGATTTAGGTACAAATTGTGATTAAATAACAGTGTAGACGTGATTTTAGAGTGATAAAAATAAAATCTTCATATTGAAATGATAATGCTTCTTTACTCCTCATTTTCCTTATCTTCCACTTGTTTATTATTTACGCTGGACTTCAACTTTGCACTCGGTCTAAAAATAATCTTTGTATAAGGTTTAGTCATAATCTCTTCACCCTTTAAAACGCATTTATGTCCTTCCATATCAGCCGTAAGGAAATGTCCAAATCGTATAAAGTTAATATCATCTCCACTTTCCAGGACTTCATTGATTCCATCAAATATTGCGTAAAGACACTGCTCTACCTGGTACACATATAACCCATTGTCTCTTGCTACTTTTCTAATAAATTGTTTTACTGTCATATCTTATACTCCTTTACTTTTTATGATTCCTGCCGCCCAGAATACCTTCTGTAGGCTCACCAGATGCCCATATTCGGTCTTTAGGTATTGGTTGGCAAAGTTCTGTGTCTATGTAATTTAAGGCACTAAAATAATCCTATGAATGATTATACACTCATAGGATTATTCAGATGTCCTAAATATACTTTTTATGGTTTATGTGTGGGGGACTACCTCCTTTATGTGTGGTATTTTTATACAGTTCAATTACTTTTTATACGTTGTAAAATTCACCAATGCTTACAGGTGTGTTTACAAAAGTGTTTACAACTACGGATGATGTGCTGAAACCTCCTTATTTTATGCGGTTTTTCGAGTTATATTGGGGGTTCGAGCCCCTCTTCCCCTGCTTCGCAAGTGTCGTAAAGTTTAGGTTTTACGGCATTTTTTGTGTTTATCTGAAAAAGAATCCTGCTTTCAGGATTCTCCGCCTGCGGCAGGTCGCTTTCGCGACACTCTTCCACTCCGCGCAGTGTGATCCTTAGCGAAGCCGATCTGGAATGGATTTTTGCTCATAACTATGAAGGTAATGAATCGTTACAAAAACATATTGATTGATATGCAGGGGGCAAAAAATTATTTGCCCCCGGGTATCACAAGATTCCAATAGCTTCTCGCACGCTCCGCACCCCGATCAGCCGGATCTTATCATTCTTCTTTATTTTCTCCAGACAGATCTGTGGCAGAATACAGGTATCAAATCCCAGCTTGATCGCCTCATTCACTCTCTGTTCTGCCATAGAAACCGCTCTCACCTCTCCAGACAATCCTACCTCTCCAAATACAATCGTTTTAGGGCTGACCGGGCGATCCTTTAAACTGGATACCAGAGCCATCACGATAGCTAGATCCAGGGCGGGTTCGTTCATCTTCATACCACCGGCGATGTTGACATAAGCATCGTAACGGCCCATCTCATAATGGCAGCGCCGCTCTAGGACAGCCATCAAAAGGTTCACGCGGTTGTAGTCGGTTCCTGCTGCAGTTCTTCTTGGAATTCCCAGATTTGTCTGGGCTACCAGGGCCTGCACTTCCAGCAGGATCGGACGGGTTCCCTCCATGGCACAGGCCACAATGGCTCCAGACGCATCCTCCGGGCGTCCTTCCAGCATAAATTCTGAAGGATTTTCCACTTCTACCAGGCCCTGCTCCCGCATCTCGAAAACGCCGATCTCATTGGTAGAACCAAAACGGTTCTTGACTCCCCGCAGAATCCGGTAAGAAGCATGGCGGTCTCCTTCAAAATATAACACCGTATCTACCATGTGCTCCAGTACTCTCGGTCCAGCCACTACTCCCTCTTTTGTCACATGACCGACGATGAAAATGGTGATTCCTTCGCCTTTTGCGATCTGCATCAACAGATTGGTAGACTCCCGCACCTGACTGACACTTCCCGGCGCTGAGGCAATTTCTTCCCGGAACATGGTCTGGATTGAGTCGATGATCACCACATCCGGCTTTGTCTCCCGAATGGTTTCCTGAATGGTCTCCAGGCTGGTCTCGCATAAAAATAACAGCTGTCCGGTGACAGCGCCGATCCGGTTGGCACGGAGCTTAATCTGCTTTAGGGATTCCTCACCAGAAATATACAATACCTTCTGCCCATTTGCCGCCAGATTCCGACAAACCTGCAGAAGAAGTGTGGATTTACCAATACCCGGATCGCCTCCTACCAGCACCAAAGAGCCGCCCACCACGCCTCCGCCCAGCACCCGGTCTAACTCCTGGTATCCGGTGGAGACCCGGTCTTTTTCTTCTATGGAGATTTCTGACAACGCTACCGGCTTTCTCCGTTCTGTCAGACGTATTTTCCCAGAGGGAGAGGACTCCTTTTTTACAATTGGTTCCTCCACGAAGGTATTCCACTCCTTACACGCCGGACACTGCCCCATCCATTTTGCTGATTCATAGCCACATTCTTTACAAAAAAATGCGGTCGTTTTTGCCTTTGCCATCGATTTTCTTCCTCCTAAACACAAGCATGTACCCAGATCATGATCCGCGTAAAAAGGGGAAGGATCTCCTCCTTCCCCTTTTTTTCGTACAATCAATTATCTCTTAACGATCTTAACCTTTGCAGTCACGCCTTCATTCAGCTCCACGCTGCAGTTTAATTTACCGCTCATGTTGGTTTTCATACCGCCAACGGCCACATCATCCACAAATACCTCATACTCGGTATCATCTTCTAACTGAACCGTGATCTGTACATCCTCAGCGCTTTCCACCAGGAATTCTACACCCCAGTCCTCTGCAACAAAATGCTCTACAGCTGTTCCAGGAACAGACTCATAGACAAACATTCCATTTCTCTCCAGTTTGGTAATTTCATGATAGGTTTTTACTTTATATAAATCGCCCTTATGTTCAAAATTCTCTAATTTTGCTTTCTTATCCAGTTTATAATTACCAAAACTGATGCTTCCGTCTTTTTCTGTGCGGATTAATTCTTCGATTACCGGCATGTCTTACTTCCTCCTAGAGTATTGATATCTGAATTATACACGAACTTCTTCCACTTTGCCAGTGGTTTTTTTCGTTTCAAAGCTAAGTCCATTCTCCCCTTTGGAAACCAGCACCCGTTCTCCCTCTTTGACTGTTCCATCTAATATCTTTTCTGCCAGACTGTCCTCCAACAGACTCTGGATGGCGCGGCGCAGCGGACGGGCTCCGTATTTCTCATCATAGCCCTTATCAATCAGATATTCCTTACCGCTCTCATCCACATCCAGCTCAATTCCCATCTGCTGCATCGCCCTCTTATTGATCACAGACAGCATAATCGAAACAATCTCCTTCATGTTATCCTTGTTCAGCGGATGGAACACGATGATCTCGTCAATACGATTCAAAAATTCTGGCTTGAAGATTCGTTTTACCTCATCCATCACCCGGTCTTTCATAAAACGGTATTTTTCTTTCTCGTCATCCACAGACGTAAATCCAAGACGCTTTGGAGCGATGATGTTCTCTGCGCCTGCGTTTGAAGTCATAATGAGGATCGTATTCTTGAAATCGATCTTTCTTCCCTGCGCATCAGTGATATGACCGTCATCCAGTACCTGAAGCAGGATATTAAACACATCTGGATGGGCTTTTTCAATCTCATCAAATAAGATCACGGAATATGGGTTTCTGCGGACCTTCTCGCTTAACTGGCCGCCCTCTTCATATCCTACATATCCTGGCGGGGAACCGATCATCTTGGAAACACTGTGTTTCTCCATATATTCCGACATATCAACCCGGATCAGGGCGTTTTCCGTACCGAACATGGCCTCTGCCAGAGCCTTACACAGCTCCGTCTTGCCAACACCTGTCGGGCCTAAAAACAAGAAAGAGCCAATCGGACGTTTTGGATCCTTTAACCCCACACGGCCTCTGCGGATAGCTTTAGAAATAGCAGTCACTGCCTCTTCCTGTCCTACCACACGCTTATGAAGGATCTCCTCCAGCTTCTGAAGCCTCTCAGATTCCTCCTCTTCCAGTTTCCGCACCGGGATCTTGGTCCAACCAGATACGACATCTGCAATCTCATTTTCGCCGACAACAAGATTTTTTTGATTCCGCTCTTTTTTCCATTTTTCACGGATTTTGTCGATCTTTTCCTGTTTTTTTGCTTGTTTTTTCTTAATGTCTCCAGCTTTCTCGTAAGCCTCTGCCTTAATGGCATTTTCCTTCTGGCGCTCTAAAGCTTCAATATCCTTCTCCAGAGTCTTGATCTCCTCGGGCTCCATATAGCCGGAAAGGCGGATCTTAGAAGAAGCCTCATCAATCAGATCAATTGCCTTATCCGGTAAAAAGCGGTCATTGATGTAACGGGCAGATAATCTCACAGCAGCCCGCAGAGCCTCATCCGTAATAGTTACCTTATGATGCTCCTCATACCGGCCTCGTAAGCCCTTCAAAATCTCATAAGACTCATCCTCAGATGGTTCTTCTATCGTCACCGGCTGGAAACGACGTTCTAAAGCCGTGTCTTTCTCAATATATTTCCGGTATTCCTCCAGCGTGGTAGCTCCAATTAACTGCAGTTCGCCTCTAGCCAGGGATGGCTTTAAAATATTGGAGGCATCAATAGCTCCTTCTGCGCCGCCAGCACCGATGATCGTATGGATCTCATCAATAAATAACAGCACCTGGCCATCATCCATAACCTCAGACAATACCTTTTTGATCCGCTCTTCAAATTCTCCACGGTACTTGGAGCCCGCCACCATACCGGACAGATCCAGTGTCATGACCCGCTTCTGGGCAATGGTCTCTGGTACATCTCCGGCAGCGATCCGCTGGGCCAGCCCTTCAACTACTGCTGTCTTACCAACACCTGGTTCTCCAATGAGACATGGATTATTCTTGGTTCTGCGGCTCAGGATCTGGATCACCCGCTGAATCTCCTGCTCTCTTCCGATCACCGGATCCAGCTTCCCATCTCTCGCCAGTGCCGTCAGGTCACGGCTGTAGCTGTCAAGGGTTGGAGTTCCTTTTCCCTTTGCTCTCGCTGACTGCTGGATTTCTTCCTTTCCTCCGGCAGATACGTCCTCGCCCATGGCATTTAACAGATCCAGATACAATTTCTGGATGCTGACGCCCATGGTGTTCAACAATCTGGAGGCCACACAGTCATTTTCCTTGATCATGGCAATCAGGATATGCTCTGTACCGATCAATGGTGCCTTAAAGCGTACCGCCTCCCGGTAACTGTTCTCAATGACCTTTCTGGCTCCTGGCGTATAAGTGCTGCGTTCAGCAGTTCCAACCCCATTATTCGGGCTGATCAGTTCGCTGATCAGTTCGACTACCTTATCTTCTTTCACACCACATTCATCCAGGACCCTGGCTGCCACACCGGTTCCTTCCTGGATCAGGCCAATGAGCAGATGCTCCGTGCCACATAGTGATGCCCTAAGGACTCTGCAGCATCTGCTGCCAGCCCGATGGCATCCTTGGCCTTCTCTGTAAAACGATCGATCATGCAAATTTCCTCCTGGTCTGTAACGGTTTCCATAATTCATGTCTGTCATATATCAGCTCGCGAAACCGCCACACTTGTTTTATACTTGTTTTATACTTGTTTTATATCCGGAAGATGGTCGCGGATATAGCTGGCCCGCACTCCATCTAATTCATCTTTATCTAATGGGTGATCCGCAATCTTCATCAGATTCGCATTCTGGATACCCAGAATCAGACCATAGACCGGACACGCCCCATCTAAGGCGATCACACCGTCACAAATGCCTGCCCGCAGATGGGATAAATAAGTCATGGCCTCCTTCATAGAAAGCTTTCTGGCGTACTTTAACACACCATAAGATTTATAAACCTCGTCTTCCCGTTCCAGGCGGTGATTTTCCAAGGTCATCTGACGCACCTGGTTCTCCTGGTCATTCAGCTGTAACGCAACCTTACAAACCAGTTCTGCCAGTTCCCGCTCCGTCTGCCCCAGAGTCTTTACATTAGACACTTCATAAATGGAGCCATAATTTTCTCTGCCTTCACCATACACACCTCGGACTGACACGCCAAAACGTCCCATATCCCCCAGCATGGCCTGGAATTTCTTTCCCAGGGAAAGGCTCGGAAGATGGATCAGCACCGACGCCCGCATACCAGTTCCCACATTGGTCGGATACGAGGTCAGGTAGCCATATTTTTCATCAAAAGCATAAGAAAACCGTTCATCCACATAATCATCGATCTGATCTGCATCCTTCAGGGCGACACTCAGATCCATCCCTGGCCTTATCGCCTGAATACGGATATGATCGGTTCCATTTAGCAAAACAGAAATGTCTTCCTGGGCAGAAAGAATCAGTTCTGCCGGTCCTTTTTTCTTTATGGAAGCCCGATTGATCACTCTGCGGTCTGCCAAAACCTGGCGTTCCAGCTCATCCAAATCCTCCAGCATCACAGCTTCATAATACCGCCCGTCAATTTCGCTTAAATCTGTCAGGCCCTCATCCAGCCTTCTTACCATCTCCCTGCCATCTTTTTCAGAAAGTCTGGACGGAAATACATATTCATTCCAGTTCCGGGCAAAACGTACCCGGCTGACAATGATATTCTGCTCTTTTTCGCATTCCTGCTCATACCACTTAAGCATCTGTCTTCGTCCCCTCTCTTAAGGCGCGGATCTGGTCACGGTACCGTGCTGCCATCTCATAGTCCTCGCTGGCCACCGCTGTCTTTAATTTTTTCTCCAGGCTACGAATCTCCTCCGTCCTCTCATCCCGGTGCAGTACCTTCTGTGCCTGGACATCCACCGCCACGGTATCTTCCGTCTGATGGACTTCTCCAGCCGGACGGATCTTCGGGTGTTTGCCCTTATGACAGTCACTGCCCTGTAATTGCTTTATATTGTCCCGGATCAGAAGATCAAACACACTATAGCAATCCGCACAGCCAAAACAGCTGTTCTCCACAAATTTCTCATAGGTCATGCCGCATGTCGGACATACTACCTGCTGAAACTTGCCGTCCTTTTCCTCCGGCTCCTCACCGCCCAGAAGTCCGGAGATCAGCTTCGCCAGAGGAAACTCTCCATCAAAAATTGCGGAATAAGCGCCAAAATCCATCTCTTTGGCACACTGGGTACAGAAATGATGCTCCGTCCGCATACCATTGATGACTTCCATATATTGAATACTTGCTTCCCGGATCTTACATCTCTCACATAACATAAAATCAATCCTTTCTTATGGTCAGCAAAAAGCTCCCGCCAACCCGATAAGCACTATTACCAATCTGTTCGGTCCCTCACCGATACCGTTATGTTTCCGAGCCCTCAAGTCCTGCGATCACGTCATACATCTCATCCACGAGACGGTGAACCTCTTCCCGTTGAACGCCCTTACAGATACCCTTAGCCAACGCTACGGCAATCTCTTCCCGCATTTCATCCATAACCCGTTCTTTATCTGCCTCTAAGGACACCACTGCACCCTTTCTCCGGTCCAGCTTCACAAACCCTTCCTGACGCAGCACAGAATATGCTTTATTTACCGTATGCATGTTAATGCTGATATGATCAGCCAGCTGCCGCACGGAAGGAAGAGCATCCCCTTCCCTTAATTCTCCAGTCGCAATCCCCATGATGATCTGGTTGCGAAGCTGGATATACAAGGCCTCATCACTGTTGAAATCAATCCTTAAAATCATACTTTCACCATCTTTCGTTATACCTGTTATAGCTATCATATAACATAATGGTAATTTCGTCAAGTCGAAAACCATATGCCCCGTAATATCCTGACAGCAGGCTTCTCCAATACTACAGGACTTTTCCTGATATAACAAGAGGCCATCATTCCTGACAGCCTCTCATCCTTTGCTTATATGCTTTTGACTCTGGTATCTTTGAAATTATAAATCCAGATCTACAAACTCCAGGTCATCATCCTGATTCTCCGGCTTTGCTGCTGGCGCCGGTGCTGGTTTCTGGGTCCGTTTAACCGGCTCCATATACCGGGTATCAGACATAGAATTCTGTGATGCGGATACCGGACGTTCTGTCCTTGTATTCTGTGCCGGCTGCGTCATCGCTCTCTGACGGCTCCGGCCCTGAGCTGGCTGCTGGCATTCCTGTCTTACCCCTGGTCTTCTGCAAGCCTGCTGATCCGTCTCTACTGCGGATTCATCATGATCCAGCTCATCACCCTGGTATTCATCTTCCTCTTCTTCCAGGTCCGCAAGATATTTTTCCTCCCTGGAAAGACGTCTGGAGGCTTTTTCTCTCTTTTCTTTAGCCGCCTTGTGCGGATAATCGTCTCCGTCATCCCGGCGCTCATAGAAATCATCTTTTGGTCCTCTGGTCGCTACCAGCACAATGATGACGATCAGGAGGATCACCGACAGCGCAATGAGACCAATAATGATCCAGAACCGCATATTGTAATCTTTCAGAAGTGAATTATACTCATCTACTGTCGCACCCTGACCATCCGATGCTGTTCCAGATGCAGGATCACGGAAATAGCGCTGCAATGTTTTCTCTGTCAGATCATAACGGTAGAAGTCTTTCTCGCCGTTCTCATTCATGGCATAAAATACGCAATAGCTTGGATTCTGGTCTTCTTCCCAGATCCAGCCCTGCACATCATGTCCATCGATGCTCACCTCGCAGGAGGTAAATCCCTCTGGAATATCCAGTCCCTCCGAAGCTGGAAGTACCGTAATCAGACGTTCTGGCGTCTTTAACTGCACACCTTCCTCCTGGACCTGGCTATCGGACACTGCTCCTTCCACCTTAGTTACATGAATGGTATATGTTTTTACAGTCTGGCCATCTGCCGCTGTAACCGTACACACAATCTCATTATCACCTAACTGAAGGTTTTCATTACCCGTAACAGAAACGGATGCCTGTGCATCTGCAGATGCTGCACTTACCGTAATCTTGTCTGTATCGCTGCCAACAGTTGCCGTATACTCCGTCACATCGGCAGAAAAGGATGGCGACAGACTTCCTGGGGAAATCTGCAGATCTGACAGTCCTGCTTCAGAAGAAGCCCCTGCCGCGCCTGCGATCGTAACCGCCGAACTGCCTTCCCGGTCAATATTCACTGTCTGACCATCTTTGTCATACACTTCCTGGGTGCTGACTTTAATCTGGGAATTTCCTGCTTTTAATGCCTTAAATTTCAACGCAAAGCTTAACTCTGTTGCCCCAGTTGTATCTGCATTTCCCACAACCCGCAAAGATCCGGCGCCGCCTGTGGCACCTGTTCCGCTGACAAACTCCAGAGCGGAAGAATCGTAAGAAAGCATCACATCAGAAGAATTGATGGTTTCTCCATCACTGCCGGTAATCTTCATATTTACCGTAATTTCATCTCCTACATTGCCAGAAGGATCGGAAAATGCGATTCTTGCTGCAAACGCCGGAAATGACATGGCAGCTGTCATCGCTGCCGTCAATGCCATACTGGCAAAATAACGTTTCATCTCTTTTTTCATGGTATCTCCTGTTTCTTTACGCGGTCATGCTCATTACCCATGACCGCTTATTTTCCATACAGCAATCCCCTTCAGTTACTACCGCACAATAGTCACATTGCTTCCACCTGGGCCGCCTGTATTTTCTCCCTGGCTGGTTCCCGTGGAGGTTCCTGGTCCTGTAGAAGACGGATCACTTCCAGAAGCGCTGTTTCCACTTCCTGATGCTCCTGGTCCAGTTGTGCTGTCAGAACCGGAAGAAACTGTCTGACTATTGGAAGAGGCAGAGCTATAACCTGGACCATAATTGTTGTTTGAAGAACCGCTTCCACTGATTCCAGAACCCAGGGCACTATTATGGGTTGGTCCATTATCCTGACGCACCACATGGATCTGATACTCTCTTACCGTTCCATTCTGTGCTTTGACGGAAATGGTAATCTCATTGTTTCCACTCTGCAGCTGGATCGTTCCCGTACCACTGATCGATGCTGTAGAGGACAGTGGAACTGCATTGACCGTCACTTCTGTTACAGATGGGTTAACGATCAGATCGTAAGAAGTCACATCACGACTGAAGGTTGGTGTTAAAGCAAATCCATCAACACCCAGTCCAGACAACTTGTTATTCGGGCTTCCATCCGTAACAGGCTTTGCACAGGCCGTAGATGGCATATTATTGTAAACCGGAATCTTAAATTCCAGGGAAGACTGTTTTAAGGCAGTTCCATATGCCTCTGCCAGCTTCGCCCCTTCAGCAGCTGCCGCCTGAATATTGGTCATATACTGATGCTTATACAGGTTGCTTCCCTGTACATTAAATTTCTTTAAATAAAATGTATCTTGTCCTACCTTCACATAATTCGTTCCATAATACGTTGCGCCACCGATAATCGCCCGGTCACGGCTATTCCATGGTCTCTCATAGCTGCCTGACTGGGATGCATACCAAAGTCCTCTGGAAATGGCATCCATAGAACCAGACTGATAAGCTTCAATATTAAAGAAGTTATAATAACCCTGATAACCTGCTACGGTACCAGAAATGCATTTACCAGTTCCGTTCGTTCCCTGCTCCTGCAGAATCATGGCCGCCAGCACATAGGGATTTACGCCGGATTTCGACGCTGCATTCATCAAAATATCTACATAAGACGCAGTGGTTGTCTCCGTATTGCTTACTGCAGAACTGTATCCAGGCCCCACATTGCTATTATCCGATGAAGAACTGCTGGAATCAGAGCCTCCGCCTGGTCCAGCTGACATTCCAGGAGCAACCGTAGTCACACGATCCGCCTCTTTTTTACTAATAGAAGCACTTGGACCTTCCAGCTTTACATTGGAATTACTACCGGAAGTTTTCCCAGGAGCCTCAAAGCTGACATTAGACTTGTTGGCAGAACCTGTGTTCCCAGAGGTCCCGATGCCTGAAGAACTGCTGCTCGTTGAACTGCTATTGGAAGCTCCGGTACCTGGTCCTGTCAGACTGACACCGGAATTGGAACTGCCAGAGCTGCTGGAACTGCCTGGCCCGCTACTGTTAGCACTGCTGGAGTTGCTGGAATTTGAGTTTCCGGACACTCCTGGTCCTGTCAAGCTTGTATCAGAGGAGCTGCTTCCAGCCGATCCACTAACTCCAGGCCCTCCTGAAGAGTAAGAGCTTCCACTGGTTCCCGTTGCCGTGGTACTGCCACTTAAAAACGTTCCCTGCACCATGGACTTTAACCCTTCTGCTGTCTGGGCAGAAGAATCATAGCTGTGGGTCAGAAACTGAAACACATATTTATCATCCAGAAAATTTCTTGGATCCATATAATATTTAATAATATCTGAAGACGCCGCCACATAAGAACTGCTGTCAAATCCAGGCCATGTACTGGTATCCCAGTTATAAGCGCCATCCGCTATGGACTTCCAGGAGGAAATGCTGCTGGTATACACCAGATTTCGCCCTACTACACTCTCATTTTCAATGACCGTATTCCAATCCAGATTGGTGTGCTGCGCTGTAAACACCCAGTTTGGATACTCTGCATGAAGCAATCGCAGACCATCCTTATAACTTTCAGGAAATCCCTGGGAAGTCAGATAGCTTTCAAAATTTCCATCGTGGGAATATGACGTCGGATTCTTTAAATATGTTGAAAGCACATACCCTGTAATTTCGGCACCACCAGTTCCTGTGAAACGGATCTGACTCCATGTCTTTCCATCCGAACCAGTTGTCTGTCCCAGCACAGTGACCGTCTTGCCATTGGTCAGCTTTCCAGCAATTGAGTAAGTGGTACCGGGACCGCTTCGCACATTCAGACTAGTCGCATTCACTCTGGCTGTACTGGCATAACTGGTCATCGGATGAAACCAGCCATCCGTAACAGGCAGAGCATTTATCATCATAAGCAGAGCCATAGCACTGGCTATCACTCGCTTGATTTTTCGTTTTTTCATGTATTTTCTCCCGATATGTACCTTTTCTTATGTAACTATTCCGTACCTTCATAGTTACGTGCAAAAATCCCTTCCAGATCTGCTTTACTGGTGGTATTTTTGCCTTCATGCCTACATCTTCTCACGGACATCGCAAGCAGATGCGCAGAGCCGTTGAACAATAACACAATCTCTATTATAAAGAGAATGAGGCATCCATGTCAACTAAATCACAAAATCTTCAAATTTTTATTACAAATTGTAAAAAATTTTTAAAAATAGAACTATCTATAAAAGAGCTCCCTGTAAAAGAACTCGCCAAAGAAAAAGAAAGGCAATGCCAAAAACGACAATGCCTTTCCAATCTACATTCCTGTTCGATTCATGATGATATGATTAAACTGGATATGCCTTATTTGCAGTATCTGCAGCGCCTGCATCTACCTTTGTCTGCTGAGCTTCTCTGTATTTGAAGAACTCCTCAGCTACCTTCGGGAACAGAGCGTAGGACAGAACATCCTCATCCTGCTGTTTCCAACGAGCACAAGCCTTCTCGAACTCTGGTAACTGTGGTGGGATCAGATCTGCCGGACGGCAGGTGATCGGTGTCTCGTCGCCGATGATCTTCTTCTGAACCTCTGGGTTGAAAGGTTTTACAGTCTGACCAAACTCACCAAGCATGATCTTCTTGGACTCCTTCGGAACCAGTTTGTAACGCTCGCCGGAGATTACGTTCATAACTGCCTGAGTACCAACGATCTGGGAAGATGGAGTAACCAACGGCGGCTCACCGAAGTCTTTTCTTACTCTCGGGATCTCCTCCAGAACTGCCTGGTATTTATCCTCTTTTCCTGCCTCTTTTAACTGGTTAACCAGGTTGGATAACATACCGCCTGGTACCTGATAACGCAGAGTCTTGATATTAACACCCAGAACCTTTGGATTTAACAGACCGCTCTTTAATGCTTCCTCACGGATCGGCTGGAAGTAATCAGCGATCTCCGCCAGTTTATCCTGGGATAAACCAGTGTCATATGGTGTACCCTTGAAGGTCTCAACCATAACCTCAGTAGCTGGCTGACTGGTACCCAGAGCCAGTGGAGACATTGCAGTATCGATGATATCGCAGCCTGCCTCAACTGCTTTTAAGTAAGTCATGGAAGCAACACCGGAGGTATAGTGGGTATGCAGGTCGATTGGAAGCTCGGTAGACTCTTTCAGAGCAGTTACCAGTTCCTGTGCTGCATATGGAGTTAACAGACCAGCCATATCCTTGATACAGATAGAATCTGCGCCCATATCCTCAATTCTCTTTGCGATGTCTTTCCAGTAATCCAGGGTATATGCATCACCTAATGTGTAGCACAGAGCGATCTGAGCGTGTGCTTTCTCTTTGTTTGCTGCCTTTACTGCAGTCTGCAGGTTACGCAGATCGTTCAGACAGTCGAAAATACGGATGATATCGATACCGTTAGCAACAGATTTCTGTACGAAATACTCTACTACATCATCTGCGTAGTGGTTGTATCCCAGAATATTCTGTCCACGGAATAACATCTGTAATTTGGTGTTCTTAAATCCATCTCTTAACTTTCTCAGTCTCTCCCATGGATCTTCCTTTAAGAAACGCAGGGAAGCGTCGAATGTAGCGCCGCCCCAGCACTCTACTGCATAGTAGCCAACCTTGTCCATCTTGTCCACGATTGGAAGCATCTGCTCAGTACTCATTCTGGTTGCAAGTAAAGACTGATGAGCATCACGAAGGACGGTCTCAACAATCTTAACCGGTTTTTTATTTTCAGCCATTGTATTACCTCCTGATTATACTATACGAAAATTATTTCTGTTTATTTCACACCAAAGATAGCCATGAATGTTCCGGCTGCTACTGCAGTACCGATAACACCTGCTACGTTTGGTCCCATTGCATGCATCAGAAGGAAGTTGGTAGGATCAGCCTCAGAACCAACCTTCTGGGATACACGGGCAGCCATAGGAACTGCAGATACACCTGCGGAACCGATTAATGGGTTAACCTTGCCGCCGGTAACCTTGCACATCAGTTTACCAAACAGAACGCCTGCTGCAGTACCAACTGCGAAAGCAACCAGACCCAGAATAACGATCTTGATGGTATCCAGATTTAAGAATGCCTCTGCACTGGTAGTAGCACCTACAGAAGTACCTAACAGAATAACAACGATGTACATCAGAGCATTGGAAGCTGTCTCAGACAGCTGTTTAACAACGCCGGACTCTTTGAACAGGTTACCTAACATCAACATACCAACCAGTGGAGCTGTGGTAGGCAGGATCAGACATACAACGATGGTAACGATGATCGGGAACAGGATCTTCTCCAGTTTGGAAACCGGGCGAAGCTGATCCATCTTGATCTTACGCTCTTTCTCAGTAGTCAGAGCCTTCATGATCGGAGGCTGGATGATCGGAACCAGAGCCATGTAAGAATAAGCTGCAACAGCGATTGGTCCCATCAGACCTGTCTGGCCTAATTTACCAGCCAGGAAGATGGAAGTAGGGCCATCTGCACCACCGATGATGGAGATAGCTGCTGCTGCCTTGTCGTTGAAGCCCATAAAAATAGCCAGGAAATATGCACTGTAAATACCGAACTGAGCTGCTGCACCGAGCAGGAAGCTCTTCGGGTTAGCGATCAGCGGACCGAAGTCGGTCATAGCGCCTACGCCCATGAAAATCAGGGAAGGAAGAATACTCCACTCATCCAGGATATAGAAATAGTGGAGAAGTCCGCCTACACCGTTGGCAGAATCTTCTGGAGCTCTCATAATATCCGGATAGATATTAACTAACAGCATACCAAACGCGATCGGAACCAGAAGTAAAGGCTCAAATCCTTTTTTAATCGCCAGATATAAGAACACACAGGCCACAGCGATCATAATCAGATTGCCGCCGGTCAGGTTCAGAAATGCTGTCTGCTGAAGAAGATTTCCCAATGTACTTGTAATATAATCCATGTCAATCCCTCCATCTGGAATCTACGCAAAAAGGTTCTTCACGTAATTCCTAGTTTAATGTAGCCAGAACTGCGCCAGAGTCAACAGAATCGCCAACTGCTACATTAATGCTTGCGATGGTACCGTCCTGAGGTGCTACGATCTCGTTCTCCATCTTCATAGCCTCAAGAACAACAACTACATCACCTTTCTTAACAGCCTGTCCTACGCTTGCTTTTACGCCTAAGATCTTGCCTGGCATTGGAGCGTTAACAGTTACAGAGCCCTGAGCGCCTGCTGGTGCTGCTGCCGGAGCTGGTGCTGCTGCTGGTGCAGGAGCTGCTGCAACTGGTGCTGCTGCTACTGGAGCTGCGCCTGTAGATGCGCCTTCTTCAACGGTTACAGAGTAAACAGTGCCATTAACAGTAATTGTATAAGTTTTCATGATGAATCCTCCTAATTGATTAATATAATAAAATTATGATCTTTTCCAACGATTGCCTGCGGAACGTTTGATTGGACGCACTACCAGGCTGTCACTGGAAGCAGTTCTTCTTCTGTGCTCGATGATCGCAGTCATGATAGCCAGACGCTCCATCTCTGCATCGTCAGTGCCTGCTGGTGCTGCAGTAGTTAAAGCTACCGGAGCCGGAGCTGCAGGAGCTGGTGTTGTTGGCGCTGCAGGTGCTGGCGCTTTCTTCTTATTCTCAAAAACACTAATGTACTTAAAGCAGCTGATCAAAAGGCTGATAAAGATCAGCACGATGAATACAGTTCCCATACCCATCAGAGTATTTAACGCTGCTTTCTCCATGTTCTCACCCAGGGAATAAACCGGAGCGAAAGACATTCCTGTAATGGAAGTCATATCCTCAGTAATGGTAATGGAGAATGCACATGCTCTCTTCTCAAATACAGTATCTACAGTTACTTCGTAGCCGTCGTCGATCTCTTTTACGGTTCCTTCGCCAGAAGAAACGTATGCACCTAAATCATCTTCCAGTCCTACATAAGTCTCAAGACCTGCTGCGACTGCCTCAGAACCTGCTTTTCTGTTCTGTTCAACGATCGTGGTCATCTGATCTGCCGGGATAGAAACCATCTGCTCTAATAATGTAACTGTCTGCTGTTTTAAGCTTTCCTCTGTCATCGGATCTATGCCAGATCCTGCGTCAGTTGTTTTGCCACATGCAGTCAGTGAGAAGAGGCAGGCTACCACACAAAGTACCAATAATACCTGTTTTTTAATCTGTTTCATATGCCTGTCACCTCACCTTAAACCGTACCATGTTTCTTAGCTGGACGATCCTCTCTCTTTGTGAATAACATATCAAATGCTGCGATCACACGTTTTCTGGTATCCTCTGGATTCACGATATCATCAACATAGCCTCTCTTTGCTGCTGCCATTGCGCTGGACTGCAGGTTCTGATACTCTGCTGCTTTCTCGTTGATCAGAGCAACTGCATTGTCAGAAGCTGCGATCTCATCTGCGTACATGATCTTTGCTGCAGACTTGGAATCCATCATGCCGATAGAAGCGTTTGGCCATGCGTAAACGATATCTGCGCCGATTGCCTTGCTTGCCATGGTCAGATATGCAGTACCATAAGCCTCGCCTGTGATAACAGTTACCTTCGGAACACTTGCGTTTGCAAATGTGTAGGTCAGGGAAGCTGCTGCTTTTGCCATATGTCTCTCGCTGCACTGGTCTGCTTTGTATCCCTTTACATTAACCAGAGTCAGGACTGGGATGTTGAATGCGTCACAGAAGGAAACAAACTCTGCTGCTTTCTTGCATCCATCAGCGGTCAGGACTGCATCATACTCAGCTGCCTTCTCGCCATTCTCATCGTAGCTTACAGAACGGTTTGCTACACATCCAACGGTGTTGCCGTTCAGACGGATGAAACCAGTTACCATAGATGGTGCAAATGCGGATTTTACTTCCATAAAGAAGTTGCCATCAGAGATTCTGGATAATGCCAGTGCTGCGTCTGCTGCACAGTTTGCCAGATCAGAGCATACACGGTTTAAATCATCGGTGCACTCCTCATAAGACATGTCTTCTTCGTTGTTTGCTGGTAAAACAGTGATCAGCTTACGGATATCCGCTAAGATAGCAGCCTCATCACCGATGAAATCTACCATTCCAGCCTTCTCAGCCTGGAACTGGGCAGATGCAGTATTACACTTCTCAACATAGTTGTCATCAATTGCGTTTGGAGAATTTACAAATAATTTTGCTTTTTTCTCCTCCATAAATGTGAAGTCAGCGATTGCAGAAGAAACTGCCATACCGCCGCCACAGGTTCCAAATACTGCACAGATCTGTGGGATCACACCGGATGCCATCGTCTGGTTCATATACAGCTCACCAAAGCCGTGAAGAGCATCGGTAGCCTCCTGAAGTCTTAAACCAGCGCAGTCTACCAGTCCGATCACTGGTGCGCCCATCTTCATGGCCAGCGCATAAATGTTAGAGATTTTCTTTGCGTGCATCTCGCCCATGGAACCGCCCATAACGGAAGCGTCCTGGCTGTACACATAAACAAGGTTACCTTCAATCGTACCGTATCCGGTAACAACACCGTCTGCTGGTGTTTCCTTGCTTGTCATGTTAAAGTCTGTGCTTCTTGCTGTTACATAAGCGCCTACTTCAACAAAACTGTTTTCATCAAGCAGTCCATTGATTCTGGCGCTTGCTGAAGTTTGTGCTGAATTACTCATTTTGCAGTCCTCCATTTTTAAATATTTTGAGGACAAATACCTGTAGCAATCACAGATATCTGCCCCATAAATCCAATTTCTGCCGATTCTAATTGTATAATGACAAAGAGAAAATTTCAAGCAGTTTTTCGTGTTTTTTGTTGTAAATTCCTTTTTTTTGTTTTTTAATTAACAATTTACTTATTGAAAAAAATATTTATCATCCATTCCAGGCACCAGGACCATGTATAAGACGGAACATCAGAAGCCGCCACTACAGGGATTTTCTCTGCCGCCCAGTCCCCCACATAGTAGGTGATCTCTCCCACCTTCTGCCCCTTCTTTACCGGAGCGGACAATACCTTTTCTATTGTCTGCTCCACTCTGATCTTCTCACCATCTGCTAAAAGTATTTCCGGTTTTTTCATATTTTCTCCGGTTTTCAACGCCACTGACACCTTTTCCGATGGATCTTTACTGGCCGCAATCCCTCCTGTCACCGGGATTTCAGGAAGGCAGATATCCTGTCTGAGCCTTTCTTTATGAAAATGTTCTCTGCCATAAGCAAACAATCGCCTGATATCGCTCCATTTATAAGTTTTGTGAGGCGGCCACCCACAGCCTAAAACCGCAGCAACCAGATGTCTTCCTTTACTTTCTACTGCTGCCACGTAACAGTAGCCTGCCTCTCCGGTAAAACCTGTCTTCCCGGAAACCGCTTCTGGGTCCTGTTCCAGATAAGCATTGTGATTATAGCAGCTGTAAGTTCTGGAACCACTTTTATTGGAAAAACTGTAATTCTGGGTTCTGGTAATTTTCAAAAATGCCGTTCTTTCCGAGGACTGCCACACGCAGTAAGCCATCATCCTGCTAAGGTCTGATGCCGTTGTGCTGTGAAGCAGCGTGGTTCCATTTTCGTCTGTCACAGTCTGATCCAACCCATTAGGAGTTAAAAAGCAGGTATTTTCACACCCGATTTCCCTGGCTTTTTCATTCATCATATGACAAAACATTTCTACACTTCCGCCAACCGCTTCTGCCACTGCCACTGCTGTGTCGTTATGAGATTCCAGCATCAGGGAATACAATAGATCCCGCAACGAAAAGGCCTCCCCTTTTTGTGCCCCCAGGTGGACCTCCGGCTGGGAAACTGCCTTAGAAGAAAATGTCACCTCATCATCCAGATTTCCCAACTCCAGAGCCAGGATACAGGTCATGATCTTGGTGGTACTTGCCATCGGCCGGATCTCCTTTTCATTTTTTCCATACAAAACTCTCCCGGTATCCCCATCGATCAGCACTGCAAAACCTGCATGAAGTTCTCCTGGCGTCTCCTGCCCCCAGGCAGCTAATGGTCTGGGAATTCCGCAAAATAAGATAGCTGTCATGATCCAGACAGCCACAGTTCGCTTCCACTGTTCCATATCATTCTCTTTTCATGGCTCTTATTTCCAATTTTATTCATCATCCTTTCACGCTTTCACAGCAATGGGGAAAAAACTGCGAAATTTGAAAACAAATTGGAAAGCAAATACAGCAATCCATGCTTTACATCGAACATACATTCTGATATACTGGATTTATAATCTTATTGATACAGCCGGTTTGGAATAGATATCGAAAGATCCGTTATTCAAAAAAAGCAGGAGGAAAGCACTATGGAGCAGAAGGAACGGATCATTTTCCACATTGACGTTAATTCCGCATTTTTAAGCTGGGAGTCCGTTTATCGCCTTTCCCAAGATCCAGATGCATTGGATCTTCGCACCATTCCTTCCGCAGTTGGCGGTGACCAAAAATCCCGTCACGGTATCATTCTGGCCAAGTCCACTCCAGCCAAAAAATATGGCGTCACAACCGGAGAACCTGTCGCCCAGGCGCTTCGCAAATGCCCGGATCTTGTTCTGGTCCCATCCCGTTTTGAATTTTATTCCCAGTGCTCGGATGCCTTAATCCATCTGCTGGAAGAATATACTCCGGATATTGAGCAGTTCAGCATCGACGAGGCATTTCTGGATATGACTTCCACGATCCACCTCTTCGGCGATCCGATGGAAACCGCCAGAAAAATCCGTGAGCGTATCCGGGAAGAGCTGCATTTTACAGTGAATGTCGGGATCGCCTCTAACAAACTATTAGCCAAGATGGCTTCGGACTTCGAAAAACCGGACCGCTGCCATACTCTCTGGAATTCCGAAATTCCACGGAAAATGTGGCCTTTACCCGTCCGGGATCTGTTCTTTGTGGGAGGTTCCGCCCAGAAACGCATGGAATCCATTGGCATTCACACCATCGGAGACCTGGCCCATTGTGATCCACAGATTTTAAAAGCCCACCTGGGCGAGAAATACGCTGCCCAGATCTACCGCTACGCCAATGGTATTGACGATGACCCGGTAGCGCCTCCAGAGGTTCTCAATAAGGGCTATGGCAACCGTACCACCCTGTCCCGGGATGTGGACGATTATGATACCGCCTGTCAGGTGCTATTGTCCTTATGTGAAACGATAGGTATCCGTCTCCGTAAGGCCCATGTCCAGTGCAACTGTATCTGTGTAGAATTGCGGGATTATAATTTCCGTAATCTATCCCATCAGCTTACCCTGGCTTATCCCACTGATTCCACCACCATCATTTATGAGAATGCGTGCAAATTACTGCGGGATTTCTGGGATCTGACCCCGGTGCGTCTGATCGGCGTCCGCACCAGCCACATTTCCACAGAAGATTACTGCCAGCTCAGTCTCTTCCAGAATCAGAAAAACGAAAAGCTGGAGCGTATGGACCGGGCCATCGACTCCATCCGTGAAAAATTCGGAGTAGACAGCATCAAACGCGCCAGCTTTTTAAAAGAAGATTCCATTGTCGATCATGCTGCAGGCAAATCGAAACATCTAAATGCCTATAAAAAATAATCATCGATCACATACTCATGATCATTCACACGCAAGGTTTCGATATACACGCTGCCGTCTTCCTCGCATCGTCCACAGGCGTGCAACTTTGCTTTTCCAGCTTTGGACTGGCAGGTCAGTTTTTTCCCCGTTATCTCCTGATCTGCCAGAAGCTCTGCCAGTTCTAACAGGATATCTTCCACTGCGTCCTCGATCTTGTTTTTCTCGAACTCCCGTTCCAGGGTTTCATATAGTTCTTCGTTCAGCATCCGTTTTCTCCTTTTTCTTCATTTTTATTCTTGTCAAATGTTACATTTACATATACACTAAATTCCATGAAAAAACAACTAACTTATCCAGTAACCCATGACATGGACGGAAATAAAATTGAAGAATTTCTCCGTTCCAGGGGATACTCCAAACATCTGATCATCCAATTAAAACTGAGTCCTGACGGAATCACCATCGGCGGTGAAAAAGTATACGTCACCCATGTGTTAAAGGAAGGAGAAATTCTGACGATCCGCCTTAATGAAACCGACACCTCAGAAAATATCGTTCCAACCCAGATGCCCCTGGACATCGTGTATGAGGATGAAGATCTGTTCGTTATCAATAAACCAGCTGGGCTTCCCATTCATCCATCGCAGGGACATTATGACCATACCTTAGCCAATGGCATGGCGTGGTATTGCGCCCAGCATGGAGAACCTTTCGTCTACCGGGCCATTAACCGTCTGGACCGGGATACCACCGGTCTTCTGATCCTGGCACGCCACAGCTTAAGCGCTGCGATTTTGTCAGAAATGGTAAAAAACCGGCAGATTCACCGGGAGTATCTGGCTGTAGCCACCGGAAAAGTCCCGGAATCAGGTGTGATCGATGCACCTATCTCCCGCGTGGATGGTTCCACCATTGAACGGTGTGTAGATTTTGACCGTGGCGAAGCTGCCCGCACCCACTACCGATCGGTATTTTACGATCCGGTGACAAACTGCTCCCTGGTCTCCCTAAAGCTCGAAACCGGACGTACACATCAAATCCGGGTCCATTTAAAATATTTAGGGCATCCGCTGCCTGGAGATTTCCTTTATTGCCCGGATTTCTCTCTGATCAGACGGCAGGCGCTTCACTCTCATAAGCTGACATTCCTTCACCCACTGAGCGGCGAAGAAATGTGCTTTCTCGCACCGCTACCGGCAGATATGAAAGCCATGCTTCCATCCATGATTCCGTAATTTTCTACGGTCTCCGCAATCCTTTCGGATAATGGTTTTTCAAAGTTATACCAACCTTCTTGCTCCATCCCAGAGAGCAGCCGTCAACGCAGACCAACACCCAACCATTTTTCCCGGTCAGATGGCGCTCTCCCGGGAGTTCATCGGTATTCAGTGTTTCTCCTCTTAAATATCTGGTAATTTCTTCGCTGTCTGATGGCAGGTTGATCCACTGTCCGGCCCATTCTTTCTTTAAAAACAATGCCAGACCATGGGAGGGCTCAAACCGCCCCTTCTTTATCGTTCCCAGATCCAGTCCCGGACGCATCACCTTCAGGCCCTTCATATCCACCATCTGTTTCGGAACCAGATACAGTTCTTCTCCAAACATGGTAAAGCTCCCACCAGCGATCGGCCACTGCTCCAGTCCCATTACCAGCGTTTCCTTCGCAAACTCCTGCCACAGCTGTTCCCAGTCGCTGCCCTTCTTTCCACTCTGGCGGTTTTTTTCTTTCTTTTTTTCTTTTCCTGACAGTTTTCCAGAAGCTGCGTAAGCGAATGTCTCTGTTGATGTTTCCGTCCCTTTCTTATGGACCAATGCCAGAAAATGTCCTTCCCCAGCGGTTTTATGGGGCCAGATCCGGTAACTGCCCGGGATTTCCCCTTCGGTAAATGCTTCAAAGCCAACAGGTCTTTCTGCTTCTGCCGCCTCAAAATCCTCATGCCGGTCCAAGAAGCCCAGGATACTCTCCTCATTTTCTTCTCTGGAAAAGGTACAGGTAGAATACACCAGATAACCGCCTGGTTTTAACATGGCTGCTGCACGATCCAGGATCTCTGCCTGGCGAGAAGCGCATAATTTCACATTATCAGGACTCCACTCTTCTCTGGCCTGCTGGTCCTTGCGGAACATTCCCTCACCAGAACACGGGGCATCCACTACGATCCTGTCAAAAAACTCTGGAAAATAAGAAACCAGCCTGCCAGAATCCTCATTGGTGACCACGCAGTTTCCCACGCCCATCCGTTCGATATTCTGGGATAGGATCTTCGCACGGGCAGGATGGATCTCATTGCTGACTAAAAAACCGGTCTGACAGAGTTTTCCTGCTACCTGGGTGGACTTACCACCTGGAGCTGCACACAGATCCAGAACCGTTTCTCCCGGCAGAACACCTAAAAGCTCCGCCACCGCCATGGCACTTGGCTCCTGAATATAGTATGCGCCAGCTTCATGAAGAGAGCTTTTCCCCGGACGGTATCTGCGTCATAATAATAGCCGTTTGGAACCCACGGGATCTGCTGGAGGTGGAACTGTGTTTTCCACGACTCCTGCTGCGTTTCCCGGCATTCCTGCACTTTATCGATCCGGTCTCTGTTTTCATCCTGAACAAGCTGTATCTGGACGTTGTGCATCTCAGAATCCACTTTCCACGGGTTGAACCGCAATCCCTGCACCCTTGACTTTCCATAGCTTTCTACAAACGCAGGATACTCTTCTCCCAACATTCTCCGCATCTTTTCACAGAATGCCCCAGGAAGCTCCCGTTCCATCTGTTCTGTCTCTTTATTCTGCTCCATTCACCTTTCTCCTTTTAAAACTTCCAGGATTCAAGTCGAACGTCCGTGAGACTTGGCGCGTGATTCTGGTCAGCGAGCTGACATATTCCTATCAGAATCACTGCGCATCCTCGCGGAGCGTTTATCTCAGTCGGAGACCCACCTCCGACTGAGATAAAAAACAGGAGCCTGATCGGCTCCTGCATGCGTTATCATCCTTATAACTCGATCTTGAAATCATCGTTTCCGATACCGTTTACTACATAATAAGCAACATCTTCTTCCGGTTTTACATAAAGAACGATGGTCTCGATCTTTACGCCTGGATTTGCGTCTGCAAATGCGATTTTTGCTCTCTCAAGGATCTCTTTTGCTGCAATCTCTTTGCCAGCGTACTGGATCACAACTGCTGCCTCAGTTTCCTTTTCAGCCTTCTTTGCAGGTGCTTTCTTTGCTGCAGTCTCTTTCTTTGGAGCTGCTTTTCTTGCAGGTGCCTTCTTCGGAGCTGCTTCTGCTGCAGGCGCTGCCTCTTTTTCCGGCTCAGCCTTTACCTCTGCTGCTTTTACCTTCTGTCTTTACAGTCTCAGCTTTTACTGCTTCTGTTTTTATAGCCTCTGCCTTTACAGGAGCTGCTGCTTTCTTTACACATCTAGCTGCCATTTTCTTTTTCCTCCTAATTTTCATCGTTCTATTCTCTCATGTCCTTTTCCTTTTTTGTCCAAATCAAATTGACTGTAGTATATAATGATTTTTGATATTTGTCAACCTCGTGGGGCTCTCTGACATCCCTGAAAGATTCCATTTTCCCGAAATTTCTGCATCATCCTGTTTAAGACCAGCTTCTTGTTAGCGCTCCAGGCAGGGCCGATCAGCAGAGCTTTTGCCCCGTCCCCGCTGAGTCTGTGGATCACCACGGACTGGGGAAGTCTGGCCACACAGGTAAGGATCAGATCGAGATATTCCTCCAGCTCCATCAGTGAAAATGGATTCTTTTCGTACTCCGCCGCCATCTGACTGCCTTTCAATATATGTAGAAGCTGGAGTTTTATGCCATCTACCGGGATTTTGCCAAGATAGTCCACCGTCTCTAACATTTCTTCCTTCGTCTCCCCAGGGAGTCCCAGGATCACATGGACCACCACGGTCAGCCCCGCCTCCTTCAACCGTCTGTAAGCGTCCTCAAATACCTCCAGACGATAACCTCTATGAATTCTCTCCGCTGTCTTTTCGTGGATGGTCTGAAGCCCCAGCTCTACCCATACAGGTTTCTGACGGTTCAGTTCCTTTAAAAGCGCTACTACCTCATCCCCCAGACAGTCCGGTCTGGTTCCCACAGACAGAGCCACAATGTCAGGATGTGTGATAGCACGTTCAAATAATGTTCTCAGATAATCTACCGGGGCGTAAGTATTGGTGTAGGACTGAAAATACGCAATGTATTTTCCTTCACCAGAAATCTTCCGGTGGACCCGCGTCTTTGCCTGTTCAATCTGCTCCCATACATCCGGATATCCGGTTCTTCCCACTGCAAATTCCCCGGAACCGCCCTGGCTGCAGAAGGTGCATCCGCCTGTCCCCACAGTTCCATCCCGGTTTGGACAGCTCATACCGCCATCCAGGGATACTTTATAGATCTTCTGTCCGAACTGGCGCTTTAATTCGTAATCAAGAGAATGATACGGTTTATCTCCCCACACCATCTCACGCCACATCCTTTGAAGAAAAAACCACATATTTCAAATGCTTCATCACATGGAGATATGCCGGAATTAGGAACAGATCTGCTGCGATCCAAGCTGCCGGATTCGCCAGACATGCTCCATCGTAACCAAGAACCGGAACCAGCCAGAAAGCAACCGCCGACCTGGCAATCATCTCGCAGACACCTGCCAGAATGGCCAGTCTGGAATACCCCAGTCCCTGAATCATGAAACGAACGATATTTACCAACGCCAGCGGGAAATAAAACGATACATTCGCCAGCAAAAATGTCCTGGTATTATGTAAGATCTCCGTTTCTGAAGCATCCACAAACAACAGTGCGATCACATCACTGAAGAAATAGATCACTACAAAGGCGATCACTGAATAAATCGCACCTAACAGAACGCAATCCCTTAATCCCCTGCTGATACGATCCAGTTTTTTAGCGCCCACATTCTGGCCTCCATAGGTTGCCATGGTCGCTCCCATGGCATCAAACGGGCAGCAGAAGAAAGTTCCGATCTTACCGCCGGCCGTAACAGATGCCACTGCAACAGAACCAAGGGTATTCACCGCAGTCTGTAAGATCACACTTCCGATGGCAGTGATGGAGTACTGCAGCCCCATAGGGATTCCCATGCCGCACAGTATCATCATGGAGTGCTTATGAGGTCTCCATTCATCTCCCTGCATCTTCAGAACCGTAAATTTCTTTTTCATATAAAACAGGCACAGCAGGCCGGATACCCCCTGGGAAATAACCGTTGCCCAGGCTGCTCCCGCCACACCCATTTTCAGGATAATAATGGTAAACAGATCCAGGATAATGTTCATGACAGAGGAGATCAGTAAAAACACCAAAGGGGTCGTGCTGTCACCCAATGACCGGATGATACCCGCCAGCATATTGTAAAGATAGGTAGCCGGGATTCCCAGGAAAATGATAAAGATATAGATGTACGCCTGATCAAAAATATCCTCCGGCGTCCTCATCCATGTCTGGATATTCCGGCACAACAGGCAGACAACCACAGTCATAACCACTGCGAATACTGCAGCCAGCCAGCCGCTATTGGCCACATACCGGCGCATGGCACTCTCATTCTTTTCGCCAAACTTCTGTGCTACCGGGATAGCAAAGCCACTGCAGACACCGTTGCAGAAGCCGATGATCATAAAATTAATGGAGCCGGTAGAACCAACGGCAGCCAGAGCCGTGACACCCAGGTATTTTCCTACAATGATGGTATCCATCATGTTATAAAACTGCTGAAATAAAAAGCCGAACAGCATCGGAATCATAAAGCCCAGGATCAACTTCATCGGTGACCCGCTGGTCATATCCTTCGTTGTCTTGCCTGCCATGTTTTTCTCTCCTTCATCGTCCAAAATAATCGCAACTGCTTCTCCTATGCAGTTATGCGCAGACCTGCCGGACAATTACGTTTTCTCGCTTTAATTTAACATATTTTCTATTTTTTTCAAGTATCTTTTTATAAAAAAACGAGGAACTTTTATGACCTCATTGTTTCGCCATATCCGCCAGTCTGTCACCCTGTTTTTTCTCGCTGTCCTATGCTTCTGTGCAGGCAGCGCCATTGCCCGGGTTTCCACCACTGCTCCCCCGCAGATTGTCCCTGTCTCTGCCGGAAATGAGGGAAACTGGGGACTTTCCTTCCAACAGGAAGGCAAACCACCTGTAGCCAATGCCTCCGCCGATTACTTAAAGCAATTTCACACTTACTATGCCGCCCAGACGGCGGAAAAGGTCCTCTATCTGACCTTTGATGCAGGATATGAAAATGGTAATACTCCGGTGATCTTAGACGCTTTGAAAAAGCATCAGGCACCTGCTGCTTTTTTTCTGGTGGGAAATTATCTGGAGACCAGCCCGGATCTGGTAAAAAGAATGGTGGAGGAAGGACATACCGTGGGCAACCATACCTATCATCACCCGGATATGTCCAAGATCTCCACCAAAGAAACATTTTCAAAAGAATTAAGCGATCTGGAAATGCTGTATACAAAAACCACAGGGCAGTCCATGACCCGCTACTATCGTCCTCCCCAGGGCAAGTACAGTGAAGCCAATCTGAAAATGGCTGATGAACTTGGCTATCAGACTTTTTTCTGGAGTCTGGCTTATGTAGACTGGTATGAAGATAAACAGCCCACCCGTGAGGAAGCTTTTCAGAAATTGTTAGGCCGCATTCATCCAGGCGCTATCGTCCTGCTCCACAGCACATCCAAAACCAATGCCCAGATCCTTGACGAGCTGCTGACCCGCTGGGAGGAAATGGGCTACCGTTTCGGACGGCTGGAGGAACTGACCGCTGCCTGAATAACCATGGTTTTGCGCCTATGCCTGCACGGCTTTCATTCCATTTCTTACCTTTTCCCGATATACATGGATAAAATACAGTATCTCCACCAGACCTGTGATACTCCAGGAGAAGCTGTACAACAGATACAGGGACGGAATTGTGTGGAAATAGGCAAATACCGTGTACACCCATATGATCCGGAACACACAGGAGCCCATGATCACCACCACCGTCGGCACCAGACTCTTTCCTAATGCCCTGGAAGCCGCAATGGTACAGTCCATAAACGCGGAAATTCCGTAGGAAAATCCCATAATGGAGATCCGGTACATTCCCGCCTTCACTACCTCCGGGTCATTGGTAAACAGAGATAAGAACTGTCTTCCAAAGATCACCAGCATAAGCCCCATGAACGCACCCACACCAAAGGAATAAGCAAGACTGATGAAATAGCTTTTGAGTATCCGCTCCTTCTTGCCCGCTCCGTAGTTCTGTCCCATAAAGCTGGCGCAACCGGTATAAAAGGCTGCCATCATATCGTAGATCAGTGCATCGGAATTCGCTGCCGCCGAGTTGCCTGCCACCATAGTAGCGCTGAAGGAATTAACGCCCACCTGGACGAACAGGTTCGCGATGGCAAAGATCATATTCTGGCAGCCAGCCGGAATACCGATCCGGACAATGTCCCTTGCTTTGCCCTTCGTCAGCTTCATGTCCTTCATCTGCAGACGGAAAATACCCTTACTGATGAACAGGGCACGCACGATCAGTCCTGCGGACACATACTGGGACAGGGCGCTGGCTAGACCAACACCTGCTGCCCCCATCTGACACACAACTACAAAAAATAAGTTCAGCAGAATATTCAACACACCTGCAACAGCCAGGTACAGCAAAGGTCTCTTGGTATCTCCCACAGCGCTGAACACTGCGTTGCCAAAATTATACAAAGCTAACGCCGGAAGACCTAAGAAATAGAGACGAATGTATAACACCGCTCCATCTAACAGCTCCTCCTTGGTATTTAACAGTTCCAGGATATTTCTGGAAAATCCAGCGCCGATGAGAAGCAGGATCACACCGATGATCAGGCTTAAAATTGCCGCAGAATGGACGGTTTCCTTCACGCCCCGCTCATTTTTCGCCCCATAATACAATGCCACCAGCACGTTAATTCCCCCAGACAAACCAATCAGGAATCCTGTAAACATGGTGACCAGGATCGTGGTAGAACCCACAGATCCCAACGCCATGGCGCCTGCAAAATGACCTACCACGGCAATATCTGACATATTAAATAATACCTGAAGAATA
Organism: Lachnospiraceae bacterium AM48-27BH; assembly: GCA_003478355.1. Taxonomy (GTDB): domain Bacteria; phylum Bacillota; class Clostridia; order Lachnospirales; family Lachnospiraceae; genus UBA3402. The sequence goes on from QUFC01000025.1 coordinate 37,308, forward strand.
TTGGACAGCATCAGCGGAATGCTGAAAAATAAGATTCCCTTTGCTAAGGAACCACTGGTCATGTCCTGATTCTTTTGTTCCATGATCTAGTCCTCCAAAACGCTTTCTCCAAACACAGAAATCCCATGGTTTAAAAACAGTTCTGCTGTTACGCCATTTCCAGGAACTGTCTGTCTGCTGAAACTTCCATCATAAATGATCCCACAGCCACAGGAAGGGCTCCGTTCTTTTAAAATGGCTCTTTTACATCCATAAAGCTCTGCCATTTTCAGGCTTGTTCTGCGCCTTTCTGGTACTGAACGGTCACATCCTCCCCAGCCTGATTGATCACCCGGTCTCCGGATCGCTCCGAAGCGGTCCGGGGTGTAGAAAGACCGCCCAACTGTTCCGGGCAAACTGGAATCAATACCACATCCGGGTTCTCTAACAGTTTCTTCACCCTGGGATTTTCCTTTTCTTTTCCATCATAACGGCACCCTATCCCCAACAGGCAGGCGCTGACCAGAATTTTTTCCGGCATATTGCTTCCTCCATCCCCAGATAAAGCCCCGAATATAAATCCGGGACTTTTATGGCTGGAAAGAGGGAAGTTCTCTTTTTTATAAGAACTTCCCTCTTTTACTTGTAAAGCGGACATTCGCAATCCGCTTCGCTGCTTGCAAAGTAATGTCCACGGTCAACACCGCATCCATACAGCTCAACTGAATAATTGATTCACTTCTCTCGCAGGGATTAAGCCTCCTGGGCCTTCACCTCGCGCTGGATTTTGGAGTCGATCTCCTCTTTCAGTGCTTTGATAAACTCCTCTGGGTTCTTCTGTCCCTCATCGCCAGCGAAACGGCTTCTTACAGAAACAAGACCCTCTTCTTCCTCTTTCTGTCCAACGATCACCATGTAAGGAACCTTCTGCATCTGTGCCTCACGGATCTTGTAACCGATCTTCTCTGCACGGGTATCCACCTCAACACGAATACCAGCATCATCCAGCTGTTTTCTTACTTTCTCTGCGTAATCAGCATACTTATCAGAAATTGGAAGCACTTTAACCTGTACTGGAGCTAACCAGGTTGGGAATGCGCCTGCAAAATGCTCGATCAGGATACCGATGAAACGCTCGATGGAACCGAATACTACACGATGAATCATGATCGGGCGATGTTTCTCGCCATCTGCTCCCTGATACTCCAGCTCAAATCTCTGTGGGAGCTGGAAGTCAAGCTGAATGGTACCGCACTGCCAGGTTCTGCCAATGGCATCCACCAGATGGAAGTCGATCTTTGGTCCATAGAATGCGCCATCGCCTTCATTAACCACATAGTCAAGACCAAGAGCATCCAGAGCGCTTCTTAAGCCTTCTGTTGCCATCTCCCAGTCCTCATCGCTTCCCATGCTGTCCTCTGGTCTTGTGGAAAGCTCTACATGATATTTGAAACCAAACAGAGTGTAAACCTCATTGATCAGTTTTGCAACGCCCATGATCTCGTCTTTGATCTGCTCAGGAGTCATGAAGATATGTGCATCATCCTGGGTAAAGCAGCGCACACGCATCAGACCGTGTAACTGACCGGATTTCTCATGACGATGAACGATACCCAGTTCACCCATACGCAGTGGCAGGTCACGGTAGGAACGTGGCTCGGAAGCATAAGTTAACACGCCGCCCGGACAGTTCATTGGTTTGATCGCATAGTCCTGTCCATCGATCACGGTGGTGTACATGTTGTTCTTATAGTGATCCCAGTGACCGGAGGTCTCCCACAGGCTTCTGTTTAAGATGATCGGAGTAGAAATCTCTACATAACCGGCTTTTTTATGAAGCTGTCTCCAGTAATCTAACAGAGTGTTCTTTAATACCATGCCCTTTGGAAGGAAGAATGGGAAACCTGGGCCAGCATCATGCATCATGAATAATCCCAGTTCCTTGCCTAATTTTCTGTGGTCACGTTTCTTTGCCTCTTCCAGCATGGTCAGGTAAGCCTCTAACTCCTCTTTCTTGCCGAAAGCTGTTGCATAGATACGGGTCAGCATCTTGTTGTGCTCATCGCCTCTCCAGTAAGCGCCTGCGATGCTGGTCAGCTTGTATGCCTTGCCAACCTCCTTGGTATTCATCAGATGAGGGCCGGCACAAAGGTCTGTGAAATCACCCTGTCTGTAAAAGCTGATCTCCTCACCTTCTGGCAGATCCTCGATCAGTTCTACCTTATATGGCTCTTCTTTCTCTTTCATCAGAGCGATCGCCTCGTTTCTTGGAAGGGTGAAACGCTCGATCGGAAGTGCCTCTTTTACGATCTTCTTCATCTCTGCTTCGATCTTCTCTAAGTCCTCAGCAGCGATTGGGGAAGCGAAATCAATATCATAGTAAAAACCATCTGCGATAGACGGTCCGATTGCCAGTTTTGCTTCTGGATACAGACGTTTAATAGCCTGTGCCATTACATGGCTTGCTGTATGGCGAAGGGTTGCCAGACCGCCTTCGTCCTTAGCAGTCAAAATATTTAAGGTGCAGTCTTTGTCTACAACAGTTCTTAAATCTACTCTCTCGCCGTCAACCTCACCTGCGCATGCCACTCTTGCAAGACCTGCGCTGATGTCCGATGCAATGTCCAGAACGGACATTGCCTGTGCGTACTCTTTTACGCTTCCATCTTTTAATGTAATCTTCATGGTCTTAACTCCTTTTTTGAATCCTTTTTTAGGATGGTTTCGAACAACCAGAAAGTCTGTCACTGGCAGCTTTTTCCAGTTGCATGGCAACAAAAAATCCCCTGTCAGACATATACCTGTCTGACAAGGGACGATATCCAATACCGCGGTTCCACCCTGCTTGCTGCTTTCGCAGCCTCTTCATTGTGATGATAACGGAATCACCGTGTCCGATTAAGGACCACTCCAAGCTGGTATTCACCTGATCTCTGCCGTAGGATACTTTCACCAAGTGTATCCCTCTCTGAACGTTTCCATCAGACTACTGGACTCTTCAACGTGTTCTGTGTCTGATTATAACACGGCGGATAAATATGTCAAGAGGTTAATTAAAGGATCTTGCGGATCCATCCTTCTGGAGCTTCGATTCTGCCCATCTGGATACCGGTTAAAGTCTCATACAGCTTCTGGGTAACCGGTCCCATCTTCTCCATACCTGATGGGAAGCAGATCTCTTTGCCATGATCTACTACCTTGCCTACAGGGGAAATAACGGCTGCTGTGCCACACAGACCACACTCAGCGAAATCAGACAGCTCAGATAATTTCACTGGTCTCTGGGTTACTTTCAGTCCTAAGTAATGCTCTGCTACATATACCAGGGAACGTCTGGTAATGGATGGCAGAATGGAATCAGACTTCGGAGTGACTACCTCACCGTCTTTTGTTACGAATAAGAAGTTTGCTCCACCGGTCTCCTCTACATAAGTTCTGGTAGCTGGATCCAGGAACATATTCTCATCAAATCCGTTGTTATGTGCAACCTCATGTGCGTGAAGGCTCATAGCATAGTTTAAACCAGCTTTTACATGACCGGTTCCATGTGGCGCTGCACGGTCAAAGTCGCTGACACAGATGGCAATCGGCTTTGCGCCACCTTTAAAGTATGGACCTACCGGTGTACCAAACAGACGGAACTGATACTCCTGAGATGGTTTTACACCGATGACTGGACCGGATGCAAACATATATGGACGCAGATAGAAGGTTGCGCCGCTGCCGTATGGTGGAACCCATGCTGCGTTGGCTCTTACCACCTGATCAACAGCCTCTAAGAATCTTTCCTTTGGAAATGGCGGCATCTCCAGTCTGGAAGCGGAGTTCATCATACGCTCTGCATTCAAATCCGGGCGGAAAGTAACAATGCTTCCATCCTCAGTTGTATAAGCTTTCAAACCCTCAAAGCACTCCTGGCAGTACTGTAAAATACCAGCACACTCGTTAATGACCACATTGGAGTCTGCGGTCAGACCGCCCTCGTCCCATTTTCCATCTTTGAAATTTGCTACATAACGCATATCAGTAGGCATATAAGCAAACCCGATATTGCCCCAATCGATATTTTTCTTTTCCATGACGATTCCTCCATTGTATATACTTCTAAAGTTTCTAAAAATCTGATTAGAAATCATTATAGACCTATTATTTTGTAAAAGCAATGTCTGTTTTTATTTTCTGTATATCATTGTGTCATATCTTCTATTCTTCATAGTTATAATATGGTTGCTTGTTATAACCCGCATAAGATTTCCGTTGTACTTCAGCCGCCGGATTCCTTTTTCCTACAGCACCACAATCAGTGCAAAGGTAAGCAGCACTACGCTGATCATAATCTGCAAAGAATTGATCGCACTGGAAAGCTCCACATCCCCATGTAATTTGCCGGTAAATGCCGGGCTGACCGAAGAAACCGGTCCAAATGCCACAATGGCAAGAGTCTGGCGCACCTCTAAAGAAAATGGCGCAAGGAAATAAAAAATCAAAGAAAATGCCAGCGCAATGGAATAACGGATTGACAGGATCTTCACGATTTCTGTCAGTTTTTCCTTATCTGCATGGATCTCAAATCCAATTCCGATCATAAACAGCGCCAGGAACGCATTCGCACCGCCTGCCGTAGAGGCAAAAGACAGCACCACCTCCGGCAGTTTGATCTGGAACATGGCAACTACTGTCATGATCATGTAACAGTCAAATGGCAAGGAAGACAGTAAGGTCTTCACCATAGAACCAGCTGAGCTTCTGCCTCCTTCTCCCTTCGCCGCACTTGCCAGAGCGAAGGTCAATCCTGTACACATAACAGAGTTTCCTGCATCAAACAGACTAGTAGCAGCAAATCCGACAGGCCCCAGGAAATTCTGGATAAATGGCATAGTAAAATTGCCGATATTATAACCAGACAGATTTAACATATCAAAGGCTTTGGCGTCACCAGATCTTTTCTGGTTTATACCATAACCAATTCCCACATAAATTAAGTTGCAAACGATACCGATGACGCACAGGATCAGCATAGACATATCCATGCTGATCTTGCTGAAATTGCTGATGATCGCACACGGCAGGGTGATCCGGATCACGATCTTCGATAACACATAAAAATCCTCTGGTTTAAACACATGGATCTTCTTTAACGTATATCCAAGGACAATGATCCCCATAAATGCAAATGCTTTGGCAAGTACCCCTAAAATCGCTGCCATAATCTCTTCTCCTCTCTTCTAGTCCGCATAAGCTTCACGCACCATTCCATCACTGCGTCAGTTTTTCGTAATCAACTCTGGCAAACCGATGATAGGTAACCCCAAAATCATCTGCATCAAAGCAGTACACATAAGGATCCACTTCTTCCCGGTCAAAATACAGTACACAGCCCGAATCTTCTTCCCGATCCTCACATACCAGTCCGCCCTGTTCCCCGGCATAGGTTTCAAACAAATTTCGTATTTTCTCTAAGCTTCCCTCTTTTAAACACGCAAGCAGCCGTACCAGAAGTTCTGGATACTCCATCTGCTCTGCCACATACTGACAGCCCTCTTCCGGGATCTGGACAGCGATCCGCCCCTCATGATACTCGGTTTTGACCGGACCAAGATAGGCAGCTTCTACCTGCAGATACTGACGGACACACTCCGCAAGATCTTCTCCCTGAGCCACAGTATAAGCCTGCCCCAGATACTCCCGTATGGAGTCACAGGGATAATAAAGGCGGATGCCGCCGTCGATCTTTCCCAGCTTCAGTTCCCACTCTTTTAACGTATCGGCAATATGCTCTTCCAGTCTCATATCCCTACTCTGCCTTTTCGTCTGCTTTTTTGTCTGCTTTTTTGTCTGTTTTTCCATCTGTCTTTTCCTGGTTTCCAGCGTCCGCTGATCTTCCCTTCTCATCATAAGTATCCAGGAAATGATGGCGCACACCACCGGCTTTGTAGCCAATCACCGTATCCAGATTGACATCCTCCACGCTCTTAAAGATATTACTTTCCACAAATGGATTGGTCTCCTTCAATTTTGCGATCAGCTGCTTCACTTCCACTCTCTTGGAACGAGTCTCCTCGTTATTGCAGGTGGTACAGGTATCTGTAAATTTGCAGGCACACTGGATGAAATGCAGATGGTTATAGTCTCTCCAGGCTTTGATATCATCCTCGCGGATCAGGTACAGCGGACGGATCAGCTCCATTCCCTCAAAATTTGTGCTGTGAAGCTTCGGCATCATGGTCTGTACCTGGGCGCCGTAAAGCATCCCCATTAAAATGGTCTCGATCACATCATCATAGTGATGACCCAGAGCAATCTTATTACACCCCAGTTCCTTAGCAAAATTATATAAATGTCCACGGCGCATACGGGCGCACAAATAACAGGGTGATTTCTCCACATTGTATACAGAGTCAAAGATATCTGACTCGAAAATGTGTACCGGGATCTTTAATTTTCTTGCATTTTCCTCGATCACATGACGGTTTTCCGGGCTGTATCCCGGATCCATCACCAGATATTCCACTTCAAACGGATACTTGCTATATCGCTGCAGCTCCTGGAACAGCTTCGCCATCAGCATAGAATCTTTTCCACCAGAAATGCAGACCGCCACCCGGTCGCCTTCTTTTACCAGTTCATACTGACGGACCGCCTTCGTGAAATTGCTCCAGATACTTTTATGAAACTTCTTGCGGATGCTCTTCTCCACGGACTCGCAGATCTCCTCTGCCTCCTGCTTTTTCATTTCGTTCATCAGCCAGCCAATATAACCGCCTTCCAGACTATATGCCTCATAACCACGGCCACACAGTTCTTCCGATACATCCACACTGACCCGGCCGCGGCTGCAGACGATGATCAGTTTCTTTCCCGTATTTTCTGGTGGATTCTCCAAAAGCTCCTGCTCTGGAATCGCAACAGAGCCCGGGATCGCTCCATGGGCAATCTCAGTCTCTCCACGCATATCGATCACATCAAAGGTTCCCGGCTCCAGTTTTTCTAATTCTTCTATGGTAATATTCATGTACATTTCCTCATTCTATTCGTTAAATTTCCAGTAACGCAGCCACTACATCAGTACCGTCAAAAGCATAGCGCAAACAGGAAGGGTTACAATGCTTAACAATGTAGATACGACCACCGTTCCTGCAGCCAGATCCTCATGATATCCATACTGTACCGCAAACACAGAAGTGATCGCCGCACACGGACACGCCTCTAGCAGCAGCACTACCTCTGCTACCATAGATCCAGCTCCGATCACCCGGAATACCACAAAGCAAATGGCTGGAACCAGGACCATGCGGATCAATGTCACATACCAGATCATAGGATTCCCTGCCATCTTCTTCAGATCACTGGTTCCAATGATCATACCGGTGATGATCATGGCTAATGGTGTATTGATATTGCCGATCAGTCTGACAGGTTCCGCAATCACCTCCGGTACCGGAATCTGGCCCAGATATAAGATCAGACCCAAAATCACAGAGAGTATCACCGGAGATGTGCCAATGGTTTTTAAAATTGCTTTCAGATTGGTGGTTTTCGTCACCACTGAATAACCAACCGTCCACAGCAAAATATTAAACACTGTCACAAACACACTGGCATACATCAGTCCTTCTGCCCCAAACAGCGCCTGAATCAGCGGAAATCCCATGTAAGCCGCATTAGAAAACATTCCGGCAAAGCAGATAATTGGCTTGTCACTTCCTTTCATTTTCGCGGTCGCCACCATAGCCACCACGATTCCAATCACCAGAGCAATGGTGCTCCAGATCAATGTCAGGACCAGATTGGCCAAAATCTTCTCGTCAAACTCCGTCATATACGAATGGACCACCATAGCCGGTACTACCAGATATAACAGCAGATCCGAAAAGCCTTTCTTGGCCTCCACCTTGATTGCTCCAGTTTTACTGCATATGCAGCCTGCCAGAATCATACAGAACAATTCCATTACCTGCCGTGTCGTAATCATTGCTAATTCCATTGATGTTCACCTGTCCTTTTTATCTCAGTCGAGAAGGCTCCCACCTCTTCAAGTGGTGAGTAATAACAAAATATGTCAGCTTACGCTGACCAGAATCACGCGCCAAGTCTCACGGATGTTCGACTTGAATTTCTGTCTCCCCTTCCCGGAATCATCAGTATGATACCATACTTTTTCAAAAAAGTTTATAAAAAATTATAATCCTGGCAAAAAAATCCGTGGCTGAGTTAAAAAACCTCGCCACGGATTATTCTCATACCGTTCCATGATCTCCTTAACGGAAATCGGAATAGGAATGATACAGTTTCTTGACTACATCGTAGGACAATTTTCTTCTGCGGTACTCGTCTACAATACCCTTGTTATTCATGGTTCTTGGACGGTTGCTGAACCACTCGTTGCTGATCCGCACATCGCAGAACTGCCAGATATAGATACCGCTGCAGCCTTCCTGATCTAATACTGCAGTGATCTGATCACCCAGTGCTTTCGCCTGGTATTCTTCTGTCCACTTGCACATACTCTGGTTGCGATAACCGTAAATAGCACCAGCACCGATCTCTGTTACTAAGAATGGCTTGCCTGCGCCCTCGCTGCCTGTCTGTACCCAGTTATAAATATCCGGTACATACTCATTTGCCGGAGTATCATGATACCATTCCGGATATAAGTTGTAGGATACGATCTCCGGAAGACCAAAACAGATATCTGTCTTAAAGCGGCAGCTTGCGGAAGATCTTGGTCTGGAGGTATCCAGCTTCCTGATCAGGTCATACTGTTTTTTATAGCATTCATAACCATATTCCGTATCGCTGGCGCACTCGTTTAAGATACCCCAGATGATGATACATGGATGGTTGATATGTGCCGTGATCATCTCCTGGATACAAGCCTCTGCCTGAGGCTCAAAGTTCGGATTCTGCATCTGTTCCAGAACCAGTCCTCTTGCATGGTTCTCTTCCCATACCAGGATACCCTGCTCATCACAGAGATCTAAGAAAATCTCATCATTTGGATAATGGGATGTACGGATGGAGTTTGCTCCCAGATCCTTTGCGATCTGTAAATCCTGCTCAATTGCAGAAACAGGAAGAGCGCAGCCATACATCGGATGATCCTCATGACGGCAGAAGCCTTTGATCCTTAACTTCTTACCATTTAATAAAATGTCTTTTCCTGCAGTCTTGATCTCGCGGAAGCCAATGCGGTCGGCCAGATCATCGAACGCACCATCAGCATCGGAAAGGACTGCACAGATGGTATAGAGAACCGGATGATCCATCTCCCATACCTCTGGGGTTCCGGCATCTACGGTCTCCTCTACCAGAACTTCCTCTCCTGCTTTCAGATTTACTTCTTTGGTAATCTCAAACAAACCATCGACTGCAACCTGTAATTCTACGATTTTCTCTGCGTCTTCCAGGTTTACAACCTTCACTGCCAGCTTCACATTCCAGCCTTTTTCGGTCCTCTCCGGAACTGCGTGGATATACTCAATATACGCGCCCTCCAGTTCCTCCATGGCAACACCTCTGGAAATACCGCCATAGCTCATATAATCATTCGGCACATGAAGCGCACTCTTCTCGCTGAAACGGTTATCTGCGATCACTTCCAGCTTATGGACACCTGGCTCCAGATCCTTTAACATCACTGAAAATGGCGTATAAGCATTATAGTGGCTTCCTACTTCTTTACCGTCCACCAGGACCGTTGCAGTATGGCTGACACCTTTGAACACCAGGCGGACGTTGCCCTCTGCCTCAAATTCCTTGCGGAAGCTTCCTGTTCCACGATATGCAGAAAAATCCGGAAGATTTTCCCAGCAGCACGGTACCCATACCGGATAAACGTTACCCTGGAATTCTCCCTCATTCGGGGAGAATTCCCATAAGCTGCTGCTCAGTTCTGTCACTTCTCTTAAATAATTGGTCTCAAATGTACGCAGCATAACTTTTTATATGGCCTCCTTAACCTTTAATACCAGATGATGCAATGCCTTCTACGAAATACCGCTGAAGGAATGCAAACAGGATCAGTACCGGAATCAGGGCAACTGTTGCAGCTGCCATGATCTGTGCATAGTTTGAAGAGTACTGGGTATTGAACATACGCAGTAACAGCTGGATCGTTTTCTTGGATGTGGTAGAAATATAGATCAATGGACCCATAAAATCGTTCCACTCAAATGTAAAGGATGTGATACACAGGGTTGCGATCGCCGGTTTGGACAGTGGAAGCATGATCTTTGCCCAGATTCCATACTCGCTCAGTCCGTCGATTCTTGCTGCCTCCAGAAGTTCTGTAGGAATACCCATGAAGAACTGACGGATCAGGAATACGCCGGTTGCTGTAAACGCATGCATCAGGATCAGACCTAAATGGCTGTCAACCAGATGGAACATGGTCATCATCTTATACTGAGGAACCATATATACCTGCCACGGAATCGCAATCGTCATCACGTATAACATAAAGATCAGATCTCTGCCTTTAAATTCCAATTTTGCAAATGCATATGCAGCAAAGCTAGATGTCAACAGCTGTAATATCGTGGTACACACGGTCAGCTTTGTCGTGTTAAAAAAGCCCTGCAGCAATGGCACTTTCTTCCATATCTCCTGATAGTTGCTCCATACCGGATCCTTTGGAATCCATACGATCGGATAAGAGAATACGTCCTTCTCCAGTTTCAGGGAAGCAGAAATCATCCATGCAAAAGGTACTAACATGACCAATGCCATAAGGATCAGCACTGCATAGGTCAGAATGGTTTTTAATGTATTTTTAGCTTCTTTACTCATTGCACGCTCCTCCTTTCCTTACATATCACCGGTAAACTTCTTCTCACACTTAAACTGGATCGTAGTCAGTACGAGAATGATCGCTAACAGCACCATCGCAACTGCACTTGCATAACCGAATCTGGAATTCTCAAATGCCATCTTATAGATATGGTATGCCAGTACCTTCGTTGCCTCACCAGGACCACCCTGGGTGGTAATGTACATGGTATCATAAGATTTGAAAGTACTTACCATTAACATCATTAAGATATAAAACGTGGTTGGAGTTACACACGGCCAGGTAATATTAACAAACTGCTGCCATTTGTTTGCTCCATCCAGAGAAGCTGCTTCATAGAGATCTCTGGAAACTCCTTGCAGGGCAGCCAGATAAACGATCATATAATAGCCCATGCCCTTCCAGATGGTCAGACCAATGATGGTCGGCAGCGCCCATGTCTGAGATGCAGCCCATCTTGGTGGCTTGGAGACACCCAATGCAATCAAAATGTTATTAACAGGTCCTCTGTCTGGATTAAATAAAGCCATCCATACAACCGCGATCGCTACCAGGGATGCTACATATGGGAAAAACAGTACAGAACGGAAAAATGTACGTCCCTTTAACGGTTTATTCATCAGGATCGCAAGTCCTAAAGAAATAGCCATCGTAATCGGCACAACGCCAATCGTAAAGTAAAGTGTATTAACTAAAGCAATTCGGAAACTGCGGTCTTTCGTGAACATATAAACGAAGTTCTTGAGTCCGACAAACTTGATTGGGTTACCGGAATCCCATTCACAGAAGCTTAATAAAATAGAAAATACAATCGGTATAAATGTTAATACAAAGAAACCAATCAGGTTTGGAAGGATAAAGGAATACGCTACTAAAGTTTTATGTCTTCTTAACGCTCCTCTACTTTTGGGTTTCTTTGTTTCTTCCCCTTTAGCCATAAGCTGATTCCTCCTTCTGAAAGACAACCGTCCGGAAGAAGCTTCCTCCGGACGGTCATCGTAAAATCATATAGCGGTCCAGTTTTTCTACTGCTCGTTACATGCCTATATCTTTTTATTACTGAGCTAATACCTCTTTCACACGGTCAGCCATCTCTTTCAGACCTTCTTCAACAGTAATGCTCTTGGTCATGATCGCACTGTGCTCTTCCTGGATCACGGAATCGATTTCTTTGCCCTTAGCATTCATAGGCTGCTCCATTAATTTGTTCTCGCATCCTAAGTACTTGGAAAGTCCCTCTGGAGCATTTGGATACTGATCATGCAGGGAATCAAAGATCTCGCCAACCTTATCAGAATTGTAACCAGGAACGATGCCACATTTTGCTAAAGTCTCAGCACCCTCTTCACCACATACGAAGGTGATGAACTGCCATGCCTCTGCAGGATGTTTTGCATATGCGCCGATGGAAACAGGTGTTACACCGCCGACAGAGTTCTCGTTCTTGATTCCATCATTGTTCGGAAGTGCACATACACCCCAGTTAAAGTCTTTTACATTCTCACACAGCATATTGATATACCAGGTACCAATCTGTAACATCGCTGCCTGCTGATTATAGAACACACCACTGTAATGGATGTTAGAGGATTTCAGAACGCCGTAATCCTGAACCACTCCTTCATCCTGCATTGCCAGGATCTCGTTATAGTAATCAGTTAAGTTTGCATAGGTATCCGGATCTGTAAAGTTAAATTTAGCAGTTCTGTTTGGATAATTGTATACGTTAGATGGCCAGGTATGTACATGAGCACCATATACCTTATCATTGCCCTCGCCGCTGGTCATCTTCGCAGCCAGCTCATGATACTCAGCCATGGTCATGCCATCTTCCGGATATGCAACGCCTGCTGCATCAAACAGATCTTTGTTATAGTAGATCAGGTTGTTATCATAACGGAATGGTAATGCATAGGTCTTTCCGTCCATCGTTAACTGATCTACCAGTCCTGAATACTTGCTTGCATCAAAGCTGTCATCGCTCTTAATGTACTCGTCCAGTGAATAGATGTGTCCCTGTTTGATCAATGCAGACAGAGCCGGTGTACCTTTCGTAAATACAACATCGAAATCCTGCTTACCACTTAACTGAGTCACGATAACATTATCATACTCATCAGCAGTAAACTCAACTACCTCAACCTTGATATTTGGATACTTTGCCTGGAAGGCATCGATCATGGTTTTGTAGTATTCTGTGTTGGAATAGTCCCATAATGCAACTTTGATGGTTACATCCTCTCCGGTTGCCTGTGCAACATCAGATGGTGCTGCCTGAGAAGCTGCTGCTGTTGTCTCAGCAGAACCGCCGTCTGAAGAACCGCCTCCGCATCCGGTCAGTGAGCCTACTGCCATCATACCTGCTAACATTGCTGCCCAAAATCTTTTACTTTTCATTCTGTAACTCCTCCTTATAATAAAAAAATTATATAAATTTTATTACTACCAGATAAATAACTCCTGACCGGATAATTTCATCACGGCTTCGATAAAGTAGTAATCCCCATAAATAATGGTGATCTCATGGCCGGACGGCTCATGATATGCCACTGTACATTTCTCCAGAAGCGGGTCAACATCCGGACTCCACATGCTCCGTTTCTGATCCAGAGCCTGTAACAGTCTCAGCGCTTCTCTCTTATAGAGATCGCTGTCCCTTCCTTCTGTATGCTTTGCCAGTTCAATCAGTCCACAGGCTGCAATCGCTGCTGCAGTGGAGTCTTCCAGCTGACAATCCGCAGGCTGTCTGAAATCGATCGGGATCAGACCGCTCTCCGGTGTATTAGAAATGAAATAATGGGCGATTTTTCTTGATGTATCCAGATATTCTTTCTTACCTGTGTGGATGTAGCTTAAAGCGAATCCATACAGTCCCCAGGCCTGTCCACGGGTCCAGGATGAACCAACCTCATAACCCTGTCCGCCATAGGAACGGACCATCTCGCCTGTATCTGGATCAAATTCCACGATGTGGTTCACAGAACCATCGCCGCGGACAAAATTCTTCATGGCTGTGTCTGCGTGAGCTTGGGCGATCTGGGAAAATCTCGGATCACCAGTCACCTCGCTTGCCCAATACAGAAGCGGAAGGTTCATCATACAGTCAATGATGGCCCAGCCTCTGTGATCATCCTCGCCCCAGTCATTCCAGGCACGGATAAATCTTCCGGCTAGATTAAATCTTCCAGCCAGGTTATTGGCCGCTAAGATACCACGGTTATAGGATGCCTGGTCCTTGGTCACCCGGTAGTCCGCAACTGCTGTCGGCAGCCACTTAAAACCATTATCGTGATCCAGTCCAGGACTGTCCATCAGCACCTGATCCAGCTTGTCTTCCAGTTCTTTGGCTGATTTCTTATAAAGATCATCACCAGTCAATGTATACATCTGCCACATGATGCCGCCCCAGAAGCCATTGGTCCACCATGCGACCTTATCTTTCGGGGAATAATCATCAAACACTCCATCTTTGGAAGAATATGGGATTTTTCCAACGTTTCGCTCAGTGACCGGTTTCCATTTGGTCTTTAACTTTTCGACCGTCTCCTGAATCCACTGGGCTTCCTGCTGTGTTATAGTCATATTTGCTTCTCCTTTATACAGTTACTTCCTTATCACCGATGGTCACAATCACTTTTCCATCCTGGATCTCAACCTGTGGTTTTTCCTTCAGAAGTGTCTCTGCACTCTCGTGGAAATCTGCTGCCACACTGGTAACTACCAGATGGGTTCCAGGCTCTAACTGGGTCTTTACCATCGGAATGACCGTCAAATTGGCAAATAAATTGGTGTTCGGAAATGGGGTGATCAGCACCGGTTCTTCACCAGTCTCACTGGAGATCATGCTTACTCCCCACGGGAAATCAGCAATCAGTGTCTTTCCATCATGTTTTACATCCGATGGCTGGTACTTGCCGATTCCCCTGCCACTTACAACGGTAAAGCAGCGTTCCTGTGGAAGTGCGAAGCCGCCATCTGCCAGATCAATGGCAATTTCATTGGTGATCCTATGTACTCTTACATGCCACGGAGAACATGGCACTACAGTACTTTCAATCGTCACACCGGTGATCGGACGATACTTAGTATACAAAGATTCCTCTGTTGCCTTGAAATCATCCATACCGTATCTCATACAGTAACGGTCCTCTCCCTTTACGGAAACCGCCAGTGTACTGTCAAATGCGCCCTGGGCTAAGTTGGTACCCTTCGAGATGCTGAATCCAAACTGGTTGGAATATACGAATTTCTCGTATTTTGCAGGTCCCTGTCCATGATCGTTCGGCAAATGCTGTCCTGTTACATAAGCCATCACATGATCATGTTTGTCATGGGTGATCACCATATGCGGATGCTTCAGGAATTTTACCGGTTCATACGGGTAAGCTTCCCGTTCTGCCTTCCAGAATGGATGCTCATCGTCCAGTGCCAGAATCACTAAGGTTTTATTGCACCAGTACGGAGAACCCGCGCTGTTATAGCTCTCACTCATCTCGATCTGCGGGTACCCATATCCAATGGTAAGAAGTCCTGCATGGTCGAAGATCGGACGTTTCATCCAGGTCTCTAAGTTGCCTAACACCAGATTCTTTAACACTCCGTAATTGACATTGTCTAATTCCGCAAATGCCATGGCTCCCAGAGGTGCTCCGTGAGCATACCGGTAGGTTAAGCTTCTGCCAAATGGGATCTCAGATCCGTCATTGGCAAACCAGTAAATGAAATCACCATAAAACTGTCTGCCCCGCTCTAAGAAAATCTCACTTCTCTCAGGATCGCGGTCTTTCATCAACTTGCCATATACCATTCCATAAAACTGGATCGCATAGGCCACATAATAATCTAACTGCCATGGGGTACCATCAAAATACCATCCGTCGCCGATGTAAGATTCGTTGATAATGTCAAAATCCTCATCCATCCGCTCTTTCGGATAAGGCAGCCCTAAAATATCAAAGGTCATGTTCGCCATGATCCGGAAAAACCGCCAGTTGCACTTTGGCATATCGTAAAGGTTGATCTGATTCAGCCAGCCATATACCTGCTTCTGCTGCTTCTCCGTTAGATCATTCCAGAACCTGTCCTGATTTAACACTATGGTATAAACGATGGCAGCCACTTCCACCATCTTCTGATCAAAATCAAAGATATCGCCCCAGTACTCTTCGTGATCTGGATCTGTTCCATGCAAGATGCCATCTAAATATAACTTCTGCCACTCTTCTGCTTCCTGGATCATCTCCGCAGTAAAATCTTTTGTTCCACCTGCCCACAAAGGTCCAAGTCCCCAAAGGACTCTGGCGAAGCTTCCATCCTGGCGGCCTTTTCACCATAGTGGACGCCGGAATCTCCAACATGTAAAAATGCATGTCCGGGACTGTAGCATGATTTTAATGGTCTTATGGTATCCAGAAATAATTTTGCGGTTTCAGCTCTTGTATTTAAGGATATTTCCATGTTTCTTCTCTTTCCCTTCCCTTCGTTTATGCATTATGTCTGCTATTGATCTTATTTTTCATTACTGTTTTGTTCATTTTGATCATGTTAAGATTTTACCACATTTTTAGTATTCTTTTTTTAACTTTTGTGCTATATTTATGTTGAATTGTGCTATACCTTGTGCATTTTTAGTCGAAAAAAGGCGTTTTCATGCATTTCCTTTTAGTACAATTGTTCAATATCTCTATAGATCGAGGTGAATGATATGAAAAAACTTGAAATCGAGTCCATTGACAAGCTGCTTCTTTCCCATTTGCTGACCACGGAACCATTTCCACCACAGCTCCATATCCATAATAATGCATATGAGCTTACCATGTTTAAATCTGGCAATGTGGACTATTTTATTAATAACATTACCTATCATTTAACGCCGGGAGATCTGCTTTTGATCTGTCCCAATGATATCCACGGGCTGTCCGTAAAGGATCATGAACCATGTGAACGGTTTCCGATCCATTTTAACGAGGCATTTATCCAGACCTTCTCAACACCGAACACCAATATCCTGACATGCTTCCAGAATCATGAGCGCAATCACATCCTCCATCTGTCAGAGGACCAGATGCGGCAATACGAATATCTGGTGACCCAGACCATTGAAGCTTTAAACCGCAAAGAATTCGGTTACGACATTTACGCCAAGGCAAATTTAAGCCTGATCCTTCTGCTTGCCAACCAGGCTTCTGTCACAAAGCCTGCACGCCTGGCAGACATCACCCCTCAGGCAGTCAGGGATGCCATCCAGTATGTTGATCAGAATCTGTCCAATACGCTATCCATCCAGGACATTGCCGATCACCTGAATCTGAGCCGTTCCCGCTTCTGTCACCTGTTCAAGGACTTTACCGGGACCTCTCCGTGGAACTACATCATTGCCCGCCGGATTCAGCATGCCTGCACCCTGCTGCAGAAAGGGATGTCCATCACCGATGTCTGTTTTGAATGCGGTTTTAATGATTACGCCCACTTTGTGAAATCCTTCACGAAATTAGTCGGCATCTCCCCGGGGAAATATTCCAAAACACTTCCGGGGAATGCCAACACCAGTGAAAGCTCACACGCCTATTTCTAACTGCCAGGGCGGATCAGGGACCTGCACCCATTCGAAATATCCATTAGAAATGTGTTCCGCAAAGCACACATCAAAAAAGGGAAATGATTCTTTTTCGGAATCATTTCCCCTTTTTGATCTTATATGCCCTGCTGTTCCTGCAGTTCTCTTGCTTCCTTTTTTCATTCCCAATTTCCCAATGGATCAGGAATGTAAGCATGGCGCGAAGAACAATGATAGCGCCTAAAATTCCATGATCAGCTTCATCAGATGTAAACCCCTTTTTCCCCATTTTTATTGCAGAGCTCCATCACTCCCAAACGTATAATCTTTTCCATCAAGATTTACGGTTATATCATGAACCATTTTTCCATCAGCACCAAGATAGTAGGTCTTATCACCGACTGTCAGCCATCCAGTCTGGTGGATATAATTTTTCACGTAATACCAGTCATTTCCCACCTGTTTCCAGCCATCAGAGGGAATCAGTGTGCCGTAATCCACAAAGGCATATTCCACTGTAACATTCCCCCCAATTCCAGGAACCTCACCATGATCCGTACACTGCCAGATTGTACGGTTCGGATACTCGTTGACTGTTCCGTAGCGGGCATACCAGATATCATATGGAAGCTGGGTCATATCCAGATGATTGTTCAGCCACTCGTTATTGGCATATACAATCGGACGATATCCAGCCGCCGCAATACGCTCGCAGAATGCCTTGACCTGATCTGTGATCTGCTGCTTTGTCAGGCCATTCTGTAAGATCGTATCTGACTCCACATCATAGGCGACCGGATAAGAAATCGGGTAATCCTTTATCTGGGACAGAACAAAATCTGCCTCTGCCCTGGCAGTATCCACATCCAATGCCTGGGTATAGAAAAAGATACCGGTCTTTAAGCCTGCCGCCAGTGCGCCTTTCATATTTTCCACAAAATTCGGATCTAAGTCATTATAATAACCCAAACGGATCATGGCAAAGGAAACTCCAGATTTCTTCACCGTATCCCAGTCGATCCCGCCGTTGGCTGCACTGGCCCGGTACTGATATTTGGAAACCGTAATTCCCTTCGCCACCACGCCACTTACCGGATTTCCGTAAGCGTCCACGTTCGTCCCAGGACCGCCGACCCCAAACCCTAAGGTATCCGTTCCAGCTGCATATCCTGCAGACGGAACGACAAATGCCATCGCTATCGTCAATGCGCAGGCACATAAGTGCTTCAAAATGGCTGTTCTGTTTTTCTTCATCTTTCTAGATCTCCTTTCATAACTGTCCAGACCTGCTGAACAGTTACCTCACCTCGTAACTATTCAGTACCCTCATAGTTACGAGCAAAAATCCATTCCAAATCAGCTTTGCTGATGGGATTTTTGCTCTCTAGCCTATGTGTTCTTACGGTCAGCGCAGCCTGTGCGCAGACCTACTGAACAGTTACCTCACCTCAATGTTTCCAGTATATTCCGAAACTTTGAAAGAATCAAGGAAATCTACAAATTCTTCTATTTTTCCCTTTTCCTGCACCACAGGAAAAATCCAACATTTAACACGATTCCGAAAACAGTTGCCGTCGGTGCTGCCAATCCAATCTTCATCAGACTGGCATCCGGCTGGATACTCATATAGTAAGCCATAGGAAGTCTCACCAGAAGGGTCTGCGTCAGTCCCTGGGTCATAACCCAGAGTGTCTTATCATGTCCGTAAAAATAACCGACCATGCTGAACAGAACTGCTGTCGCAATGGTCTCCGGCGCAAAGCCTTTAAATATTCAAATCCCTTTTGCACAACTGCCGCATCGGTAGTAAACAGTCCGGTCAGCACATCACCTTTCAGCATGACCAGCACAAATACCACGCATCCAATGATCAGACCGATACCTATACCGGTAAACATCGCTTTTTTTGCACGTTTTTCATTTCCAGCTCCCACATTCTGGGAAACGAAGGACGCCATAGACTGCATCAGGGAGCTTGGAATCAGCATGGCGAAGTTGACAATCTTACAGGCTACACCGTAGCCGGAGGACGCTTCCAGTCCCAGGCGGTTGATAAATGCACACAGAGCCAGGAAAGACATCTGGGTCAGGAACTCCTGCATGGCCAATGGAAATCCAACCTGGAGAATCCGTCTGCACTGGGAACTAAAATGAAAATCCTCTTTTTTGATCTGGAAAGGAAGATTCTTCTTTACTAACAGAACCATGGCAAATATCGCGCTGACTGCCTGGGCCGCTACCGTTGCAATAGCGGCACCTGCTGCGTCCATATGAAATCCAGCTACCAGTACCAGATCCCCCACCACATTGATGACACAGGCCACTGCCACGAAAACCAGGGGAGACTTACTGTCTCCTAACCCACGGAAAATCGCTGCCAGCACATTATAAGCTACAATAAAGAAAATGCCGGCACCGCAGATCCGCACATAAACAGAGGTCAGCTCCACGGCTTCTGCCGGCGCCTGCATCAAAACGGACAAGCCATGTGCAAATCCCACCATGATCACAAACAATATCACAGAAATCACAGTAAAAATCAGGGTTGCGCCGCCAATCAGGGAACCGATCAGCTGTGGCCGTTTTTCACCAATGTATCTGGCGATCAGCACAGTAATTCCCATAGCCAGCTGGGTGACCACAAAGGTTACCAGATTCAGGATCTGGCTTCCGGTAGAAACTGCAGAAAGTCCGGAAGTGGAGCCAAATCGTCCAACTACAAGAAGATCCACTGCTCCATAAGCCGCCTGTAAGATCAACGCTCCTAAGATCGGGATCATAAATGAAACTAATTTTTTCGGGATACTTCCCTGGGTAAAATCTGCATTGCAACTATTCAAGATTGATTCTCCTTTCGCTCATGATCTGGTACACCTTTTTCAAGGTCCGGATCGTAATTTCCGCATCCTTCTCCGGAATTTCTTCAAAATACGGTGCCAGTTCTCCATAGTATTTCCGGTCATATTTGTCAGACAGATCTGCCCCAGCCTCCGTGATGGTGATATAGGTGATCCGCCCGTCTTCCTTGGAGGAGGTTTTTCTTAGATATCCCTTTGCCTCCATCTCCTTCACCGTCCTGGTCACGCCTGGTCTTGGCAGTTCCAGAACATCACTGATATCTGATACCTTCACATCGCCCTTCTGTCGTTCCAGCTTCTGGATCACATCCAGATATTGAATATAAGATGGCGCTACTCCCTGAGGAAGCTTCGGCAACATCTCGCGGACTCTTTTTGCAAGATAACAGGCATCCATTATTTTTTTAATCTGTTCGATGGTCATTGACTTCTCCTTTTTAATTACCTATGATAATTACTATTGTTAATTATAGTGAAAACTCCTGATTTGTCAATGACTATTCTCTTATCCTTTCGTTGCTGTTCACGCATTGCGCAAACAGCAGTTTTCTACGACACGAAAAAAAACCAGTTCTCAGACTGGTTTTTCAACATGACACCACCTATGATGATAGGAAGGGACTGAATCGTTATGATGTTTTTTATGATCCTGTACCACAGAGCTCCAGCGTGCGGATCTTCTCAACTGAGGTAAACGACCTTCAGGAACTGCTCCAACATCTGACATAACTTGCCGGACAACTCCTGATAGCTGGTCTTCATCTCGCAGTTTAACCAGGCCACGCACTGTCCAAATAACTCACACTTAATAAATGTCAGAAGAAAATAATACTTATCCGAGTCCTTCTGCAGATGATAAGGCTCCAGATACCGCTCTGCCACAGTCATAACATTTCCTTTATAGTCCGACAATATTTTTTAGTTTCTCGTATTTACAGTTAAGTACTTCCGCAAGCTCCCACGGATCCCTTGAACAGTTCTTCATTTTACGGATGATCTCTGTCGTGCGCAGATCATTTCCCTGACACAGGATCTCCCGCAGGACCGAATCCTCCATAACTCCTGTTCCAAATGTATTCACTTCCATGTCCTGAAGTTCCGGAGAATCGCTATTGTAAAATAAATAGATCTTACAGTACTTTGCCAGACCCGATGCCATAACATTTTTTGACAGATAATTTTCCATATAACACTTTGCACGTTCCAGGTCATATGAATCTGACTGTTTTCCCATACGTCTCCTCCTTCCTGATTCTTATGGTTTTCCGCTTCTAGTAATTCTTATTATATCGTCTTTTTGTCCTTTTTTGAATAGTTATTTTCGTCTTTTTGCCTATTTTTCATGCTTTTTTTATATTTTACATATTTTACTATAAATGAGCAAGTTCGTGATTTTGCATAAAAGAAAGACACCTCGATTCCATGTGTTGTATAATGAAAGTGCCAAAACAAACATTTGCAACATTTACGAAAGAAGGT
>QUFC01000026.1 GCA_003478355.1 Lachnospiraceae bacterium AM48-27BH
CGGGAAACCTTTACGGACAAGGTTGTGCGCCTTATCCAGAACGACAGCGGCGATGAAACCGCTTAAAAGCAAGATACTATTTTCTTGTTCCTTATTGACAAAACCCGAAGGGAACCATTTTGGTGGAGTGCGGGAAAATGCTCCAGAGGGGCGCACCCAAACTGGGAAAGGACGGAAAGCCCATGAAGGATAAGCACGGCAAGGTCATTTATGAGCCGTACCGCATCAAGGTCCTAAATACCATCAACTTCCGAAAATCAATGCACTATAACCCTTTCGCCTATATCCATAGCGAAAAGGACATCTTGAAGCTGGTCACAACGCTGATCGCCAATACCAAAGGCGAAGGCAAGGCCGGGGACGATTTTTGGGTCAAAGCAGAGACCTTGCTGTATTGCGCGCTGATTGGGTATATCCACTATGAGGCTCCGGTGGAGGAGCAGAACTTCTCCACCCTCATTGAGTTCATCAACGCCATGGAAGTCCGGGAGGATGACGAGGAGTTCAAAAACCCCGTAGACCTGATGTTTGATGCACTGGAAGCCGAGAAGCCCAACCACTTCGCCGTCCGTCAGTACAAGAAGTACAAGCTGGCTGCCGGAAAAACAGCCAAGTCGATCCTGATTTCCTGTGGTGCGCGCCTTGCGGTATTCGACATTGCAGAGCTGCGTGAGGTCACAGCCTATGATGAGCTGGAGCTGGACACTTTGGGAGACCGGAAAACTGCCCTGTTCCTCATTATGAGTGATACAGATGACAGCTTTAACTTCCTGATCTCTATGTGCTACACCCAGCTGTTTAATCTGCTCTGCGAAAAAGCCGACGATGTGTATGGCGGCAGGCTACCGATCCATGTGCGCTGTCTCATTGACGAGTGCGCCAATATCGGCCAGATCCCTAAGCTGGAAAAGCTGGTGGCAACCATCCGAAGCCGTGAGATCTCCGCCTGTCTGGTGTTGCAGGCGCAGAGTCAGCTCAAGGCGATCTATAAGGATAATGCGGATACCATCATCGGCAACATGGATACTTCCATTTTCTTGGGCGGTAAGGAGCCGACCACCCTCAAGGAGCTGGCTGCCGTGCTGGGCAAGGAAACCATCGACACCTACAACACCGGAGAGAGCCGTGGCCGGGAAACTTCCCACTCTCTCAACTATCAAAAATTGGGGAAAGAGCTGATGAGCCAGGATGAGCTTGCTGTTATGGATGGCGGCAAGTGTATCCTCCAGCTGCGCGGTGTGCGTCCTTTCCTTTCGGATAAGTACGACATCACCAAGCACCCCAATTTCCAGTACACTGCCGACGCGGATGATAAGAACGCTTTTGACATTGAAGCATTCCTGTCCGCAAGGCTGAAACTCAAGCCCAATGAGGTCTGCGATGTATATGAAGTAGACACAGAGGGCGCTTAACTTCGTTCCGCTTTTGAAGGGAGTGATCTTATCTATTCGCCGCACCTGCCCTCTATGGGCCATTGGCGTACAAAGCGGACAATCGCAAGAAAAAATAATGAAAAAGGAGGACAGCCGGAATCATGCCCCCCGGAAACCGGGCGGCAGATTGTTCCGGCTTTTGTATGCCTATGAAACATGACAAACCTATTTTTTAATCAGATTCCGGCTAACAAACTATATGGCATTTTTTGAACAGGCAATCACCGTTCTTCAGACCCTCGTTATCGCGCTCGGTGCCGGTCTCGGTATCTGGGGCGTTATCAACCTGCTGGAAGGTTACGGCAACGACAACCCCGGCGCCAAGAGCCAGGGCATGAAGCAGCTCATGGCCGGTGCTGGTGTAGCCGTGGTAGGCATGGTCCTTGTACCTCTGCTCTCCGGGCTTTTCTCTGTCTAAGCGTCTCCGTATGAAATCCTTGCCGCTCCCGCAGTTTTGCGGGGGCGGCGGAAAGGAGGTTGACACCGTATGGATTTCTTACTTGAAGCCCTGACAAATTGGCTGAAAGAAATGCTGGTGGGCGGCATTATGAGCAACCTTTCGGGGATGTTTGACAGTGTAAACCAGCAGGTCGCGGATATATCCGTACAGGTAGGCCAGACCCCACAGGGATGGAATGGCAGTATTTTCAGCATGATTGAGAATCTGTCCAACTCCATCATGGTGCCGATTGCAGGCGTGATCCTGGCTATCGTGATGACCGTAGACCTGATCCAGATGATTGCAGACAAGAACAACCTGCATGATGTGGACACCTGGATGATTTTCAAGTGGGTGTTCAAATCAGCCGCTGCCATCCTCATTGTCACAAATACATGGAATATCGTGATGGGCGTCTTTGATATGGCGCAGAGCGTAGTGGCGCAGGCGGCAGGGGTTATCAATTCGGATGCGTCCATTGACATTTCCTCAGTTATGACCGATCTGGAACCGAGGCTGATGGAAATGGATCTGGGACCGCTGTTCGGACTGTGGTTCCAATCCCTCTTTATTGGCATTACTATGTGGGCGTTATATATCTGTATCTTTATCGTTATTTATGGCCGTATGATCGAAATCTACCTTGTGACTTCGGTGGCTCCCGTTCCAATGGCTGCAATGATGGGTAAAGAATGGGGCGGTATGGGACAGAATTACCTCCGATCCCTGCTGGCGCTGGGCTTTCAGGCGTTTCTCATTATCGTCTGCGTGGCAATTTATGCTGTGCTGGTGCAGAACATCGCTCTGGAAGATGACATCATCATGGCAATCTGGAGCTGCGTGGGCTACACCGTACTGCTATGTTTTACGCTGTTCAAAACCGGCAGTCTCGCCAAATCAGTCTTTCAGGCGCACTAAAACGGAAGGAGGTTTCTACATTGGCTTATGTACCCGTACCCAAGGACTTAACAAAAGTCAAAACAAAGGTCATGTTCAATCTGACCAAGCGGCAGCTTATCTGCTTCACGGGCGGAGCGCTTATTGGCGTACCGCTTTTCTTTTTGCTCAGAAAACCTACCGGAAACAGTGTAGCGGCTATGTGTATGATGCTGGTTATGCTGCCCTTCTTTATGCTGGCTATGTACGAAAAGCATGGACAGCCCCTGGAAAAGATCGTGGGCAACATTCTCAAAGTAGCTGTGATCCGTCCAAAGCAGCGTCCCTACCAGACCAATAACTTTTATGCCGTATTAAAGCGGCAGGAAATGCTCGATAAGGAGGTGTATGACATTGTTCACCGCAATAAAAAAATGGCTGCATCGGATGTTCGGAAAAACCGAGAAAAAAACTGTGCAGCCGGTAAAGACAAAGAAAAAGCTGTCCCGCGCCGATAAGAAGCAGATCGAAGCGGCCATTGCCCGCGCTAACCGCACGGACAAAAAAGGAAAATCTGCGCAGGACAGTATCCCTTATGAACGGATGTGGCCGGATGGAATCTGCCGAGTATCGGACAGCCACTACACAAAGACCATCCAGTTTCAGGACATCAACTATCAGCTCTCCCAAAACGAAGATAAGACGGCAATCTTTGAGGGGTGGTGTGATTTCCTCAATTATTTTGACAGCTCAATTCATTTCCAGCTGTCTTTTTTGAACCTTGCGGCATCGGAGGAGACCTTTGCTAACTCCATTTCCATCCCGCCCCAGAGGGATGCCTTTGACAGTATCCGTGAGGAATACACCACGATGCTGCAAAATCAGCTGGCCAGAGGAAACAACGGTCTCATCAAGACCAAATACCTGACCTTTGGTATTGACGCTGACAGCATCAAAGCCGCCAAGCCCCGTCTGGAGCGTATTGAGACCGATATACTCAATAACTTCAAGCGTCTTGGCGTAGCCGCCAGAACACTGGACGGTAAGGAAAGGCTTTCCCAGCTTCATGCGGTATTCCACATGGATGAACAGCTCCCGTTTCAGTTTGAATGGGACTGGCTGGCTCCTTCCGGTCTGTCCACGAAAGATTTTATCGCACCAAGCTCCTTTGAGTTCCGCACCGGCAAGCAGTTCCGTATGGGCAAGAAATACGGGGCTGTTTCTTTTTTGCAGATCCTTGCACCGGAGCTGAATGACCGTCTGCTGGCTGATTTTCTGGATATGGAAAGCTCGCTCATTGTGAGTATGCACATTCAGTCGGTAGATCAGGTGAAAGCCATCAAAACGGTAAAGCGCAAGATTACCGACCTGGACCGCAGTAAGATTGAGGAACAGAAAAAAGCAGTCCGCGCAGGGTACGACATGGACATCATTCCAAGTGACCTTGCCACCTACGGTAGCGAGGCGAAAAAGCTGTTGCAGGATTTGCAGAGCCGAAACGAGAGAATGTTCCTGGTCTCCTTTTTGGTGCTGAACACAGCGGACAATCCCCGTCAGCTTGGCAACAACATTTTTCAGGCAGGCTCTATTGCCCAGAAGTATAACTGCCAGCTGACCAGACTGGACTTTCAGCAGGAAGAAGGCTGATGAGCTGTCTGCCCCTGGGACTCAATCAGATCGAAATCCAGCGAGGGCTGACCACCAGTTCTACGGCTATCTTTGTACCGTTCACCACACAGGAATTATTCCAGAACGGCAAGGAAGCGCTGTACTACGGCATCAATGCCCTGTCCAACAACCTCATCATGGTGGACAGAAAGCTGCTGAAAAACCCCAACGGCTTGATTTTGGGTACGCCGGGTTCCGGTAAGTCTTTCAGCGCCAAGCGTGAGATTGCCAACTGCTTTTTGCTTACCAATGATGATGTCATCATCTGTGACCCGGAAGCGGAGTACGCACCTCTGGTGGAGCGTCTGCATGGGCAGGTCATCAAGATCTCGCCTACCTCAACCAACTACATCAATCCGATGGATCTGAATCTGGACTATTCGGATGATGAAAGCCCGCTGTCCCTCAAGTCTGACTTTATCCTCAGCTTGTGTGAGCTGATCGTGGGCGGTAAGGACGGATTGCAGCCGGTGCAGAAAACCATCATCGACCGTTGTGTGCGTCTGGTCTATCAGACCTATCTCAATGACCCGCGCCCGGAGAATATGCCCATACTGGAGGACCTATATAACCTGCTCCGTTCACAGGAGGAAAAGGAAGCCCAGTATATCGCCACGGCCCTTGAAATCTATGTAACCGGCTCCCTCAATGTGTTCAATCACCAGAGCAATGTGGACATCAACAACCGCATTGTCTGCTATGACATCAAGGAGCTGGGCAAGCAGCTCAAGAAAATCGGTATGTTGGTGGTCCAGGATCAGGTGTGGAACCGCGTTACCATCAACCGTGCCGCTCACAAGTCCACCCGCTACTACATCGACGAGATGCACCTGCTTTTGAAGGAGGAACAGACCGCTGCCTATACAGTGGAAATCTGGAAGCGATTCCGTAAATGGGGTGGTATTCCGACAGGTATCACCCAGAATGTCAAAGACCTTTTGAGCAGCCGCGAGGTAGAGAACATCTTTGAAAACTCCGACTTCGTGTATATGCTCAACCAGGCAGGCGGAGACCGTCAGATACTTGCCAAGCAGCTGGGCATTTCCACGCACCAGCTTAGCTATGTGACCCACTCCGGTGAGGGCGAGGGCCTGCTGTTCTATGGCTCCACAATTCTGCCTTTCGTGGACCACTTCCCGAAGAGTACCGAGCTGTACCGCATTATGACCACCAAACCCCAGGAACTGAAAAAGAAGGAGGATGAATGATGATGAACCCCAACATTTTGAATCAAAACCCGTTGATGTTTTTTGACAGGGCGGTAAATGCCCAGCGCAGCCAGCTGCTTACGGTCATGGCCGATGCGGTAAGTGAGTGCCGCACGGCGGCAGATCAGGCAGCCGAACTGAATGAGACCGGTCAGGTGGGGCTTCTCCGTCTGGCAGAGATTTGGAGCGCCATCCGTGCCAAGGAAGGCATGGGCGGTCTGATTCTGGAAGGAACCGAAGCGAAGATCCTGTCTGATGTGGTGGCACAGTTTTACGCCTACCTGTCCGGTTGTATGTTCAACGATCCTGTGGGAATGGCCATTTATGCAGAGCTGCACTACATGATGTCCTCCCTCATGCTGGGAGAATGGTTTGAATAAGGAGCCGCGCCTGCGCTTTACTGATGAGGAACGGTCGGACCCTGCACTGGAAAAGCCGATCCGTAAAGCGGAGAAAGCTGCGGCCAGAGCAGATAAGGCGCAGGCCAATATCCCAAAGAAAAAGGTCAGGCAGACGGTCATCGACCCGGATACCGGAAAAAAGACCTCGAAGTTGACCTTTGAGGACAAGAAAAAGCCACCCTCCAAACTTTCTCAAGGGATCAAGGAAGCTCCCGTCCATCTGGTTGCGGGCAAACTCCACAAAGAGATCCGGGAAACAGAACAGGACAATGTGGGCGTGGAAAGCGCCCACAAGTCCGAGGAAGCGGTGGAGACCGGCGCTTATCTGGTGCGGGAGGCTATCACAGCCACAAGCTGAAGCCGTACCGCAAAGCAGCACAGGCAGAGCGCCAACTGGAAAAGGCAAATGTAAATGTTCTGTACCAGAAATCTTTGCAGGAAAATCCCCAGTTTGCCAGCAATCCACTTTCCCGCTGGCAGCAAAAGCAGGCCATCAAAAAGCAGTATGCCGCCGCCAAACACGCCGGTCAGACTGCTGGAAATACCGCCCAGGCTGCATCTAAAACAGGAAAAGCCGCAAGGACGGTAAAAGAAAAGGCACAGCAGGCAGGGGCATTCGTCATGCGCCACAAGAAGGGTTTCCTGATGGCAGGGGTTTTGTTCCTCATTACCTGTATGCTGATGAATACCATGTCCTCCTGCTCCATGATGGCGCAGAGCATCGGTTCCGTTCTCTCCGGCACCACCTATCCGTCGGATGACCCGGAAATGCTGGCGGTGGAGGCAGATTATGCAGCCAGAGAAGCCCAGTTGCAGGAGGAAATCGACAACATTGAAAGCAGTCACCCAGGGTATGACGAGTATCGCTATGACCTTGGTATGATCGGCCATGACCCTCATGAGCTGGCAGCATTTCTCTCTGCCGTCTTGCAAGGCTACACCCGGCAGAGCGCTCAGGCAGAGCTGGCGCGTGTGTTTGCAGCACAGTATCAGCTGACGCTTACTGAGGAAGTGGAGATTCGCTACCGCACGGAGACCTCCACCGACCCGGAGACCGGCGAGACCACCTCAGAAGAAGTCCCCTATGAGTATTACATTTTGAATGTGAAACTCACCAGCAAGCCCATTTCCGCTGTGGCGTCGGAGATTCTGACCCCAGAGCAGATGGAAATGTATCAGGTCTACCGACAGACCATGGGCAATAAGCCGTTGTTGTTTGGCGGCGGTTCCCCTGATACCAGCGGCTCGGAAGATCTGTCCGGTGTGCAGTTCATTAACGGTACCCGCCCCGGCAATCCTCAGCTGGTGGAACTGGCCAAGCGTCAGGTGGGCAATGTGGGCGGCTATCCTTATTGGAGCTGGTATGGCTTTGACAGCCGCGTGGAGTGGTGCGCCTGCTTTGTATCCTGGTGTTATAACCAGGCTGGAAAAAGTGAACCGCGCTTTGCAGGCTGTGAGTGGCAGGGCGTTCCGTGGTTCCAGTCTCATGGACAATGGGGTGCAAGAGGCTATAACAATCTGGCTCCCGGAGATGCAATTTTCTTTGATTGGGATTTGGATGGGACAGCAGACCATGTGGGTATCGTGATCGGTACGGATGGCAGCCGTGTTTATACCGTGGAGGGAAATTCCGGCGATGCCTGCAAGATCAAAAGTTATGACCTGAATTATCAAAGCATTAAAGGCTATGGTCTGATGAACTGGTAACAGAGATTTTTAAGAAGGAGTGATAGACGATGGCAAAGAACAAAATTGAGCGCATTGACCAGGAGATTACAAAGGTCCGCGAGAAGATCGCAGAGTATCAGGAAAAGCTCAAGGCGCTGGAAGCACAGAAAACCGAGGCAGAAAATCTGGAGATCGTCCAGATGGTGCGCGCTCTGCGTATGACCCCGACTCAGTTGAGCGCCATGCTGTCCGGTGGCACAGTTCCCGGCAGTTTGGCTGATGACAATAACGAACAGGAGGAAAACAGCTATGAGGAATAAACGATTGCTCCGAACACTTTCCGCCTTTTGCCTAACAATGGTTTTGGCATTTGGCTTTACGATCCCTGCTTTTGCACAGGGGTCAGAACAGGCACCGGCAGAGGATTCTACCAATGATAGCAACGTGATTGTGGAAGAAACAGAACCAGCACCGGCACTTACACCGGAGGGGAATGCGGCACTGGTGGATGATTTTGGAGGAAATAAGCAGCTTATTACTGTTACGACCAAAGCTGGAAATTACTTTTACATCCTGATTGACAGGGCGAATGAGGACAAGGAGACTGCTGTTCACTTTCTGAACCAGGTGGATGAAGCGGATTTGATGGCACTGATGGAAGATGAAAATGTCAAAGAGAAGCCGTCTGCTGTGTGTAGCTGCACGACAAAATGTGAAGCAGGGGCAGTCAATACGGTTTGCCCGGTCTGCGCAACTGATAAGAGTAAATGTACGGGCAAAGCACTGGAACCTCCGGCAAAAACACCGGAACCGGAAAAAGAGAAGCCTGCCGGACTGAACCCGGCTGCGATAGTCCTTTTGCTGGCTCTGCTTGGAGGCGGTGGCGTATTTGCCTACTTGAAACTCATTAAGAATAAGCCTAAGACCAAGGGCAATGACAGTCTGGACGATTATGATTATGGCGAGGAAGATTCCGAGGAATGGGAAACCGAGGATGAGGAGTCGGACGAACCGGACGCTGATGGGGGCAGCACAGAAGAAGATGATGAGGACAGTGTGAAATGACCCGTTTCACAGACAGTCCCTATGAACGCATGATGACACGCAGGCCGGAGGGCGGGAGGGAAACTTCCCGTCCTCATTCTATATCCCACAGCCACCCCTGCTATGGTTGCGGGAATTATGGAAGTCCCTGCGTAGGTATCTGCCATCGTGAGATGGAACGCTGGCTCAAAGAAAGGAAACGAAAAAAATGAGTGTTCTGATTATATTTATCAAGCTGATTGCTGTTTTTGACCTGCTGGTGATCGCCGTGTATTTTGGCGGCGATATTCTTTCTACCATGTTAAACAAACTTCGGAGAAAGCCAAAGCAAGATGACCCCTTTGATTTCTCCTTAGATACCGTGACAGTTTCATTGTCCATAGATTCTATCCGTCAGCTTTGTTCCGACGATGCGGCAGATTTTGTGGAAGAAAAGATCCTGCCAAATGCGGAGAAAACAATGGCCGTTTTGACGGAACAAGAACAGACGGCGGCTCGTCTGCTCTTATCTGCCCTGATCGGTTTTCTTGCAGCAGAAGCTCCTATGGATGAACAGAGCTTTCCTATGGTAATGGAACTTCTGAACTGTATGGAGGGTGAAAAAGAGGATGGTTGTCAGGATGCAGTAGAAAGTTTGCTTGAAGATGCTGTCCGCAATACCCACCGCCATGAAGAATATTACAGCAATTATCAACGCTACCAGCTGATGCAGGTGGATAAAACCCGTGTCATTCTGGCTTGCCGCATCATCATCAATGACCTGCTGGGGAAACTGTACCGCTATGACTACCGGTTCGGTTATAACCTGCTGTTGGATGAGGAAAACAGCATAGAGAAAAAACTGCACACGCCTGTGCTGGAAGAATGGGAGGATGAAGAAGATGAGATATAAGTTGGTAATCGCTGAAAAACCGTCTGTTGCCCAGAGTTTGGCTGCGGTGATCGGCGCAACTGCCCGTAAGGACGGGTATCTGGAGGGAAACGGCTGGCGTGTCAGCTGGTGCGTGGGTCATCTGGCCGGTCTTGCGGATGCAGACAGCTATGACCCCAAGTACGCAAAGTGGCGATATGATGACCTGCCTATTCTGCCGGAGCATTGGCAGATGGTGGTGGGAAAGGATAAGAAAAAGCAGTTTGATATTCTCAAAAAGCTGATGAACGCCCCGGATGTGATGGAAGTGGTAAATGCCTGTGATGCCGGACGCGAGGGTGAGCTGATCTTCCGCAGCGTCTATGAGCTGGCAGGCTGCCGAAAGCCCATGAAACGCCTCTGGATTTCTTCGATGGAGGACTCCGCCATAAGGGAGGGCTTTGCAAACCTGCGCCCCGGTGCGGACTATGACGGACTTAGGGATGCTGCCCTCTGCCGTGCCAAGGCCGACTGGCTGGTGGGGATCAATGCCACAAGGCTTTTTTCCGTGCTGTATCACCGTACCCTCAACATCGGGCGCGTGATGTCCCCAACGCTGGCACTCATTGTCCAGCGAGAAGCTGAGATCGACACTTTTAAGCCGGTTCCCTTTTATACCGTGGCGCTGGAGCTGCCCGGTCTTACCGTATCCGGGGAGCGCATGGCGGATAAAGCTGCTGCCGAACAGCTGAAAGAAGCCTGTCAGGGTGCAAATGTCACAATCAAAAAGGTGGAGCGCAAAGAAAAGTCCGAAAAGCCACCTGCCCTTTATGACCTGACTACTCTGCAAAGAGATGCCAACCGCCTGCTTGGATTTACGGCCCAGCAGACCCTGGACTATCTGCAAAGCCTGTATGAAAAGAAGCTCTGCACCTATCCCCGTACTGACAGCCGCTATCTGACCGGTGATATGGCAGACAGCCTGCCGGTGTTGGTGAATCTGGTTGCCAATGCTATGCCGTTTCGCAAAGGGATCGCCATTACCTGTGATCCGCAGACAGTCATCAACGATAAGAAAGTAACCGACCACCACGCAGTAATCCCTACCAGAAATCTCAAGGATGCAGACCTTTCTGCCCTTCCTGCGGGAGAAAAAGCGGTGCTGGAGCTGGTGGCCCTGCGTCTGCTGTGTGCCGTGGCCCAGCCCCATATCTATTCGGAAACCGTTGTGATTGCAGCGTGTGCCGGTAGGGAGTTTACCGCCAAAGGAAAAACGGTGAAGCACCCCGGATGGAAAGCACTGGAGGACGCCTACCGTGCCAAAATGAAGGATGCAGAGCCGAAAAAAGAGGGGGCAGAGAAAGCCCTGCCGGAGCTGACCGAAGGACAGACCCTTTCGGTTGTTGCTGCAATCGTCAAAGAAGGCAAAAGCAGTCCGCCCCTGCACTTTACGGAGGACACTCTGTTGTCCGCGATGGAGACTGCCGGAAAAGAGGATATGCCGGAGGATGCCGAGCGAAAGGGTCTGGGGACACCGGCCACCCGTGCCGGTATTTTGGAAAAGCTGGTATCTGCCGGTTTTCTGGAACGAAAAAAGAGCAGGAAAACGGTGCAGCTTCTCCCTTCCCACGATGCAGTTTCCCTGATCACCGTTCTGCCGGAACAGCTGCAATCGCCGCTTCTGACTGCCGAGTGGGAGTACCGACTGGGCGAGATCGAGCGCGGGCAGCTTGCCCCAGAGGAGTTTCTGGACGGGATCAGCACCATGCTGAAAGACCTGGTGGGAACTTATCAGGTCATCAGGGGAACTGAGTACCTGTTCACTCCGCCCCGTGAGGTGGTGGGCAAATGCCCTCGCTGCGGCGGTGAAGTTGCAGAACTGCAAAAAGGCTTCTTCTGTCAGAATGATTCTTGCAAATTTGCAATCTGGAAAAACAACAAATGGTGGGCTGCCAAGAAAAAACAGCCGACCAAAGCTGTGGTGTCTGCGCTGCTGAACGATGGCCGTGTCCGTGTGACGGGCTATATTCGGAGAAAACCGGAAAGACCTACGATGCCGCTGTGGTTTTGGAGGATGATGGACAGTACGCCAACTTCAAGCTGGAATTTGACCAGCGGAAAGGAGGCAGCCGATGAAGCTCTCTTTAGTGGAACGGGAAACCATTCTCCTCTATAACCAGGCAGAACCAATGGCTGAGATCTATACTCATGATCCCCGTCTGATGGAGAAGCTGGATCTGCTGGCAAAAAAGCACCCCGACCAGATCACCCGAAAGGACGCCCATAACTTTACCGTCCCAAAGCGGTGTGTATCAGTCAGGGAGCCATATAGCGCAGAACGCCGCAAAGCCGCCAGTGAGCGTGCGAAAGCTGCCGGATACCAGCCCCCTGTGAGAAAGTCCGGCAGTTAAAGGCACATGACAGAGAATGTATTTGAAGCAGTCAAGCAGTCGGTCAGCACCAGAGATGCGGCAGCGTTTTATGGGATCGAGGTCAAACGAAATGGCATGGCCTGCTGTCCCTTTCACGATGATAAGAACCCCAGCATGAAGATAGACCAGCGGTTCCACTGCTTTGGCTGCGGTGAAGATGGAGATGTGATCGACTTTACCGCAAAGCTCTTTGACCTCTCCCCAAAAGAAGCGGCGGAGAAACTGGCACAGGACTTTGGCCTGATCTATGACAGTCAGGCCCCTCCCCGTAGGAGATATGTCCGGCAGAAAACAGAGGCACAAAAGTTTCGGGAGGACCGGCAGCGGTGTTATCGCGTACTGTCCGATTACTACTATCTGCTGAAAAAATGGGAGGCCGACAATTCTCCCCGGACACCGGAGGAAGAACCGCACCCCCGTTTTGTGGAAGCAATCCAGGAGAAAACCTATGTAGAGTACCTGTTGGACCTTTTTCTTTATGAAAGTGAAGAAGAACAAAAGGCATGGATTGCAGAACACACAGCAGAAATCACACATTTGGAAAGGAGATTGAAAATCATGGCTGAGAACAAACCCACCAACCGAGAGCGGCTAAGGGAAATCACAGATGGCATCGAGCAGGGCATCAAGGAACTGTTTGAGAGTGAAAAGTATATGCGCTATCTGTCCGTCATGTCCCGCTTCCACCGCTATTCGGTAAACAACACCATGCTCATCTATATGCAGAAGCCGGACGCCACTTTGGTAGCCGGATACAATAAGTGGAAAGACCAGTTTGAGCGTCATGTTAAAAAGGGAGAGCATGGCATTACCATCATTGCTCCCACACCATATAAGAAGAAAATCGAGGAGCAGAAACTGGACCCGGATACCAAGGCTCCGATTTTGGATAAAGACGGAAAGATCGTCACAGAGGAAAAAGAAATCGAGATCCCCATGTTTCGCCCGGTCAAGGTCTTTGATGTGAGCCAGACCGACGGGAAACCTTTGCCTGAGCTTGCTTCCTCCCTTTCCGGCAATGTGCCAAATTATGAGGCATTCATGGAGGCTCTGCGCCGCAGTGCGCCGGTGCCGATCACTTTTGAAGCAATGGCCGCCGATACGGACGGCTATTTTTCTGCCGATCATCAGAAAATCGCCATTCGTCAGGGCATGAGTGAGGTGCAGACGGTTTCGGCCACAGTACACGAGATTGCCCACAGCAAGCTCCACAATCAGAAAA
This sequence comes from Lachnospiraceae bacterium AM48-27BH, assembly GCA_003478355.1. Classification (GTDB taxonomy): domain Bacteria; phylum Bacillota; class Clostridia; order Lachnospirales; family Lachnospiraceae; genus UBA3402. Next base: position 13,242 of record QUFC01000026.1, read on the forward strand.
AGATTCAGATTGCCAATGACGAGCAATATCAGGAGATCGAGCTGTTTGATAAACCCGGTCTGTTCTCCAATGGGCGGATTGTCCGTGATAATCTGCCGGAGGGCGTTTATTGCTATGACCTGCGCGGTTCTGACTACGACCCCGGAGAGCCGGTCTGTGTAGAAGAACAAGTAGTTGTAAACCATGCAGGTTCCGTTCTGCTGACAGAGCCGCTGGAGCTGGCGGAAGATGGACGCCTGATGCTGACCGAGGAAGAAGGGCTGAATTTTGTTGGCGGCTTTTCTACCCTCACCCAGTTTTTGCAAGAACAGAGGAAAGACCGCCACACGGAGGAAGTGGAGGCTGAAAGCATCTCCTATGCGGTCTGCAAATATTTTGGCATTGAGACCGGAGAAAACAGCTTCGGCTATATTGCAAGCTGGAGTCAGGGCAAGGAACTGAAAGAGCTGAGAGCCAGTTTGGAGACCATCAATAAGACCTCCGGCACTTTGATCTCTGACATTGAGCGCCACTATAAGGAAATCTGCAAAGAGCGTGGGATTGATCCCCATGCAAAGGCAGAGCCGGAAACCGCCCCGATAGAGCAGCCAACCGGCAATCTGACTTACTATGTGGCAGAGTGCATGGAGTTTCCAAACCTCGGAGAATACCACGATAACCTGTCTTTGGAGGAGGCGGTCCGCATCTATCAGGAAATTCCGGCAGAGCGAATGAACGGGATCAAAGGAATTGGTTTTGAGCTGAAAGACGGAAGCGACTATGAAGGACCGTTTCCGATTTTGACCGGGCAGACCATTGACCTGGACACTATTCAGGCAATCGACTATTACCGTGACAATCCGCTGGTACAGAAAGCGGTAAAGGAACTGGCTGCGACCATGCCGGAAATGGAGGTACTGGGGGCGGATGCCAACCAGCAGGAGGCTTTGTTTCTGATCAACGATACTACCTATCTTCATATCCAACCTTGTGACAGCGGATGGGACTACACTCTTTACGATGCTGCGTCCATGAAAGAGCTGGATGGTGGTCAGCTGGATATGTCGGAGCTTTCCCGCAAAAATGCAGTTCTCCAGATTTGTGATGACAACAATCTGGACAGCACTTCGCTCAGACACGCTCCTATGTCCATGATTGAGACCTTGCAGGAAGCGGCCTATCAGCAAATGCAGGCAGAGACCAGTCAGATGATTGCTTCTTCCCAGTTGCCGGAGGCACAGGAGCAGGCACTGGATGAATACCCCATGCCGGATGAGCAGGTCTCCACACCGGATATGCAGGAATATGGCTACTCCTATGATGGGATGCTCCCTGTTACCAGAGAACGGGCGCTGGAACTGGATGCCGCCGGTTTGACCGTCTATGTGCTGCATGAGGACAATACGGAGAGCATGGTGTTTGACCCGCAGGAAATCATGGATCATGGCGGTCTTTTCGGTGTGGACCATGAGGAATGGGAGAAAAGCCCTCAGTTCCACGAAAAGGTCATGGAGCGTCAGGAACATCAGCAGGAACGCGAACAGGCATTTCTATCCCAGAACAGAGATTGCTTTGCCATCTATCAGGTGAGCCGTGACGATCCGCAGAATGTGCGCTTTATGAATCTGGATTGGTTAAAGTCCCATGACATTTCCATAGACCGCAGCAATTATGACCTCATTTACACAGCTCCGCTAAGTGCGTCTGGCACTGTGCCGGAGCAGTTGGAAAAACTCTATCAGCAATTCAATCTGGAAAAGCCCGTGGACTTTCGCAGTCCCTCCATGAGTGTCAGTGACATCGTTGCGATCAAGCAGGATGGTAAGGTATCCTATCATTACTGTGACAGTGTTGGCTTTACCCAGATCCCCGGATTTCTGCCGGAAAATCCGCTGAAAAATGCGGAGATGGCCGTGGAGGATGATTACGGCATGATCGACGGTATCATCAATAATGGCGTAAAGGAACCTACGGTGGCAGAGCTGGAACAGCAGGCCCGCAGCGGTCAGCCCATTTCCCTGATGGATCTGGCTGCCGCTGCCCATCGGGAGGAACGGGAAAAGAAAAAGTCCGTCATGGAGCAGCTGAAAAGCCAGCCAAGGCAGAACACAAAAAGACAGCGCCAAAAAAGAGTGCAGAAAGGGAGATTTGATATGGGAAACTTTACTTTTGAGGAAATAAACCTGATGTGCATTTACAATACCGGTAGCCGCACCGGACTGATCGAAGCTCTGACTGAGATGTGCGGTGAACTGGCCCCGGAGGAAAGCGAGCTGCGGGAGTTGACAGACAGCGCACTGGGCAAGCTCCAGGCCATGAGTGATGCCGAGTTTGCCGAGCTGGAGTTGTACCCGGATTTCGACCAGTAAACACCATAGTCGCAGGGATGGGGTGGCAATATGCTACCCCACCTTTACCCCAAAACCGAAAGGAGGACAGAACACTATGCCAACCAAAGCTGAACTATATGCACAGATGGCGGAGAAAGTGGCAACGCAACTCACTGGAAGCTGGCAGGAATGGGCAGGGTTCCTTACTACGGCAGCCCGACTTTACAAGTACCCGTTCCATGAGCAGCTGATGATCTACGCCCAGCGCCCGGACGCTACCGCCTGTGCAGAGTACGATTTGTGGAATGAAAAGATGGGCCGGTATGTAAGGCGCGGCTCCAAGGGAATCGCTCTGGTGGACGATTCCGGGGACAGACCCCGCCTGCGCTATGTTTTTGATATTTCCGACACCGGAACCCGTGAACATTCCCGCACTCCCTGGCTGTGGCAGCTGGAGGAGCGCCATCTGGATTCGGTGCAGGCCATGCTTGAGCGCACCTATGATGTTTCCGGTGATGACCTTGCCGGACAGCTCACCGAGGTAGCCGGAAAACTGGCTGAGGAATACTGGACGGAGCATCAGCAGGACTTCTTCTATATCGTTGACGGTTCCTTTTTGGAGGAATATGATGAGTTTAACATCGGAGTACAGTTCAAGGCAGCAGCCACCGTCAGCATCACTTACGCTTTGATGTCCCGCTGCGGACTGGAGCCGGAACGCTACTTCGACCACGAAGATTTCATGGCAATCTTTGATTTCAATACCCCGTCCACCATCGGGGCGCTGGGAACAGCGGTCAGCCAGATCAACCAGCAGGTGCTGAGGCAGATCGGCGTTACCGTCCGAAATGCAGAGCGCGAAGCCAACCAAGAAAGGAGCAAACAAGATGAACAATCCCATGACCTATATCCAGAACGGAGACTATCTGATTCCCGACCTGAAGTTGAGCCAGCAGCCGGAGAAACCCTTGGGCAAGTACGGAAGGATGAGGAAAACCTACCTGAAGGAACACCGTCCCATCCTCTACAACCAGATGCTGCTGAGCGAGAAGCTGTACCCGCACCTTCTGGAGATCGACGAGACCGCCCAGAGCAGACTGGAGCAGATGATGCCCCAGCTGGCGAAGGAAGCGGGAGCCACCGAGGAACTGAAAGCCAGCGATCCCATGAAGTGGGTGGGGCTGATGAACACCTGCAAAGCTCAGGCCGAGGAAATCCTGATGGCGGAGCTTATCAACAGCTGACCCTAAACCTGTTCCTTTCCGAAGCGGAGCAGATCCAATCCATAGATGAAGCAGAGAATGTAGCGCATACATCCTCTGCTTTTTCTTTTGCCCAAAATGATATTGACCATGTGCTGCGTTTGGGCGGCAATACAGATCGTCAGAGGGAGCGTGTGGTTGCAGCATTTGAAAAGCAGAAAACCACCGCTGAGATTGCCGAGATACTGAAAACGCTGTACCACGGCGGCAACGGCCTTGGCAGTGTGAGTGCATGGTATGCCGAGGATGGTATCCATCTTTCCCACGGGAAGTCTGTCCGTTATGACAGGTCTGCCCAGATCATTTCTTGGGAGCGCGCCGCAGAGCGTATCGGGGAGCTTTTGGAAAGTGGTCAGTTTGCCTCCAATGTGGAGCTTGCAGAAGCGGCAGGCTATGAACGCTCCCTCCTCTCGGAAAAGCTCTGGCATCTGTATCACGATCTCAGTGAGGACGCCAGAAAAGCCGGATATTTGTCCTGCCTGTCAGAGATCAAAGGCAATGGTTTCCCGGAGGAGACCCGCCGCCTGACGGAGCAGCTGAGTGACCCGGCTTTCCGCCAGACCCTCAAGGAAGAATACGCTGCCTTCTGGACTGCCTATCAGCAGGACCGTGACCTGTTGCGTTTTCACTATCATAGACCGAGGGAGATCTGGGAGAACCTGAAGGACCTTGACCTGCCCCGCAGGACCTTTTCTTCAGAGCTTTCCCAAGTGCCAACCGTTCAGCACTTCATTACCGAGGATGAGACCGACGCCGCTATGACCGGCGGCAGCAGTTTCGCCGGAGGAAAAGGCCGCATCTATGCGTTCTTCATGGCAAACCATACGGATAAGGAGAAAGTGAGATTCCTCAAAGACGAGTATGGCATTGGCGGACGCTCTCATGCCTTGTCCGGCGCAACACACAGCGGCGAAGATCACGATGGGAAAGGACTGCACTATAAAAAGCAGGACTGCCCGGATGTTCATTTAAGCTGGGAAAAGGTTGCCAAGCGCATTACCTCTCTTGTCCAGAAAGGCCGCTATCTTACCGAACAGGAACAGGCGCAGTATGACAAAATCCAGGCTGAAAAGGAACTGGCAGAAGAAGATGTCATTCAAACACAGCAGCCGGAGGTGGAGAAAGAAACGCCAAAGCCTATCCTTCGGGAGCAGTTTGAGCAGTATAAGCCTGTGGTGACTGCCGCTATTTCCGAGGATGCCGCATACCGCAATGCCTGCGGGCATTCTGACCGTGAAAATGCTGTCATCGAGGGCAATGCCGCTGTGCGCCGTGCGGTTCTTGGTTCTAAGGATATGGAGCTGATCCGACTCTATTCGGATGTGCCGGAGTTCCGTCAGCGTCTGCACCGGGAAGTGATCGACGAGACCTATCCAAAGCTCCATGAACTTCTGCGCCCTCTTTCTCAGGAAGATATTGATACTGCCCTTTGTGCATGGAACGGCAATATCGAGAGTAAACACGCTGTTGTCCGCTATATGAAAGACCATGCAAGAGAAAAAGATACCGCCGCATGGCTGGCTCAGGAATACGGCGGCAGTAACAGCAACAGCCTGTTCGTTGTCCGTGCCGGCAGCCCGGAGGAAACGCAGCTGCCCTGGACGAAGGTACAGCGCAGGCTTGCCCAGCTCATTCAGGAGGACCGGTTCTATACCGAAGAAGAACAGGACCGTTTTGACGACATCGACCCCATCGCCATCCGGGAAGCTCTGGAGGAAAGAGGGATCGTCAACGGCCAGGTGGCAGACCCGGAAAAACTGGACAATGATCCGTTTATCCAACAGGTGATGTCGGATGTAGAGCAGATCGCAGCTGCTGAGACAGAGCAGACTTCCGAAGTTGCTATTTCCGATGAGGAATATGATGCCGTTCGCAGCCCCATTCCACAAAGAACCTCCTATGACCCTGCCGCCCCGGTTTATGCCGTGGGCGATACCGTGTATATCGAGGATGACGCCTATCAGATCACCGAGCTGCTGGATGATACCGTGCAGCTTCTGCCCACCGGGATGGTATATCCCATCTACCGGGCAGAGCGCAAAGAACAGTTCGAGCAGCTGCTTCGGGCAGACCGCCGCAATGCTTACTATACCGAGTTTCTTCCTACTGACCCGGACAAGGCAGATCAGGACTTGCGGGATGTATTGGCTCATGGACTGATGGATGAAGCGGATAAAAAGCAGATTTCCACGCTGCTGCAATCCGGCAGGAGTAACAGCGAGATCGCCTACTGGTTGAGCAGAGCCTATTCCGGTGAGATCGAGACACTGAATCTGGAGACCGGCGATATTGCCGATTACCGTACCACGGCACAGGGCATAGAACTGGAAGTCATGGATGCAGAGGAAAAGCGTCTGGCTATGCTGTATTTCCGCTGGGATGAGGTTGCGCCTTTGCTGCGCGGGATGTATGCCCGTCAGCAGGACGGTTTTGGACAGGAACAGCCCCAACCGGCTACCGAATCCCCAACCTTCCATTCCGAGACCATGGCCGTCTATCCGGGCGATAAGAACAATCTGCCTTATGATGTGGTGGTGGAACGACTGCATATCGAGGAGCCGGAGCCACCAGCCCCTGTGACTGAGCCGGAGAAAACCTTTGAGGAAGTGCTGGACGAACACCCGGTTTCCATTCAGGTCAATGGCCAGTGGCAGACCTTCCCCAATGCCAAAGCTGCCGAGAAAGCCTCCTATGAGGAATACAAGGCTAACCTGCGCCGCAATGCAAAAAACTTTCGCATTACCGATGAGCATTTGGGCGAAGGCGGTCCGAAAGCCAAGTTCCAGGCAAATGTCAATGCGATTCGTTTGCTGAAAGAGCTGGAAGCTGCCGGACAGCAGGCAAGCCCCGAACAGCAGGAGGTTCTTTCTCGATACGTGGGCTGGGGCGGTCTCTCTGATGCGTTTGACCCGGAGAAACCGGCATGGGCTTTAGAGTATGCCCAGCTAAAAGAACTGCTGACCCCGGAGGAATATGCCGCCGCCAGAAGCTCTACCCTCAACGCCCATTACACCAGCCCTACGGTCATTCAGGCCATCTATGAAGCGGTGGACCGTATGGGATTTGAGACCGGAAATATTCTGGAGCCGTCTATGGGTGTGGGCAATTTCTTTGGTATGCTGCCGGAGAAAATGCGAAACAGCCGTCTGTACGGCGTGGAGCTGGACCCTGTTTCCGGGCGCATCGCAAAGCAGCTCTATCCCAAGGCGGACATCACAGTAGGCGGCTTTGAGACCACCGACAGGCGTGACTTCTTTGACCTTGCCATCGGCAATGTACCTTTCGGTCAGTATCAGGTCAATGACAAAGCCTACAACAAGCTGAATTTCAGTATTCACAACTACTTTTTCGCCAAAGCACTCGACCAGGTGCGTCCCGGTGGCGTGGTGGCTTTTGTAACCTCCCGTTATACCATGGATGCCAAGGATTCCACCGTGCGCCGCTATCTTGCCCAGCGTGCCGAGCTGCTGGGAGCTATCCGTCTGCCTAATGACGCGTTCAAAAAGAATGCCGGTGCCGAGGTGGTATCGGACATCATCTTCCTCCAAAAGCGGGATCGCCCGCTGGACATCGTGCCGGAATGGACCCAGACCGGACAGACGGAGGACGGGTTTGCCATCAACCGGTATTTTATCGACCACCCAGAAATGGTGCTGGGCAGGCAGGAGCCGGTAAGCACTGCTCATGGTATGGACTACACCGTGAACCCTATCGAGGGACTGGAGCTTTCTGACCAGCTGCATGATGCGGTGAAGTATATTCATGGCACTTATCAGGAGGCAGAGCTGCCGGAGCTGGGCGAAGGCGAAGCTATTGACACCTCCATTCCTGCCGACCCCAATGTGAAGAACTATTCCTATGCCATTGTAGACGGGCAGGTGTACTACCGGGAAAACAGCCGTATGGTGCGCCCTGACCTCAACGCCACCGCAGAAGCCCGCGTGAAAGGTCTCGTGGGACTGCGTGATTGTGTGCAGGAACTAATCGACCTTCAGATGGACGCAGCGGTTCCGGACAGCACCATTTGGGAGAAGCAGGCGGAACTAAACAGCCTCTATGACAGCTTTTCTGCCAAATACGGTCTCATCAATGACCGCGCAAACCGTCTGGCCTATGCAGATGATTCTTCCTATTACCTGCTTTGTGCGCTGGAAGTCATCGACGAGGACGGAAAGCTGGAACGCAAGGCGGATATGTTCACCAAACGGACCATCAAGCCCCATCAGGCGGTGGCTGTGGTGGATACAGCAAGCGAAGCACTGGCGGTGTCTATCTCGGAAAAAGCCTGCGTGGATATGAGCTATATGAGCCAGCTTACCGGAAAAACAAAAGAAGAACTGGCCGGAGAGCTGCAAGGCGTGATCTTCCGTGTACCGGGACAGTTGGAGAAAGACGGCACATCCCATTATGTGACTGCTGATGAATACCTTTCCGGCAATGTACGCCGCAAACTGCGTCAGGCGCAGCGGGCGGCACAGCAGGACCCTTCTTTTGCAGTCAATGTGGAAGCTCTTACCGCCGCCCAGCCCAAAGACCTGGATGCGTCGGAAATTGAGGTGCGTCTGGGCGCTACCTGGATTGACAAGGAGTACATCCAGCAGTTTATGTACGAGACCTTCAACACCCCGTTTTATCTCCAGCGCAGCATTGAGGTCAACTATTCCTCCTTTACTGCTGAATGGCAGATCAAGGGGAAATCTTCTGTATCCTACAACGATGTGGCAGCTTATACCACCTACGGAACCAGCCGCGCCAACGCCTACAAGATTCTGGAGGATTCCTTAAACCTGCGGGATGTCCGTATCTATGACACCATAGAGGACGCAGACGGAAAAGAGCGCCGCGTACTAAACGCCAAGGAGACCACTCTGCTGCCCAAAAACAGCAGGCGATCCGGGAAGCCTTTAGGGACTGGATCTGGAGAGACCCGGAGCGCCGCCAGACTTTGGTTCGCCAGTATAACGAAGAAATGAACTCTACCCGTCCCCGCGAGTATGATGGCAGCCATATCACTTTTGGCGGCATGAACCCGGCCATTACCCTGCGGGAACACCAGAAAAGTGCCATCGCCCATGTGCTGTATGGCGGAAATACCCTGCTGGCACACGAAGTAGGCGCGGGCAAAACCTTTGAGATGGTGGCCGCTGCGATGGAAGCCAAACGCCTGGCTTGTGCCAGAAATCTCTCTTTGTGGTTCCCAACCACCTGACTGAGCAGTGGGCATCGGAGTTTCTGCGCCTCTATCCTTCTGCCAACATCTTAGTCACAACCAAAAAGGACTTTGAGACCCATAACCGCAAGAAGTTCTGCGCCCGTATTGCGACCGGTGACTACGACGCCATCATCATGGGACACAGCCAGTTTGAGCGTATCCCCATCAGCCGGGAGCGTCAGGAACGGCTTCTCTATGAGCAGATCGACGAGATCACCGAGGGTATCGCAGAGGTGCAGGCCAGCGGCGGCGAGCGTTTTACCGTCAAGCAGCTGGAGCGTACCAGAAAGTCTCTGGAAGCCAGACTGGAAAAGCTGCAAGCCGAGGGGCGAAAAGATGATGTGGTAACTTTTGAGCAGCTGGGTGTGGATCGGCTGTTTGTGGACGAGGCCCACAACTACAAGAACCTGTTTTTATACACAAAAATGCGGAATGTGGCTGGTCTTTCCACATCGGACGCGCAGAAATCCTCCGATATGTTTGCCAAGTGCCGCTATATGGATGAGATCACCGGAAACCGTGGCGTGATCTTTGCCACCGGCACACCGGTCAGCAACTCCATGACCGAGCTTTACACCATGCAGCGTTATCTTCAATATGAACGCCTGCAAGAGCTGAACATGACCCACTTCGACTGCTGGGCTTCCCGATTTGGGGAGACCGTCACAGCATTGGAGCTGGCACCGGAGGGAACCGGCTACCGGGCAAGAACAAGATTCAGCAAGTTCTTTAACTTGCCTGAGCTGATGAACCTGTTCAAAGAAGTGGCGGACATCAAGACCGCCGACCAACTGAATCTGCCTACCCCGGAGGTGGAATACCACAATGTTGTGGCGCAGCCACCGAACATCAGCAGGAAATGGTCAAGGCCCTTTCGGAGCGCGCATCGCTGGTACACAGCGGAACCGTTGATCCGTCCCAGGACAATATGCTCAAAATTACCTCGGATGGCCGCAAGCTGGGGCTGGACCAGAGGATCGTCAACCAGATGCTGCCGGATGAACCTGGCACAAAGGTCAATCAGTGTGTGGAGAACATCATGCAGATCTGGCGGGATGGCGAAGCTGACAAGCTGACCCAGCTGGTGTTCTGTGATATTTCTACCCCGCAGGCAAAAGCTCCTGCAAGCAAGGCGGCGAAAACGCTGGATAATCCACTGCTTCACGCACTGGAAGGCGCTGTACCTCTGCCGGAGCAGGAACCGGCCTTTACGGTGTATGACGATATTCGTCAGAAGCTCATTGCCCAGGGGATGCCTGCCGACCAGATCGCTTTTATCCATGAAGCTAACACCGAAGTGCGGAAAAAGGAGCTGTTCTCTAAAGTCCGTACCGGTCAGGTGCGTGTGCTTATGGGCAGCACCGCCAAGATGGGCGCAGGCACCAATGTGCAGGACCGTCTGGTGGCACTTCATGACCTGGACTGTCCGTGGAGACCGGGAGACCTTGCCCAGAGAAAGGGCCGTATCGAGCGCCAAGGCAACCAGAATCCCCTTGTCCATGTGTACCGCTATGTGACCGAAGGAACCTTTGACGCATATCTCTGGCAGACGGTCGAGAATAAGCAGAAATTCATCAGCCAGATCATGACTTCTAAATCGCCGGTGCGCTCCTGCGATGATGTGGATGAAACCGCCCTCAGTTTTGCCGAGATCAAGGCTCTGTGCGCCGGAGACCCCCGTATCAAAGAGCGTATGGATTTGGATGTGGAAGTATCCCGCCTGAAGCTGATGAAAGCCGACCACCAGAGCAAGCAGTATCGTCTGGAGGACCAGCTGCTCAAATACTTCCCGGAGGAGATTGAAAAGCACAAGGGCTTTATCAAGGGCTTTGAATCTGATCTGGAGGTTTTGGCAGCTCACCCGCACCCGGAGGACGGCTTTGCCGGTATGGAGATCCGTGGAGATCTGCTGACCGATAAGGAAAACGCCGGTGCTGCCCTTTTGGATGCCTGCAAGGAGGTCAAAACCTCCGATCCGGTACAGATCGGCAGCTACCGGGCTATGCCATGTCCGTGGAATTTTCCGCTTGGAAACAGGAATATACGCTCCTGTTGAAAGGCCAGATGACCCACAGGGCAACCCTTGGTACAGACCCTCGCGGAAATCTTACCCGTATCGACAATGCCCTCGCCCAGATGCCCCAGCGTCTGGAGGCGGCAAAGGCCCAGCTGGATAACCTCTATCAGCAGCAGGCTGCCGCAAAGGAGGAAGTTGGAAAGCCATTCCTTTATGAAGAAGAACTGAGAGGCAAAAACGCCCGTCTGGTGGAGCTGGATACCCTGCTCAACATCGACGGAAAGGGACCGGCACACACCGAATCCGCTGTTGCCAAAAGTACACGGCCTCGGTGCTGGATCATCTGAAACGCCCGGTGCCACCCCGCAGTACTGACAAGAAACCAAAACAACATGAGGAGGTGCGATAACATGAATACCAACGATCTGAATACAGCTCTTTATGAAAAGATGGCCGCTGAGCAGGACAAATACAGGGACTGGCTGAAAAGCCAGCCCCCGGAAGAAATCCTGCACCACACTTATGAGTACACCATCCGTGAGGACATCGTGATGGCGATGGAGGAACTGGAGCTGACCGACGCCCAGGCCAAGGCGCTTTTGGAATCTCCTTCGCCGCTGGAAGATGTGTACCGTTATTTTGAAAAGCTGGAGACCGGCTATATGGATGTGATCCGGGACAGTATTGAGAACCGTGCCGACGATGTGTGCAGAGCTAAAGAGGAACTGCGAACAACACCGGTCTATCCCCACTCTGCCGCCTATGCGAGAGAACATGGGGAGCTGGAGCAGTACCGGGCTTCCAACAATGCAAATCTCCAATGCAAGGAGTCCATTGAAGCGGCGGTGCGGGAACACTTCGACGGAATGTATCTCAGTCACGATGCGGCAAAGGGTGTGATCGAGACCTATGGCATGGAGCGTGTGGCTATGGTTCTGGCTAACACCGTTCAGCTTCAGGACTGGGATGGGCGCTACTCCCGACGCAATAAGGAATGGGCTAAGACCATTCCCAACGAGAACCCCGAAACCGTCCGTTGTGGTTATGTCCTGAACAGCCACCCTGCTGTGCTGGATGGCTTTATTGATCTGGTGCGAGAAGAACAGCAGCGTAGCCGTACTCAGGGAGAAAAACTGCAACCGTCCCGCCCCTCAGTACGGGATAAGCTCAAACAGGAGCTGCCTGCCCATAAGCCTGCCGCCCCGAAGAAACGGGAGCCGGAGCGATAACTATGGCAAAGCGTAAGCGGGATATGCAATTAAACTTTAGAGTTTCAGCGGAGGAGCTTGCTGTGATTGAGCAAAAAATGTCTCAGTTTGGAACCTCCAACCGTGAAGCCTATCTAAGAAAAATGGCGCTGGATGGGTATGTAGTCAAGCTGGAGCTGCCGGAGCTGAAGGAGCTTGTTTCCCTGATGCGCCGAAGCAGCAACAACTTAAACCAGCTGACCCGTAAAGTGCATGAGACTGGGCGGGTTTATGATGCTGACTTGGAGGATATATCCCAGCGGCAGGAACAGTTATGGGAGGGCGTAGAGGAAATCCTTACTCAGCTTTCCAAACTTTTATAACAGGGATAGATACTCCATTTGCGGAGGGAGGAACGGCATTACTTCGCTGCTCCTCTCTCCGCTTTTTCTTTTTATCGGTATCCTTGTCTTTTGCCTGCCCATGCCGGATAATATGATTAGAAAAGATACCAAGAACGCTGCAAGGAGGAAATGACATGAAGATTTTGAAAGGGCTTTTGATGATTATAACTGCACCGGTCATTTTGGTGCTGACGCTTTTTGTCTGGCTCTGCACGGGGCTGATCTACATATCCGGTCTGGTGCTTGGTCTGCTCAGCACTGTAATTGCTCTGCTTGGCGTGGCTGTGCTTATTACCTATTCCCCGCAGAATGGTGTGATTTTGCTGGTTATGGCATTTTTGATTAGCCTATGGGGCTGCCGTTGGCTGCAATCTGGCTGATGGGTAAGGTGCAGAGTTTGAAATTTGCCATTCAGGATTGGGTTTATGGATAAAAAATACGCAAAGCCACAAAATGCCAAACACCGTCTGTTAAATTTGGAAAGAGAAACTATATATCCACAACTTTACTTTTGAACTAATATTGAATATAATATTAGTACGAAAGGAAGTGACATGATGGGACAATTTGAACAGCTGGATCAGATGCTAACAGCACAAGAAGGAATGCTGCGAACATCACAGGTCGTATCCTCTGGAATTTCAAAGCCGGTATTTTATGATTATGTGCGTTCACGAGATTTGGATAGAGTTGCACATGGGATTTATCTGTCCAAAGATTCCTGGGTGGATGCCATGTATCTGCTTCATTTGCGATTTGAACAAGCAGTATTTTCACATGAAACAGCTTTATTTTTTCACGATCTGACAGACCGTGAACCAATAGAATATACAGTTACGGTCAAAACTGGATGCAATCCAAGCAAAATGAAAGCAGAAGGCATTCAAGTTTTTACGATTAAAGCAGACTTACATGATGTAGGACTTACAACAGCGAAAACTCCGTTCGGGCATACTGTGCCGGTTTATGATATGGAGCGAACGATCTGTGATTTGCTCAGAAGCCGTAGCAGAATTGAAATTCAGACCTTTCAGGGAGCACTGAAAGCGTATGCCCGTAGAAAAGATAAGAACCTGCGAGCTTTAATGCAATATGCTGGGATGTTCAAGGTGGAAAAAATTTTACGACAGTATTTGGAGGTACTTTTATGATAAAAACAGCAAGGCAGCTTAAAGATTTAATACGAAACCTTTCCAGAGAAAAATCCGCAGATGCTCAGATTTTAATGAGGAACTACATGATGGAGCGTTTTTTGGAGCGTATTTCTCTTTCTGAGTATCGTGATAAGTTTATCTTGAAGGGTGGTATGTTGGTAGCGGCTATGGTTGGATTGGATGCCCGCTCTACGATGGATTTGGATGCAACCATAAAAGGAGCTAATGTTAATGTGGAGGATATTGAGAATCTAATTTCATCAATCGTAACTGTTCCGATTGATGATGGTGTTAAATTTCAGCTGAAAAGTATTTCGGAGATTATGGATGAAGCAGAGTATCCGGGGATTCGTGTCAGCATGAGTACAACATTCGATGGTGTAGTGACCCCTTTGAAAATTGATATTTCTACGGGAGATGCAATCACTCCAAGAGAGGTTCGGTATTCATTCAAACTTATGCTGGAAGATCGCTCCATTGATATTTGGGCTTATAATTTAGAAACTGTGCTGGCAGAAAAACTGGAAACCATTATTACCAGAACCACAACCAATACCCGCATGAGAGATTTCTACGATATTTACATTTTAGAACAGCTGCATGGAACCACGCTGAACCCGAAAATTTTACATGATGCGCTTCTGGCAACTGCTCATAAACGGGGATCGGAGAAGTATCTTAACCAGGCTGAAGAAGTTTTTGACGAAGTGGAAAATGATTCGGTTATGCAAAAACTTTGGGAGGCATACCGTAAAAAGTTTTCTTATGCTTCTGATTTGGAATGGGATGTGATTATGAAAGCAATTCGCAGGTTATATGTTCTTTGCGAGAAGGGCATCAGCTTATGAAAAAGCATGGACACTATTGTAAAGTTTGTGGTGAATACAAAGCCAACGAAAAATTTTCAGGCAAAGGTCATGCATCCCACATTTGTAAATCCTGTGCTTCGCTACCAGCAGAAAAGCAGGCTGAACTGAGGACACTGAATCGTCTTTTGAATCTTCCATGGAGGCTATCGAAAGAGCAGTTGTCCTGGCTGAAAAATCGACTAAAGGATAGGCGGCCTGATGTCCGTGTATTGGCGCAAGAGCAATATGAAATGAGATTTCCACCAAGACACTTAGAAGATGATGAGTTCAATTTTTTCGATGAAGAAAGTTTTATAGAATAGTGAAAGCTGTCTGCTATGGCAGGCTGTTTTCTTTTCGGGAAGGAGGTCTGATCTATGGCAACCACGAGAATCATGCCGCTTCATGTCGGCAAGGGCCGCACAGAAAGTCGGGCGATCAGTGACATCATCGACTATGTGGCCAACCCAAAGAAAACAGATGACGGCAGACTCATTACCGGCTATGCGTGTGACAGCCGGACTGTGGATGCGGAGTTCCTTCTGGCAAAGCGGCAGTACATTGCCGCCACAGGACGAGTGCGCGGCGCGGATGATGTGATTGCCTATCATGTGCGCCAGTCCTTCCGCCCCGGCGAGATTACCCCGGAAGAAGCTAACCGGCTGGGTGTGGAATTTGCCAAGCGATTCACCAAGGGCAATCATGCCTTTGTGGTCTGCACCCACATAGACAAGTCGCACATTCACAATCACATTATCTGGTCATCGGTCAGCTTAGAATATGACCGGAAATTCCGAAACTTTTGGGGCAGCACCAAGGCGGTCCGTCAGTTGAGCGACACCATCTGCATTGAAAACGGACTGTCTATTGTAGAGAACCCGAAACCTCACGGAAAGAGCTATAACAAATGGCTGGGCGATCAGGCAAAGCCCTCTCACCGAGAGCTGCTTCGTGTGGCGATTGACAATGCATTATCACAAAGTCCTGCTGACTTTGAGGAGCTGCTGAGGCTGCTGCAAGAGTCCGACTGTGAGGTATCAAAGCGCGGAAAATCATATCGCCTGAAGCTCCCCGGTTGGGAGAAAGCCGCCCGAATGGACAGCCTGGGCGAAGGATATGGATTAGATGATTTGCAGGCGGTTCTCTCCGGGAAGAAAGCGCATACCCCACGAAAGAAAATAGTTACACAGGCAGAGACGCAGAAGGTCAATCTGCTGGTGGACATTCAGGCAAAATTGCAGGCTGGAAAAGGTGCTGGCTATGCTCGATGGGCCAAGGTGTTCAACCTCAAGCAGATGGCGCAGACCATAAACTACCTATCAGAGCATAACCTGCTGGAGTATGCGGTTTTGGAAGAAAAGGCTGCGGCTGCCACGGCACATCACAATGAGCTTTCGGCACAGATCAAAGCAGCTGAAAAGCGCATGGCAGAGATTGCTGTTCTGCGTACTCACATCGTAAATTATGCCAAGACCCGTGAGGTCTATGTGGCATACCGCAAGGCCGGCTACTCTAAGAAATTCCGGGAAGAACATGAGGAAGAAATTCTGCTCCACCAGGCTGCCAAGAATGCCTTTGATGAAATGGGAGTCAAGAATCTGCCTAAGGTTAAAGAGTTGCAGACGGAGTACGCAAAATTGCTGGAAGAAAAGAAAAAGACCTATGCCGAGTACCGGCGTTCCCGTGAGGAAATGCGGGAGCTTTTGACGGCAAAGGCCAATGTGGATCGAGTGCTGAAAATGGAGGTAGAACAGGATGTTGAAAAAGAAAAAGACCACGGTCAGAGATAAGCTGGTCCTGGTCAAAAGCGTTCGCAGAACGCGCAGCCACAGAATGAAATTCTGTGTTCAAAGGGGCTTGGGGGCGCTGCCCTCAACAAGCAGCTTGTGGCGAAATGGATAGCCACAAGCATTGCTTGCCACAATATGCTGCGCATAAAATAAAAAAACTAATGATGGGACGCTTACTGCCTCCTATCATTAGTTTTCTGTGTTTAAGCGACTTATAAAACCAATCAGCATAATCAAATCGTCATCTGACATCTTTCTCATTCCGTCCAAAGCCTTCTTGATAAGCTGAGGGTTATTTTCCTGTGCATCAAAAAATTGAAGCGGTGTGATTTCAAAATACTCACAGATGTTGAGGAACTGCTTCATAGACGGCATAGAACGCCCAGAGGAAATCGCCTGAATATAGCTTCTGTTCTGCCCTAACTCCATGCTCATCTGATATTCTGAAACACCTTTTTTCAATCGCAATTCTGTGATCCGATTGCGGATAAATTCTTCGTCCATACGCTCACCTCTCTGCTCTTTTAGCATAGCAGAAAGCAATTCTTGATACTTCGTATGTATTGTGTTATAATTTTATAATACAACCTTTATACGCATTATTATTTGCGTTATTTTTGCTTTATATGCGTAATCAAGGCAGTTATCAAGGGTGATTTATATGAATCAGTATGCCTGCGCCATTACCGGCCACCGACCAACAAGATTTTGCTTTGGATATAATGAGGAAGATCCCCTATGCCAAAAATTAAAAGAATGTCTCCTGGAGCAGTTTCGGATACTTCATGACGAGAAATTTGTCCGTACTTTTTTTGTCGGCGGTGCTCTTGGTGTGGATATGTGGGCTGGAGAACAGCTGCTGACATTGAGAGCACAAACGGGATACGAGGATATTAAAATTGTCGTTGTAGTTCCCTTCATCGGCTATGACTCTAAATGGCCGGATCAGAGTAGACATAGATTGAAAAAGCTGATCCAAAACGCAAACGATTCTATTGTTATTTCACATTCTGCGGATGTTTCCAGTTATAAAAAAGGAATTACTATATGGTCGATCATGCAGAGTACATCATCGGTGTGTTTGATAATCAGAAAAAGCTGCGCTCAGGCACAGCACAGACAGTCAATTATGCCTTACGGAATGGAAAAGCAATCACTCTGATCCATCCAGATACTATGGAAATAACAACCCCTACGACTTAACAAATTCACAAAAATTTTTCATTGGCATTTCCAACAAAATATTTTCATTGAAGGAGTGCTGTGATATAATAAGATATAAAACTACGCTCAGAACAAATGGTGCCGCTATGAACAAATATATTGAACAGCAATTTGCTGCTTTAAGATACGAAAAAAATATTTTGGTTGTTGAAGAAACTACATCTGCTGGTGGATGCGGCTCCTTCAACGCGGCTTCTTCATGTCCTGCGTCAGCCTGTCTTTATGACAGTGCGGCGTGGGGCATTTTTTTATTGTTCGGAAAGAGGTGGACTGATATGAATTTACCAAAACGAAATAGTGCGGACGGGCGCTGTTACTGGATGAAGCCCGAGGTACAGGAGGAACTGCAACCGCTCTTTGACCAGTGCATCCAGGATGCCATTGACGGGAGAATCACGCGGCTTGATTCTCACTGGCCGCCGGTAGTGGTCAGCAGCGAAGGCGCGCCCTTTGAGGTGTGGCAACTGCTTCGGACATGGACCGAAGCGCAGCGGGCCGAGACCCTTGACGCGGAAAAGGCCATCGCCTTCAGCGAAAACCTGCGCCGCCAGAGCCGGTGGGGTGAAATTGACCACCATCTACTTGATATGCTGCAACGGGAGCTACAGGAGAAATATTTTATCGTGACAGGCAATGAAGATGACCACTTCTGGGAGCGGGAGTATTCCCTGAAACCAGGCATTCGTGCAGAGCAGGTCCCGGAGCCGTTGCTGCGTTTCGCCTGCTATGTGGCTGTGAGCTATAAAGTGTATGGTTTGGACTTTCAGTATCTGGACGCCAATTACCTCTTTGGATTGGTGGAGAAAGTCCGTCCTGATATGGTGAAAAAGCTCCGGGAACATGGGACCGGCAGACTGCCGCTCTCTCTGCAAAAGCGGAAAACAGAGCACTTCACCGCATCGGCCAACGATGCCTTTGCTGTGATCCGTATTACTGCCAGGGACAACACAGAGGAATGCTGCCATGAAGTGCTGGACTACCTGTGTGAGATTCTGGAGCAGGAGGACTTTCCCCGCAGCTATGCCCTGGAGTTCAAAGGGCCGGAAAAGAGGTATCTTCCCATTACAGGACTGCCCAAAAAGGGAGTAAACCAGCTCTTTGCCTGTGCCGTGCAGTACCCCGGCCTCCACCCCCTGATGGAACGGTACGCCCGGCTTGCTATGCGGCAATATGAGCAGTACACCAATCTCAGCGATGAGCAGTGCGCGCTCCCCGGAAGTTTTGCCGTGTTCGCCCTGGGAATGCTGGGGCAAGAGTGGCGGCAGCTGGTATGGGATTATCTCGCTCTCTGTGATGATGAGCACTCCCACTTACAGGAAAAATTCCTCCGGGAGTATGTGAAACAGTTCGGATTTACCGCCGATACCGTCCCTGTATTTGTCCGTGGGGTGCTGTCCATGCAGAACATGAAGTATTTCAAGGACTATGCCGCGTGGATGGCAAACGCAGAAAGCCTGGACGCTCTGCTGGAGGCAAAAATCCACCTGTCTAAGATCGTTCCAAGCGGTTTTTCCTCCGACGAGGATGACGATGATGACGAGGACGAGAAACCCGCAGAAGAAACAGAAGCCAGCCCGGAGGAAGTGCTGCAATACGCATGGGAAACGGTCTGCTATGTGATCTGGGGCAAAGCCAGCGCCAAGGGTGGTCAGAAAGTGGTGGAAGCAGCTCCGGAGGAGCTGAGAGAACAATATCAGAAAATTTTTCAATAGACTATAAGGAGGACCCGGATGAGTGAAGTAAGCTATTCAAATGTACCTCCCATGATGGCTGCCATCAAAAGTGGTGACATAGAGGTGATTCGTTCCCTGCTTCACGCAGGGCATTCTCCCAATGAGCCACAATGCTATCAGGTAATGATTGGAGATTGGCCGCGGGATGACGAAGCCTCTCCGCTGGAATTGGCTGTACTGGAAAATCGGATGGACATGGTACAGCTCCTGATCGAATGCGGAGCAGATTTGACCCATAACCCGGAAGAATTGCTTTGTGGTTCCCTGCGCAGTCAAGACCTGACCCTGTTTTCCTTTTTGGTAGATGTGGGAGTCAGAATCCCCGCAACACAAAGGGATATATGCAGGCTGTTTCTCCACTTGATGGATCGGGATGAGCCTAATGTACTCCCCATTTTGAAAAGGATGGGCATGGATTTGAAACAATACGGCGGTGAAGCCCTGCGCAGTATGGCGAGCCATGGAAATCAGCTGCTGGTGGAGTATCTGATTCAAAACGGGGCGGACATCAACTATCACAAGCCAGATATGGTGTTTCCCTACGCTTCGACTCCTGTCACTGAAGCTGCACGGCACAACGATTTTTCTATGGTGCGCTGGCTTGTGGAACAGGGTGCAGACATCACCATCCCGGATAAATACGGTGACCGGCCCTACACCGTGGCAGTACAGAACAAAAATCAGGAAATGGCCGCCTACTTAAAAGCTCTGGAGCCGGAGGAATGGCATAACGAACAGGAAAAGGCGCGTCAACTCACGCCTTACAAGCTGCCTGCCAAGCTGGTGGAATACTTAAAGACCGGCCCCTTGCGTCTGGAATTTCCAGAGCGGGAACTGGTGAAATGGGCGGAACTGTACCCCTACATGGATGTACAGGAGATGACCTGGAAACGGAAAAAGTTGCTCTCCCTTATGGCGAAAATGGACAATTACAGCGACTATTTGCTGCTGTGGAGTCCCAGAGATAAGAAACTCTGGTATCTGGACATTGAGCATAAGGAGTTTCATCCGTTAGCCAAATGGGAAGAATTTATTGCTGATCCCGGAAAATATCTTAATGGAATGATTGAGGGCGAGTTTGAGGAATAAGGAGAGAAGCAAAATGGAACAGGCATACTGCACCGCAGTTTTCTGGCGCGGCGGAGAAAAGATTGATCTGAATGGACTAAAACCAGATGCGGTACGGTGTCTGTCTGTGACGGGAGAGCGGAAGGTGAATCTGTCCTTCCTGCGAGATTATCCCAATCTGGAGGAACTGACCCTAATGGAAAAATGTGAGGGTGTAGAAGTTCTCTCCGGGCTAAAGCAGCTTCATACACTGTCCCTATGGCTGTCGGCCCCTTTTTCCTGGGACAATGTTTCTCTCCCCGGCCTGCGTGTTCTCCACCTGCGTGGAGAAAAGAATGGCGACATTACCCCACTTCTCACCAGCATTACCTATCTCCATTTGGAGGAAATGCGGAAAACGGAAGATCTTGCCCCTTTCCTGACTCCAGCGACCCGGCTTCAGAAACTCTATCTCCAGTCACTCCCAGCTGTGCAGGAACTACCGGCTCTGGATGGGCTTCCTTCCCTTTATGCCCTGAAACTCTATGAGCTGTATAAACTAAACGATTTGTCCGTCCTATCTCACAGCCATTTACGCTACTTTGCTGCCTCTCTGATCGGGGATAAACTCTCCGCCCAGGCGCTGGCAGATGCTGTGATGGCGATTTCCAATCTGGAGGCAGCCGCACTCCAGCTGGTAGACCGCTCCGAGCGGCGCTATGGCGGTGTCCAAAAAGCCTTTGCCGCCGCTGGCAAGTCCCCGCTGCTACGGGAGGAAATAAGTGCTTTGAGTACATGGCTGTCGCTGTAACACAACGGAAAGGAGGCGACCAGATTGTGTGAGAATGCGAAAATTCTTTGTCCTTACTGTTTGACGAGAGAAATTGATCCGGCACAGGCGATATGCTCTGTTTGTTATTCAAAAGAGGATAAATTGGAACGAGGCAGTTGGGATGATCTGCGGAAGCGCAAGAATACCGATGAAATCCAGATGTTTACCATAGCCAAGAAAGTAGATGAAGCGTTCCAGGTACCAGAAAATAAAGCCTATGCCTGTAGAGAGAAACACGAAATGATTCAGGCCGAGGCTTTGGAGCGGGAAATGGAGGATTTTCACCGGCGGCGCATTCTCTGTATGGCGGAGATATTTTCCAAGATTGATTGCAGCAGCCTCTTTCCCAGCTACATAGAATTGGATACCTATTTCAAGAATGTGCAGGATTATGCCCATCAGCACATTGCCACAGAACAGCTCAGAGAGGTTCAGGAGTATCTGCGGTCACAGATTCCATGGAAATCCCTATCCAGTCAGCGGATGGATCTGGGGGCAGAACTTCTCAACTTTTGGTGCGGAGAAGATGAGTTGGATTGGGGCTATTCTCAATATTTTGAGATTGCAGCAGGTAATCTCAAACCGTTTCTTGCAATGACCTTATTCACAAAGATTCTGTGTAAGCATTTTCCAGATGTAATGTCTGCGCCAGTCAAGCGGCTGAGCAGCAAACTTTGAGTCACTAAAAAGGGGGTACTTTCATGCCAGACTGGGCACAAATCATATCCGATGCGCTGGACATTCTGAAATTTGACGGAGCCGTACAGGACACTCTGGCGGAACTGCGAGAAAAATGGGGCGCGCAGGTCCCGGCGCTGCTGGATGAACGCTTTGATGCCGTTGGCGTTCAGTATATGAAGCTATCCCATGAAAAAGGGGCGGCGGCATTGGGGCAGGAGCTGTCTGCCTTCGGCTGGGCGCTGTATAACCTGGATGATGAGGACGAGTATCTGTTTGCCTTGATCCCAGAGGAAGAACGCAGCGAATGGGAACGCTACTGCAAAAAGCAGGGGCAATATTGCCACCTGATGAAACAGCAAGGGCGAAAATGGGGCGACCATGCCAAGGAGCAGGACCCTGGGAAACTGATGCCCTGCGAGGAATACATCCTTCAGGATGGGTACGATTATTTCTTCAATTCTCTGGCGGGTGATTTTGCGGCGGGAGAATGGAAAAACCAAAACGCAGAGGAGTGGAAAAACGGCTGTGTGGCCGATCTGCGCCACCGTCCGCCGCAAGTAATCCGCTCCCACAGCTTGCCGCACCTTGGATGCCTTACCTATTCCCCGGAACATGAACTATATGCTGCATCGAGGGCCGCTGGCAGCGGGACGATTGGCCGGGCATTACTGAGCAAGAATCCAACCACGCTCAACTGGGCCGAACCGTCCCCCATTGGATATGACGGTCCGCCCCAGACCCTGTGCTGGGCTGACCATTCCCTCTGGGTGGGTGATCCCACCAACGCTACACGGATTGAACTGACTGACCGGGGCACCTGCCAGGATGTGAAAAACTGGACTCTGCCGGAAGATGGATGGAGCACCAAATACCATTGTGGCATTACGACAGATGGTCTGGGCCGGGTCTACTTTTCCAACGAGTGGTACAAGGGGCAGATTTACCGTTGGGAAAACGGCAAGGTAACAAAACACACCTTCTCTCTGGATGGATACGACCATCTCTCTGAGGCTGTTCCTGTTCCCGGCACAGGCCGCATTACCATGATCCACGCCGTCAGCGGAAAGGGACGGGTGGAAGAATGCCTTCTGGAACTGGACATGGACACCGGGTGGTGCCGCATCGCCCCCCTGCCCGGAATGGGTGAGGAGCTGAAACTTCGCTGGTTTACCGGGGACTGGCTGCTGGTGCAGGGAAACGGCGAGATCCTCTCCGATGACTTTGCCCAGCTCATCAATATGAACACCCGTGAAGTGCTGCGTATCCGTCCGGGAATGTTCGACGGGGAGAAAATGCAGCACATTGGAATACTCACCGATGGCACGGTGGTCATCGTTACCCGGCGGGACAAGGTTGGGCCGGTGTTCCGTTATCCCATCGACTTCTGGGGCTTCCTTCGGACGGCAAACAAGCCCAAAAAGCTGGAATGGCGGGAGTACAAAGAAGTATACCCGAATCTGCCCTTCTTTCTACCGTCCAAGACCACGGAGCGAAAAATTATTATCAAAAAAGACAGCCTGACCATCCTGGGGTCGGTGTTTACGCCGCCGTTTACCCTGTCGCAGCTGGCGGAAAAATTGGGGCCTGCCCGCATTGTCCTGCAAAATGGAACACGGAAAAGCCCCATTACAGGCCGAGAGAGTCCCTATACCCAGGCACTTGCTTTGTGGGACGAGCTTGGACTCCAGGGCTGGTTAGATGAAGATGAGCAGACCATCAAAACCCTTGGTGTCCGGGTAGCGGCACAGGGAGAGTATGCGGTTCGGCAGACATTTGACGGAACGGTTTGGATCGGGTCCAAGGACTACCGGGAGGCCAGTTGGAAGGATTTCGCCGGATTTGCCCATACCCTCAAATTAGGCGGCTTTACCGTTTATACCCGCTTGCCGGGTCCTGTTTCAGAGGAGCAGTCAGCGCAGAAAGCAAAGCTGGAGGCCCTCTCCGCCATGGTGCAGATCAGCTGGAAAGAGCCAGAGCAAAAGGCAGCGAAAGCGCAGAAATACAAGTTATCCAAGCCGACTGAACCAGTGCTCACCTTTACCAGCTTCAACTTCAAGCTGGCGGTCATGGAAGTCCTGATGTACGAGAAAGGCTTACTGGCTCCTAAACTGGATGCCCATGAGTTTGCCAGAGAGTATAGCCGACGCAAGATCGACATTGACGCGGAAGGGTATGAACCCATCCCAGAGATTCGGAAGTGGCTGGAGAAATACCCTGTCCCGGAGCGGTTGGCCCCGGAGGTCACAGAAATCGAGATGGATGGCGGCAGCGAGATTTATACCCAGCTCTGTCCGTTCTGGGATGGCGAGGATGGAGCCTTTGATCTTAATACCATTACGGAGGCGGAACTGCGCCAGTTCCCCAATCTCAAACATATTACCCTCATGTCCTCCAAGCCGGAACAGGTGCTGCCCGTTCTGGAACGGTGCGGTATCAAGGTAGACTTGCTGTGAGGTGAAAGCATGAAAGCGAAACTAAAAGTGATAAAGAACTGGGAGTTTGAGGAATTTGAACTGACGGGAACTTCCTTCAAATACAGCCCGACTGGATGCAAAGGTATGGTAGCCCGCAGCGAGGATGAAATTGTGTTTTGGACCTATCATCTCGTGCAAAAGTGCAGCGGCGTTTTGTGGGTCAAAGGCGAAGTTTCCAGGTGGATTCCCAGCCCGGAGCCGAAAGAGCAGCAAGATGTTTGGGAAGATCCTGTCTTGCTCTCATGCGACAGAGGAATACTGTTGGTTTGCCCGGCCAGTAAATCCCTTTGGTGGATGCCGCAGATGGATGGAGAGTGGATTCCGATCCCCATGGATAACTGGTGTGCCCAGGGTATTCCCAAGCCGGTGGCAGTCACCGGAAGCCAGGGCGTTTTCCCTATTGTGTGCCGAGTGGACAACTCCGCTGATGCGACCAACAGTTTTACCAGCCTGACGGTAGACTTTGAAACCATGACTGCACACTGGGCAGAAAGCGGCTCTTGCGTATACAGCAAAGCAGGAACCCGACAGACCCATTTGGCGGCGGTAGAGCGAGCTGGCGGCAATTTTGCCAGGCAGACTTTCACTACAACTATCCTATGATTGGCTCCATACTGGAACAGAACGGACAGTTTTATGCCTTTTTGGAAAGCAGCACCATCAATCCGGCGGGTCTTTCTCTCATGGGCTACTATTGGTATCTGGAACTGGAGGAAAACGGACTATTCAAAAAGAAACTGTGGGGCAAAGATAATTTAAGCCGCCTGCCCGGAAAACACGGGATGCGCGGAAAATTCTCCGGTGACAGGACTTGCCTGATCCTATCTCCCATTTTTAAGAATGATGACTGGAAGGGTAAACAAAAGGTGCTGCGCCTTTCGGATTTGGTGCTGATCGACCTTGCCATGCCCCGTGGATACGCTTCCTTCCATGTGCTGGATGTATGGGGAAATCGGGCATTTCTCAGCGATGAGAAAGACAAGCTGGTTCTTTGTGAAATGACCTTGGAACAGTTATGAGGTAAACCAATGGAATTATTTGCAAAAAGAATGACTTGGGAGCTGGACAATGAGGAAGGACTGTCCTGCCTGTCCTTTGAACTGGAGGATGGCTACTTTACACTCTCCCGCAAGACCGGCGCGGAAACACTCCGCTTGGAAATGAATGATCCAGCCAATGGTCAGTTGATTGACCCGGACTGTTTTGAATATGCCCTTGATAATACCAGGTTTCGTCTAAATATCGTGCGGAACAACCGAAAAGTTCTGCGGTATCTGGAAGAACACCACATCAACACGGAGTTGTATGGAGAAATCGTCCTTCACTACACTCCTCTCAGCAAGCCACAGCTTGAATTATTATCTGCCGTGGTTCTCAGACTGTTTTTCGGTGAACTGCTTTTTTAGGCGGAAACAGAAGTGTCGTTGGCAGAAATCATGCGAGGGGATAACTATGGTTAAAATTCATCGTATTTGGTTCAATACGGAGAGAATGGACAGAGAGGATCACTACAAAATCACATTATTCAGTCGCCCTCGTGTATCTATTCATGTGGACGAGTACATTTGGAGTTTCATCGAAGAAAACATTGTGAAGCCACACAAGCTTATGCGCAGTGAGAAGCATGGGTATCTGTTGGACATTTCGTTTGACCAGTTTGACCCAGCAAAACACCGATATTATCCGCTTTCCCCGTACAACGGGCCGCTTCGGGAAGGTGTCGAGATGGACAGCGCAAACAGAAGCTATTTCCGTGAGGATTTTGTAGGCGGCAAGGAGCGGACTACCTGGTTCTCTCCCAATAAAATATGGACAAACTGCGGCGACAAGGTCCTGAATGTGGACATCAAAGCCGCCAATGTAAGCGAGAGCATCACCCCCAGAGAATACGCAGACTTGCTGTTCGATGGGATTGGGGCAGCATTGGTGTTTAACTTCAAAAGGCTCAAGCGCGAGGAGTTTGATGGGCTGAAGCCCAAGATTGACTGGAGCATCGTAGAAAGCTTCCCCTTTCCCGCACCCTTTGAGGAGCAGCGGTACATTGGGGATGAAGGCGAAATTCATGTGTATTCCTGGGATGGCCGAAAGGAAACGACCCTTGTTGGTCCCTATTCCGTGCGGGAGTTGTATCTGGAGCATTTCGGAGAATCGTGAGGAGGAATTTTGCCGTGCAAGTTTGGTCAAAGGTGGATTTTGGTACCGGAACGGTCACCTTTCTGGATGACACACGAAAAGAAGATATGCTGCAAGTGGAATATCCAAACAGTTTCTTGCTGGATATGGGCTGGTATCAGGACAGATATATCATTTCTATCATTCAAAATTTTGATTGGACGCATCCAGTCCAGCAGTATGAAACAGCAGAAAGGAATCAGCTTCCCAAGCTGTTGACGGAGGCGGTTCGCCTTGTGGAAAAGGAATCACAGTCTGCCGGAGCAAATTGAAAGAGGACTTGATATGAACGAGAATTTATTTCGACCACAATTTGATACATTGAAACTGTCCGATAAGCTCTGGCTGATGCAGACGCTGGCGACTCGTTATAATTTGACATTCAAAGAACTATACGCCTTTTCCCGCTGGAGACAGAGCTGCACTACCGGCCTGTTTGAAAAAGGTGGCCGGGAGTTTGTCTTTGTCCCAGGCGATACCGTGATTCTTGGCTGGGAGGGCTTTATCCAAGGAATGGACAAGGCCAACCAAGAGGAACTGGCGGATATTTTTGCGGAAATCGAATATGAGGCACTGCGGAGGAATTTCTTCGGCAAGGTATGACCCCAGTACGCCAGATGACCATTGGCCCCATGTTTGTGGGCAGAAAACTGGAGGAGATTGGCTGGGAAAGTGTACCCATGAACGACCCTCGCATCACCGCCCACCCTGAGTGGCTGGAGAACTTGCAGAGGTGGGCGGGTCAGGACAGCCAGAGCTTTGAAATACACGAAACGGTCCGCTTTGAACGCAATGCTGATAGCTGGCGAGCGTGGCTGTGCCATCCAATGACCTACCCAGAGTTTCAGCGGTCCCTGTTGTGGGAGCTGGCAGCCAGCCTTCCCACGCCGGATGAGTGGGCCTACCTGTGCGGCGGCGGATGCCGAACCCTGTTTCCCTGGGGGGATGGACTGGACTATAAGATGAAACTACACCACTTTGAAAGAGAGGAAGAACAGGGTAAGTCATACGACATAGAGCAGGCTAACTTCTTTGGCCTGTCTATTGCCTACGACCCCTATAAGCGAGAGTTGGTAGACGGGAAAACATTGACCACCTGCGGCGGCGACGGAGGCTGCAATATCTGCGGAGGCATGGGTCCTTTGCTTGGATATTTACCCTGTTCCCCTCATTGTAAACCGGAGGTTCGGGAAGATAATGAGATTCACAATGACTATGACTTTTTCCGTCCTGTTATCCGGGTGCAGACATCCGGGTGGAGAATGGTAATAGATAGAGCGCAAGAGTAAGGAGGTAAACTATGGAATGGCCAAAGCGGGCACGAACAGCGGATTGGGAAAACGGTGTCCTAACTTTAGATGGAGAAAAGAAATTTGATATTCCGGAGCTGACCACAGAGATCATGGAACGGCTGGCCGGTTACACCCTGGTGGGATTCCATGTGAAAGGGTATCCGGTGACGGATGAACTGCTTGCCCCCTTTGCCGGGCATAAAAGTATGGTCAACTTCGGCGTGGAGAACAGCGCCCTTACCGACGCCTGTTTCCCCGTTTTTTCCGCCATGTCCAAGCTGCGCATCCTGCTGCTGACCGGGAACTCCGGAATCGACGGAAGCGGCCTGTCCGCCCTGCAAAGCTGTAAGCTGGACCTGCTGGCCCTTGACCACACTGGGCTGGATGATGCCGGTCTGCTCCAGGCGGCTTCCATCCCCAAGCTATCCCATATCTGGATCGACCATACTGCTGTCACTTATGAGGGCTTGCTGGCTGTCGCCGGCAACAACTACATCAAGCCGGTGGTCCATGTGCAGTTCACCAAGGAGCAAATGGAACACTTCTCTCAGTTCCAGCGAGAAAAGGCCAAAAAGCCCGTCCAGCTGGATGAGCAGGCAGCGTCGGAATGCCGCAGGGTGTTGTCTGCCTTCTTTGCCGAGATGACAGAATGGGAGCAGTACATGGAGCAGGCTGGGTTTGAAGATCCCGAGGCTGTGCCCCGCCTGCTGGCGATCTGGGAGAAGTATGTGAGCGAAAAGCCCCGTCCGGGCTATCTGCCTCTGGACCTCTCATACAGTGCCCAGGGCACCTACAAGGGGGAAGAATTCCTTGACGCGGAACAGATCACTAAGAACAAGCTCTACATCTACACCAGAGAGAAAAATACCAGCTTTGACCGCCGCTTTCTCATGAAGCGCGTGGGCGAGGGTTGGATGATTGACGCGGTGCAGGAGCGGCTGAACGGCTGGCAGCGGACAGGATTGTAAGGGAGGCATAATGGATGATATATAGGTTTACGGAAGTATTAAACGATCTTGTTAATTATTTTCTCCTTGGTGACATTTTGTTGCTGGAGGACTGGAAGCAGGCAAATCATCTTTCAGATGATTTAGCGATGGAGTTTACCACAAACGAAAGCGGCGACAGGGTATTTGACGAAGGAATTGTAATCCCAATGGCCGGTATTGAAAACTATCCCTATACCATATTGTTCAATCTCTCTGGTGATAGACCGGAGCTGTGCAAAGAAAGAAACCGATTGCAACTTAGAAAAAGTGGCTATTCCCTCAAAGTAGATCATAATATGCTGATGCTTTTTACATGGCCAATATTGGAACAGTTTACGCCTGAAAAGGTGAAAGATCTGATTTCTTACTATAGAGTGCATAAGAAGCCGATGATTGAGCTTGCAAATGGCTGGTATCATATCGAGATTTTGGGTGGAGAAACCTTGCAGGATGGGGACTATGAACCTACATTTGAGTTTGTGATACAACCAGCCACAAATGAAGAAGTCACCATAAATGCAGATATGAATTTTAGCTTTGAAATTACAAGCTCTGCTTATTAGTGAAACCTATCCCTATCGAAGATGGAAAAGGAGATTATGATATGGATTTATTGAAACAATGTCAGAAATGGTTTGAACAGGATGAAGCGCAGAAGGTAATCGACGCCCTGGAAGCAATTCCTGCCGAGGAGCGCACCCCGGAACTGGACAGCGAATTGGCCAAGGCATATATTGCCGTTGCACATATTGGAGAACGGGAGCCTTTTGAAAAGGCGCTGGAACTTTTGGCTCCCCATGAGGAGCATTTTGCCGAAGATCACTGCTGGAATTATCGGATCGCTTCCGCTTATTATTTTCTGGATGAGGAAGGCCCCGCCCTGCGTTACTTTGAAAAGGCCCTGAAAGGCCGCCCCGGAGACAAAGATACCCAGGAGTACATAGACGATTGCCGCCGTCGTTTGTCCCTGCCCCGCTTTGAAAAGAACTTCCGTGAAAGGACGCAGGAAGCATGGGCAGCCTTTTCTCAGATTGAGGCAGAATTGCGTCAAATCATAGATACGGACGAAACACACCAGCGCGGCGAAGAACTGGTTGAAAAATGCGGGAATGCACTCAAGACGGCCCTGCGTGATACTTCCTTCGAGCTGGGCTTCAATGGCGAAAAGCATGAATTGATCCTCAGTCCAGAGGGGCTTCGCTCCCGCCTGTTCCCGTTGGTGTACTTCCAGAAGCAGGCCCCGGAATCGGTGCTTGAGCATTGGAATATCTGGGTAGGCCGCCAGCCCTGTGAGGGGTTCGAGCTGCGGGCTGGAGAGATCGAAGTTCGGGCTGATGATGTGCAGATGTGGGCAGAGGAAACAGAGGATCATCAGGTAAGTCTGGTCCTTTACTGTGAAAAGCTGACGCCGATCTTGAAAGAGGACACAGACAAGGTCTGGTGGGCACTCTCTATGCTGGTGGATCAAACCATCGGAGAAGTTTCCGCTATCGCCTTTGTTGCTGGGTTTGATGTTTATGCTCAACCGAAAGACGAACCGGCCAAGCTGCTTTCCGAACTGCCGGAGTTGCTGCAAAGCATGGGGCTTTCTCTCTGGCGGGATGGCAGCGACTACTTGGAAAACAGTTATCTTGCCTATGAACTGGAACCGGTGGAGGACCCGGAGGCTGACTGGCGGCTGGATGTTTATACTGGAAGCTGCCGCCTGCCGGTGCTCATCAACGACTACCTGACTGCCCGCAGTGATATGGTGGATGAGTACCACAAGGATGGCATTGCCGCTGGATTCCTCCTGTACCCGCTGTCCGGTTTTACCGGTGAGGAACGAGTGAAAGCTATTCTGGATTTCCGGGATAACCTGCGGGATGCCATCCTACGGGATGCAGGAGAGGAAGCCGTGACCTTCCTGGGTGGGGCCACTGGTCTGTATTGTGGGTATCTGGATTTTATCGCCTGGGATCTGCCCGCTGTACTAACAGCGGCACAGGCATTCTTTGAGGGAAGCGACCTGCCCTATGCTCACTTCCATGCATTTCGGCGGGATGTGGGCGGTGTGCCGCTACTGGACGAGAAAGAACCAGAGCCTGATATTCATGAGGAAACTGGCTCCCTGCTCTCGACAGAGGATATTGAAATACTGGAGTCCTTTGACGAAGGAACTGCCGCTTACTTTGGGAAAATGCTCGACTGGCTGGAGAATTTTATCAAAAGCGGCGTAGAAGAAGGACGATTCAGCGAAAAACAGGCTCACCAGGATTTACAGATTGCCCTCTGGTATGCCTTTGCCTGCCTTAACCTGGACGATTACATCCACTACTACCGCGCTGCGGAATGGATGAAGGATTCGGAGAAAAACGCCACGGGCTGCGCTACCTGGTACTACCGGTATTCTGTGGCGTTGATGTATTGCGGCAGGCTGGAAGAAGCACTGGAATATGCGGAGCGGGGCGCTCTGGAGGAGCCGGACTACCCCTGGATCTGGCTCCATCTGGGCAAGCTACGGGCGCATTTTGGCGATAAATCCGGTGCGCTGGATGCCGTCAAGCAAGGATTAAAACTGGAACCGGGAGATTATGAGTTCCTGACCTTAAAAAAAGAGATCAAAGCCGGAGCCACCCTGGAACAGATGGAATATCATTGGATCAATCCCGATGCTGACCAAACGCTCCAGCGGGGACTGGACGAGAATGCGGATGATAAACAATGCGCCATAGCCTGCATTCGGGTGGACGAAGCGGGACTTGCCGAATTTTATGAACTGTTCCACCCAGAGCGGTATAGCTATAAGAAAAATTCCCCCTGCTGTGAATTCCAATACCCGGTGAAGGAACATCTTGTGGAGCTTTCCTTCCGTATGAACGAAGCTGGACTCTCCAAGATGGGAACCGACTGGCTGCGGCAGCTCAAGGAACGGCTGGACAGCGGTGAATGGCTAACCCACACCCCTGAAGGAGAACCAGAGGGCATTCTAACAGGTGTGTTTGTGGACCAGACCCGCCGCATTGGTCTTGTCTATCAACAGCCGGGAGACGATCAGTATTTTCAGATTTTCCTGAACCCGGACGGCACGAAGGCGGATGCCTTCTGGTCCTCAAGAAAAAACAGCGAGCCGGAGGTTTATTCGGAGGATGAGATGTCTGCGATAGAGCAGCACATCAAAAACACCTTTGGTGAGTTTGAGAATGTGTTCCATGAGCTGGTTTCCCCTGACATCCATGTGGACATCTGCGTTGTTCCTCCCTCTGATGAGCGGGACTATTACACACTGGTAACGATGGGCATGGGTGCTCACCGGATGAATGTGCCGGAGGAACTGGCGGAATACAAGCTGGAGCGAGCAGAGCTGGCCATCGCTCTGCCACCGGATTGGAAACTGGATGAGGAATCCCTGAAGGATGAGCGGTGGTACTGGCCGATTGGTCTCTTGAAAGTGTTGGCACGCCTGCCTATTTCCAACGATACCTGGCTGGGCTTTGGCCACACAATGGATAAGCAATCGCCGTTTGCAGAGGATACGGAACTCTGCGCCGCACTTCTGGTAGGTCCGCAGGATGTTGTCTGGAACGGAGGTGAAGTCTGCACTTTGCCGAGCAGTGAGGAGGTCAACTTCTATCAGGTGATCCCGCTCTATCGGAATGAGATGGAGTATAAGATGGAGCATGATGCGGACGCTCTGCTTAAAAAAATGGCAGGCATCAGTTTTGTGGTTAATCCCACCCGCCAGAATGCCATCACCAGAGGCACCCTTGGCGGGGATGATGAAGATGACTATGTGGTGGAAATGGACGATGCTGCCTGGCATCTGGAAACCATTGAAGAAAAGAACCTGCCGGTGGATGAAATCAACGCCTACAACCACATGGCCATTTACCTGCGTTGGTGCATGGAGCATGACCTAGTGGGCGAAGAATTCCTCGCTGAGTACGGATCTGTGGTAGAAAAGGTAAAAGCTGATCCTGCCAATGTGGATCTGCGTGAGTTTATCCGGGATGAGCTGGATGGGCAGCTGGTCGGCCCGCTGTTCAATAAGATTGGCCGAGCATTTGCTTCCTACTACTATGGGGAGGCAGACAGCCCTTACTTCCCCGGCGACATTGACAACTATGCCTTAGAATATTTTGGCTCAGAGCAATATTATTCAGATAAGTTCCAGGACGAAGCCTACCTGTTCATTCCCTTTGATGAAAACTATTACCAGGCTATGGCAAAGGTCATGGAAAAACGGTTCGTCAACTGGCAGGGACAGAGTTTCGATGAGGCCACTCTGGAACCTTCCGAGGTGGCTCAGGCCATCATGGAGTATCTGGACTGTGAATGTACCTATTTCCCCTCAATGACGGATGATGACCCCATCATGTCGGCATATAACTATGCCAAACGGGAAAGTCTCAAAGAGGGCTTTGTGCCGGTTCTCATTAAGGCGGATGACGAAACGCTGTTGGAATGTCTGGTGATGAACGCCGACCCGGATAATGATGCGGACATTTACGAATTTGACCTCAAAACCGTAACGGAGTACCGGAAGAAGATGCTCTCTGCGCCCATCAAGGACGGAAAGGCAGTTTTGGAGGAATTGACCGGCCAGCGCAAGGAAGAAGCTGAGGATGACGATATGGACTGGGATGAGGAAGTCCTGGGCGAGATGGAGGGCGGATATGATAACCGCCGTTTTTCAAGCTACTGGAATTCCGATAATGATATGACCTATCCTCTCATTCTGGCTAAAATCCCCGTGAAGAACCCTTGGGAGCTCTTCGCCTGGCTGCCCTTCGGAAACTGGAACGAGTGCCCAGACACGCCGGAACTGATGGCGGTGGCCAAATACTGGTTTGAGCAGCATGGGGCGGTGCCTGCTGCAATGAGCCACGATGAGTTGGAATTCCTGCTCCCGGCCCCTGTTTCCCAGGAGAAGGCCATGGAGGTCGCCGCAGAGCAGTACGGTTTCTGCCCGGACATCGTGGATCAAGAACAGGATGACCCCACTGTGGGCAATCTGGCGGATGTCCTGAGGCAGTCTACCGTCTGGTACTTCTGGTGGGATTGAGCAGAAGGATATGTCTATGAAGGAATATTTGAATACAAATTTTTCAGATATAGTTTATGGCGAAAATGGATTTCTTGTGGAACTGCGTTGTAATAACACATTTCAGGTGCAGTTGTTTGGAAAAATAAAAGCCTATCTTCTTGAAAATCAACCAGCATGGAAGGCAGCGGGAGCTATCCCCATCCCTGACGCAGTCGCCATATTTAATCTAATTGATCAGTTAGCTGGGGGAAATCGGTTTTGGGGCGAGGAAACAGGCCGCCAGGCAGAAGATGCGCTTTTTGAACTACAGGAAATAATCGGTTCATTAGAGGAATCGCCTGAGTGTGAGTGAAAGGAGGATTTTATGGGATACGATGTGAGTTTTCACCCGATTTCCCCAGAAGAAATGCAGGAATGGTATTTTACCCCGCTTTCCTGGGTCCAGCAGGGGCAGGAAGAAAAGGTGCTGGCTCTTGCCGCACAGAATGGGATAGAGGATTTCTATGCGGAAAAATATCTGGATACCTTGCGGGTCGGTGCGGGGACAGAGCCGGATGAATTGTTTGACAAGAGCCACGGCTTTTATATTGCGGTGATCCAGGGCTTTTTCCGGGATTACTATTACACTAGAGGGAGCGGTTTTTCCTTTTTGATAGAGGAGAAGCCAGAATATGCGCGCTACTTTACCTCATGGGAACAGGTGGTGCCAACAGCTTTTCCAAATCCGGCAGAAAATCAGATCATTGAAAACTACTGCGCCGGTGTCTACCTGTCTCCGAAGCAGGTTGTGCAACTTCTCCGTAATCTGGAGCAGGACCCCAAAGTGTGTGAAGATCTGGAGAGGATTTGGAGCAACGGACAGCTTGCTGTGCTGAAAAAGGCCCTCACTGCCGCGGCTGAACTGAGTGTCGGTCTGCTGGAAGCTACCGAGGTGGTGGAGCCTAACCCTATCCGCCCTAATGAGAGTACAAGCTACTCAAACCTGTACCACTGTGATCGGGATGGGGTGTATCTTTATATGGACACCGTCAGCAGACAGATCGAAGATGCCATCAGGAAAAGTGAGGAATAAGTATGAGCAATAAAGTGTTCCAGCAAAACCTGGATGACAAAAAAGGCCCCCAGCCCGGAGGCCCCTATCTCATTCAGATGCTGTTCAAAGAACCGGTAGAAATGCCGGATAAAGAAAAAATGACTGCCATAATGGAGAAGCACATCGGATCAACAGAGTGCTTCTGTTATGATAAGAAAATGGCCGGCTTTGCCGCACAGGAGCATATTGCAGAGTTCAAGGACGGAAAATGCCCGGTGCAGCTGATGGTGATGAAATGCGACAAGTTCAAGGGCAAAGGCTTCGATGCCTTTTTGATGAGCCAGATGTGGGACTGCCAGGAGGACCGGGAGCGGATCTTCCGGGAGTGCAAATATCAGGTGGTAGCTACCGATATGCTGACGGCGGCGCTTCCGGCACTGGAGCGTGCCAATCTGGACATCGACTTCTTGGAGGCTCTGGCGGAGCTGTACCCCTCATGCGAAGCATTCTATTTCCAGAACTGCGGCAAGCTGTTTCTGGCGGAGGATGTGCGTTCCCATCAGATCGAAGGCTCGGACCGCTTCATCCGCTTTGGCGTCAATGTCCGCTTCTTTAACATTGAGGGTACCGAAGATATGCTCATCGACACGGTGGGCATGAGCACCCTGTTCCTGCCCGACCTCCAGTACCACTTCCACGACATGGACCCCAACTGGGTGGTAAACCACGCCTACAATGTGGCATCGTACATATTGGAGCATGATAACCCCATTCAGGATGGGGAAACCATAGACGGCGTGGCGGATGGCCAGATGTGCCGAGAGATTCAGTGGAAGTGTCAGTATGAGGACGCTCTGATCCAGCCGCCCAGAGGGGTGCTGGACATCCACATGGGGAACTATGCCTCGGGAGGACGCTGAATGAACGGCGTTGTGCTCCTGGTGGGCGGACTGCTGCTTGTGGCGGTAATCAAGCTGATTATGGATCGAAATTGGATTGGCCTACTTCTCTGTGCTGTCGCCCTGCTTCTGGTCTTTGGGGCTGGACACCATACAAAATAGGCCATTTTAAGAATCGAGGAGGTGAAGTATGCAGAATTCAACAAATATGAGGATACTGGAATTACTCCGGTTTCTCTATGCGCGGACCGACGAAAATCATCCCGCCACAGTATCTGACATCATTGCCCATCTGAATGTAAAAAGAATTCAGGCAGTGCGGCAGACTGTTTACGCGGATACCAATACTCTGATCGATGCAGGGATTGATATTGTGGTGGTCAAGAGTACCCAAAACCAATATTTTATGGGAAGCCGACTGTTTGAGTATCCAGAACTAAAAATGCTGACAGACGCAGTAGCTTCCTCAAAGATTATTTCTGCCAAGAAATCCGAGGAGCTGGTGCAGAAATTATGCTGTTTAGCCAGCACACATCAGGCAGAGCAGCTTCAAAAATTTGCTGCTTTATCCAGCCGTGTCAAACCGCATAATGAAAAGGTTTACTATATCATTGATAATATCCAAACAGCGATTGGAAACCATCAGCAAATTCGGTTCCAATACTATGAATATACTCAGGAAAAAAAGAAAATCTTAAAGCACGATGGATATTATTATGTTGTAAATCCCTATGCGCTTGAATGGAAAAATGACCATTACTATTTGATTGGATTTTCTCTGAAGCATCAGAAGATTGCTCACTTCCGTGTAGATCGGCTAACAAGTGTAGAAAATCTGGAAACTTACTTTATGCCGATAGAGGGATTTGATGTAGCCTCCTATACAAATAAAATGGTTGATATGTTTACATCGGAGTCATCGAAGGAAGTAACCCTTCTATGTGAAAACGAATTGATGAGAGTAATTATAGATCATTATGGAGAAGATGCTGCTGTTGATAGGTATGATGATACACACTTCACAGCCAAAATTGAAGTGAACCCCAGTGGAACTTTTTATGGCTGGATATTCAAATTCAAAGGGAAAATAAAAATTCTCTCTCCCAAAGAGTGCATTACGGAAATGCAGCAAATCGCTCAGGAATTTATATAGTGCAAAAGAGGTGTTATTGATTTTTAACACCTCTTTTCAAATGGAATTTTTGTCCTTGAAGTGAACGGATGTTCGATATACAATATAAGCAAGATGTTCGCAGTTCGTCGAACAAATGAGAGGTGAATGCTGTGGGCAATATAACTTTTGGATCATTTATAGCTGAGAAACGCAAGGCACATAAATTCAATTTACGCGATACAGCCAAGCATTTGAATATTGCTTATGGCTATCTGTGTGACATTGAACAAAGCCGCCGTCCTGCTCCCACTGGAGATTTTGTGGAACGCATCTCTGCCTTTCTGAATTTGGATAAATCAGAACATGAGTTGCTTTTGGATCTGGCCGCAAAATCACGCAATACAGTATCTGCTGATTTGCCAGACTATATCATGGAAAAAGATATTGTTCGGGCGGCCTTGCGTGTGGCAAAAGAAGTAGACGCTACCGATGAAGAATGGCAGACATTTATGAAAATGCTAAAGGAGCGTAAACGATAGGGGGGATAGCTTTGTCAATTCCACAAATCCGTACAGAAGCAATCGAGGCGGTAGGGCGAAAAATCCTGATGGAATATGATCCCTCTCTGCTATCCGGGCAACCATATCCTGTGCCAATCGAAACCATTATCGAGACAAAGTTTGATCTAATCCTGGAGTTTCATACACTAAGAAAAAACCCCAAGATATTAGGGGAAACAATTTTCGATGACGGTGCCGTTGTTTTATATGACCAGATACAGAGACAGTATCGAATGATTGCAGTAAGAGCCGGTACAATCTTAATTGATGAACGGCTTTGTGATCCGTCAAAATTAGGGCGGCTCCGTTTTACCTGTGCCCATGAGCTGGCTCATTGGGTACTACATAAGAAGTTGTACTCCGGTACTGGAGATGTTGCTGCTTATAACGGAAATGTTTCTTCCGATGAAAGTCATGGCATAATTGAGCGCCAGGCAGATACTCTGGCTTCTGCTCTGCTGATGCCTTTACCGCAGATCAAAAAATGTTTTTACCGACTTAGAATGGGTCGGACAGATGAACAGCTCATTGCTGAAATGGCAAACATTTTTGAGGTTTCCAAGCAAGCAATGCAGATTCGTCTAAAATCCAGGAACCTGATATAACCAAAGAGCGGGAATAGAGAGAGGTTCTCCCCTCTCTCTATCTCCTCCGCTATGCTATTTTGTACCTAATATGTTCGCAATATTGCGAACAAGGAGGGATATTCTATGAGGAAAGAAAGCACAACAATTCAAAAATGTAACAGCAGACTAACAGCTTTAGGGCTTAACAGCGACGCTGCGTTTCATAGAAGCAGGCTGATTCTAAAGATTTACCGGGATGTAGTCTGGGTTCTGAGTGAACGGGCAGAAGAATTGCAAGAAACTGCTTGGATTATGGGAGAACAAGATATAGAGTCTGGCCTCTGCTATCTTGAAAATTTTGCACCAGATATTGAACTACAAGCCTTTGAAGAAAAAGTGTGCTGCCTTGTTCAAAATCAAATGCTGGTCAATATTATTGACCGTGCGCTCCTTCGTCTGAAACGGTATCCGGATCGAGGAGAACTTTACTATGAAATTTTGACTAAGCAATTCATCTATCGGTTCAACAGTACAGAGAAAGAATTGCTGGAAGAACTAAATATAGAGCGCAGTGTCTTTTATGACCGAAAACGAGAAGCTATCTATTTATTTTCTGTTTGCTTGTTTGGATATTCTATTCCAGAAGTCCTAGAGGAACTGCCCCGACTAAATCCCGACTAAATTCCGACAAATCCCCGACCTAATCCCTACTCCCTTCCGACTTCCGACCTGCTATACTTGGTATAGTGGCAGGAATGCGCTAAATTGAATACTTTTCTACATAAGGCCCGGCATTAACCGGGCTTTTTTCATTCCTGCTGTAATATGGCGGCAGGAACATGGCTGGAGGTGAAAACACTTCCGGCCTTTTTCTTTGCCCGGTATTAGGAGGCCGGTATGCGCTGGGAGGCGTACATAGCAAAATATCCATGACACCGTTCAAATTCACTGACTACCAAGAATTTGAACGGAGGAAAGGATATGACAAGAGTATTCATTTGGAAAAATAACAGCCCACAGGAATGGGAGGAAATCAGTTTTTCAGCGTTCAGTAAGGCACGCCGCAACGGTTGCTTTACTGGGCGCTTTTTTATTGAGACAACCGAAAATGTTGATGGTCACAACGAAAGAGTTATTACCGAGTGCTCACAAGCTCGTTATAAAACACATCGCCAAGAATTAGGAACTATCAATCAAGATGTGGTTCATACGAACTCTCCCCAAAGACACGATACCTATGTCTACTACTTTGCAGATGGTTCGCGTTCTACGCTGGTTTTAGGAGCAGACGATGATTCCTGTGTCAATGGAGCTTGGATTGCCGAATTGCGAGAACTGGATCGCTTGGAATACAATAATCAACACACACAAACACGCCGTCACTGTTCTTTGGATGCTCAGGACCCCGAAGGAATGGGAGGGTACTATACAGGTGATGATATGGAACGCGTGCAGTTTGAATTGGAAGTAGAAGATTTTCTCACTTCACTTCCCAAAGACCTGGAACAAATTGCTCGCCTTTTGTGTGAGGGTTTTTCTGCCGCAGAAATTGCTCGTAAGCAAGGGGTCAATCGGTCCTCAATATGCAGAAAAATTAAGAAGATACAGGATGCCATGATGCACTATAATCCTTAAGCAACAAACCATCTAAAGCATAGCCCTGCCATTTTGGCAGGGCTATGCTACTTTTTGAATTAAATTTTGCAATCTGCGCAACAAACGGCCTCTGCCGTGGCCTACAAGTGAGAGGCACAAATGCCAGGGAAGGGCATTGGGTCCCTCAGTCTCTAAATTAACAGTAATAGGAGCGAACAGGCCATGAAACAAGAAACTGAAAATCGGCAACAGAGGCCGCAGATGATTTGCCTGTGTGCAACTTGTGCCAATGCTTTTTATAATGTTCCAACCATAAGGATTCAGCGCGTGGATCGCTATCAACTTGTAAAAGATACCTGTACTTATTGCGGGGTCCGCAATGGGTATGACTATATCATTACTCCTCGTAAATCGACACGCCGTCATTCAGGAAATGAGGCGAGGTTATGAACAAGAAAGATGTCTGTGCAACCCAAATAGCCTATGTACGATTTACGGAAGATGATTTGGCAGACCTGGATAATCAAGTTCGTCGTGTAGGTGCGTCATCCAGAGGCGCATATATCCGCAGTTTAATTAAAGGAGTTCGTCCTGTTGAACTCCCTCCAGCAGACTATGTAGCTCTGATTGATGAATTAGCTAAACTTCGCCGCAGCATTGATACAATGGCAGCTCGCGCGGCGGACAACAAGGCGTCTGCACTCAGCCCTGTCGAATACTATACATTATCCAGTCTTACGGCGTTGACACTTCAAAAGATCCGGCTTGCAGCATTACCACAACAGTATCACTTACCGGAGGATATGAGCCATGAATGAAACAATTATTGACCGCACTTATGTGTGCTTAAAGCTGATTGATATGCTCTACAAAAAGGGACTTATCAACGAAGCAACCTATTTTAATGTGAAACGAACCTATCAGAACAAGTAGGTTTTTTGCGCTGGGTTGTCAAGGATGTCAGCCCAGCGTCCATATCATTGCAGATTAAAGATTTTTTGAGTATTCTCGTTTTGTCAGAAGAAATCAGGAACACTAAAGGAGGAAGATGCTATGTACAATATGTCGCCGTACTCATTATCTCGATCTTTTCGGGACAAACCCTGTCGGGCAGTCATATATGGCCGTGCCTCAACAGAACACGAGGCCCAGGTCAAAGCCCTGCAAAATCAGATGCAGTGGTATGATGATGTTGCTCGATTTCATCCTCAGTGGAATGTTATCAACCGCTACATCGACCAAGGCATTACCGGAACTCAGGTCTATAAACGGGATGCCTTTATGCAGATGATGGAGGATGCCAAACAGCATAAATTCGATTTGATCGTCACTCGCGAGGTCTGCCGCTTCGCCAGAAACACGGTAGATGCACTGGTCTGTGTTCGCCAACTCGCCGCCATGGGAATTGAAGTCTATTTTGTGAATGATAACATTTGGACTCTTGACGGTGATGGCGAGCTGCGACTGACCATTATGGCTACTATGGCACAGGAAGAAAGCCGCAAAATCAGTGAACGCTCTCTTGCAGGACAACGGGTCAGTCGCGAAAAAGGCGTCCTCTATGGAAACGGGAACATTTTCGGATATACCAGAAACAAACTCACCAAGCAGTTTGAAATTGATCCCGATCAAGCGGAAACCGTAAAAATGATTTTTGACCTCTATGATTCCGGCATGGGGGAAACCTTAGTAGCAAAAGAGCTAACCCGCCTTGGCCGCAAAAACGGAGTAGGTAAGGTCAAGTGGGACGCCGGAAAAGTATCAAAGATCATCAAGCGCAAAAACTATCTGGGGTACACAGTTTACTGTCAGTCTTATTCCAATAACTATTTGGAGCAAAAGAGAATCAAGCGTGACGAGAGTGAGTTTGTCTATGTAAAAGGTGGCTTCCCTCAGATTATCTCGGAGGAACAGTACGAGCGGTGTAATGCCATTCGTCGCAGTAGGACCAAACGGCTGACCGATGAGAAAGGCCGTACACGGAGTTTGGTATTCAGCAGGCTCAGAATGTGTGGGGTAGAAAAATGAGGTGTCGTTGTGGTTCTCCCATGCTTCGACATCGTTGGAGAACCAATAATGCAGGAAAGCCTATCTATGGATATGAATGCAAACGACACCATGATACCCCCCGCATCCGCCTTCAGAATGAACAAGGCAATCCAACACCTATCTGTGAGATCAAGCCGGTTGGACAAAGCAAGCTGGAACTGATGGCCTCCAAAATATTTGAGAGGGTATGGGGAGACCAAAGAGAAATCGTCCTCCAGACCTGCAAAATGCTGGATGCTTGCTACAAGCCAGACGCAGATCGTCGAGCAGATTTGATGAAAGCGAAAGATGACTCTATTCAGTTGCTCCAACAACAGCTGGATGACTTGGTTGTGGTCCGTGCCCGTGGAGAGATTGAGCAGGATAAGTTCCTCCAGCGGACCATAGAAATTCAGCAGCAGATGGAGGCCCTTCGTCAGAGCAAAGCTCAAATTGCTTCAGAGGACTACAATCCCGGACGCCTGGATATGGAAGCCATTGAAGCAGCGTTGTGCGAGGCAGTTGAAATGCATGACGGTCTGGTAAGCGAGGATTTCATTGATCTCTTTGTTTCACAGGTTACACCACTGTCTGATTCCCGCTTTGCCTGGTGCTTGGACTTTTCTCCGCAGCCCACAGTTGCCTTTCTGAATTTAGCCGGTCAGAGGAAGTACACGACCTGCTCTATGGATAGTAAATTACACTTTGGTCCTTTTGCTGATGAGGAGGGGCACACCATCCCTTTTCCGGGCAGCCTGCGTCGGTGAGCTGCCCGGACAGCTCTAATTCAAAATGTACATCGTTATATACACAAGGTATGTACGGCGCAGGCAGCAATCGCACAGAAGAACAACAAATAATAAAAATAGAAATGGGTGTCGCATTTTTTGTGGCACCCATTTTTTCATCAGCAATCCCACTGATATTTCTTTAAATCTACATGATTCCTGTCTTTTAATTCTACTCCTTCCTGCATCAGAAGAAATCCCTGTTCTACCCATCCAGGTGCCAGCCGTCCGGCGTGATTAACGACCCGATGACAGGGAAATTCACCGAATTGTTCGGCGTGGGAGAGGGCGCGGGCCACCAGGCGGGAATTTTTCTCCTTGCCGATGAGCCGGGCGATCTGGCCGTAGGTGGCCACTTTTCCTTCTGGGATTTCTTCCACCACGGAGAGAACTTCATAAGCAAAAGTATCATCAAAACTGGTATGGGACCACGTGTGCTGTTTCATAAATAAAATCCTTTCGTTTGCCATAGGCGGAAACCCACTACCTTCAGGTGGTGGGAGGAGCCTTGTAAATCTTTCGTCATTACCCCTGACTCTCAATATATTTTTGTATGGTAGCTGACGATACTTCTCCGATGCTACAAGCAAAATATCCGTCTGACCAAAATATCTTTTTTTTCCAATACTGTTTAGACAGAAGCGAACCATATTTGTGCCATAAATAATACGTTGTTTCTTGCTTTACAATTTTGACAATATCGCAAACCCTATCTATTATCCATAATTCACCTCAAAACATTGATTTTCATTAATTGTCATTATATAATATATTTAGTGAAATATCTATGAAAGGAGTACATCCATGGAACAGATGACGATTACAGCTAAAATTCAAATAGTCGTAGATGAAACAGATAAGGTTTTGCTTGATGAAACGATGTCTGTTTATCGTAATGCCTGTAATTATGTTTCAGACTATATATTCCGTACTCATGACTTAAAGCAGTTTTCACTTAATAAGATTTTGTATTCTACTTTACGAGAAAAGTTTAACCTTAAATCGCAAATGGCTCAGTCTGTTTTAAAGACTGTTATCGCCAGATGTAAGGCCATTCTTGAGAATCAAAATGAATGGATGAAACCCTCGTTCAAAAAGCCTCAGTATGATTTGGTTTGGAACAGAGATTATTCCTTAACACAAAACTGCTTTTCGATCAATACGCTAAACGGTCGTGTGAAGTTATCTTATTTTGCAGATGGAATGTCTAAGTATTTCGACCATACGATTTATAAGTTTGGTACAGCTAAACTTGTAAATAAGCATGGCAAGTATTATCTTCACATACCAGTAACTTACGATGTCGAAGAAAGTAATATTTCTGACATCTGTAATGTTGTGGGCATAGACAGAGGTATTAACTTTGTTGTTGCCACTTATGACAGCAAAAACAAGTCTGGATTTGTTAGTGGTAAGGCTATAAAGCAAAAACGTGCTAATTATTCCAAACTTCGTAAAGAACTTCAAATGCGACAGACCTCATCTTCAAGACGAAGAATGAAAGCGATTGGTGGGCGAGAAAACCGTTGGATGCAGGATATGAACCATCAGGTATCAAAGGCACTCGTTGAAAATAACCCAAAGCACACGCTCTTTGTATTGGAAGATTTGTCAGGTATTCGTAATGCTACAGAACGTGTTAAAACAAAAGACCGTTATGTTTCTGTATCATGGTCTTTCTATGACCTTGAGCAAAAACTAATCTACAAAGCAAAACAGAATCAGTCTTCTGTTATTAAGGTAGACCCCCGTTATACAAGTCAGTGCTGCCCTTGTTGCGGACACGTTGAAAAATCTAACCGCAATAAAAAGATACATCTGTTTGCTTGCAAAAACTGTGGTTACAAATCGAATGATGACCGCATTGGAGCAATGAATCTGTATCGTATGGGAATAGACTATCTTGTAGATAGCCAAGTACCTAATACAGTTGTAACAGAGTAAACTCTGCTACAAAGGGTGCTGCCAACCATCCTATGATGTAACGCCACTTTAGATAGCAATATCTATCGGGGATTAAAGGTCGGAGGTGCAAGCCGTTCGTACGACTGGGCAGTTACAAGCCCATTACCTTTAGGTGATGGGTAGTTGACAGAATCTCCTGTCTGAAACTGTTATAAAAACGTAATCTTTTGTTTCTTGTTCTTTCCTATTTTACCACT
The DNA here is from genome assembly GCA_003478355.1 of Lachnospiraceae bacterium AM48-27BH. Taxonomy (GTDB): domain Bacteria; phylum Bacillota; class Clostridia; order Lachnospirales; family Lachnospiraceae; genus UBA3402. Next base: position 57,641 of record QUFC01000026.1, read on the forward strand.
TAGAATAAAAATAGGAAAGAAAATAACGGTTCAGTAGGTCTGCGCACTTTGCCGCGATGACTGTAAGAAAACATAGAATAGAAAGCAAAAATATAGTGGGCAGTAACAAAATGAGTGAGTATAGGAGGTGCAGTATATGAGGTTATTATTTCGTCAGAGATTTTTTTCCTGGTTTGACAGCTATGATATTTATGATGAAAGAGAGAATCCTGTATACACGGTAAAAGGACAGCTATCCTGGGGACATTGTTTGAAGATTTTCAATCGGGATGACCGGGAAGTGGGAACAGTGAAGGAGAAGATCTTTACCTTCCTTCCGAAATTTGAATTGTATGAGAACGAACAGTATCTGGGGTGCATCAGCAAGAAATTTACATTTTTTGTGCCTCATTACAACATTGATTTTAATGGATGGCAGGTGGAAGGAAACTTTTTGGAATGGGATTATCAGATCAATGATGCGTCCGGCAGACTGGTGGCTTCGGTTTCCAAGGAACTATTTCACATGACGGATACGTATGTGCTGGATATCGAGCGGGAAGAAGACGCGCTTCATGTACTGATGTTTGTGCTGGCGATGGATGCGGAGAAATGTTCCAGAAACTAGCAATCCAGTTGATTTGCATAGTGACTATATGGAAGGTAAGAAACAGGATTTGTTCTGGGCATATTGCTGAAAAATAATAGCAAAATATCACAAAAACAATCTGAAATAGTTGCTATTTTCCTATTTTCCTCGTAATATGATACTAGGGTCAAAAGGTCAGAAGTTCGACGCAAGCTTGCTTGCAGGAGAATTTTTGACCTTGGGACCCGCCAAAAACATGAGTAAGCAGCCATTTTTCAAAGAAAAATGAGCGAATTACGAATGTTTTTGAGGATTGCGGGAGCACGCAGTGCAGAGCAATCCGGTATCAGA